>LMVO01000008.1 GCA_002287215.1 Methanocorpusculum parvum
CATACGAGATCTGCAGCTCCGGGCTGGTTCCCGGCCAGACCCGGGTGAACTTCTCCTCGCCCGGTCGGTGATGATCAGGGAGAAGGCTGCCGAACACGCCCTCTTCGGCGTTCACGAGGTCATAACAGGCCTTGTCCAAAGCGACCGGATCGATCGAGGCAAGGATCCCTATATCCGGAACGAACGGGATGTCGTTCCACGGCGTACAGTCACAATGCGGGGTGATGTTGGTTAAGAAGTTGATGTAAAACGCCTTGCCGGTCTTATTTCCAACAGCTCCGGAGGCATACTCGATCATCCGCTCGACGAATACGACCCCGTCATCCTGCCAGTCGAGGTCGATCGCATGTTCCGGACAGGTGTTCATGCACATCAGACAGCCGATACAGTGCTCAAGATCGATGGAAATCGAACTGCCTGCAACGCTGATGCAAAATTCCGGGCAGGCATTCATACAGGCTCCGCAGAGGATGCACCGGTCCTCGAGGACCATTGGCCGTGTGGTGTGCTGCTCGCGTTTTCCCTCGTTTGAGGCGCAGCCCATCCCGAGATTTTTCAATGCTCCCCCAAATCCCGCGGCCTCATGGCCTTTGAAGTGGGACACGACGACCATACTGTCTGCAGAGACGATATCGGAGGCGATCTTGACTGAGTCAAAATGTTTTCCGTAGACATCTACGGGCGTGAAGCTCTGTCCGCGGAGTCCGTCGGCGATGATGACCGGGCAGTCGAAGACCGGATAGCAGAATCCGTGGAGCGCCGCGGTCTTTGCATGATCGACGGCGTTTCTCCTGCCGCCGAGATAGAGAGTGTTGGTATCGGTCAGAAAAGGGCCTGCTCCGATCGCTTCGATCTCTTTTACGACCGAAGCGACATGGATCGGGTTTACAAACGCGTCGTTTCCCTCTTCACCGAAGTGGACTTTGACCGCGGTCAGATCTCCCGGGTTCACCATATTTGCAAGGCCGGCGGCCGTGCAGAGAGCTTTTATCTTATTCCCGGTGTTTCTGCTCTTTGACTGCGCTCCGGCACGGGCAATATAGACATCTTCCATTCATGATACTTTGACCGTTCAACAAGATATGTTTTCGTGCAGACGAATACGCGATCGGCCGGCTTCTCCCTGATCCGGATGTCCGGACTGCGCAAAATACATCATCTCGTTCAACCAAAAGGTAATGTACTATGTTTGAAGGTGTAATTCCTGCACTCATCACACCGTTCAATGAAGATGCGTCCCAGTCGCTCGACATTGACGGTTTGAGAAACTGCATCGAGCATGTCATCCGCGGAGGTGTTCACGGGCTGCTTGCATGCGGTTCGACCGGTGAATCGGCAACGATGACACATGCCGAGCATATCCGTGTCATTGAGGAAACCGTTTCTGCAGCCGGCAACCGTATTCCTGCCATCGCAGGAACCGGGTCCAACAACACTGAGGAAGCTCTTCTGATGACCCGCGCTGCCAAGATGTCCGGCGCAGACGGCGTACTTCTTATCAGCCCGTATTACAACAAGCCGAACAGATCCGGCCTGCTGAAGCATTATCGAAAGGTCGCAGATATCGGTCTGCCGGTGATTGTGTACAACATCCCCGGACGGACGGGTCAGAACCTGCCCGCCGATCTGATCATTGAGATGGTCAAGACCATTCCAAATATCGTCGCGGTAAAGGAAGCAAGCGGAAATCTTGATCAGATGATGGCGATCATCCAGGGGACCAAGGATCTTGAACGCGATTATCCGTTCATCCTCACCTCAGGTGACGACTCCCTGACGCTTCCGGTGCTTTCGGTCGGCGGTCACGGATGTATCTCGGTCACGGCCAACATCGAACCAAAGCGCATGGTCGAGATGTATGAGATGTTCAAGCGCTCTGACGTGAAGTCAGCAATGCAGAAGCATTATGAGCTCATGGATCTTTCGAAGGCTCTTTTCATGGAAGTGAACCCGGTACCGGTCAAGCGTGCGGCAGAGATCCGCGGTCTTATCAAGTCAGGCAACGTCCGTCTCCCCCTGGATTCACTTGGCGAGGCAAATTCAGCAGTACTTCGCGAGGTGCTTTCCCGGTATGACTAAGGTCATCATCTGCGGGGCATTCGGCAGAATGGGGACCATGATCGCAAACATGGTCATCGAGAACCCGGATCTGGAGTTTGTCGGCGGCGTGGATATCCGGGAAGGGACGGTGCTTGGAAAGCCGGTTGTTTCCTCCGAGAATCTTGCCGCATTCATCGATCAGATCAGACCTGATGTGATGATCGATTTCACCATTGCAGCCGCGACGATGGTCAATGCAAAGATCGCGGCGAAAAAAGGCGTGGCGTTAGTGATCGGCACGACGGGTTTCACGCCGGAGCAGGATGCAGAACTGCTTGACGCGATAAAGAATGTCCCGGTCGTTAAAACGACGAACTTCAGTGTCGGCGTGAACATTTTCTGGGAACTTGTCCGCGATGCGGCTTCCCGCCTGGGCGATTACGATATCGAGGTGATCGAGGCGCACCACCGGCATAAGAAGGACGCTCCAAGCGGAACGGCGAAGACGATCCTGAAGGTGATCCAGGAGGAGGTCGGCAAACGCGAGGAGATGTACGGACGCGAGGGTATGACCGAGCGGAAAAACGAGATCGGCGTGCATGTGATCCGCGGCGGGGATGTGGTCGGGGACCACACGGTCCAGTTCCATCAGAATTATGAGACGATCGAGCTGAGCCATCGTGCCTATGACAGGGCAGTATTCGCACGAGGGGCCATCCGTGCTGCGGCATGGGCTCCGACAGCGGCGCCTGGTTTATACACTATGAAAGAGGTCCTCGGGCTCTAATGCCCGGCAACTCGAAATGTATTTCCCCTTCGAATAAGAGATATGGTAATTATACGAGGTAAATTCAAACATGCCAGCAGTAGTAAATAAAGAAAAATGTACCGGATGCGCGACCTGTGTGGACATCTGCCCGTCAGCAGCAATCGAAATTGTCGATGAAAAAGCAGTCATCAACGCAGATGAATGTGTCGACTGTGAAACCTGTGTGGATGAGTGCCCGGAAAGCGCACTCCACATGGAATAAATCTTTTTTTTCTTTTAGAGTAGTTACGCGGTTTTATCCTTAATCCAACTCAGGAAGGGTAAGGTTGGGTGTCGACACATGAGAAAAAACCCGTCGCAAACTTTCAGTTTGCTCTCCATTTCGCTTCGCTCACCAGCATGCGGGTTTTTCTGTTGTTTCATATTATATTGATTTCACAAAAAGAGGTGTTAACGAAAAGAAAATTCGCCGGCAGAGGTGCGTTCACCTCTGGTCTGCGAGAAAACTCGCAAATCAAAGATTTGGTCGCAAGTCTATCGACTTGCTTCGCTAAGGGACCTAAAGGTCCCCGCCTCAGCTAAGATCGCCGGCTGCGCCGTCGATCCGCCACACAAACTCATAACCAAAGAAAACCAATACTACATCAACTATGGCAATACATCCGATAGACTTCCGGTACGGAACTCCCGAAATGAAACGTGTATGGAGTGAGGACAACCGGTTTGCCTGCATCGTCCGGGCCGAGGTCGCCCTTGCCCATGCCCAAAGCATCGTAGGCATGATCCCCGCTGAAGATGCCGCGGTCATCGAAAAAAACGCCGGATCCGCCTCACGCATCCGTGCAAAAGAAATAGAAGCAGAGATCAGCCACGACACTATGGCCATCACCCGGGCCATCGCCGAAGTCTGCGGGGATGCCGGACGCTGGATCCATTACGGCGCCACCTCCAACGACATCCTCGACACCGCGACCGGCCTCCAGCTCAAAGAAGCCTCTGACCTGCTCGAAAAGAAACTTGCCACCCTGATGAGCGTGCTGTTGAAACGCGCAGGGGAAACCAAAAATCTCATCTGCATAGCCCGGACCCATGGTCAGCACGGCGTTCCTACCACCTACGGACTGCGGTTCGCCATCTGGGCATCCGAAGTCTCCCGGCACCTCCAGCGGCTCCGGGAAAGCCGGTCCCGGATCGTCGTCGGCCAGATGACCGGCGCTGTCGGAACCATGGCGGCGATGGGCGAACACGGCATCGAAGTACAGGCCGAGATGATGAAGTATCTTGGGATCGGCTCAGTCGACGTCTCCTCCCAGGTCATTTCCCGCGACAGATACGCCGAGTACATCTTCCTCCTCGCCAACATCGCGACCACCCTGGACAAGATCGGCATCGAAGTCAGATCCCTCCAGAGAACCGAGATCGGCGAAGTCGAAGAACACTTCTCCAGAAAACAGGTCGGCTCATCCACCATGCCCCACAAAAGAAACCCCATCAAAAGCGAACAGGTCTGCGGTCTTGCCCGCATCGTCCGCGGCATGGTCGAACCCGCCCTCCAGAACAACACCCTCTGGGATGAAAGGGACCTCACCAACTCATCCGCCGAGCGGATCACCTTTCCCGAGACAAGCATCCTCTGCGACCACTGTCTTCATGTCATGACCGGGGTCGTGGAAAACCTGACGATCAACACCGAAGCAGTAAGCCGCAATCTTCGCTACCTCCACGGGATCAATCTCGCGGAATCCGTGATGATCGAACTCACCAAACGCGGAATGAAGCGCCAGGAAGCCCACGAGATCATCCGCGAAGCAAGTATGGAAGCCCTCGCCGCAAAAATACCGCTCGCCGGCCTTCTTGCGGATAAACCGGAAGTCACTGCGTATGTCTCCGCCGATGAGATCAAAAAACTCCTCCAGCCCGAGACCTACGCCGGTCTTGCGGCCGTCCAGGTGGAAAACCTCATCCGAAAACTCGCGCCGTTTTGTGCACTGTAAAAAATCAGGATCAGGGATCACCGGCCGGTCTTCAGCCGGTAGATCTCCCCCTCTTCCCTGACAAAAAAACCTTCGCCGGCCATAGCATCCATTATCCGGCGGACACGCTCCGGATCCTCGTCCATCTCTTCTGCAAACAACTCCGGCATCCCGCTTTTCTGATCAAGCATCCGTTTCAGCACCCCGCCCCGGATCTGCCGGTCGGACCCCTCGAAACTCTTCTGTTTAGTATACTGACGGCTCCGCTGATTCGGATTTTTCACCGCTGATTTCAGCGCTGTTCCAAGATCCATCAGCGCCCAGTACCACTCCCGGGAGTTTGCCGGAAGCATGGCCGAGACAAGGGGCAAAAGCTCGCGGTCATCGACTGCCTGGTCCTCTTCGAAAAAATAATGGATGAACACTCTTCTGATATTCGTCTCGATGAACACGACCGGCCGGTCGAACGCGAACGCCGCGATCGAACAGGAAGTGGCAGGCCCGATCCCCGGCAGGGTCAGCAGGACCGCCGGATCGTTTGGGATCTTCCCGCCGTATTCGTCAGCGATAACGCGGGCAAGTTTCTGCAGATTCAAAGCCCGGCGGTTGTACCCCATCCCCTGCCATGCCGTGAGAAGATCCGCATGATCCGCCTTTGCGAGAGCGAAGATATCAGGAAACTTCTCGATGAACTTCGGATAGATCACCGCGACCCGCGGGACCTGGGTCTGCTGGAGCATGATCTCGGAGACCAGGATCTTATACGGATCATCCGTGTGCCGCCACTCCATATCATGCCGGCCCTTCGCCGCATAAAACTCCATCACATGCTGCTGAAAATCCAAAACAAGCGAAGGGGTGATCCCCTCTTCCCGAAACCGGGTCCGAAGACCGGAGACGAGCATAATTACTGGGACACCATGCGGTTGATCAGGATCTCGGCGATATCTGAGCTGTACTCCGTGATCCGGTGAAGACTCTGCGTTATCTGGGTCACGGCGACCGCCTCGGGGACCCGCATCTTGCGGATCGAATCAGCAAGGCCGTGATACTTCGGTCCCATCTCCTCGACTTCGGTGATGATCTTATTTGCTCCGGGAATACTGCCTGAGTAGATGGCCTGGATGCTTTTATTGAAGATATCGAGTGAAAACTCACTGAGTTCCGTCAGCTTCACAACCAGCATACGGTCGACCCCTTTGTCGATGAGGATCTCTGCCGCTTCGGCGATCAGGACCGTGTGATCGCCGACACGTTCGATTATTCTTGAGATCTGGTAATAGGTCGCGGCGATCGCGGGAGTGATCCCCATCTTCAGAGAAAGGGACGGATTTTCCACGATCAGGGAAAACTGCCGGTGGACCAGCCAGTGAAGACGGTCGACATCCGTGTCTCTGGCGACGACGTCTTCGGCGAGATCGCGTCTTCCCTGCTCGAGGGCGTTGAGGGCGTCCTCATGCATGCCTTTGACGATCACATACATCCGGCGGATGGTGTTTTCAAACGGCATCTCCGTCGGATTGAGGATATCTTTGAGAACGATACTGTTGTCCGTCTCCTCGGAGACCTCCTGGCCGATCGTCATCTGAGTGAACTTGCGAACGACCATCCGGACTTTAGGCGGGATCCTGCCGGCGGATGTTATCTTTATCGTTGTGTATCCGGCGATGTATGCGCCGATCAGTGAACGCAGAAGCGTTGTCGGGTCGGGATAATCCTTGAGTCCGAACTCTTTTGTCCGGGCAGTGCTGTCATTGTGCAGATTCGGGGTGATCAGGAGCGTCCCGTCGGCCTGGGACACCACGCCGAGGGGATCGTTTTTCTGAATATTTCTCTCACGTATCCACGCTTTCGGGAGAGACAGCACATACGATGACCCGCCGGTCATCTGAACTTTCCGGATTTCCATTCATTACATATTTACCTGCCCGGTATTTAATCTCTGTGAAAAACTATAGAGATATCATAGTCCGATAGAAATCATGGGGGGATATAGTCACATCATGATTTACTCAATCTATGTCGAATATCACTATATCTGCCAATCTTCAATCCGATTATGGTTATGAAAAGAAAAACCATGAGTATTGTTGGAGCCGCAGCCCTTCTTTTTGCTGTGTTCCTTGTATTTGCTTCCGGCTGTGTGAGCCAGGGAGAAGAACCCGAGACCATCACCTTAGCCGGATCAACGACCGTCCTGCCGGTTGCCCAGATCGTTGCCGATGTCTATATGGATGAGCACACGACGGCCGACATCCAGATCAGCGGCGGCGGATCAGGCGTTGGCGTGACCGCTGCAAAGGAAGGAACTGCTGACATCGGCATGCTGTCACGCGATCTGAAGTCCTCGGAAAAAGAGGGAAGCAGCCTGAAAGAGTATGTTATCGGGAGAGACGGTATTGCGGTTATCGCCCACCCGTCAAACACCGTCTCAGACCTGACAACAGCACAGATCAAAGACATCTATCAGGGGAAGATCACCAACTGGAAAGAGGTCGGCGGCAAGGATCTTTCGATCGTTCTGATCGGCCGCGACAGTGCTTCGGGCACCCGCGAGTTCTTCACCGAGTTCGTGCTGAAAAAGGAGGATGCGGCAAAGACGATGCAGGAGTACAGCTCCAACGGCGCTGTGCAGAAGGCAGTCGCCCAGACCCCGGGCGCGATCGGCTATGTCTCCCTGGAATATGTCGATCAGACGGTAAAAGCCTTCTCGATTTCCGGCGTGCAGGCAACGGTCGATAACGTGATCAACGGCAGTTATACGATTAACCGCCCGCTTCTGATGATCACGAACGGTGAACCGGACGGACTTGCAAAGAAGTTCCTTTCATTCATCCTATCGCCCGAAGGTCAGAAGATCATCGCAGACAACGGATTTGTTCCTGTAACCGTATGACCGCACAGCTGACAACGGGATGGAGAGAGAAAGGTATCCGGTCAGTATGGCTGGCAGCCGCTCTGATCGCCGCCTCATCGGTGGTGTTCATTCTCGGATACCTTCTTTTGACCTCACTCCCGATTTTTTTTGAAACAGGTATTGTCGGATTTTTCTTCAACACCGACTGGAACCCGACCGGGAGCACTCCTTCGTTCGGGATCGCCGCTCTTCTGATCGACACCCTGCTTGTCACCTTTGGCGCGATGGTGTTTGCCGTCCCGCTTGGTCTGATGGCAGCGGTGTTTCTTGCGTATCTGGCTCCGCCAAAACTCCGCGATATCGTGAAACCCGCGATCGAACTTCTTGCGGGGATCCCGTCAGTCGTATACGGATTTTTCGGGATGATCGTTCTCTGCAGTTTTCTTCAGCAGACCCTGGATATGCCGAGCGGTTTTTCCTGGCTCGCTGCCTCCATTCTTCTAGGGATCATGGCGCTTCCGACGATCGTTTCGGTCTCGGAGGATGCTCTTTTTGCGGTCCCGAAGGATTATAACGAGGCGTCTCTAGGTCTCGGGGCGACGAAATGGCAGACCATCTCCCGCGTGCTTGTTCCGGCGGCGGCGTCCGGCATATCGGCGGCGGTGATCCTCGGTATGGGCCGGGCAATCGGCGAAACGATGGCCGTGATGATGGTCGCAGGAAATGCGGCGGTTATCCCGTCCCCGATCTGGGACGTGCTCTCCCCGGTCCGAACGCTGACCGCGACCCTTGGTATAGAACTCGCTGAGGTCGCGTCCGGGTCGATGCATTATTATGCCCTCTTCGGGGTCGCCGCGGTCCTGCTCGCGATCACGCTCGGGGTGAACCTGATATCGGTCTGGATCACAAAACGGATCAAAACAGGCAGACCGCTGGTTTCGATGCCGGCAGCGGCCCGGCGGATCCTGATAATATGCGGCATGCTGATCGCCTTCACGGCCGGCATCGTGATCCTCGGGATCGGCCCGACTCTTCTCGCGGCCGCGGTATTCGCCGGCTTTTTCCTTCTGCGGGACCGTGTGTCCCATAAAGTTGCGGAACGTGCGGCGTTTGGCGTGATCTATGCAGGAACGGCGCTCGTTGTCGCCACGCTGATCATCATTCTCGCCGACATCTTCATACACGGCCTTCCGGCGATATCATGGGAGTTTCTGACGACAGCCCCCCGGGATCTCGGCCGTGAGGGCGGGATCTTTCCGGCGATCGTCGGGACCCTTCAGCTTGTCGGCGGCGCGATCCTTCTCGCCCTGCCGGTAGGGATCGGGGCCGCGGTCTATCTGAATGAGTATTCGGCGGGTACGTTCCTGACCCGGCTTTTGCGGACCGGAAACGATCTGCTCGCCGGCACGCCTTCGATCGTGTTCGGCGTCTTCGGGTTTGCCTTTCTTGTGATCTTCCTTGGATGGGGGGTCTGTCTCCTAGCCGGTATGATCTGTCTTGCCCTGATGATTCTGCCGACGATAATCAAAACGACCGAAGAAGCGCTCAGGTCCGTTTCCCCCTCGCTTCGTGAGGCATCGTTCGGTCTTGGGGCGACCAGGTGGCAGACGATAAAAAACGTCGTCCTCCCTTCCGCTGCGCCCGGTATTCTGACCGGCACGATCCTTTCGATCGGGAGGGCCGCCGGAGAGACCGCCCCGATCATGTTCACCGCGGTGGTCTTCTCCAAACGGTTCATCAGCCCGGACCTTTTTGAGCCGGTGATGGCGCTTCCTTTCCATCTGTATGTTCTCTCGACCAGCGTGCCGGGAGCACAGACCCAGCAGTATGGAACGGCGGTCGTTCTCATCTGCCTGGTCCTGCTGATCTATCTCGGCGCGATCCTTCTGCGCACGCACTTTCGAAAAAAACTGATCTGACCATGACACCTATCTTATCAACCAGAAACCTGAACCTCTCCTACGGATCCAAACAGGTCCTCTACGACATCGATCTGCCGTTCGAGGAAAAATCCGTTACCGCGCTGATCGGCCCGTCCGGGTGCGGAAAGTCGACCCTTCTCCGGTGTATGAACCGGATGAACGATCTGATCGCCGACTGCAAAGTGACAGGCGAGATACTCTACCGCGGCGAGGAGATCATGAACAGCGATCCGGTCCTTCTGCGCCGCAAGATCGGCATGGTCTTCCAGCGGCCGAACCCGTTTCCAAAATCCATCTACGACAACATCGCCTACGGTCCGCGTGCTCACGGAACGAAGGATGCGAAGACCCTCGACAATATCGTCGAGAACAGTCTCAAAGGAGCGGTCCTTTGGGATGAGGTGAAGGACCGTCTGCACGAATCGGCTCTCGGCCTCTCTGGCGGTCAGCAGCAGAGACTCTGTATCGCCCGGACGCTGGCCGTGAATCCTGACGTGATCCTGATGGATGAGCCGTGTTCGGCTCTCGATCCGATTGCCACGACCAAGATCGAGAATCTGATCATGGACCTCAAAACGAAGTACACGGTGATAATTGTGACCCACAACATGCAGCAGGCTGCCCGGATCAGCGATACGACCGGGTTCATGTACCTTGGAAAACTGATCGAGACCGGAACGACCGGAACGATCTTTTCCAATCCGAAAGAGGAACTGACCGAACGCTACATCACCGGGAGGTTTGGATGAACGACTACTTCCACCTCGAACTCGATGCCTATAAAAACGAGGTGAACTGGTATGGGCGTTTTTCGCTTGCATTGCTGAAAAATTCGCTTATGGCGTTTGAGTCGACGGATCTGATGATCGCCGCGGATATCATCCGGCAAAAGGAGTATGTGAACAATCAGTATGAGATCCTGAATGAACGGGGCATCCTTTTGATAGCGCTGAACCAGCCGATGGCAAAGGATCTGCGTTTGATCTCAAGCTGCATGGACATCGTGACCTCTTCTGAGCGGATCGGCCGCTATGCAAAGGACATCACCGAACTTGTCGTTGCGAGCCGGCCGGCAGATATCCCGCCTGCCCTTCACAGAGAAGGCGAAGCCGCGGTCTCGATTTTGAATACGGTGTATACTGCGTTCGAGTCGGGGGATGTTTCACTTCTTCACGGATGTGTGAAGATCGAGGAGGAGATCGATACGCTGTATGCCTCTCTCTATAAAGAACTCGTTGCGGCGATGGAATCAGGCCGGATGACGATCCCGTTTGGGAGCGCCTGCCATATGGTGAACCGGTATCTGGAACGCTGCGGGGATCATGCCTGCAGGATGGCGGAGAAGGTGTATTATCTGCAGACCGGAAAAAGGGTGCCTCTCGAAGAGATCAGTGAGCTTTGACCTCATTGAATACTCTTTTCCCGGCTGCCGTGTAATAGAGTTGATAAGCCATGAACCAGATAACCGGATCTGCACAATGCAGTTCATATGACCGGGAAGAGGTATGCCGGGCAGTGGAAAGGGCAGTTGAAGCAGCCGGCGGACTCCCGGACCTTGCAGGAAAAAAGGTCCTGCTCAAACCTAATCTCCTCTCGGATGCGGGATACGAAAAAGCGGTGAGTACGCATCCTGAGGTCGTCTTTGCGGTCGGAAAACTGATCATCGACGCGGGCGGCATCCTTATGATCGCGGACAGTCCCGGGGCAGGAATATTATATACGCCCCGCGTGATGAAACGCGTGTATCAGAAATGCGGGATCACGCAGGTGGCCGGCGATCTCGGGGTCGCGATGGACCCAGAGACCGGATCAAAGGATCGTTCCTATCCGGAAGGGAAGGTGATGAAGCATTTCACGGTCATCGATCCTGCGTGCGAGGCGGATGTCATAATCTCGGTCTGCAAACTGAAGACCCATATCTTCACCAGATTTTCCGGTGCGGTCAAGAATACCTTCGGGGTGGTGCCGGGCCTCGACAAACCGGTGTTCCATTCCCGGTTTCCCGATCCTGCGGATTTTTCCGAGATGCTGGTGGACTTAAACGAACTGATCAAACCTGATTTTGTTGTGATGGACGCGGTTTTCGGGATGGAAGGGAATGGGCCGATGGGCGGCGAGCCAAGGAGGGTCGGCTATATTCTTGCTTCAAAGTCGGTGTATGCTCTTGATGTCACCGCTCAGAAGCTTATCTCGATGGATCCTCTGCGGATCCAGACGACCGCCGCGGCCGCCGCCCGCGGTCTTGTGGATCCGGCCCGCGTCGTAACGGCCGGGGACCTGGTGATTCCCCTGACCGATTTTGTTTTGCCGTCGACGTACACCGCTCCTTCCAGGAACACCTGGTTTAGAAGAAACGTTCTGCGCCGGTTCCAGACGATGGGGAAGTATTATGCTCCGGCGCCTGTTGTAAAAAAGGATATATGCGTCGGCTGCGGCCAGTGCGTGAGGATCTGTCCGGTCGGGGCGGCAGTGATGAAAGACCGGAAAGCGGGCTTCGATCATAGTAAATGCATACGGTGTTACTGCTGCCATGAGATGTGCCAGTATCACGCGATCGAGATGAAAAGAAGTGCGGCAGGAAGATTTTTGCATATGTTTCTGCGGTGAACCGGGGTCTCACGTTTTTCTGCGGCAGACAAACGTGCATGTCTCCTGATTACACCGGCCGTCGCAGGGGTCAAGGTGCACGATCACAGTGATCCGGGGTATCTCTGCTTTGAGTTCATCCTCGACCTCCTGTAAAACTTTGTGGGCTTGTGAAAGCGGGGTCGCATGCGGCATCATGAGATGGAACTCGATAAATTTGTCGGGTCCGGCCTTTCGTGTTTTGAGACTGTGATAATTGGTATAGGCGTTCTGATGCCTGCAGATGATCTCGCAGATTTTTTCCATCTCTTTTTCATCCAGGCTTTCATCCATCAGATCACCAAACGACCGTCTGATGAGGGAGGCCGCCTCCCGCAGGATCAGGAGGGCGACAATGATGGCGATGACCGAGTCAAGGAAGGTGAGTCCGGTTATTTGTATCAGGATAAGTCCGGCAAGGACCCCGGCCGAGGTGAACACATCGGTCCGCAGATGCCAGGCATCGCTTTCAAGCGCGATGGAATCCGTCTCTTTGGCGACTTTCATGAGTTTTTGCGACACGAAGAGGTTCATGCAGGCGGAGATCCCCATCACGATCATACCGATGAAGAGCAGGTCCGCAGACAAGGTATCCCCTCCGTGGATCAGTTTGTTCACCGCTTCCCAGATGATGATCCCGGCGGCAAGGACGATGAGCAGTGCTTCGATGAGGCCGGATGCGTCTTCATATTTTCCGTGACCGAACGCGTGATCGGTGTCCGGAGGCATTGCGGATCTTCTGACAGAGAAGTAGGCGATAAAGGAGGCGGCCAGGTCCATCCCCGAATGGATGGCCTCGGAGATTATACTGACCGAGCCGATACTAAGGCCGGTGATCAGCTTCGCTATCGTGAGAAAGGCGTTTGAGAATATCGAAAGGCGCGCAACGTTTTGTTTGGCGGTATTTTCTGACAAGACTGCAGTATTACTGTTGAACTGAAGTACCCAAAAGGTATTCGCCTGCCATGCCCAGAAAAAAGGAGTATTTTGGTTATTTTTTCAGCATATGGTCTATCGCGACCGCAGCTTCTTTCGCAGTCCCCATCGCGAGGATCACGGTGGCCGCTCCTGTCGCGACATCCCCGCCGGCGTAGACTTTCTGGATGCTCGTTTCCCCAAGACAGTTCACGGCGACACTGCCGTTCCTGTTTCTGGTAAGTTCGGGCAGCATCCGGAGGAGAAGCGGGTTTGGTCCCTGACCGATCGCCTCGATCACGACATCCGCTTCGACCGCAAACTCGCTTCCTTCGATCGGGTAGAAGGAACACCGTCCGTCGTCTCCGGCCGTGCCGAGTTCCATTTTGACGGCCTGAACGCCGCAGACGGTGTTGTTCCCGCCAAGGATCGCGATCGGATTGGTGGCCGTCATGAAGATGATGCCCTCCTCTTTTGCATGCCGGACCTCATCGAGTCGTGCCGGCATATCGGCTTCGCCTCTGCGGTACATGAGCGTTACTTCAGCGCCCATTCGCCGGGCGACCCGCGCCGCATCCATCGCCACGTTCCCGCCGCCGACGACCACGACCTTTTTGCCGACCTTTACCGGCGTATCGTTTTCAGGGAACTTGTTGGCTCCCATCAGATTTACGCGGGTCAGGAACTCGTTTGCCGAGTAGACGCCCGGAAGATTCTCTCCGGGAATACCCATAAAGTACGGGAGACCGGCCCCGGTCCCGAGGAACACGGCATCATAGGACAAAAGCTCGTCGACCGAGACCGAACGGCCCACGATATGGTTCGTTTTGATCACGACGCCGAGGCGTTTCACCTGATCGATCTCATACTGGACGATGTCTTTAGGCATACGGAATGCCGGGATACCGTACATCAGCACGCCTCCCGCCTCATGCAGGGACTCAAAGACCGTGACCGAATGACCGCGGCGTGCAAGCTCGGCGGCGCAGGCAAGACCCGCCGGTCCCGATCCGACGACCGCGACTTTTTTGCCGGTGGCAGGCGCACACTTCGGGCATTTTGCTCCCTTCTTTCGCTCGAAGTCGGCGACGAACCGCTCGAGCTGGCCGATCGAGATCGGCAGATCCTTCTTGCCGAGGATACACTCGCCCTGACACTGGGTCTCCTGCGGGCAGACGCGTCCGCAGACGGCCGGGAGCATATTGTCTTTCTTAATGATATCCGCTGCGTCCTGGAATTTTTCATCAGCGATCGCCTGGATGAATGCCGGGATATCGATCCCGACCGGACATCCGCTGATGCATCTGGGTTTTTTACACTGGATACACCGTTTTGCCTCGGCAATGACCTCTTCTCTGGACAGTCCGAGATCCACTTCATTGAAGTCGGTGATCCTGAGGTTTGGATTCCGGTCCATTTACTCCACCTTTCTGCAGCGGCAGACGTGATGTTCCTCATGATACTCCATCGACTGCTTCTCCTCTGAGAGGTACATCCTCTGTCTGGTCATCAGATCGTTCCAGTCGACTTCGTGCGCATCGAACTCGGGTCCGTCAACGCAGGCGAATTTCATCTCGCCGCCGACCGTGACCCTGCAGCTCCCGCACATTCCTGTGCCGTCCACCATCACCGGGTTTAAGGAGACATAGGTCCTGATGCCGAAAGGACGGGTCACTTCGCTTGTGACCTTCATCATCATGCCGGGACCGATGATCCAGACCTTGTCGATCTTTCTTCCGGATTCGCACAACTCCTTTAAGGGTCCGCTCGCAAATCCTTTGATCCCGTACGAGCCGTCATCCGTCGTTACATAGAGTTCATTGCAGATCGCCCGCATGTCATCCTCGAAGATGAGAAGATCGCGGTTTCTCGCACCGATTATGCCGATGACATAGTTTCCTGCGTCTTTTGCCGCCTGCGCAAGGATCGGGGTGCATGCGACACCGACCCCTCCGCCGACAATGACAACGGTCTCGCCGCCCTCGGCGATATCGCTTGGCATTCCGAGAGGACCTGCAACGTCACGCAGTTCATCGCCCGTTTTCAGGGTTGCAAGCAGTTTCGTTGTCGTTCCTACAGCCATGAAAGCGATCCTGATATTGTCTCCGTTCGTTCCGGAGATCGTCAAAGGAACCCGTTCCCCCGCTCCATCGGCGTGGATGATACAAAACTGGCCGGCCTTTGCATGGCGTGCGACCTGAGGTGCATGGATCCACATCTCGAATACGGCTTCTGATAAGGCTCGTGCCTGAACAATCGTGTACTTTCCCATAATATGTTCCTTTGAGATATGTGATTGTACATTTGCTCTGACATACATTAATTGTGACGTTTATCCGGTCGCCAGATTCATCACTGTTGAGTACAAAATCATAAAACAGATGAGTAACGACTTTGAGCGGGAGATGGTTCTCTGCATGAACCGGTTCTTCACCGAAAACAAAAAGAAGGGGTTTGCCTACCGGCTCAAACAGTCTCACTTCAACACCCAGTATGTGGATATCATCGTCGATTCGCTGGATCCTGTGTATTATCTTGCGATCGAGTGCAAATCCCTGAACGGAAAACGGCTCTACTTCACCAGCAATTTTCACAAAGATAAGGACGGCGTGCATCAGGTCGACAACATCTCCGGATTCGTGAAGTACACCGGCAGGCGCGGGTTTTTAGCAGTCGAGTTCCGGGGTCAGGGTTCAAAGAACGAGGCATATCTTATGCCTTGGACGACGGTGCTCGAGTTTTTCGAGACATCCACCGGGATATCGATCGAAGATTTTCGAAGATGCATCCCGCTTGAACGCGTGTCGGGAGGCTACCGTTTGCCCTGCCTCAATCCATTATAGTAATTAGGAGTGAAAACCATATAATATAGAATTCATGACGGCAGCATCAAGATTCATATCAATAAACGGCAGACCTGTCAAAACCCCGATCGTACTCGCGTCTATGGCAGGGATAACCGACTCAGAGTATGTGCTTGCCCGCAGTAAACATGCCGGTGTCGCCTTTATCGGCGGATACAATACAGATGAACCCAGCAGAAATGCATCGGCTGAAATGGAGGCGGCAGGCCGGACGGAGTTCGATGCCGGTTTCGATGAAATAGCGACCGAGATCGATATTTTAGACGGGGCGGATATCATTCTCGGTCTCAACCTGAGGGGGGCGACGCCGGAAGCATTCGTTGCCGCGGCGAAACGGTTCGGCTCTTCGGTCATATACGAGATCGATGCCCACTGCCGTCAGCAGCCGATGATCGATGCGGGATGCGGGGAGTATCTTCTTCACAATCCTGATAAGCTGTGTGCGATCGTTTCAGCCCTTGCCGCCGAGGGGGTGACCGTTTCGGTGAAGACCCGGGCGGGTGTCGCGGATGACCGAGAACTTGCAAAAAAGCTCTGGAAAGCCGGCGCAAAGATCCTGCATGTCGATCTGATGGATACGGGACACACCAAGATCCGGCAGATTCGAAACAGCTGTCCTTTGATCCTCATCGCAAACAACAGTGTCACGAGTCCTGATAAGATGATGGACTACTTCGCTCACGGTGCGGATCTCGTGTCGGTCGCCCGAAGCGCGAGCGTCAGTGTCCTGCAGACCCTGGATAGATATATCCGGGCAGTCGCTGAAGAGATCGGCTGGTATAATGCGCCAAAACAGCTATGCCGGGGCGGCGATCTCCGCTCTCTTGCATTCTGCTGCATGCCGGTGAAACAGTGTCCCCTCCTGCCTTCCCTTGAGTCGCTTGGGATGAGCCGCGAGGAGTATATGAATCTGAAAAAGGAGCTGACGGCCGGGACCCCTCTTTCGCAAGGAAGCCATACCTGTTTTGGCAGTCTTGCCTACTGCTGCAAATCCTCGACGCCCTGTATGTTCCGGGATATGACGCTGAAGTCGATCGATCTCCCGATGAATGAGTATATGGCTCTGAAACGCACGCTTTCAGAGAAGATCGTGAAGAAGATCTTTGAAGATGTCTAAGCTTTCTCTGGCTGAAACTGCTGAGCTTTCGATGCTCCTTGAGGTGAGCGCCAGTATCAAACCGGGAAATATCGACCGGTTCCATGATTATGAGGACACGAAGTTCCGGCATTTTCTTGCATCGGCGGTTCTTGCCCGCGGTGTTTTTGAACGAGTTCCGCAGATGACGCTTGGCGAGGCGATGTATGCGGCAGTCGTTCACACGAACGGTCATGCGGGAGGGAACACCCATTTTGGGGCGTTCATTCTTCTTCTTCCGCTGATCAAAGGCAATGGTATCGCCGGGGCGTGTGAGGCCGTGAAACAGACAACGGTCGAAGACGCCGTGCTTTTTTATCAGGCTTTCGGCAGGACCCAGGTCCGGATGAACAAGGAGGATGAAATGGATGTGAATGATCCCGCGTCTATCGCTATGCTTCGGGAGAAACAGATGACGATGTATGATGTGATGGCGTATTCGAGCGGGACCGATATGGTGGCCCGCGAATGGACGAACGGGTTTTCACTGACCCGGAAAGCCGCTGATATCCTAAAGGAAAAGGACGGGGCCGATTCGATCCAGGATATGTTTCTGCGTCTGATGGCCGCACATCCCGATACGTTCATCGCGAAGAAGTTCGGGTATGCGAGGGCCGTTTCAGTGATGGAACGGGCACAGACGGTTCGTGCTGGCGGACTTTCGCTGAGCAGTTTCGATGAGGAGTGCATAAGGGGAGGTGTGAATCCGGGATCCCTTGCGGATATCTGTATTGCCGGGATCTTCACCGCGCTTCTGGAGGGGTGGCAATGGGACTGTTAGGCGAAGGGATCACTGAGGTGATCGCGGTCACGAAAGATAATGCGGCGCCGATCGGGATCATCGTCAGAGCAGGTCAGTATCCGAAGATGATCCTGTATAAGGGGTCAAAGACCGCGGAGAACGTGGCGAAGTACGGCTGGGTGACCGCAAACTTTGTGAGCGACTCCTATCTGTATCCGCTGTATGCATTTTCCGATGTGGCAAAACCGGATCTCCGGAAGGTGTTTGTCGGCGGAACGGTGATGCAGCTTCTCTGTGATGCGGATGCCTGGATGGCATTTACCGCCGAGGTGGTGAATGAGACGAAGGAGGCATTGTTTGTCGAACTTGAACCGGTGGGGTCAGAGTACTGCCGTGATCAGCTCCGGCCGGTGAACAGGGGGTTCAATTCAGTGATCGATGCAACGGTCCATGCCACAAGGTATGTGATGGATCATGATCCAAAACTGCGTGAACTGATTGAGTATCATCTGGGGATCGTGCGGAAATGCGGGGGAGCAAGGGACCAGGAAGCGGCGGCGCTGATCAGGGATGTATGCGGGCTGTAGGGATAGCGGGGACCTTTAGGTCCCTCAGCTGAGGCGGGGTGAACCGCAAGGTTCGGCCTTAGCGGAGCAAGTTTTCGAAGGAAACTTGCGACTAAACCGAAGGTTTGCGATTGCGGGTATCACACGAGCTTCACGAAAAAAAGGGGGCGAAAGGATTTGTCGGCTGAAAGTGAGATTTTGGAAGGATTTTGCTGGGTGCGGAAGCATGAGAAAGCCAACCGCGAATAAACCCACACTAACTCCGTACACGAAATCGAAGTGCCTATCATAAGTACCTCAGTTTTTTCATTTGAGATCATGCCGCCGTCTTCACTGCATGCGAAAGACGGATCCCGGCAACGCCCAAAACGATCACCAGCACATCATACAAGATAAGCATCCCAAGTACAAGATACCAGATAAAACCTTCCGCAGGAATGGCGCCGGAAGCAAGCCCGCTCAGAACCGCGGTCAGCTGACTTGCAAAAAGAAGCACGAAAGCTGCGCCTCCAAGCGCCGCCACCAGGATCCTCATCCTCTGCGTGACCAATGACCCGATAAGGAGCAGGATCCATCCTGCCAGAACAAGGAAAAACAGCTCGGCCGGCATAAAATAATCCATCAGCAGCCTCCCGGCTGATAATGTTCCGATAAAAGCGGTCACGATCATCAGACCGATCGGGATCCACAGTAAAACCGTACCGGTCACTGCACATATCAATCCGGCTCTCTGACGGCCCGTCCCCCAGTTGCAAATCAAAGATTTGCTCGCAAGTCTGACGACTTGCTCGGCTGAGGGCGAGCCTGTCGCCTCACCCCGCCTCCGCTGAGGTCGGTCGCGTTTCGCGTCCAACCCGCTTTCTCTCATGATCCAGCATAGCGCGATATCAATATTAATAGTATGGATTGAGGACTTTTTCACGCGATATGCAGAAGAACAAGCTCCCAGGCATGTCCCGTTCCCCGCAGGACCGCCGAGAACCGGCCGGGTTTTCCGTCAGAAGTACACTCGCCCGACACCCAGGCGATCACGCCCTCCCCCTTCACCTCAGACCGTTCGAACACAAGAGGCTTAAGAGAAAACTGCTCGCGTCCGCGTTGTTCGATACCTGGTGCAAACAGGACCGCATCCGGCGCGATGATCTTTTCCGACCCGGCAAAACTCCCCTGCCGGGCACACGTCTCCACTTTTTTGAGAAGCGTAAGTATCTGATCTTTGGTCTGGGTCGAAAGAGGCATACTTAATAGATATGGGTCCAGACAAATAATACATTACTCATGGCAGACACCGCTGATTTTTTTCCCTACCAGACCTACCGGAAAAACCAAAAGGAAATGCTCGAAGAGGTTGAAAAAACCGCCGAACAAAACGGCGTCCTCTTAGTCGACGCACCGACCGGTAGCGGAAAATCCAGCGTCATTGCAAGCCTTCTCGCGAAAGCCAACGGACGAAAGATCCTCATCGCCGTCCGGACTATCTCGCAGCTCCAGATCTTTATCCGTGAACTCGATCTCATCAGACAAAAAAAGCAGCCGACCCTGAAATTCGTCTACCTGATCGGCAAAGGAAACATGTGTCCCCTCGGGGGATTCGGCGATGTCTACCGGAGATGCGAAGGAGTCAAAGCATTCACCTCATCTCTTATGCAGCAGAGGGCCGACCGTGGCTCCTTCGACCCCGCGACCGACAAAGTGATCCTCGACCAGATCAGAAAACAGGACCGGGAACACCCCCTTATCTGCCCCTACTTCGTCAACAGCCGGGTCTTCATCCAAAGCGAAGAAGGCGGCCGCCGGATGATCCCCTCGCCCGAACTCAGGCGGAAATCCGAGATCGCCCAGAAGCAGATCGTCCGCCCGAATGAACTTCTGAGTTTTGCCGGAAAGGTCTGCCCTTACGACCTCATGCTCTCAGCGGCCAAAGGGGCCGATGTTATCATCTGCAACTACTATCACCTCTTCAACGATGATATCAGGGAACAGCTCTACGTCAATCTCCAGTGCGAGGAGCACAACGTCATGCTCCTCTTAGATGAAGCCCACAACTTAGGCGACGTCATCCAGACGATCCAGAGCATCAGGATAAGGGACACCGACATCGAAGCCGCGGCAAACGAGATCGCTTCGCTTCGGGACAAGGTCCGCGGCTCCGAGGCGATCCGCCATATCCTCCCCAGGATCGCCGAATTCATCGACGGACTTCAGCGATCGAACGAGGCCGAAGACTGGTTCGACCCCCAGATCTTCAACCGGTTCATCATCAAAGGTTCCCTTTACGAAAAACCCGAGGCGATGCTGGAAGACATCATTTCCATCAAAGAGGCCATGCGCGAACGCGGCATCGAGCGGGGCGACTACCGCGAGTCGGCGATCGAAAAACTCTGCGAGTTTCTGATCCGGCTCTACCGCTCCTCGACCGACCCGGCATTTCTGACTGTCTACACCAAAGACACCGAGGTCATCACGCTCGAAGTCCGAAACATCGACCCTGCCGACAGACTTCAGGAGCTCGTCTCCAAACATGCAGCGACCGTTTTGATCAGCGGAACGCTCTCCCCGGTCGGTTCATACAAAAAATATTACTTCGGCAGCATGCCGGTGAAGACCCTGTCGCTTGCAAACTCTTTTCCCAAAGAAAACAGGATGGTTCTTGGGACAAGGGACATCACGACTGCATTTTCCAAACGGCAGAACGCTGAAAACACGCAGGCTATTCAGGAATACATCCTTGCCTTTGCCAAACTTCCGGGAAACATCGCGATATACTTCCCCTCCTATCAGCTCCAGAGCAGATTCGCCGAAGCATGCATAAGCAGGATCCGAAATAAACAGGTGTTCATCGAGCCGCGTGAGTCGGATGAGGCGAACGAAGCGCTCAAAGAGTTCATCTCCCTGCCGGGAAAACACAAATCCGGTGTACTTTTCGCCGTCTGCGGCGGAAAATGGAGCGAAGGACTGGATTACCGGGGAGATCAACTGACCGCGGCAATGGTCATCGGGCTCCCGCTCGCTCCGTTCACGCCGGTCAGGCGGATGGTCAACAGTTATTACCGGCGCAAGTTCGGAGCGGAAGGCGAGTTCATCGCCTACACGCTTCCCGCGATCAACAAATCGATGCAGGCTCTCGGGCGGGTGCTTCGAACCGAGACCGACCGGGGCGTTCTGATCCTCGGGGACCAGAGATTCCTGGAAGGCGAGATCTTCGGCGGTCTTTCTCCCTGGATGCAGGCCGAACTGAAAGAGTGTGATGTGGATACGGTGAAAACAACGTTGGCACAATGGGGGCGTGATGCGTCAGGGCGGCTGTAGTTTCGGGCTCTGGAAGGTCGCGGTCGATTATGACGGTCAGGCGGTCCACCGGGTCAGATTCGTCCGCACAGCGCCGGAGGGTCAAGTCCCGGTCCAGTTCACCATGTTCCTTGCAGGAAAAGGGACCGGTTTTTCCCCGCTGATCTCATCCGCGGTGTCAGGCGACAGCGTTTATGCGAAGATCTACCGTGCCGTATCAGAGATCCCCTACGGTGAAACACGAAGTTACGGCGAGATCGCCAAAGCGGTCGGGACGCATCCCCGTGTTGTTGGAAACGCTATGGCGCGAAATCCTACGCCGCTGATCGTGCCGTGTCATCGTGTCATCGCAGCCGACGGAAGTCCCGGCGGATTCTCCCCTGATCCGGAGATCAAAATATCCCTCTTACAGCTCGAAAAAAACATGCTGAAGCGGGGTTTTTCATAAGATTTTTTGCTCCTCTGCCGGCTTAAAATAGATGGAACGCAAATAATAAGGGACAGAAATGGACCTTCGTTTGCTCATATTCCCCCTCCTTGTTTTTCTCGGCGGATGCTGCTACGGGCCTTCATCGCCCGTGATAAAACTTGCATATGCTGCCGGTTTTTCATGGCAGGATCTGGTTATGAGCCAGTACTTTTACGGGTGGCTGATCCTTTCCGTTATTATAGCCGGTTTTTATCTGTTTCGCCGCGTGAAAAATCAGCCTCTCCCCAAAACGGGTGATCCAAGACCGCTCTTTCGCCGCATTCCCGGCGTGTTCCTTGCCGGAGCCTGTATCGGTCTTGTTACGGTGACCTACTGTCTTTCTCTCCAGACCGTGCCGGCGTACATCTCCGTCATTCTCCTCTTCCAGTTCACCTGGATGGGTGTCCTGATCCAGGCGGTCGCCGAGAGGAGACTCCCTCAGCCGAAGATAGTCATATCCGTCATCCTTCTCGTCATCGGAACGTTTCTGGCTGCAGGTTTTGCCGGACTGGAAGGGCCGCTTGATCCGGCCGGTGTGATATTCGGGCTTCTCTCCGCCCTTCTCTACGCATTATATATGTTCCTGCTCGGCAGGGTCGAGATCGGGATGCATCCCCTGAACAGAAGTTATCTTATCATCAGTTCCTCGCTTGTCATGATGATATTTCTCTTTACGCCCCGGTATTTCACGGAAGGAATATTCGCTTCCGGGATCTGGCAGTATGGGGTCATCCTGGGGTCGATCGGATGTGTTGTGCCGATGTTTTTGTTTGCGATCGCCGCACCGAGGATCCCGACCGGAATGACCACGATCCTCAGTTCATCGGAATTGCCGGCTTCTATCATCTGTGCGGTCATTATTCTTGGCGAATCGGTTTCCTGGATCCAGTATGCAGGAATACTTCTGCTGTTCATCGGTATTGCCTATCCCCAGTACCACCCGCTCACCTGGCAGAAACATATGCGGAAAGGAGCGGGTATGCACGTATTTCTGCATCCCCATATCCGTCTAAAAAAGATCAGGTAAGTTTCGCACCGCAGGAACTGCAGAACTTGGTTCCTTCGGTGTATTTTGTACCGCAGTTTTTACAAAAACCATCCCCGCAGGCAGCAGATCCGTCTGCCGGGGTTTTCAGCCCGCTGAGTTCAGCCCTCTTTGCGGCAGTTTCCTCCTCCAGTCCTGCAAGTTCGGTTCCAATATCCCCAAACTTTTCTAAACCTTCGGACTCGACTGCCAGCTTTCCAATACTGGCATAGATGTCGTTCTGCTTCTTCTCCAGCTGGCTGATCTCCGTCTGAAGCTGGCTGATCCTCATTGACTTCTTTACTTCATCAGCGCCGATTTTGGCACTGGTTTTCAGGCTGTCGATAAATGCACCCATACTCATGTCCTATTGCGCGAGGCGGGATATATGCATATCTATCGCAGAACCGTCTCGGCAAGGATCTCGTCCTCGATGAAACGCTGATCCCCGTTTCGTTCAGCTTCGACCATCTCCTCCAGAGATTCACCCGCTTCCCAGTCCTCGTCTTGTTCCCAACACGGCCAGCCGGCGGCCTTGCGGCTTGGTCCTCTCTCCATCGGGCGGGTTTTGGTCATCCGTTCGACCATATCCCTGACAGCCGAAAAATTTTCCGGTGAACAGAAGAGCACGATCTTCGTCTGTCTGTTTCCAAAAACGGTTATCTGCCGATCACCCGGTATCACCTCAGTGATCTTTTCCCAGAGAAGAGCCTGCCTGCCTTGTATCCGGGCGAGATAATCGGTCCCTTTTACCTTGTTTTTCCCTGCCCTGAACCCCCATAACTGGGCGGTCTTCCCGCTCTTTTTCGATCTCTTCTCGGTTTTTGCAAAAATACCGAGGTCATTCATGACATAATCGACCGCAGTGTACCATGAGCCGGTCTCGGGCGGGAGTTCAATACTCCAAACAAGTGTATCCATATGCATACATGGACCCCTGAAAAAAATAATAGTTGGTTATTGTGATCCGGCCGGATCAAAGAGATTTTGGCGTGACGCTGATAACAGAGGTGTTGCCGAGATCCAGTATCTCGCCGCAGACGTAGGGAACCGGCATCCGAAAGATCGGGCCCCCAACGGTGACGGTATGATACTCGCCGTTTTCACCGCAGACATCGATCCCCTTCTCCTTCATGAATGCGACCATCTCATGATCCAGAACTTTTCCGAGGATCTCTTTTGGAAGATCAGCATTCCGGACACACTTTATCACGCACTGATACCCAAGATCGATGAGTTCTTTCGTATTTTCCTCTCTGTTTCGATGCCAGAGCGGGTAATAGGGAATAAGTCCTGCGGCCTTGCATCTCGCCATGCCCCATTCCATGTGTTCTTCGATGTCAATGTCCCCGAAGACACAGAGTTCGGCTCCGAGCTGTTTTGCACGGCGGAGTCCTTCTTCGAGTTCCAGATGGTACTCCTCTCCCCCTGATTCGCATTTGATCAGCGGGATCTCAAGCGAGGCCGAGATCTGTTCAAGCAGGCCAAGATCGACTCCGTGGAACCAGGAGAGTTTTTCGTCCCTGTTCACCATGACGAGCAGTCCGACCGGTGTATGCCCGGCGGCGATCATTTTGTGAAGTGAAAGGGTGCTGTCCTTTCCGCAACTGTATGATATAACGAACTTCATGTATTTTCCTCCAGTATTTTATACACCGCATCCATGTCGAGCGCTTTGCGGAGAGCATCGGCGAGCAGATCCAGCTGATGTTCACGGTACTCTTTGTTTTCAAGCAGGCTGTCGTCACGGGGTATCGGTCCCGGGATATCCTCTTCCTGCAGATGGATGTCGAGTTTTGGGACAACGCCGAGGACCGGGACCCCGGTCAGATCGGTGAGACGCGACGGCCCGGTCCCAAGATGCTTCGGGTCGCCGCTGAGCCGGTTGATAACAAAACCGCGGACGAGTTTTTTCGCCGCGTCGTCGAAGAGACCAAATGTCCCGTAAAGCGAAGCAAACACTCCGCCGCGTTCGATGTCGCCGACGATGATGACCGGAGCGCTGACTTTTTTCGCAAAACCCATGTTGGCGATGTCACGGTCCATGAGGTTGAGTTCGGCAGCGGCTCCCGCCCCTTCGATGATGATGATATCATACTCTTTCTCCAGACTTTGGAATGCGGAAAGCACTTCAGGCATGAGCTTGGTCATGCTGCCGTATTCCGTGATCCCGGGAACCGGTTTTCCTCTGATACAGACCTCGGTCCCTGATCCGCACGGTTTGACGAGGACAGGGTTCATCCGTCCGTCAGGTTCGATCCCTGCCGCTTCAGCCTGGACCGCCTGGCCGATCCCGATTTTGTCCCCGGATTTTGTGACATATGCCGCTGAAGCGAGGTTCTGCGGTTTGAATGGGGCGACACGGTGCCCGTCCTGAGCGAGGATCCGGCAAAGACCGGCTGTCAGGGTGGTTTTTCCCACATTGGACATGGTTCCCTGTATCATGAGTTTTTTTGCCATTTCTGTCTCCTTTTAACTCTTCGGCGATTTGATACAAATTATGTTGCTTTACTACTAAATAATTTTATGAGTTGCGTGCGCGAATCATGATTACGGGCGGCCTATGGCTGCACTCCGCAAAAAAAGATGAGGTGGTGTTTTACTTTCTCAAACAGGGGATACAGACCGGTTTTCCGTCGATGACGGGGGCAAGTCCCTCGGCGACCTGTTCGCCGCAGACGGAACAGATCACATTATTATAGATCCTTGCGCGGCCCGGGAGAAGTTCGACCGCCTCTTTTACGGTGAATAATTTCTCCGCCGGCGTGGCGAGGATCGTGTCGATCCATTCATGAGAGAGGGCATGGTATTGTTCATCTTCTTCATGGGTCGCCTTTCCGGAGAATACCTTTTGACGAAGTTCCGTCATCTTTGGATCTTCATTCCTGGATTCAGGGTTGGCGACCAGACGGATCGAGGTGTCATTGTCGCGCCGATAAAAGGAGAAGGCATTCTTTCCCCAGTTGTTGATAAACAGATTGCCTTTTCCTGCAGTGCAGCCGAGAACCACCTGGATCGCGTCGATCGTGCAGGAATCCGTTTCCGTGATACAGACTACTTCTTCGTCTTCGGAGAAGGAGAGTCCGAGTTTTTCGACGGCAAGTTCGCAGGCTTTGTATCCCAGGGCAAGTCCCCCGCAGGTATGTCCGTGGAATTCCACTGCATCATCAAAACTTTTCATAAATAGTATAGAGGTTATATGGGATAATAAATCATACGAAATTGAAGTGTTTGTGCTAACAAGACCTATGAAATAGAAATACATAATATGTAGTATGACGTAATTGAAAAATGATAATACTATGAAAAAACTGTCTGCTCTACTTCTAGTCTTTGTTATCGCTCTGGCCTGTATGTCTGCAGGCTGCGTAACCTCTCCGGAGGAATCGGGAGACGGTATGATCACCATCACCGATTCTTCCGGCCGTGTTGTGATCGTGCCTGATGATCCGCAGCGGATCGCTGTCAGCGGCTCGGGTTCATCCCGCTACTTTGCTTATCTTAATGTGACTGACCGGATGATCGCGATCGATTATCAGGACAGCAATTTTCTTGCTTCTATCGGGGAATCCCGTCCTTACATGATCGCCAATCCGACAATCAAAGAGCTCCCGGTTCTTGGGACCGCCAAAGGCGTTGTTGACGCCGAGCGGCTTTTATCTGCTGATCCTGATGTTTTGTTTATGGCAGGATACAGCGACACCGTTATCCAGTCCGCAAATGAGATCCAGGAAAAGACCGGTATCCCGGTCGTTTTGTTCTACTCGGGAGATTATGTTACGAACGGTGATAAAGTAGCTCAATCGTTGCGAATGATCGGAAAGATCCTCCATGCAGAACCCCGGGCCGAAGCAGTGATCAAATACTTCGACGATACCCGTGCGGATCTCGAAAGCCGGACTGCCGGCGTCTCGGATGCTGATAAACCGATCGTGTATGTCGGCGGCATCTCCTACAGCGGAGCCCACGGGATCGACGGGACTGACCCAACCTATTATCCGTTCACCGTTCTTCATGCAAAGAATGCCGCCTCCGGCGTCAACACGGCAACGAGCACCGGATATGCGGCAGTATCTAAGGAACAGATCCTTGCCTGGGATCCGGCCATCATCTTTGTCGATCTGAACACGATGTCGGCTGCCGGCGGCGGCGGGATCTCTGAACTGCAGAACGATCCGTCCTATCAGGAACTGACAGCGGTCAGGACAGGGGAAGTCTATGCGGTCAATCCTCACACCTCAATGGGTACGAACCACGAAACGAGTATGGCAAATGCCTACTACATAGGAACGATCCTCTATCCCGGTCGATTTGCGGATATCGATCCTGCAGCAAAGGCAGATGAGATCTACACCTTCATCGACGGCGCTCCTGTCTATGAGCAGCTGAAGGCGAATATGAACGGTCTCTCGTATCAAAGATTGGCGCAGTGATCCTCATTCATAGGCTGTGATTATAATGAGTGAAAAAATCGTCAGATCTGCTGAAAACTATCAGAAATATGTTGGAAAAAAAGTCTTCATCGTTCTTATCGGGGTCGTTATGACCGCAGTCATGTTTCTGATCTCGGTGTCGGTCGGCGCTGTCAGTATCCCGATCCCGGATATCATCGTGACCATATTCGGCGGAGCGGGAACAAGCCTTTATGAACGGATCATCTGGAACATCCGGATCCCCCAGGCGCTGACTGCGATCATAGCGGGAGCGGGTTTGGCGATCGCTGGCGTAACTATGCAGTCTGTTTTGCGTAATCCGCTCGCATCCCCCTTCACGCTCGGCCTTTCCAATGCGGCCGCATTCGGTGCGGCGGTCGGCATCCTTCTCTTCGGAGCCGGAACGACAGGAAGCAGCATCGCCGACGCGGTAGTTATAAACAACCCGTATCTGACAACATTATCGGCGTTTGTTTTTTCCATTCTGACCACCGTGATCATCCTCTTCATAGCCAAGATCCGCGGGGCTACCCCTGAGACGATGGTTCTTGCGGGCGTGGCGATCAGTTCTCTGTTCACTGCAGGCCTGATGGCGATACAGTATTTTGTTGATGATACGCGCCTTGCCTCCATCGTTTTCTGGCAGTTTGGGGATGTATCGCGTGCCAGCTGGTTTGAACTCGGCCTGATTTCTCTGATCGTTCTGATCTGTGCGGTGTATATCTTTTACAAACGCTGGGATTACAATGCGATCGATGCAGGAGAAGAAACGGCCAAAGGATTGGGCGTTAATGTAGGACGCACCAGACTGATCGGCATGATCGCCGCATCCCTGATCAGTGCGGTCATTGTGTCCTTTCTCGGCATTATCGGATTTGTCGGCCTGGTCTGTCCGCACATGATGCGCAGGATCGTCGGAGATGATCACCGGTTTCTGATCCCGGCAAGTATCGTCTGCGGTTCTCTTCTCCTTCTGGTCTCAGACACGGTTGCCCGGACGATGATCGCTCCGCATGTCCTCCCGGTTGCGGTCTTGACTTCATTTTTAGGCGCTCCTGTATTCATCTATCTTATTATCAGGGGGAGGCGGATGTGACCGGGGATCATTTAGACGAAGAGCTTCACAACCATCCCCACCCTCACTCCCATGAACATGCTCACGAACATCACAATGGCGGCAACGGGACCGCGATCCTGACCGTAAACGGTGTTGATTTTGAGTACCGCACCTCGAAAGTTCTGGAAAAAATTGATGTCGGTGTGGCTCAGGGTGAGATCCTCGCTATCCTCGGTCCAAACGGTGTTGGAAAATCCACACTGCTCAAATGCATGAATATGATTCTTAGACCAAAGACCGGCACGATCATGATCGATGAACATGATCTGGCAAAAATGTCAGGCTCCGAGATCGCCAAAAAAGCAGGATACGTTGCCCAGAGAAATGAGGCGGCCCGTATGACCGTTTTTGATTCCGTTCTTCTGGGAAGAAAACCCCACATCGGTTGGAAGATAACCGAACATGATTACGAACTTGTGTATGATGCACTTGAAAAGTTCGGGCTTTCTGAGATGCAGCTGAGGTATATCGATGAAATCTCTGGCGGCGAACTGCAGAGGGTCTGTCTCTGCCGTGCTATCGTTCAGGAACCCTCCGTTCTTCTGCTCGATGAACCGACCAGCGCTCTCGATCTTTCCCGGCAGATGGAGATCCTAAAGCTTATTCGTCATGTGGTCGACCGTCACAACTGTGCTACGATCATGACCATGCATGATCTCAACCTTGCTTTGCGGTTTGCAGACCGGTTCGTTTTCATGAAAAACGGAGAAATCTACGCGTCATGCGATAAATACGGCGTGACCCCGCAGATAATTGAGGATGTGTACGGGATAAAAGTCGAAGTCATCCTGCATAACGAACTGCCTATTGTGGTGCCATGTGAATAAAGATGATCATCTCTGCAGACAAACAGGAGATTCAATGACGCAAGAGTATGTGTGCAGACCTATCGGTACGGTGGTCTCATCGTTCAAGGAGCGAAGTTCCCCTCCGTTTACGGAAAGAGACACGGACCTTATCAGCAAAATTATCATAGATCCAACGTATATTCAGGGTCTTGAAGGACTTTCTGCCGGAAAAGAGATATTTATTCTTTGCTGGTTTGACCGCTCCGACCGCAGTGTTCTGCGTGTCCACCCGCGCGGTGACAGGAAAAATCCTCTCACTGGGGTGTTCAACACCCGGTCGCCGGACCGTCCAAACCCGGTGTCCCTGACTCCAGTCACCCTCGAGGAGATACAGGAAAATATCCTCACCGTACGCGGTCTGGATGCTCTGGATAATACGCCGGTCATCGATATCAAGCCCTGTTCAACAAAGTCTCTCGAAGAAAAATATCCCTGCGGGACAGAGACATGAACGTTTTTCATCATGATGATTCCAGGCCCGTCTCAGGTCAGACTATCTGGATATAAATCCAATTTATTTTATAGTGTGTATGTCATAAATTAATTATGAGCAAACAAGGTTTACTTCTGATAGGTCATGGAAGCAGACTCAACTACAATAAAGAACTTGTCACCGCCACAGCGGAACTCATCGGTGAAAAAACCGACGAGTATCTTCTTCGGTCCTGTTTTATGGAAAACAGCAGCCCGAATGTTGTTGAAGGGCTCGATTTTATGAAAAAAGAGGATCTCGATCTTCTTGTTGTCGTTCCGCTTTTCCTTTCAAAAGGCGTGCATGTTCTGCATGACATCCCGGAACTTCTTGGTTTGAAAACCGGGGAACGCCGCGGCAGTTTCACTCTTGAGAACGGGAAAGAGATCCCTCTCGTGTATGCTGATCCGATAGGCAAAGACCCTCTTCTTGCAGATATGATGCTCAATAACGCGAGAGCTGCGATATCTGCCCACCTCTGATTTCACACACCTATTTTTTTGACGGATCCTGCTTCCAATAATTAGTGGTTTTAGAGCAAATCAATGCGAGTACTAAACAATTAAATATTAGTTAAAACAATTTTTATTATGCACATTATGGAGGGGTATTTACCCATCGGCTGGTGTATATTCTGGGCTGTTCTTTCAGCTCCGTTTGTCATCTACGGTATTTGGAAAATGACCAAAATGATTCAGGAGGACCGGCGCGTTCTCCCGCTGATGGCGGTTTCCGGCGCCTTTGTCTTCGTACTTTCCGCACTCAAGATCCCGTCAGTAACGGGAAGCTGTTCTCACCCGACCGGAACCGGGCTTTCCGCTGCGTTTTTCGGGCCGTTCATCACCTCGGTTCTTGGAACGATCGTTCTCTTGTTCCAGGCGCTGCTGCTTGCCCACGGCGGACTGACAACGCTTGGAGCAAACGTATTTTCCATGGCGATCGCGGGACCGTTTGTTGCCTGGCTCATCTTTGTCGGCCTTCGAAAAACCGGAAAGGTCGGTCTTGGAACTGCGGTCTTCATCACCGCGGCGGCCGCAAATCTGGTTACCTATACCGTGACCTCACTGCAGCTTGCATTAGTGTTTCCGGTCGAGGGCAGCATCCTTACGGCTTTTATCGCATTTGCCGGGATCTTTGCCGTCACTCAGATCCCGCTCGCAGTGATAGAAGGAATCATCTGCGGGCTTGTTGCAAAGTATATCGTCCGTGTGAAGCCTGAGATCTTAAAGAAGCTCGGTATCATTCAGGATGAAGAGATCGCAAAAATCCAGGGAGAGGCAGCATGAAAAAAGCCCATCTCGAGATCCTTGTCGGGATACTCGTCATTGTACTTCTTGTGGTCGCGACCCTGGCCTTCGTTCAGTCCGGCAGCGGAGAAGAGGAAGGATGGGGAGGCGCTGACGGCGGCGCCGCCGAGATGATCGATGAAACAGGCTATACTCCCTGGTTCGAGTCCATCTGGGCACCCCCGAGCGGCGAGATCGAGTCTCTCTTCTTCTGTCTCCAGGCAGCGATAGGGGCGATCATCATCGGTTACTTCTTCGGCTACTGGAATGCCTCGGCGAAAGCAAAACGGGGAAAACAGGAAGAGGAGTGAGAGAGGCTCCTCCCATCACATATTTTTCCAGCAGTCTTTTTTCAGGAATGGATTTTTAATACCCGCAGATTATACAAAACAACCGGCTCAGAACTTTTGGAGGATTGCCGGCAGTGCCTTGTGCGATCCGTTCGTTTGGATATCCAAGATCCTCACAGACCGCGATCCTCACCGAAGGAGAAAGCGAACGAGCGAGTTCCTCCACAGAAAAATCCGGGTCTGCTATAAGAAAAACCGTATGGCCTGCGGCGATATCCTGGACCGTGCGTGAAACGGCATCCTGATGATCTTTTCCATGAGCATTGACCACCGCGACATTGGTCCACGGGACATGCAGCCTCGCAAACGCCGTCTGCATCGATGAGATCCCCGGGATCACCTCCCCCGGCAGATATCCAAGCCCTGCCATCAGGGGGTCTCCTGTCGATAAAACGACCGCGTCATCGGGAAGCGTTCGAAGCGCTTTGTAATCCGTTATCTCGACGACATCCGCATCTTTTGGGATGGATGCTCTGACCAGCTCGATCGCACGTTTTGATCCGTACACGCTTTTTGCTTCACGTAACGCGGTCTCTGCCTCCTTCGTGAGCATTCCTTCGCCGCATCCGACACCTACGATTTTCATTGTGTATCTCCGATGACCTGACCGTTCCTATCTACAATAACGATACGAAGCCAGGGGTATTTCTGCTTTGCTGCGTCCAGCTCTTCTGCGAGAACGGATATACCGTCAGGTCCGGCGATCAGCTCTTCGACGGTCGGAAAACCCCGGGAGGTCGCGACTTCAGGATGGAAAAACCGCAGAATAAGGCCGGGCAGACCGCAGATGACAGCCTTTTCGCAGGTTCCCGCTGCCTTCACACTTTCAGCGAGCTTCGATCCGGCAAGGACCACTTCGTGATCGGGGAAAAGAAGCCTCGAGTAGCGAAGCCCGATCCTTCCGGTGGTGATGACCACATTCTTCGCTTCAGCGATCCGTTCACTCACCGTTTCCGAGAGATGATCGTCCCAGGGTTCAACAAACCCGGTCGTTCCGACAACGGAAATGCCCCCTTCGATACCGACCTTTGGGTTCAGGGTCAGTGCCCCGATCCTTCGGCCGTCGGGGATCGTGAGTATGACCGAGGCTCCGGGAAGTCCTGCCGCACGGCATGCTGAAGAGATCGCGTCAAGGATCTCTTTTTTCGCAGGCGGGCTTACGGCGGCAGCGCCTTTTTGGTAACGGGGCGTTTCCCGAACGAACCTGCCGACCCCTTCACCGGTCTCGAAAGATATCTCACCTGCAGGAGAAGCCTTCGCACAGATAAGGATCCCTGCCGTGATATCGTTAGGATAGTCTCCTGAAAATTTTCTGGAATGTCCTTTCCCGTCTTTTCCGACAGCAGGGATCTCGGCGAGGATTCCGCAGGGGAGAAGTATCGGGGCAGAGGCAACGGGGAAAGCAAGTGAAGCGACCGCAGCGTAACACGCCGCCGCCGCCGTTGAACCGGTGGTGAATCCCCGTCGGAGAACAGCGCCGGTCGAGGTCAGCAAGCCAAAACCGCTTTTTGCGGCTGCCAATGCTTTTTCATCACGGCATTTTTCCGTCCACGACTCAGGATATGCAAAACCTGTGACCGGATCGATCATTTTCTCAGTTCAGTAAACATCGTAATGATCTCATTCAGCGAAGCCACCGCGATCGGCGTCCCGCCCCGGGTCCCGACGTTCGAAACCGATGCAACGGGCTTCGTGCGAAGAACTTCCTTCGACTCAGCCGCATTGACAAACCCGACCGGGGTTCCGATCACGAGAGCCGGACGGATGCCTTCATCCACAAACGAACAGACCGTCAGAAGTGCGCTCGGGGCGTTCCCGATCACGATGATCGAGCCGTCGAGCCGCTCTTTCAGGGCAATGAACCCGGCAGAACTGCGGGTGATCCCCAAATCTTTCGAAATATCAGCACCATAATCCAAGGCGCACTCGACCGTTGAGGAATGGCCTTTCTTCTGGATCCCGGTCAGGACCATGCGGATATCGGTGAAGATCGGGGCGCCGGCTTCGAGGGCTCGAAGTCCGGCCGTCACCGGGTCATGGGAAAACCGGAGAAGATCTGCCATCGCCCAGTCTCCGACAGCGATCGAACATCTCTGCCGGATCCGGTCTTCGGGCGTCTCGTTGCCGACAGCTTCTCTTGCAAGACTTCGGCTTCTCGACGAGATCGAAAATCCTTCGGGCGTGTCTGCACCGATATCAGTATACGTATTTTCTGTGGTAACCGCGGGGTGTAATGATTCCTTTGACATCTTCATCCTCCTTCCAGATTCTGCTTTCTTCGCCGCCGATGATCAAAATCGAGTGCATATCCACAATATCATCATTTTCGGCGAGCTCCCGAAGCGTTGTTATATGGGTCTCTTCGCCTTCCCGGAACACATTCTTTACGATGCCGACCGGCGTTTCCGGGTCGCGGCAGGTCAGCATGATCTTGAGAGCTTTGGCAAGGTTCAGCGGACGTCCGCGGCTCTTCGGATTATAAAGAGCGATCGGCGTGCCCATCTGTGCGGCAAGACCAAGGCGTTTTTCTATAATCTCCCAAGGTGTCAGGAGATCAGAGAGACTCAGGGTCACATGGTCCCCTGAGATCGGGGAACCGAGCCGGCTCGCCGCCGCGGTGGCCGCAGTAACGCCGGGCAGCATGATGACTTCCTGGGACGGGAACTCGCGTTCGACCATCTCAAGAACGATGCTCGCCATACCGTAGACGCCGGCATCTCCTCCCGAGACCATTGCCACAGTATGATCTTTCGCAAGGCGGCACGCCTCGCGGGCACGGTCGACCTCTTTTCCCATCGCACTTCGGATGACCTGTTTGTTTTTCAACAGCTGTTCAAGCATATCCAGATAGAATGCATTGCCGATGATCACATCAGCCAAGGCGATTGCCTTCATTGCGGCGGGGGTAAGCTGCTGTGTGCTTCCCGGGCCTGAACTTACGATCCATAAAATACCCATGTTATCTTCCTATTGCAATAGTTACACGCCCGTATACGGTTTTTTTCAGTATGAGGGAGCCGGTTTTCGAGAGAGCGAGAGCACACGGCTCGGCAACTCCGCAGAGTCCGAGCATCTCCGCACGCGACGGAGTTGCCGGTATCTGTTTGTTGATAGTGTCATCATCCAGAAAGATGAGGTTTCCGGCGAGTGCCGCGATCCCCTCGTGAAGTCCCTTTTCATGGAACTTTTTCAGGGTCGTCGCGAATAATGTTACTGAATTCTCCGGGATATCCGCATCTTTGCATGCTGCCGAGATCGCTGAGCGGATCTCATCAGCTGTCGTTCCAAGCCGGCACCCGATCCCGATCACATACGGTGAATCGGTCACAAGAACCGAAACTCCCGGATCCGCGACGACGATCTTTGGAGCCTGCACGCGAATGATTGGCACATCGCCGTCCAATATCGCGCCGTTCACCTCTCTCGTCGAAGATCGGTTGACGATCGTGAACCCGCCGGTTTTTGCAGTCTCTTCGACAGAGGGTCTGCCCATCACCTCTGTCGCGGTCGAAATAACCGGTTCGATCCCAAGTTCAGCTAGCCGCTTTGCAACTTCGTTTCCGCCGTGATGGCCGCCGAGAACTGGGATGGCATACCGCAGATCCGGGGTGACCACGATGACCGCCGGGTCATGCCATTTATCGGTCAGGAGCGGAGCACAGCCGCGAACCGCGATCCCTGCCGACATCACGCCGACGATCACATCGCATTTTCCATACAGTTCAACGAATACATCCGGCGCGTAGGGGACAAGCTCCGCTTCCAGAAAGGCAGCGATGCGCATTCCGGCTTCCCGGAATCTTGGCAGAGTGACAACGACGATCTTCATCCGTAGAGGTGGGAGTTGGTATATGCTGCGTGGATCCCGGCAACTATGTCGCCGACGATGATCAGTGCCGAGCGGGTGATCTCCGCATCGTGGACCTTTTCGGCGATTGTCCCGATCGTTCCTTTTATGATCTTCTGATCCGGCCAGGAGGCATGATAGACCACGGCGACCGGGGTTTCGGGCGGGCGCTGCAGTTTTTTCATCACAGAATCGATGTGCCCGGTCGATAAAAAGATGACCATCGTTGTACCGTGAGTGGAGAGCTCGGCGATCTGATCTGCGTCGAGCGTCTCTCCCGCGGATCGGGTCACGATCACGGATTCAGAAACCCCGCGAAGCGTGTATTCGGTCTGGAGTGCGGCAGCGGCGCCGAACATCGACGAAACGCCCGGGATGATCTCGGCATGGATCCCTTTTGCCTCGAGAGGGGCGATCTGTTCAACGATCGAGCCGTAGATCGCCGGGTCGCCTGAGTGGAGACGGACGACGAACCGGCCGGCCCGCACCCCGTCTTCGATCATGCGGGTGATCTCTTCGAGCTTCATTCCCCATGAATCAAGCTTTACCTCTGCAGGCGATGCGGCGACAAGCTCGGGATTTACGAGCGAGCCTGCGTAGATGAGGATCTCGGCACGTTTCAAAAGGTCCATGCCTTTGACAGTGATGAGCCCCGGGTCCCCGCATCCTGCTCCGACGATATAATACTTCATAGCTTCCTCGCGATCATGATGCTGAAGTAGTTGGTCTTTTCGGGAAGAACATCCCGATAGACCTTCTCTCCTTCCATATACATCCGTTCAACAACGATGAAATCGTTGTAACCGGCAGTTTTCAGCTGTTCAGCCGCGGTTCTCGGCCGTGTGACCTTCATCAGGATCTTTGTCGAGGGGATGACGGGTCCGTCCGTCACCATAAATGCACCGTTGACGGGGATTTTCGCATGGGATGCCACGGCGGTGATCGAGCTGATCCCCGGGATCGTTTCGACGATCAGGTCAGGGACCAGCGCTTTCACCATCTCCGCAAGGCGTGAGAAGGTGGAGTAATAATTCGGGTCTCCGATCAGTCCGAACACAGCGTTGCCGCTTTTTGCGGCAGGCAGGATCTTTTCGGCATTTCTCTTCATACATGCCGTGATTTCCTTTTCATTTCTGGTCATCGGAAACTCCAGCGTGACGATGGTTTTTGCATAGGGTCTGACTAATTCAAGAGCAATGCCGCCGGGCACAAAAACCGTGTCAGCTTCTTTTAATATGCGAACCGCTTTGAGGGTCAGAAGTTCGGCGTCGCCCGGGCCTAAGCCCACTGCTGTCAGCATTTTCTGCCCCCGTGTATGATATAAACGGGATTGATTGGTTGAAACATGATACGCTCCACAAGATCATGGGATCTGGAGACCTGCAGATGGACGGCTTCGATGAAGATATCCAGCTCTTTCATAGCATGGATGGTCTCGACAGCGGTCTCAAGCAGTACGGCATTCACGACGATGCTTCGGGTCCCCTCCGTTTGAAGACGGGTAAGTATCTCACGCATGTTTCGGCTTCCTCCAAGAAATGCGCAGTCGATCGGTTTATGCGGTAAGGCAAGAAAATCAAGTGCTTCGCCTGCGAAGATCTCAACTTCCCTGTCTTTACACGTCTCCCGCGTGCAGGCTATTGCCTCCTGCCTTCGGTCCACTGCGTAAACCTGTCCGCCGGGTCCGGTGAGTTTTGCCATTTCGAGCGTGACCGTACCGGTCCCGCAGCCGATATCCACGACCGTGTCACCCAAACGGATGCCCAGTTTTGCAAGAGAAACGGCCATGACTTCCGGCTGGGTTGGTCCTCCGGGTAAATCCATTCTGTGGTCTCCTAAGTAAAACTATTTTCAGTAATGAAAATGTATTGGTGAAGTATTTGCTGTAAGGAGATATAGAATAACTGGTTTGGATGAGAATACCCCTGTCGTGATGATCGATAAGCGCCTTAAGGCTGATGCTGTGCGCCGACTGGTTTGGATGAGAATACCCCTGTCGTGATGATCTCTATATATTATACCATCCCACTCGTTTTGTACACAAAAAGTGAGGAAAAGATTCCTGGTCTATTTTTTGCTCATGAGCATTGAACGCATATTCCGAATCCAGCGGTAATGGAGAATAAGATGGATGGCAACGAGGATCACAAACAGCGTACTCGTATAGAAGTGAAGGTCATACCAGGATTGGTAACTGATATTGAGAAAATCCATCGATCCCCTATTCGATCCCAGAGGGAAATAGATCCAGAGAACATACCCGGTCACGATCGAGGCCAAAGCGGCGAGGAACGCCGTAAGATTGATCCATGCATTGATCATTGCATTTCTCATAGAATCATGCTCCGTGGTATCAAGGAGCTATTTATCCTGATGATCCACTCTATCATGAATTAATGATGTATTTTTTGCCTGAAATATATTTGTATGACGGCATATTGCATAGATGACCCCCTTCAGGATGAAAGTTTGCATATCATCTGTGGAATGTCAGATCAGACCCGTATGACCTTCACATCGATCCCGCTTTCCTTTGCAAACGCAGCCGCCCGAAGCTCGACCTGGTCAAGCATACCTCCGCAGGTTAGGATCAGGGTATCCTCCCCGCTCATCACAGAGAGCAGGCACTTATCCACCACACCGTGCGTATATTCGGGGGAGATCTCTGCGGAGAAACAGAACTTCTTTGCCCGGGTCCCCATCGCTCCTGTATGTCGGTGCGGATGTTTTGCGAGGATCATTTTCACCGACTCAGGGGTAAGATCATCCGTATCCCCGAGATAGATCGTCCCGGTCATGACAGGACACGACCCTTCTACAAGCCGGGTCATCTCCGGAATTCCTTTGGGTGGAATGCCCGGCACCAGAATACTTCTTCTGACCAGTTCCAAATACAGATCAAGCAGGATCGGCGGCGTCATCCTCGCCGTCTTCATCAGATCATAGTCGGTGAAGACCTCGGCAGGTTGACCCTGATGCAGGACCTTCCCGTCTGCAAGAAGGATCACCTCATCCGCCCAGCGGTAGGCAAGTTCAACATCATGGGTCGAGAGAAGGATCGTCGTCCCGTCTTCATGGAGCTCATCCAAAAGATCCATGATCTCGGCAGCGGTCGCGGGATCGAGGGATGCCGTCGGCTCATCGGCGACAAGGATATCAGGCCGCATAGCAAGGATACCTGCGATGGCGACACGCTTTTTCTCCCCTCCCGACAGATGATGGGGGGGGCGTTTTTCATAACCCGCAAGACCTACCGCAAACAGCGAATCAGAAACACGTTCCCGGATCTCCTTCTCCGGGAGATGCAGATTCATCGGCCCAAATGCCACATCGGCAAACACACTCGGGGCAAACAGCTGCGAATCTGAGTTCTGAAACACGAGACCGACCCTGGTACGAACATCCCTCAGGGACGCTCTGTCATAGGCGATCTCCTCGCCGTTCACGAAGATCTTCCCATTTTCCGGCACCAGCGTCCCATTGCACATCAGAAGAAGGGTGGTTTTTCCCGCTCCGTTCGGTCCCACCACGGCAACTTTTTTGCCCTTTTTAATGGAAAAGGATATTCCTTTCAGCGATGCGGGGCGGCCCGGATATGAGAACCGGACATCTTCAAAGGTAAGTACATTTTCATTCATATAAGTGTCATCTCCACAAACAGGAGACCGAGAATCAAAGCTATAAACACAACAACTGACGTAACAGAAAGCGGCGTAATATTCCCGCCTTCATCAGGCAAAGCCATACATCCGTCATAACAGCGGGCGTCCATGGATAGAAATATCGCCTCTCCTTTCTCCCATGTCCGGATAAAAAGCATCGAAGCAAGCATGGAAAACGAGGTGAGATAATTTTTCCATGTCCCGTATCCTCCCCGCATGATCTGGGCATTGTGGATAGCGATCGCCTCGCCGATGAAAACGAAGATGTACCGGTAGATCAGCATGGACAGATCGATGAACGCCTGCGGCACCCTGAGTTTTTTCAGGACTGTAAACAGTGAGGTCATCGGTGTCGTAAGCGTAAGGAAGTAGAGAGAACACATACCGGCAAAGGTCCTCGAGAGGACCAGGACCGCAAGTTCGAGGGAATCGGACGTGATCTGAACATGCAATGTTCCGATCCGGAAAAAGTCTGCAAGCGTCTCTCCCCCTCCGGTGATGAACAGGATCACCAATGCTCCGGTCCCCGCAAATACAAGGGGGATCGTCAGAAGCGAGGCATAGAGACGGGGGCTGACTTTTGCGATGAAGAGGGCCGCACATATCATGACCCCTGCGATAAACAGCGGGAGATACGGGAGAGGCGAGATCACGCCGATGACGATAGCAGAGAGACAGAAAATTAATTTGAGCCATGCGGATACATGCCGGAGCGGGCTGCTGATCGCAGCGTCGTCGAGGATATGTTCATCAAATATCGTGTGAGGTTTTTTTGCCGAACCTCCGGTCCCCGCTCTGGTCTTCAGCAGATAAAGACAGAAGACAAGGACCGCTGCTCCGATCCCTGCCTGCAGGGCAAAGAACCAGCCGTGCATCTCTTCAGAGATAAGACCGAGCGGATCGAAAACCGGCAGGTTCCCGAGATCGATCAGTGTTTCGGCGATCAGATCATCCGAGCCCGGCTGAGGTCCGAAAACCGCAAACGAAAACGCCAGAGCTGCCGTAAGCAGAACGATGATGACGCCTATGGTCATCCATTTCTTTCCTGATACGGGTGAGTGACCCGGTTCAGAAACTGAAATAAGTATTTCCGTCTCCTTTTTCGAAAGAAGGCCAAGCGAAATAAAGATCTCCGGCCGGATACTGATCACAAATCTCATCACGAGAACGATGAAGATCCCTTCGATTACTGCGAGAGGAACCTGGGTTATGCTGAATATCCCCAGATAGACAAGAAAGGCGGCAGGGATCCCGCCTTCGAGTGCGGGATACGCAAGAGCGAGCTGGAGCGAGGTCATCACATAGGTACTTAGATCGGCGGCAGCGGCGGCAAAAAAGACGGTCACCGCAAAACTCCGAATACCAAACTCATGCCGGATCAGATGGCCGATTTTAAAAATGATACACGCGGCGAGCGGACCGGCGACCCCCATGGAGATTATGTTTGCGCCAAGCGTGGTGATCCCGCCGTGTCCGAGAAGAAGTGCCTGAAATATCAGTACTATAGTGCAAAACACTGAACAGACCGCAGGTCCGAAGAGTATCGAGCCGAACCCTGTTCCGGTGGGATGTGACGAGGAGCCTATTGATGGGAGTTTCAGGGAGGAAAGGATGAAGACAAAAGCTCCGGCAAGTCCTAAGAGAGGAAGCGACTCAGGTTTGTTTCTGACGAGTCTGACAAGTGCGAACATGCCTGCCAAAACACAGACCGCAGCGAGTACCGTCCAAAACTGCCACCACGGGCCTGGCAGAAACCCTTCCATAATATGCATAAGAAAGAAACACCAATTATCTATGATAAGATATAATTCTATAAAATTAAACTTAAACTGATATAAGGTAAACGATTATGATTAGAGCAAGTACCAGGATCCCCCGTATCGTGATCGCCGGAACACACAGCGGATGCGGAAAAACGACCACTTCATCAGGCATCATGGCGGCCCTTCGCGCAAGGGGTCTGGTGGTCCAGCCGTTTAAGGTCGGGCCGGATTTCATCGATCCTTCCCATCATTCGGCGGTCTGCGGTCGGAGTTCGCGCAATCTCGATCCGTTTATGATGGGTGAGGAGTCCGTTCGCCGTTCGTTTGTTTCTGCATGTGAAGGTGCAGACATCGCCGTTATCGAGGGGGTGATGGGGTTGTATGACGGTGTCGACGGGGGAGAATGTGCAAGCACGGCGCATGTCGCCCGCATTCTCGACGCTCCGGTCGTCCTTGTCACGGATATCAAAGGGATGAGCAGAAGTGTCGCCGCTCTCGTTAAAGGATATACAGAGTACGATCCCCGTCTCAGATTTGCCGGCGTCATCATGACGAAGGGGGGCAGTGAAAAGCATAAAGCTATGACGACGACCGATCTTTCTGTTCCTCTTCTTGGATGGATCCCGCGCAGTGATTCACTTTCGGTCAAAAGCAGACATCTGGGTCTGATGATGGCGGATGAGGATGCACGGATGAAGGATGTCGGCGCATTCATCGAAGAAAACTGTTCACTCGATTCTCTTCTGGCAGCCGCCGCAGGTACCTCAGTGATCTCAGCAGAAAGGAGATCATCTCCCGCAGAGGTGAAGACCAGGGTCGGGGTCGCTCTCGATGAGGCATTCTGTTTTTATTATCAGGACAACTTCGATCATCTCAGAACAAAAGGAGCAGAACTGGTGTTTTTCTCCCCGATCCACGACCCCCTTCCGGAGGCGGACGGATATTACTTCGGCGGCGGATACCCTGAACTGTATGCAGAGGCTTTGGCGAATTCCCGATGTAAAACAGAACTGAAACGGGCTGCCGATTCAGGCAAGCCGGTGTTTGGCGAGTGCGGCGGTCTGATGTGGCTGAACCGTTCAATCACTACTCAGGACGAAAAAAGCTATGCCATGACCGGGCTTTTAGATGCGGACTGTCATATGGAAAAACGGTTCGTGGCTTTGAATTATGTTGTCGGCAAAGTAACTGACTCCTCTCTCTTTCCGCCGGGGATGAACTTTCGGGGTCATGAGTTCCATTATTCGAAAACGACCCCTGATCCGGATGTCAGATATGCATTTACTCTGACCCGCGGGGACGGGATCATGAACGGAAAAGACGGGATCGTGGCCGGATCGGTTCTTGGAGGATATACGCATATGTACTTTGATGCGCAAGAAAATGTCTGACTCAGGTTTTCCTAATGTTGAGCGTATTCTGTATCAGTTGAAGAATGGCGTTCTATTTGTGACTAAGGGGTAACTGCATGCATTTTGTCCAGGCCAAAGGTATTTTATCGGCAGAGAACCGGATGAATCTGTATCGGGGCTGTACTCACGGATGTATTTACTGTGATTCAAGAAGTTCCTGCTATCATATGGATCATGATTTTCAGGATGTTGAAGTGAAGGAAAATGCACTCATTCTCTTGGAAAACACCCTGAAACGAAAACACAAAAAGTGTATGATCGGTATGGGGTCGATGTCAGATCCGTATCTGCCCATCGAAATGGAGCTTCAGTATACGAGAAGAGCACTTGAGCTGATCGGGAAATATGGGTTTGGGTGCGGGGTGCTGACAAAATCTGCGAATGTTCTGCGTGATCTGGATCTTTTTACCAAGATCCATTCTCAAACAAAATGTGTCGTTCAGATGACTCTCACGACCTATGATGACAAACTCTGCAGGATCCTCGAACCTCATGTGTCCGAAACGAGCAAACGGGCGGATGCCCTGAAAAAACTGTGGGACGCCGGCATCCCGACGCTCGTCTGGCTCGGCCCGATCCTGCCGTTCATCAATGATACGGAAGAGAATCTGCTTGGCGTCCTGGACCTGTGTTATGAGGCGGGCGTTGCGGGAATCGTGAACTTCGGGATGGGAGTTACGCTGCGGGAAGGCAATAGGGACTATTTTTATGCAAAACTGGATGAACATTTTCCGGGCGTGAAGGAGAGGTATATTTCAGCGTACGGCAGTTCGTATGTGGTGAATAGTTTTCAAGCTCCGGCTCTTCAGTCTCTGTTTCAGACATACTGCCGGGAGCATGATATAGAATCTGATGTCAATACCCTGTTTGATCATATGAGCCGCTTTGAGGAAAAAGGGAAACAAAAGCAGATGAGTGTTTTTGATTTCTGACAGGACATACGCGGCGATGTAAACCCAAGCGGGAAAACAGAAGTAATTGTGGGGTGTGCGCCGATTCTTATTCGGGTGCGGGAGGTGACTGCGGGGTGAGCCATCAGGCTCACCCTCAGCGGAGCAAGTCCCGGAGCGAAGCGAAAGGGACTTGCGATCCGGCGCTGAGGGTCCGCGGTGGGGATATCCTGTTTGCTTTGGTCCCTATACGTTTGAACGTAGTTCATCGGGGTGAGATTCGGAAAGTGTAAGGCTGGGTGGAAAACAAGATTTTATTTAACCGCGAATAAGCCCAAATGGGCAAAGCCCATTTGAGGCGGCACGCAAGCCTTAGTCTTGCACGCCCCCGCGAATTAACTCGTTCGCAAATCAAAGATTTGCTCTCCGCTTCGGGCTTTCGGCCCACGCTTGAATCGCATTTTTCTTGCGCCTTCGTGCTCTCTCTGTTGAGATTACGTTGCAGAAGTCTTATTATAATATCGAATAATCATATTTCTCAAGCAATTCGTTAATGTCATTTTCATTTAATTCAGAATATCTCTCACCTTTTTTATCTCGTTTAGGACAGATCCCAAAACAGTATTTATATCCCCAATCAATCCCGTTTCCATCTGCTAATATTTCAGTTAATGATTTTCCTTCGTCTTTGTTGCAATGAAATTGATTAATTTCTTTTTTACAGTGTTTGCGATGTACATCCGTGTCAAAATAAGAATATTTAAAGAATTCTTTTTGAAGATTTACACCGGTCTTATCTCCATGGCCAAAAATCCACAATACGGTAGCATTATCATCAATAATTATTTTTTCTAAGTCCGATTTGTTTAAACATTCATATACTTTAAATGGGATTTTTTTATTTATGAATCATTTCACCAAAATCTTAGCTCCTCCCGAATATGGAAAATATCTAATAATTTTATGACTCAATTTGCGTGTTGATATTGCAACAATAATCGCGTGATGTTTTACACATATATTATTTGGAGAATTTTTTAGACAATATTGTCTATCACATCTAGCTAATGACATTAAAATCAATATTTTAATATTTATCACATAATAACCTAACTTTGACAGTTGGCAATTCCACCCCCATTAGCGCTCCCGCTCCTCACCCATTGAAAAATGGGAAATAGAGAATTTGACAGTTGCCGCTTATCCTCCTATCAATCATCAATCATCAATCATCAATCATCCATCATCCATCATCCTTCAGATATTATTTAGGGAGGAGAAAGACCCGGAGATTTTTTTCCTTTAACTTTTCCGAGACCGTGAATTAACTATATATACTTTTAGAAAGAAATAAATAATACAAGAGTATATCGGCAGCAAATCTCTCCATGGAGAGTGCGGCTCAATTTTTTCCAGGCAGTTCTTTTTTAGGGAATCAGGAGTGAAGGATGATTGATGATTGATGATTGATGATTGATGATTGATGATTGATGACGGATGAGTTCAACACCGGGAATCCGGTCTGCTCAATACTTTGAATAGTCCAAAAGGTCAAGGGGGATCGTATCTGTTCATACCCCTCCTTCAAACGCGGGGTGGCGACGAAGTCGACGCCCTTAGCTGAGGCAGGGACCTTTACGTCCCTCGGCGGAGGCGGGTTGGACGCTGAAAGCGGACGACCTTAGCTGAGTAAGTCGATAGACTTGCGACCAAATCTTTGATTTGCGACTGCAGGCTATTTCATCGTGAATAGTATTGAAAAGGAGTTGGCTGGGTGTGGAAACATGAAATAGTAAATCGCGAATAAGCCCAAATGAGCTTTGCTCATTTGAGGCGGCACGCAAGCCTTCGGCTTGCACGCCTCCGCGAATTAACTCGTTCGCAAATCAAAGATTTGCTCTCCGCTTCCGGCTTTCGGCCCACGCTTGAATCGCATTTTTCTTGCGCCGTCGTGCTCTCTCAGGCTGATGCGTGCAAATCGAAGATTTGCGTGCCGCCTCAAATTGGCTTTGCCCATTTGGGCTTCGCCTGCGCAGGAATCGCACCCTCTCTGGAAAAGTCCACGAGCTAAAAGCTCGTGAGACGTCTCAAGAGCCTTTGGCTCTTGGACAAATGCTGAGGAAAAACCCGTTCGCAAAGCTTCGCTTTGCTCTCCGGTTCGGGCTTGCAGCCCTCGCTTGTTCTCAAACTTTCAGTTTGCTCTCCGGTTCGGGCTTGCAGCCCTCGCTTGTTCTCAAACTTTCAGTTTGCTCTCCGTTTCGCTTCGCTCACTTGCATGCGGGTTTTTCT
>LMVO01000009.1 GCA_002287215.1 Methanocorpusculum parvum
CGGCTCGTCCCTTCATCGGGACCGTTCGGGCAAATCCTGTCGGCGCCCCAGCGCCCCCCGTGAGAGGATTCTCTCTCGTCCAATCCCCAATCATTAAAAGAATCTTTGAATAGGACTTACGCGTTGTGGTCTCAAAATGAGGAAGAGATAGATCAGTTGGGAGGCGCTGGGGCGCCGACAGGATTTGCCCGAACGGTCCCGATGAAGGGACGAGCAAGACAGCGAAGCTGGATTGCGAGAGTGAGGATAAGCAAATCCGATTCTTATCGCCCGAAGGGCGGATTCGCGCCGATTCGCGGTTGGTTTTTTCTCTTGTGTCAAAAAGAATGTCGTACACGAAACCGAAGTACATCTAATACGAACTACTGTTTTTTCCAGTTAAGATCGCACCGCGTAACTACTATTCAAAAAAAGATTTTTTACATCGGACCCATAGGTCCCATGCCGCCTTTCTGCATCTGTTTCATCATTTTGCCCATCGCCATCCTGTTTCCTCTGAATCCTTTCAGGGTTTTCTGCATCATTTTATAATATTTGATGAGATCCCTGACCTCTTCGATCGTTGAACCGGACCCTTTGGCGACCCGCATCATTCTGGACGTGTTGATCAGAGCGGGTTCATCGAGTTCCTCAGGCGTCATGGAGTCCATGATGATCCGGAACTTTTTCATCTTGTCGGCAGTTCCTTCGAGAGCGTCGGACGGGACGTTCATGTTGCCCATCGGCAGCATGGACAGGACCTGTTTTAACGGACCCATCTTCTGAACCGCTTCGAGCTGTTTGTACATATCGTTCAGGGTAAACTTTCCCCGAAGCATGGCGTTAACATCGACGTCTTCGGCATTGATGGATTCTTCAGCCTTTTCGACGAGGGCTTTCAGATCGCCCATCCCAAGAAGGCGGGAGATAAATCCGTTTGCATCGAACCGTTCGAGATCATCGATCGTTTCACCGTTACCGATAAAAACGATTCCGGACTGGGTTTCGGCGACAGCTGACATAGCGCCTCCTCCTTTCGCCGTACCGTCCATCTTGGTCACGATAACGCCGTCGATCCCGATCGCTTCATGGAACCGTTTTGCCTGATCACGGGCCGCCTGACCGAGAGCCGCGTCGATGACGAGCCAGCGGTGATCGGGTTTGAGGTACGCATTGACCTCTGTGATCTCATCGATCAGATCATCTTCCAGGGCATGGCGGCCGGCGGTATCGACGATGACAACATCCATGTCTTTCAGGGCGGCAAGTCCGTCTTTGACGATTTTGACAGCATCCTTCTCTTTAGGATCTCCGTAACTTGGGACATTGATCTTTTTGCAGAGCGTTTCGAGCTGGGCATATGCTCCGGGCCGGAAGTTGTCGGCGCCGATCGCCCCGACTTTCAGACCTTTTCTCTGGAAGTAGCGGCAGAGTTTTCCGGTCGTGGTGGTCTTACCAGAACCCTGCAGACCGGCCATCAGGATCTTCTGCGGTTTTAAGGAGAACTCTGCCTCTTTGCCGACAAGGTTCACCAGCTCCTGATACACGATCCTGAGTACATGTTCGCGGGCGTTGATGCCTTTGGGGAGATTTTCGTCCAGAGAGCGGGCTTTTATCTGTTTGGACAGCTCCATCACGAGCTTAACGTTGACGTCAGAAGAGAGCAGGGCTCTCTGGAGATCGCGGACGAGTTCATCGACGGCGGCACGGTCGATGACCGTTTTGCCGGCGAGTTTCTTCATCGCGTCTTTGAGTGAGTTGGAAAGTGTGTCGAGTCCCATGTTAGTCATCTCCGAATATTTCATCAATGATCAGCGAAGGGGTGAACGGTTTCATATCATCATACCCCTGCCCTACTCCGAGAAAAACGAGCGGTTTGCCGATCGTGTATGCGATCGAGATGGCAGCTCCGCCTTTTGGATCCATGTCGACTTTGGTGAGAATGACGCCGTCTGTCGAGACGGTTTTTTCAAACTCTTCGGCACGGATGACCGCATCGTTTCCGGCTACGGCCTCATCTACGTAGAAGACGAGATCGGGTTTCATCACCCGTTTGATCTTTTCCAGCTGGTTCATGAGATTGACCCGGTTGTGGAACCGGCCTGCCGAATCGGCGAGGACAACATCCGTCTTGTGGGCTTTGGCATACTCAACGGTGTCGTAGAGAACGGCCGAGGGATCGGCTCCTTCCTGATGGGCGATGAGTTTGATGCCAAGTCTTTCACAGTGGACACGGATCTGTTCGATTGCCCCGGCACGGAACGTGTCGCCGGCTCCGACCACGACGGAGAGTCCCTGACTCTGAAGATAGTGGGCGATCTTGGCGACCGAAGTTGTTTTCCCGGTCCCGTTTACCCCGGTGAAGAGGATCTTGACCGGCTTTTCATGGTTTTTAATATAGGAGACGAGATCGAATCCTTCACCAAGAACCTTTTCGATCGCATGTCTGAGAGCGTCCGTGACGACATCGTCAGCGGATTCGCGGAGTTTCCTGTGCGTGCCGACGAGCTCTTTTTTCATGTGCTCTGTGATTGCCTCGGCGACGGGATAAGCTACGTCGGACTCCAGGAGGACCATCTGGAGTTCGAAGAGCGATTCCTCGATATCTTTTTCGGAAAGGACAAACTCATGTTCTACGACAAGGGTTTTGATTTTATTGAGGAAGCCCGGGGCTTTTTTCTCCTCCGGCTCGGGCTTTGCTATGGTATGGGCGGCGGGAGCGGGCACTTCCGTCTCAGGCGCCGGGGTTTTTTTCTTCCCAAGGCCGAGTTTATTTTTCAGTCCTTCAAACATTATCTATTCATTCGGTCCTGTGAATATAAATTCCTCTCTGTTAGTTCCGCAAAGGAATACGCTCATATACTTAGACCGTAGAGTGAAGTACAAATGACAGCGGGCGGCGTGTTTCAAAAAACGCTGATCCTTGGAGGAATTATCGTGCTTATCCTTTCTGCGATGATCCTGCCGGTTTCAGCATCGAATGAGAATTATCTTGTTTTCTATATGGTCGGTTCCGATCTGGAATCGCAGGATCATTACGGGTCAAAGAATTTACAGGACCTTGCAGGCAGCTGGGATCCGGATATTGGCGATATTATCGTTATTTACGGGGGGGCTGACAAAACCGGATGGGACAACGGTCTTGCCGTTACCAATCTGGAACTTCTGAAAAAGGATCTTCTTGACGGCGAGGTAGGGTCCGACGGGAATCCGGCCACGCCGACAGAGTTTGTTCTGACCCGCATTCCGGATCTGGATATCTCCTCGCCGGGTGCGCTGGCCAAGGGTCTGGCGTATGCAGACGCCTATGCTGCCGATGAGGGACTCACCTCAGCCAACAGATACCTGATCTTCTGGAATCACGGCGGAGGGTATGAGGGATTTGGCGCGAACGAACTGCTGGATACCTGGATGAGCGTGGAGGATCTGCAGAAAGGTCTTGCCGCCGCCAAAAAGTATGACATGATCATATTTGACGCCTGTCTGATGGCGTCGCTTGAGGTGGCGGACGCCTTGCATCCGTATGCGGATTATCTGGCGGCGTCAGAGGAGAATGTGCCGGGTGACGGACTCAATTATGTGGGAATCGGCAAAGCGCTTTCCAGTGATCCTTCAATGACCCCGGAGGATTTTGGAAAAACGATCATCACGTCGTTTATTTCGGTTCAGGACGGGGATGCAAAAACATTCTCTCTTGTCCGTCTCGATAAAACACCGTCTGTTGTTTCTTCTCTGGACACGCTCGGGCATTCCCTTCGGGAGGTTCTTGACGATGCCGATTCGCTTGCGGCGCTTGGCGATATCTACACAAATATCCAGGGATATGGAAGGAGTGATGACGGCTCAACGGTGACCTCGGTGGATCTCTATGCATTTGCAGACCAAATCCGCGCCAACACCGAAGAGGGGAGTTCCCTGCACACATCAGCCGGAGATCTGCAGACTGCCCTGCGGGATTATGTGCTTATGACAAAAGACTCAGGCCATTTCAGCGCTGCACACGGCGTGTCGATCGCGGCGCCGCGGGAGGAGTTTGTCAGCGACTTTCCACGAAGCATAACATTTGGAAGAAACGGCTGGTACGAGTATTTTTCAACATATATGAACACAGCCGGCAGTCCTGCAAAGCCTGGCGCCCAATACAGGAGCAGCAGTGCAGACAGCCGGACGATCGTGGTGAACGATCCAACGAAGATGACGATCGTGTTTGCCGATTATCTGTATCTGAAGGACGGACAGTATCTCATCATCGGTCAGACGCCTCTTGAAGAGACCTATGTTCCCTCGGGCGGCGGGCTCTGGATCTCGGTTCCAAGCGGGGAGTATGATGATCCGGACTGGGACGGGACATGGTTTGTTCTCGGCGGCGAGGGGAAAAACTCTGATGTGTTTGTTACGATGAAGTATGCGTATTCGTTCGTTGAGCAGGATTCTCTCAGCAGTGTCTATCTGATCTACGGAAATATGACTCGAACGGTCAGCGGAAAGGAGACAACTGTCCCGTCGGTGATCACTGCCGTTGTTGATATGGACGCGATGAAGACGACAGATATGTTTGTTGAATCCGTATCCGAAGACGGCTGGTATTCGCGTACGAATCTCTGGGGAGACACGGGAATTTTACCGGGCGATGTGTTTACCCCGCTTCTTGAGATCTACAACGAAGAGGAGGAGTCGGTCGAAACGGTATATTCCGCGGATCGTTTTACCTTCGGCGATGATCCGGCGGCGGAACTTGTCAGAACAGCATTGGATGAGGAAAACTGCTACTGGGTCGCTGAACTGGATGATTATCTTGACGATGACGCGTTTTATCTTGAAGAACCTGATCTCCCGGACACCGGAAGCGCAAAGTCACCGATCCTGCCTGCCGGGCTGCTTTTTGGTCTTGCGGCCGCTTTCCTGCTGATCAGAAGAAGATAACATTCTTTTTTTTTTGAAACGTTTGGGCGTTTTTCGTGATGATGAACAGAAATGGAAAAAAGAGAAGTTCAGCGGTGCTGAGTCTGAGAATAGATTTCCTGCATTCTCTGCTCAACGGCCCGCATCTGTTCCTGAAGCTTTCCAAGAGATTCGGAAAGCCGTTTTGCGGATGCATCCATCTCAGTGACCCGGTCGCGAAGGAATGTGATCGCGTCTTCGACCGGTTTTTCGACAGTGATGCCTGCGCCGATTCCCACCATGATGTTTTTGGTGTCAGTAACGGTTGCGTGAACCGATACGCCTCCTCCAAGATTGAGAAGCGTGGGGACATCGCCTTCCAGACCGCGGAAAGCTTCAAGCGACTCGATAGACGCCAGCGCTTCCCCGCGTGCCGATTCGATGAACCGGAGCTGCTGGGTCAGAAGTTCAAACTGCTGGGAATATTCATTGGCATATGCCTGGAGGGAGCGGACCTCCTGCTCCAGGGATGCCTGATCAGTATTACTCGCCATTAATAGCCTTTGCAGAGTCAATGGTAATATACTTGCGTTCGAGTCTGTGCTTGCTTCCAATCGTTGCAAGAGTAAACTCTCCTGCAAGCTTCTCGGAAGGTGCATCGACTGTTTTTGTGAAGGGCTTCATCTTTCCATCGTTTTTGAATGTGCCCTTTACCTCGAATTTCGGCATTTATTTCACCTCACAGAAATCGCATACTTCTTGCAAAGCATGCTCAACTCGTGAAAAAATAATTTTTTCACAAGAATCCAAATACATCTTCGATTCTACCAAGTTCATAGCCCGTGGTAGCGTTACCTGCCAGATATCCTTTGCTGTTGATCAGAAGACCGGTGCCGATCAGACCCGAACCCATGTTTACGGATCCGGTTCCGATTGCCAAATCAGCATTATCGATGCTGCGTTCCAGTTTTTCGATCTCTTCGGGGCTGCTTCTTGCCGGCAGAAGGATGCCTGCGTTTGTGCAGGCACACGTCATGCCGACCGTTCCAACTCCGGCAAAGGACATCGGGATGATCTTGACTTTCAGAAAATCCGCCACCATTTCGCGCATCGCAGACGACATGTCAGGATGTACAACAGCAAACGAATCATTGGTCAGAATTACGTTCCCTGCCGCATTCATCTCTTCTCCAAGAAGCAGGCAGTCGCCGTACTCCTGAAGGATTTCGAGTTCTGAATCCTGAATGAGACCGGAAACGACAAATCCGCGGGAGTTGCCTGTGAGGAGGAGACCTATGACAGAGGAGCCCTGGATGAAGGTTTCGATAACCTCGACATCCAAAGCTTCCGCTATTTTGTCCCGGAACTCTTTTGGAGCTTCGACCGGGACTACGGCAAGATCTTCAAAGACACGGGCATACACGCCGATGTTCGGGTCACCATTCAATGACAGGGTCGGGTCCATTTATTCCTCAGCAAGTTCTGCCTGGACCTGACCGTCTTCGAACTTCATTGCCCGAACACGAATACGTCTTGGCGGTTTCTGGGATCCGCGCGCCCATACGAGTTCGTTAATGCTCTTGTCGAGTTTAACGTCATCACTCTTCATGTGATGCTCAAGGTAGCCGCGGATGTCTTTGATAGCTGCGTTTGCACGCTTGTAGCACGGAACACGCTTTACATCGCGAAGCGGGATCACGTATACCTGTTCTTTTTGCACTTCTACCATTTTTTTACACCTTCAGAGTGCTGCGTCTCCAGTTGCGTCTCTTTGGATGCGACACAACAGTGCGCTTGGTTTTGATCATGACCCAGGCAGGAACACGGCGGTTCTGCTGGGTTGCCTTTGCAAGACGAATCTTACGGCTTTTGGTAAGTTTGCTCATGGTTCATTCACCATTTTTTTCTTGATGATCAGAGACTGTTCATGATTTTTCGGAAAGAGAGACGTAAAGTCTATTCCTCTCCGGGTCATTTCAGATCTGATCTCGTTTTCGAAGTCACCGTTGGGGATCGTTCCGGTTTCGCCGTAGGCGATCTCAAAGAACTTCTCCGCCAGCCGGATGATCTCTGTTTTTCCGATGCCAAGCAAAGGGCGGATATAACTCACCCCGTACTTCATCTCAAGACTTTGCACTTCAGACTGTGTCCGCATCGGAACCCGGTCATCTCGTCGGGTTCCGTCGGCGACCACCTCATATTCCTGCGCTGCAGCACAGAGGGACCGTCGGTGGATTTCGTTGATAGCATTTGCAGGATGTCCGTCGTGAACGATTTGGTCCACGACTTCATCAAGGAAACCTGGCGCAAAGACCAGTTTCTTCCAGGGAAAACCGGTTTCCTTTGCCGCCGCCTCGATAGAAGGCACAACGCGGGTCTCATTAAAGACAAAGGTCAATAACTCCACATCATAATCTCTTGATAAGAGAACCGCGGCAAGACTGCTGTCTTTACCGCCGCTGTAGAGCACCCCTGCTTTCATCCGACCCTGCGGATATTGAATTCCTTCTTCTGCGGAACTATCTGAGTTAACAGCTGTCTGAGCTGTTCATCGGTAATCTTATTACGCAGGCGTCCAGACTGGGCGAGAGATACAATCTGCTGCTCGACGGAAGAGGCAAACTCAGGCTTTGTCAGCCGGATAGTGTTCAACCTTTCCCGAGCTTCAGGCTCCATAACCTGCATGAGTACAGACTGAATCTGTGCCTGCATCTGCTGCTGACGCTGGATCTGATCTTGTTCCGCCATCTGCTGCTGCTGCATCTGCATCATACGCTGACGGCGGATTTCTGCGAGTTCATCGTCTCCCATTCTTGAATCACCTCGAATTGATCAATATGTAATTTTAATACTTTGCAAGTCCGGGCGCAGTCTCGACTGCCTGATCCTTTAAGGAATAAGCAACGCCGTCGAGGAATTTGCGGCCTTTTGCAGAGACATTTCTGCCGCCAGTCACCTTTTCGAGGTAGCCGGCTGCTTCGAGCTGCTGCATGACTTTTCTGGCAATGCTTCCACTGCCTTTTCTAAAGTGGGACGGCTTGGAACCGCGGTCCTGCACACCGCCGTAAACGGAGCGCATGCGCTCAACTCCAATCGGGCCGTCAACGTAAATTCTGCGCAGCACTGCTGCGGAACGAACATACCACCAGTCTGGATTTTCCGGTGGCATCTCCTTGTGTACTCCCGTCTTGACGAACTCTGCCCACTCGGGTGCTTTGATGACTGACTCATTCTTGAGTTCGTCTGCTACCTTTGCGAGGAGTAAGTCTGCCGGAATATCAAACACTGTAGTCATTGACAATCCTCACTGTATGCCGCATGTTGGAGACATGCTTCACTGCGGAACTTTTCCGCAATAGATGACATTAACAGTCTGTATAAATTAGAGTCGTAAGATAATATATGTTCGCTAGAAAAAAGTGAGATTTTATTTCCTTCCCATGAAGGAAGACTTGATCTTGTCACGGGCTGAGAGGTTTTTCGGCGGCGTTCTTCTCGCAGGTCCGGCTTCTAAGACCTTTCCGCGGTTTTTCGCGCCAAGGACCACCATTCTTCCGCGCGCGGCGATGACCTCTGCTGAGACGGAACTGGCAAGATCCTGCACTTCCTCGGTCTTCATGTCCGAACTCTGCAGCCATTTGATTTTGATAACTTTGCGTGTTTCGAGCTGGCGGCGTATCTCTGCAAGGAGATCATCGGTGTAGCCGTTTTTACCGACCCAGATGGTTGGTTTCAGGGTCTGGATATAGGATTCTGTAATATCTGAGATTGTTTTTCACCTTGATTCGGTTTTTTTATTGAGGGGGATACGGGTAACTGCTCCGCAGACACCGCACGTATAGATGATCTTCCCGTGCTGGATCCTGACCCGGAGATTCTTGCCGGGAACAAAGAAGGCATGACATGACGGACAGAAGGAACGCCGGTGACCTTTCGTCAGACGGACACGCTGCTTCATCGCCATCTCGCGTGCAAGAGAGACATACCTGGATGAAAATTCAGGCTGGTTCTCTGCCTCTTTTGCACGCTCAAATAAAATATCGATCCGTTCCAGAGCGATTTTTTTTGGTGAGATGCCTTTCTCTGCTTTTGCCATAGGGAATATGCCTTATACAATACTACCTGAGACCTATTGATTGTTTGCCTCGGGAAGAATTTTTACCCGGCGGCCGAAGATCGCCAGACGGTCGGCGCAAAACAAAGCAACAGCCTCCGGATACGCAATGTGTTCCTGCTCTAAGATGCGTTCCGACAAAGAATCCTCATCATCGTCATCCAGGACCTCGACGGCCTTTTGTAAAATGACCGGGCCGGAGTCGAGCCCTTCATCAACGAAATGCACAGTACATCCGGCTATTTTTACGCCGTACTCCAAAGCCTGTCTTTGCCCGTGCAGACCGGAAAAGGCCGGAAGAAGCGCCGGATGGATATTGATCATTTTCCCGGAAAACTCCCGGGCGATCTCCGGACCGATGATACGCATATACCCTGCACAAACATAAAGATCAGCCCCAACATCCTGCATAGCAGTAAGAAGGTCACGTTCATACTCTGCTTTTGAGGTATAATCCTTGTAATTCAGAACAATTGCAGGAATACCGGCAGTATCTGCACGTTCGATCGCATAGGCTTCCCTATTGTCGGTCAAAAGAGCAACGATTTCCCCATTGATTTTGCCTGCTGCAAGAGCATCCTGAATCGCCTGGAAATTCGATCCGCGGCCTGACGCAAGTACTGCGATACGCTTCATGATAGTTATGTGTGAGGTAGAGGGATAATTAATCTTCTCTTATAAAAGATACGGCATAACCAACGGGATAACGATCAACAGGACAAGAACATAGGAAATCGACCGGCAAATGGTGAATGCCGTCTTCTCATCCTTTCCCCGGCTGACAAACCAGGATCGCAGACTTTCACGCAGCATCTGACCGCCGTCAAACGGTCCGAGAGGCAGAGCGTTGAATATGCCGAGAAGGATATTGATCCAGGCACACCAGGAGAGGATATGGATGATCTCCCAGAAACCTGCAAAAGGAGCTGAAAGGATCGCAGGATCCGGACTGTCGACCATAAGGAAACTCAACGCGTCCGTTCCGGCGATCGAGGAGAAGGGTAAGACCACAAAGGTCAGAAGGGAGCCGGCAGCCTGAAGCGGCGAGTGCGGATACATGAGTTTGTCCAGAGCATTCGTTATGGCAGACGGTTCGGAGAACGAAACACCGATAAACCCGGTGTTTTCTCCCGGAGATAAAAGACGATCAGAAAGATCCTTCGGGATCGAGGTGAGCGTAATGTCATATGTCTGAGGAGTTCCGCGATATTCGCCGTAAAGAGTTATCGTCTGGTTGACCTTTGTCGCTGCAAGAACTGCGGAGATGTCGGCGAGGCTGAAAACGGATGTGTTGTCAATCGAATAAACGATCATTCCCGGCATTACGCCTGCCTCGTCGGCCGGATAGCCTTCGTACACCCCATACACGTAGGGGGACGACCCGGGGACGACGAGACCAAGAAGAAGCACGAGACCAAGGAGACAGATTCCCCCAACAACCAGATTGTTCGTGATGCCGGCCGCATAGAGTCTGAGTTTTGTTCCAAGCGAAGAGTTTGCGATGTCCTCTTCATCCGGTTCGACAAAAGCACCCACCGGGATGACGAAGGCAAGGATCCCCGTGGATCTGACTCTGATGTTTTCCGCACGTGAAAGGATCCCGTGTCCGAACTCGTGGATGATCATCGCAAAAATGAGACCAAACCAAACGGCGAAGGTCGAGGGAACATACTCATTTATTCCCGGGATCAGGAGAAGATTCTGGGGAGCTATCGGCTCTGTATCGATGAAAAGGCTCATGAATGCCGTGAAGAAAAAAAGCAGCGTAACAACGATGCCGCAGAGAATGGTCAAAATAACCCCGACATTTCCATAGATGAGAAGAAGGCGCTTCCATCCGGAAAGTTTGTCAAAAATACCGGTACGGGTCGTTTTGATCATCAGGAACGGACCCGTGAAGGAGAAGGTGTTTGGGAGAATATTGTATTTTACGATGGCGTAGCATATGCAGGCATACATCATCACTGCGATTAATACCGGAATAAGCCAGCCCAGATCCATTCTCTATGTATTGGAGGTGAAAGATTAAGAGGTTGCTTAGATGAAATCATCCAGGCCGGTCTGTGAAGATCGGTTGATGATATCCTTTACCGTCTGCCAGGATCGGCGGGCGCAGGCCGGAGCTTCGCCGTGATCACGGATATATCCGGTAAGAAAAGCGATCGTAAGGGGATCTGACGGATATCCGCTTCCGATCTCGCCGTACTCGTTTTTTAGTTCGGCAATACACCGGTCACGGGTGACTTTTGCCACAATACTTGCCGCTCCGACAACAGGAAATTTTGCGTCTGCTTTGTGTTCGGAACAGACCCCGGCGGAGATGCCGCTCAACCGAAGAACATTTTCTCCAAAACGCAAGGCATTCACATCGCATGCGTCAAGATAGATGAGATCGGGACAAAGAGCACGGACAACTTCCGCATGGCATGAAGCCGTAAATGCATTCATTGTCCCTTCGCGTGAATCGATATCAAAAGGAGTTCGCACGACCGTATATGTCTGCCATGAAGCAGTGATCTCTTCAAACAGGCTCTCGCGTTTTTTCAGGCTGAGTTTTTTGGAGTCTCTGATGTCCAGCGCCGCAAGTTCGGCCAGATCCGAAACAACAACGCCTGCGGTGACCATCGGACCAAGAACCGGCCCCTTGCCTGCTTCATCGACGCCGCAGATTTTCATCAGATACGTATATTTCAGGGAATAGATATAATACCACCAGACATCATACGTTTTTTCATGTATCTCATCATCGTTGGTCTGGGCGGTATCGGAAGAAGTCTTGCCGGGATTGCGTCGGAGAATGGACACAGTGTTGTGGTTATCGATAAGGATGAGGAGAAGTGTGCAGACATCCTTTCTCTCCACGATCTTCTGGCAATCGCCGGAAATGCAACCGATAAGGCCATTCTCGAGGATGCCGGCATTGACCGGGCCGATGCACTTGTCGCGACCACCAGCGATGATGCGCTGAATCTGATGGCCTGCTGGCTTGCGAAGAAGTATGCGGTGAAAACCCTCGTTTCGATCGTGAATCAGAAAGAACATGCTGATCTGTTCAAAGAAGTCGGCGTCAGGATCAGTGAAAATCCGGATGAGATCGTGGCACGCAGCCTGTATCTCTGGTCGGAAAATCCTGACACCCAGCTTTTGGCATCGATCGAAGGAGGAAGTATTTTTGAGGTGACGGCTAGTGAAGGAGCAAAAGGCGTGAACAGGACGGTGAAAGATGTTTCGGATATGAAGGATATGCTCTACATTGCCATTCGAAGGGGGGGCAAACTGATCATCCCGAGCGGGAACGTCACGTTTATGCCGGGCGATGTGATCACGGTTTTTACAAAGAAGGAGTCGGAAGGAAGATCTGTAGAGTATATGGACGAACTCTTTCACTAAATCAAATCACTGTTTTTCAAAAAAAAGGTGTCAAAGAGGAGAGAAGACTCCTCAAAAATTAGGTTTTATCCAAGCTCGTCCCAGCCGCCTCTGCGTCTTCGAATGAAAATGATCGCGCCGACGACAACCAGGACGGAAACCACGATAACGATGACGATCGGAAGGACACTGCCGACAGCGGCAAGAGGCGAAGCAGAAGCACTTTCCTGATACGCGGTTCCGTCAGCTAATGCCTGCTCCGAGGCTTTCAGGGTCTCGTCAACATTTGGCGAACCGCCGGTGTTATAGGAGATGGCTGCGACATCATAGGTATTTTTGATACCCTGATTGGTCGTTGCGAGCAGTTTTGCTTCGGTATCCCAGCCTTTGCCGTACAATTCAGTGATGATGAGATCGACGGCGTCCGTATTTGCTTTAATAGCAGTCAGACCGGCAAGAGACAGGGCTTTTTCAGCTGCAGTCAAAGACGTGGTCGCTGCTTCAAGTTTTTTGCTGGCAACCGAAATATCTGCAGTTCCCGCGGATTTTGCCGCAGCAAGAGAGGTTTTTGCGGACTCCAGATTCGTGACCACGGAAGAGACATCGACCCCGTACGAGGTATATGTAGTCAAACGCGACTCAAGAGAGGTGATCTGTTCCTGTGTCGCTGCGAGCATGCCGGTGAAATCATCCGGATTATAGACCTTCTGGGTTGGGGAGGAGTATGTCGCCGATTCTCCAGGGGGAGCAGTAGGCTCCTGATCTATTTTGAGAACAGTAATAGACTGACCTTTCAAACTCTCTGGAATCAGCCCGCTCAAAGCGATATACAGAGTGACCGGCTGGTCGTAATCCAGAACGAATCCTGAGATTGTATAGGCAAAACTGGATGAGGAGAGTGTCGTAATAAGGGCGTCCTCACTGGTTTTATTGTTGACGACCGTGCCTTTGTATACATATACGGTCCAAAGCGTTGAGTCTCTAAGGGCAGTCGTCAGTTTAAGAGATCCCGACGTGCTGATACTGTCCTTTGGAAGAGATATGGTCATAGATGCAGTGACCGCTTCACCAGGACTCAAAGACCCGGACGGGTCGATCGTTGCTCCGTTCGTATACGTAAATGCCGATCCGGTGCCGATAAACATTGCACAGACCAGGAGTGCCAATAATATATATGTTATTTTCTTCATTGTGTCCTCATTCAAACAGGGGATCGATACCATCCTCAAACATCGATGAAGTGGCCCGTTCACGGGATCTCACGACCTCTTCCTTTGCTTCCTTTGCAAGCTCCATCAGCTCGCGTATGCGGGGGGCATTCCCGATCGTTGCAAGCAGAACAACAGCCGCAACATACCCGCTGTCAACAGGATAATCACCGCCGCGAACCTCGACGCCGGCAATATTTTCCTCGACCCAGCTCTTGGACTTCTCCACGCCTTTGCGGTCAAGTTCCGTCGGCGGGCCGGCAACCAGAACGAGAGCACGTTCGGCTGTCGAGTAATCACAGGGGAGAGTCAGCCGTCCAAGCATCGCACGGCGGACAAGGCCGATGATCTTTGCGGATTTATCCTCGCTCGAAGTTATATCGATGTGGGGCTCCTGACGTTTGTCCTTCTTGCCAAGAAGACCGCCGAGAAGGCCGCCGCCCGACTTCGATGAAGACCGGCCGCCTTTGGGGATAGCCTCGCTGATCGCATAGCCGACCGAAGAGATACCTCCGCCCCGCAGTGTATTGATGATCTCACTCGAGTCGACGACCATCTCTCCGACACCGAACTTATTCACCTCGCCGGCACGGAAAAGAACACCGAATCTGCGGACGATCTCCTCATTGAGCCGGTCGAACGCACTCTTCACACTCTCGCCGTCGTTCTTCCAGGCACTGTTGTCAAAGACGATGACATTGTCAGCCTCATTTACCAGCGTAGATAAACTTCGGGCGGCATTGAGAGAATAAAGACGCCCCTCTTCCGGAGCAGGGATGATTCCGAGAGCATAGACCGGTTCACGATAGATACGTTTTAAATGACGGCAGAGAACCGGAGCTCCGCCGGAACCCGTACCTCCGCCCAATCCGGCACAAACAACGAATGCATCGACATCATGGGTCCCGCGTTTGTCGATCGCATTGATGATCGTGTCGATCTCATCAGCCGCCACCTTGGCGCCGGTTACGTTATCGGTTCCGACCCCGTGGCCTTTGACCATTGTCTGGCCGATCAGAAGGCGATCTTCCATAGGGATGTATTTTACCCCCATCAGATCGGTCCGGGCAGTATTGATAACAATACCGCGGAAGCTCGTGGATCCTAACTTTTTGTCCTGTGCCAGGAACATATCCACGATCTTTCCTCCTGCTTGTCCAAATCCTATAAAAAACACTCGCATTTACTGTAGACACCTTTAATTGTGATATATATGTAAGTCATCGAATATATATGACTTCCATACTATACGACGACGTCTGCCAAAAACTTTCTTATCATACAAAGCTATCTTATACTACAATGAAGATAGGGATTCTCGGTTCAGGACTTGCGGGATTGTCAGCCGGCTTGCAGCTTGCTGATGATCATGAGGTCGTTATTTTTGAAAAAAATACAGTTCCCGGCGGCTGTATGTCCTCTCAGACCTACAACGACACCTATACTCTCGAAACCCTCTATCACCACTGTTTTTCCGGCGACAAAAATCTGTTTTCCCTTCTGGATGAACTTGGTCTGAGATCCGATCTCATCTGGCTGAAAGGTTCGACCGGATATTACATGAACGGAAAACTCCACCCGCTCACAACGCCTCTGGAGATCCTGAAGTATCCCTGCCTGACATTTTTCCAGAAATGCAGGCTCGGACTCTTTGTGATCAGTTCACGAAAGATCGATCTTGCTCCGCTTGACAAAATCACGGCAAAAGAGTATCTGTATGAGAAAGTAGGAGAGGATATCTATAATGCGTTCTTCGCCCCCCTGCTCACCAGTAAATTCGGATCGATGAAAAATGACGTCTCGGCCGCCTGGCTTATGAGCAGGATCGCTATCCGCTCCGACAGGGGATCTGAAGGGGAGAGGCTCGGCTATCTGAAAGGAGGATGGCACAGGCTGATCGATGCGATGACGGAAAAACTCCGGGAGAAAGGGGCGGAGATCAGACTCGGCGTTCCGGCGACCTCGCTTGTCAGGGAAAAGGACAAATGGCTGATCAACGGCGAAGCGTATGACGCCGTAATTTCCACGCTCCCGCCTCAGGTGACAAACGCGTTAATGGGAAAAACATCAGACAAGCTCCCAAATCTCATGTATCAGGGAGCAGCATGCATGACCTTGGGTCTTGCCCGTGATCCGGCAAACGGCATCTACTGGACCAATATGGGAGATCCGGCCCCCTACGGTGCCGTGGTCACGCACACGAATTTCGTCCCGTTCGAATGGTACGGGGAACATGTGGTGTATCTTGCCTCCTACTTTAAAGATGAACCGGACGGGGGACTGAAAGACCGGATGATTGATGACTTCTGCAGACGTTTTTCTATAGATAAAAGCGAGATCCGTCACGCAGATCTGTACATCGACAGATTTGCCGGCCCCGTATATGTTACGGGATATAAAGATGCGATCCCTCCGGCAGATCTTGGAAACGATCTGTTCATCGCAGGAATGTTTTCACCGGAAAATTATCCTGAACGAAGTATGGAAGGGTCGATTCTGGCGGGGCTCAATGCTGCAAAATACTTAGAGGAGAACATTCTTTGAACCGCGTATCCGTCACCGCAGTCCTTCCCGTCTTCAATGATGTGGAAGCTTTGAAGACAGCCATTCCAAAATCCATCGAGGCGCTCGAAGCGTACGGAAAATCTTTCGAGCTGATCATCGCAGAGGACGGCAGTACCGACGGAAGCCGCGAGTGCGTGGAGGAGTGGGAGACAAAAGATCCGCGGGTCCGGCTGCTCCACTCAGACGAACGGCAGGGGAGAGGCAGGGCATTGAACCGGGCGCTTGCAGAATCCAAAGGCGAGATTTTCTGTTATTATGATGTCGATCTGGCAACTGACATCAGCCATCTTGCAGAACTTCTCGATCACATAGAAGACGGAGCTGACGTCGCGACCGGATCACGCCTGATGAAAGACAGCAGCATCGTTCGAAGCGGCGACCGTGAGATCGCGAGCCGAGGCTATAATTTTCTGGTCAGGCTGTTCCTCGGCAGCAAACTCAATGATCATCAGTGCGGATTCAAAGCCTATAGATCCGCAGTTCTTTTGGAACTCGTGCAAAAGATCCAGGCCCCTCACTGGTTCTGGGATACGGAATCACTCGTCCTTGCACAAAAAGCCGGACTTCGGGTCGATGAGTTCCCGGTGATCTGGCGGCAGGGACCGGGAACGACCGTCAGATTCAAAGATGTGAGCAATATGGGAAAAGACATCCTGAAGATGTGGTGGAGAATGCATGTGGAAAAAAGTTAGTGCCGTTGTCATTCCAACGGTGATCGCGGCTTCTCTGCTCGGGTACATGCTTTTTCGCGTCTGGGATGAACTCCAGGGAAATCTCGAAAATATTCTTGAATCCCTGGTCCCTACCTGGCTGATCGCAGCGGTAGGCATCTGTGTTCTTGCGTGGTTTCTCCGGGGTTTTCGATACAAATACATTGTCAAACGCCTCGGAACAGAGATAGGCGTCATCTTTTCCACTGCATCCATCTATGTTTCCCAGACGGCAAACCTGATCATCCCGGCACGCCTCGGCGACTTTGTCCGGATGTTCATCCTCAAACACGAGAAAGGGATGCCCTATACGAAGGGATTCACATCGCTCATCGCTGAACGGGTGTATGATATTCTCGTACTGGCAGTTCTCGGATTGTGTTCCCTGCCGGTTTTGATCAGTCTGATCCCAAAAGAGTATGCATGGTTTATCTGGCTGATCATCTTTGTCCTGATCGCCGGCATCGCAGGAATCGTCATTCTTCTGCTCGCCAGATGGATGCATGCCAAAAACCGGATCCTGCAAAAGATCCTGGAGATCTTTGCACAGTTCAGACAGGTCTCCTCCACACCGGCATCCCTTGGGATCCTCTCGGGAACATCTGCTGTTATCTGGATGATGGATGTTCTCACCTGTTATCTGGTATGTATGATGTTGTCCGTTGAAGTTCCGTTCATGCTGGTCCTTCTGGCGATCGTGATCGGCAATCTCATAAAAGCCGTGCCGATAACCCCGGGAGGAATAGGAACGTACGAAGCAGCCCTTGCCGTAGTTTTTGAGATGGGGGGCGTTGTGCCGTTCACAGCCTTTTTGATCGCAGTGATCGACCATCTGATCAAAAATCTGGTCACGCTTGCCGGAGGTCTGATCTCACTCTATTACTTCGGCGGCTGGTCGGTGACGCTTATGAAAAAACTCTTCAAAGGCAGCACAGAACAACTCAAGGAAGAGAATGGCAGCCGTTGAATCCCAGATATTTACCGTCATCCTCTGGCTGATCATTATCAAATTCAGCCAGATCACTGTTTATCCCTATCTGAAACCTGCGCTCGGATCGATTTCCTACGGACTTGCATACCCGGTCGGGATCCTTTTACTGACGATCGGGTCCTGGTATCTTGGTCTGGCAGGCCTTCCGGTCCAGCTTGTTTTGCTGATGTTTGCCGTACTTGGCGGGTTTGCGTTCTACAAAAAACAGTATGAGCTGGCCGACCTGAAATGCATGGTCCGCTGGGACATTGTTTTTCTTGCTGCATTCGCGCTTCTGCTGACCGTCCGCTGGTTCTCTCCGGGGATCATTCCGTCCGGCGAGCGGTTTATGGATGCGGCATTTCTTGGAAGCATCATGCTTGATCCGACCGTGACGCCGGCCGATCCCTGGTTTGCCGGAGAGAGCCTGAGCATCTATTATTATCTCGGACACTGGATGATGGGGGTTTTAGGGATCCTGGCGATGGGATCGAACACCGTTGTCTTTAATCTGATGATTCCAACTGTGTTTGCCCTCGCGGCAGTTTCAGCCTACGCGATCGGCGTTCTGCTTCTGAAACGTCATCAGTGGTTCCCGATCCTGGTCCTCATCATCCCGAATGCTGCGCTGATATGGCACGCATTCACCGGAAAAGGAGTGATCGATGCATGGTGGGCATCCACACGGGTTATCGGAGAGGGGGCAACCATCAATGAGTACCCCCTTTTCTCCTTTTTATGGGGGGATCCCCATGCACATCTTCTCGCATGTTTCAATCAGCTGGTGTTCATCTGCCTGCTGGCCGTGATGATAACCAGGTGGCAGGATCTGAAAGGCTGGGGAAAGTATCTGCTGATTATCCTTCTTTCCCTCTCACTTGGGACGATGCCTGCCATGAACTCCTGGGACGTGCTGATCTATGCAGCGGTGTATCTCGTTACAGCATGTCTGGTCTGGTGGAGGATCGACCGGCATCAGGTCAGAAAACTTCCGCCGTTTTTGCTTGTTCCGGTCCTTTCGCTTCTCTCCTACGCGCCGTTTTTATATCAGATGCTCACGGCCGGTGAGTCAAGCGTTCAGGGATTTTATCTTGTGACGACCACATCGCCGGTGATCGAGTTTCTCGGCGTGTATCTGTTCTTCTTCGTGATCTTTGGGATCTACGGATATTCTGTTCTGAAAAAATATCCCTGGGTGATCGCACTTCCGATCCTATTCTGGCTGTCCGGCTATGCATCGCTTGGACTTGCGGTCTTTTTGATCATCCTTCTCCTGGGGAAAAAATCCTGGCGGCCTGAGATCATCTTTGGGGTGGTCGGACTTTCCATCCTGGTTTTTCTGGAGATATTCTATCTCAGGGACTTTATGGGTGATACCTACTATCGGATGAACACCGTCTTCAAATTCGGATTCTGCGCATGGTTCTTCCTTGGTATCTCCTCACTGCTGATCCTTGGAAACTGGTTCAAAAACCTCTTTGCATCGGTGGATACGAAAAAGATCTGGGCGGCAGGATGTGCGGGAGTCATCTGTTTAGCGGTGATTTTTGCCGTTGGAGGAATCAATCTTGGCTATCCCGGCGGAACGCTGGACGGAGCAGCCTGGCTTTCCGTATCCCATCCGGCGGATTATGAGGGGATCGGATTTCTGCAGAAGACGGCGGACCCTTCGTCTGTCGTGGTCGAAGCAGCCGGGACTTCGTATACGTACGGATCCAGGGTCTCGGCGGTGACCGGTTTGTCTACGATCATCGGATGGACGGGTCATGAGGTCGGGTGGCGGAGCGGTATCGGGGATATTTCTGCAAGGATAGCGGATGTACGTGCGATCTACGAAGACCCGACCAAAACGATCAGTCTGATGGAAAAATACGGAGCAACATACCTGTTTGTCGGCGAAACGGAACAGGAGATGTACACGATCGATCTCCCTCCGGAGGATCTCGAGAATGTATTCTCAGCAGAAGGTGTGGATATCTACCGGATCAGATAATGAGGCCCCTTCCTGATCACCGGAATTTTCAGCGCGGTAGAGAGGATGGAAAATGACGGAGCTTTTTCTTTCAAAAACCAGAAGACCGGTTTTTTTAAACCAGGCAACGGCCTTTTACGGAATAAAATAGCCAATCCCCTCCCCTAAGCGGGATTTATCCCGGGAAATAGAGGGGATATAACGTCGTTGCTTAAGGGGAGAAGAGCATATATCTCTGGCAAGGTGGAGCATTCTTTCGTGACGTTCATCCATATCTTTATCTCAAATTCAGACCCATAAATATAGTTACGCCAGCAACGGTTACCCCGTACGGGGGGAACAAATCGGGATATCTCCTGAGACTGTTTTGTACCTACCAGTATGACCGCTGATGAGCGATGACAGAGGGTAAAACCTCTCGAGTGAAGTGAGTAATTATGGCAAAGATTTACCAGAAGTTTGAAGTCCCAGAAGAACTTCAGAACAAAGCACTTGAAGCTCTTGAGCTTGCACGTGACACCGGAAAGATTAAGAAAGGCGCAAACGAGGCAACCAAGGCCGTCGAGCGTGGAATTGCAGCTCTCGTCTTAATCGGCGCAGACGTTGCACCCGAAGAGATCGTCATGCACATCCCCGGACTTGCAGACGAGAAGGAGATTCCGTTCGTTTTCATCAACAAGCAGGCAGACATCGGAGCCGCATGCGGCCTTGACGTCGGATGCACTGCAGTAGCAATCGTTAAAGTCGGCAAAGGCAAAGAGCTCGTAGGAGATCTTGCCGGTCAGATCAAGGCACTGAGAGGATAATTCCATGCCTTATGATGCAACGCCAGCAGAAGTAATCGAGGTCATCGGCCTTACCGGAATGCACGGAGAGGCATCCCAGATCAAATGCCGTGTCCTTGATGGCTCAAACAAGGGGCGTATCATTACCCGTAACACTTTCGGACCTATCCGTGAGGGTGACATTCTGATGCTCCTTGAAACGGAACGCGAAGCAAAGAAACTTTCCAGACGGTGACGAAAATGGTGGATACATATACCTGCAGCTACTGCGGAAAGCAGCTTGAACCCGGAACCGGGAAGCTCTTTGTGAGAAAAGACGGAGCAGTCTTCTATTTCTGCTCATCGAAATGCCAGAGCAACTATAAGCTCGGCAGAATCCCCAGACGTGTAGCCTGGACCGCAGCAGGTCGCAAGGCACGCGGTAAGGAGTGATTTAATTTATGGAACGCACCTTTGTGATGATCAAACCCGACGGTGTCCAGCGCGGACTTGTCGGCGAGATCCTGTCACGCTTTGAAAACAAGGGATTCAAACTCGTAGCCGGAAAATTCGGCGTTCTTGCTGAATCAATTGTTGACAAGCATTATGAGGAACACCTCGCAAAACCCTTCTACCCGGGTATGAAAGCATACATTACTAGTGGACCGGTCTTCCGTTTTGTCCTCGAAGGTGAGAATGTAGTTGCAACGGTTCGTAAAATGAACGGTGCAACCAACCCGACAGAAGCTAACCCCGGCACGATCCGCGGCGATTATGCTCTGTCGATCGGCAAAAATGTCATTCACGCAGCAGACTCTCCCGAGAGTGCGGCCCGCGAGATCGGCATCCACTTTACTCCGGCCGAACTTGTCTCTTACACTAAGATCGACGAGTCCGAGCTTTACGAGTAAGGCCGTATATCTGAGATATATTCTCAGCCAATCTTTTTTGCGCTGCTTTTGCCGATGAGTTTTTTGAATGAAGAGGGGACCCGCTTCAGAGAAAAAAAGCTGTATCAGCTTTTTTGAAAAAAAGAGAGAGTTATCTTCGCAGATAGTCATAGGCCGACAGAAGAGCTTTGACTCCTTCGCCGACGGATGCTGCGATCTGTTTTGCTTTGATGGAGGTCGCATCGCCGGCAGCAAAAAATCCCGGGATGTTTGTTGTGCAGTCGATATCGATGAGGATCTCTTTATTTGGATTCATGGCTGCAAAGCCTTCGAAGACCGAGGTGTTCGGGTCAAGACCGATCCCAAGGAATACGCCGTCGACGGGAAGTTTTTGTTCAGCTTTTCCCAGAAGGGCAGATACCCCGCCGGTTTTTTGCAATATGACATACTCAAGAAACTGACCGCCGCCAAACTCCGATATGGTATATCCCTTATGCAGGACCACGTTCTTCTTTGTTTTGAGCCGGTCGATGAGCACTTTGTCCGCTTTGAGCTGACTGCGAACGATCAGGTGGATCGTTGACGCGATGTCGCTTAGTTCGATTGCCATGTCGACGGCAGTATTCCCGCCGCCAAGGATGCCGACGACTTTGTCTTTGTACAGCGGACCGTCGCAGACAGTACAGATCGCAACACCTTTCCCGAGATACTCGGTCTCGCCTTTCGCTCCCGAGAGACGCGGAGACCTTCCAGTGGCCGCTATGACCGCCTTTGCAGTGTAGCGTCCCCCGGCCAGTGTTTCGATAAAGAAGTTCTCCCCGGTTTTGGAAATGCCGGTGACCACATCGTCAACAAAGATCCCTCCGGATTTTACCGTATGATCATAGATCTTTTTCATCAGCTCTTCGCCGGAGACATCCGGAACGCCGGGATAGTTTTCCACGACATAGCTTTGATTGACCATGCCGCCAATAGATCCGGCGAGCACGATCATGTCCATCCCTTTTCGGGCGCCGTACATCGCGGCCGAAAGACCTGCTGCCCCTGCACCGATCACTACCAGATCATGATATACTGCAGATACAACCGGACTTTTCTTTTCCGGTTCCTCTCCTTTGAGAATTTCCATGATCTTTCTGGTGTCGTCACCGACCACGATCTTGTCGCCGTCGATAATTGTGACCGGGACCCCCCGCTGCCCGGTTATTCTGATCATTTCAGCAGCGGCGTTTTGATCGGCGCCCACATCGATATTGGTGTAAGCTATATGCTGATTATCAAGATACGTTTTCAGTGCTTTACAGTGTGGACAGCCCGAGAGCGAGTACACAACCACTTCATGAGACATAAGCAAACATTCTGATCTTAAAGGATTAATACTATTGGTTCCAGACACCCGGAGATGAAAAAGAGGGGAAGAGTTAATGATATTTTTTGATTTTACGTGTCTCTGATGAGACGAGGGCCTCATCCATCTCCAGCGGGGTCAGGGTGTCGATTTTTTTCACTCCTATTGCGTGAACGACAAGATCTCCTGCAAAGGCAAATCTTTTCACGATCATGCCGACGATCTGCACATTGTCCCCGACACGGACATTGAAATCAAGAGGGGTGGAGCGCTGGGCGGTGATCGTTCCGGATCCGTCAAAGATCTTATATCCCGGACGATTGAGGAGCGTACCTTTCACACTCTGGACGACACCTTCGATGCGGACGGGTTTGCCGGACATGGAAGGACCGAGCTGTTTTATCCTGCAGGGTTTTGATTCAGCTTCGTATTCCGGGAGAAGTCTGAGATACTGACTTCCCACACTGTAACTGTTCACCAGAGGAATGATCAATAAACACAGAGAGAGCGGGATACCCCAGTAGAGGAACATACCGTCGCCAGTTGCAAAAAATGACCAGACAAAGAGTGCAAGGAAAAATATGACAACAATATAGTGCATTGGAGCCAAGCTGATTTTTACGCCTTTTATTTTCATGAGAGACACCGGTCGTTAGTGATAGTGCTATTTCTTAGGTTAAATAGATGCATGTCTTGTATCATGCAGGAAAAGAAAAAGAGATGGTTTGGATAAGATGCGTGGAATCACGCTGAACTTATCTTATTTTGCTTCGCAGAGTGCGCAGATTTCTGACTTGTAGCAGTAGTAGTAGACGATTGCCATGAAGATGACAGCACCAACGATGTTACCAAGGGTAGACCAGATGATGTTGTTCGTCCACATACCGACCCAGTTCAGGTTCTCAACTGTGTTTCCGGTAAATCCGTTTGTCAGGATTGCGGCCGGGATGAAGTACATGTTTGCAACACAGTGTTCAAATCCGGAGGCAACGAAAGCCATGATCGGGAACCAGATTGCAAAGATCTTGGATATGACTTCATCAGCTGCGAGGGCGAGGAAGATAGCAAGGCAAACGAGCCAGTTACAAAGGATACCCTTGAAGAAGACAGAGAGAATGCCCATTGCTCCGGTGTAGGAAACCTTGGCAGCTCCGATAGCGATAGCACGGGTACCAAATGCGGTGACCGTGGCAACGCCTGCTGCGTCCCATGCGGTGTACGGACCATAGGTGACAAGGAATGCCATGAAGACGGATCCGATAAGGTTACCGATGTAGACAACAACCCAGAGATAAACAAGCTTGCCGATACCGATCTGTCCCTGAAGAAGTGACATCGGGGCAAACATTGCGTCACCGGTAAAGAGTTCTGCTCCGGTTAAAACAACGATAATTAAACCAACTGGGAAAAGAGCACCAGTTACGAACTGTCCTAAACCTGCGCCCCAGACTGCTGCGACACCGGTCGATCCAACTGTTGCAAGGGCAGCACCCATTGCAATATACACACCTGCAAGAAATGCGCGAACCAGCATGTTGAATGCTGGAAGGTTGCATTTACCTTTGCCGGCCGTTCCAATTTTGACGCATACCTGCGCCGGACTGAATGTGACCATAAATAAACACCTCACAACCCTGCCGGGAAAATACCTGACCGGGTTGCGTTATTTTCAGATTGGAGTAGTTCCTATTTAAATCATACCAAATGATATGAAGAATCATGATAAACTGAGAGGACATAAATTTTATCAGGTTAACTACATTAAACAAAATAACTGTTTAAGTAAATTTAAATATATTGACTCATTGGATTTTCCCGAATGCGCGGAAAACACAGTGAGAAAATAAGCGCCGGGAAACTGACGAAACAAAAACCTTATTTACATTCCATCATATCCGGCAAAATCCGCCCGAGATCCGCATCGCTCAAACGAAAAAAATACTGTCTGTCGAAGATGAACAAGGGCCGATAGAAAAGGAGGTATTGTGAAAGTACTCCTGGAAAAGTATCCAGGCACATCTATTTCTCAGGTAATTTATCATGATCCCAAGCGTTTGAATGCAAAGACGCTTCGCGCGCGAAGAAAAAAGAGGAACGATCCCGTTTTCGCTCCTCCTCTTTTCTGAAAAAGCCGGCGCATTCCACCGTTGACAAGACAAAAGAAAAATGAGAGTGAAGAGAGAAAAAGCGGCTATGCTTTGCCCCTCGTGGTTTCTGCACATAACGTGCAGATCTCCGACTTGTAACAGTAGTAATAGACGATCGCCATGAAAACCACTGCTCCAACGATGTTGCCAAGCGTTGTCCAGATGACGTTGTTCGTCCACATCCCGACCCAATTCAAATTATCTACGGTGTTTCCGGTAAAACCGTTCGTGATGATCGCTGCAGGGATGAAAAACATGTTTGCAACACAGTGTTCGAATCCCGAGGCCGCAAAGGCCATGATCGGAAACCAGAGAGCGGCGATCTTCGATATCACATCATCCGCGGCAAAACCGAGGAACAACGCAAGACACACAAGCCAGTTACAAAGAATCCCTTTGAAGAAACAGGAGAGAAGGCCCATCGTTCCGGTGTAGGCGACTTTGGCCGACCCTATCTGGATCGCACGAAGACCAAAACTCGTCACCGTTGCGGCGCCGAGCGCATCCCACGAAGAATATGGCCCGTAACTGACCAGAAACGCCATGAACACGGATCCGATAAGATTGCCGACATAAACGACAACCCACAGATAAATGAGTTTGCTCATTCCTATATGACCCTGAAGGATCGCCATCGGAGCAAACATCGCATCACCGGTAAAAAGTTCAGCGCCGGTGAAGACGACCAGCATCAGCCCAACCGGGAAGACCGCACCTACGATGAATTGAGCGATCCCCGGACCGAAAATGTTTGCAACACCGGTCGAACTTACTGTTGCAAGCGTAGCGCCCATTGCCACATAGGCGCCGGCAAGAAATGCACGAACCAGCATATTCAATGCCGGAAGACTGGTTTTTGTAACACCAGCGGTTCCAATTTTTACGCAAACCTGCGCAGGACTGAATGTAACCATAATTTTACCCCATTCACAATTCAGTCATAAAACCCGATGTGATGTGTTTATACCCGGTATGAATGAGCAGATATATCAATCATTCTTTTTGACATGATTAATCATGATAAATGCAGGTTCCGGAATTTTCCATTCGTTTGGCCCGTCCGTACAGCCATATGCGGGGCCCCTTACGCTAACATTAAGCGTTTGGAAAAACCACTCCATATGAATGAAGAGTGGATACAACACAATAAGCACAACCGGATCCGGGGGACGCGCATGAGATTTCTGAAACTCATATCCGTTGAAGAGGCGGAAAAAATCCTTCTCTCGCTGGGAAAATTCCTGCCCGCCGAGTACGTTCCTCTGGAAGACGCCTGCGGACGGATCCTCGCAGAACCAATAACATCTCCAGAAGATATCCCCGGATTTGACCGCTCCATCAAAGACGGATACGCCGTTCGGTCCCAAGACACGCTTGGAGCTGGAGAAAACAAACCAAAGCTTCTGAACATGACCGGCAGGATCGCGATGGGGGAGAACACCGCCGGACCTATCGGAGAAAAAGAAGCAAAATATATCCCGACCGGCGGCGTCATGCCCAAAGGAGCCGACGCCGTAATAATGCAGGAACACACAGAACTCGCCGGCGACGTGCTTCTTATCAAAACAGCAGCCAGCCCGGGTCTGGATGTCCTGAAATACAATGAGGACTTTTCGAAAGGAGAAAAGGTATTCCCGGCCGGCCACAAAATAACCGCACAAACAGCCGGCGTTCTTGCAGCCTTCGGATGCGACCCGGTCCTGGTCAGAAAACGTCCGGCAGTCGGGATCATCTCGACCGGAAATGAACTGGTATTCCCCGCGGATACGCCAAAATTCGGGCAGATACGCGACACGAACACCACACTCATCAGATCGTACATGACGGAACACGGAGCAACCCCCGTCTTTTACGGCATCATCAGGGATGATGCAGAAGCATTGACACCAATCGCGGCCAAAGCAGCCGCCGAGTGTGATCTCGTCATTCTTTCCGGCGGCAGTTCGAAGGATGAAAAGGACGTCACTTCACGCGTCATCGAGACCCTGGGAAAAGTCCATGTCCACGGCGTATCCGTCGCTCCCGGCAAACCCACGATCATTGGAAGCATAAACGACGTCCCGATCCTGGGTCTGCCGGGTCATCCCGCTTCGACCTATATGATCACTACACTCTTTGCCGGCCCTCTTCTCGCAAAAATGACGGGAGCAGTGGAAAAACCGCGAAAAATCAGCGCACCCCTTGCCATGAGTTTTCCCTCCGAAAAAGGAAGAGAGGATCTCGTCAGAGTCAGAGTTACAGAAAACGGCGAAGCAGCACCTGTCCTTGGAAAATCCGGCCTTTTGCATACGCTTGTTCAAAGCGACGGGTATATCCGGGTCCCGGCAGGCCGTGACGGATGTGAAAAAGGGGACATTGTGGAGGTATTATTATGGTAAAACGTTATCTTGATGAGATCAGTCTGAAAGATGCAGTCGATATTGTCAGAAAAACGCCGGCTGTCGTCGGATCACGGGAGATGAACCTCCTTGACGCCTGCGGACATATCCTCGCACAATCCATATACGCGAAGTACTCGGTTCCGGAAGTTCCCACAGCAGCAATGGACGGATTTGCGGTCCTCGCAAAGGAAACGGAATCGGCATCAGACCAGAACCCGGTCACCCTCACAAACTTTGACCGGGTGAACACCGGAAACGTCGTCAAAAAAGGATTCGATGCGGTCATAAAAATCGAAGACACCTGGTTTGTTGATGACGATCCAAAAGAGATCGTCATCAGGAAAAATGTCAATCCCGGATCATACATCAGACCGCCCGGGGAAGACATTCGCAAAGGTCAGCTCATACTTCCCGCAGGAGCAAAGATCCTTCCGTTCAACATCGGCGCTATCGCCTCGTACGGGATCACCTCGATCAAAGTAAAACGAATCTGCATCGGGATCATTCCGACAGGATCAGAACTGATAACCCCCGGAACGCAGCCGGCTCCGGGACAGGTGGTCGAGAGCAACACACTGATGGCTGAAGCATATCTCCGTCAGTTCGGCGTCGATGTGATCAGATATCCTCCCGTGACCGATAACCGCGTACTCATCCGCGGAGCGCTGGAAAAAGCTGCGGATACGTGTGATATCGTCATCATCTCAGCCGGTTCATCGGCCGGGACAAAGGACTTTACGGCCTCGGTGATCAGCGAATTGGGAAAACTGCTTTTCCACGGCCTGGCCATGAAACCCGCGAGGCCTGCGATGTTTGGGATCGTAAACAAAAAACCGGTGTTCGGAGTCCCGGGATATCCTCTGGCGGCCCAGAGCGTCCTGAGAATACTGGTCGCCGAACTTTTAGAAAGCTGGGGATGGACCGGGCCGGAAAAAAAGACGATCCCCGTCGTTCTCGGCTCGACAGTCGCCTCTGAAGGAGGTATCGACGAGTTCAGTCTCTACGCCGCCGCGAAAATCGGGGGCCGGTACACGGCGATCCCCCTTTCCCGCGGATCAAGCGTCCAGATGGCCGGGATACGAAGCAACATCATTGTCCACATCCCCCTCGGCGTTGAAGGATACGAAGCAGGAGAAACCGTCGATGCAGTACTCCAGGTCCCGGAAGAGGAGCTGGAGCAGACGGTCCTTATTGCCGGAGTATATGATCCGGCGCTCGACCGCCTTGCCGAGAAGTGTATGCTTGAAGGGATCAAGATCCGGCTTGGACCCGCCAGCGGGGTTGCCGCCCTTATGCTTCTGAGAAAAGGGGCCTGCCATCTTGCATCAGTAGCAGCGGAGGATGACTGCACGTTCTGCGGAGACGAGTACACCGCAAAAACGTTCGGGCAGCTGAACGTAGTAACTAAAAAAGAGATCACCGACAAAAAGGTGGAAAGAGTACTGGCCCTTGCTGCAGAGATCTAGATCTCTTCCAGATATTTTTTCAGAGCCGGCCAGTCACGGATCTTGATCAAAGCTTCCGCTTCTTTTCTCTCCGGAACATTCAGGCATTTGGCTCCAGAAACAGCGTCGGAGAGTTTTGCGATCCTGACCTCTCTGACATCATTGTCACCCTCTTTTACCACCTGGGCCAGCTGCTCGAGGAGCAAAACCGCATCAGCTGCTTTTGTTTTTGACATAAATGATACTGGCACCGATGAGAATATAATAGATTCTATCAGGGTAAAAAAGAACAATTCAGGTCAAAGACCTGAAGTTACATACTTTCCAGAGCCTCGATGCCGAGAACACCAAGAGCCTGATAAAGAGTATTTCTGCACGCATCAACAAGGGTGAGCCGTGCATCCCGAACGTTTCCTTCTGCCTTCAGGACCGGAGCAAACCGGTAGAAGGAGTTGAAAAGATCCGCGAGATCGCGAACATAGGTTGCGAGGAGATGCGGGCGGAGTTCCACCACGACTTTTTCGAGAACAAAGGGGAACTGTGCGATGTGTTTTGCCAGAGCAAGTTCATAGGGATCAGAATACGCATAACACTCGGTAAATCCGCCGTCAGCACGCGCCTTTTCCAGGATCGAACAGGCCCTTGCATGGGCATACTGGATGTAGGGGGCACTCTGACGTTCGAAATCGAGGGCCTCCTTCCAGTCAAAGACCGTCGATTTTTCCGCAGAGACCTTCACGATATCATAGCGGACCGCGCCGACGGAAACGGCGGCGGCGATTTTTGCCCGTTCTTCTTCGCTGAGTTCCGGCCGGCGGACGGTTACCTCCTCCATCGCACGTTTCGTTGTCTCGGCGATCAGCTCATCCGCGGTGATGAAAACACCGCCCCGGGTCGTCATGGAACCTTCCGGAAGGGAGACGAACTCGAAGTGGACGATCTCCGGCGGCTGTTCGCCGATAAGTTTCAGCGTCGTCTGCAGTTGAGCTCCGATCAGTTTGTGGTCGGCGCCGAGAACATCGATGCTTCTGTCGCACTGAGCGTTTTTCCAGAGATGGAAAGCAAGATCACGCGCTGCATAGACGGATGTCCCGTTGCTCCGGCGAAGCACATATCTGTTTCCAAATCCTTCTCCGGAAAGATCGAGGTACATCATCTGTCCTTCGTGATGAACGGTCGGAAGTTTTTCGATCCGGTTCAGGACGTCCTGCATCGAACCGTTCCAGAGGAAGGTGGTCTCCCGAACGAATTTATCATGGACGACATTCATCGAAGAAAGGGTCTCTTTGATCCCGTCAGCGCAGATATCCACTGAGTCATGGAAGAGCTTCACGGTCTCGGGATCACCGGCTTCGATCTTTTCCATCATTGAATCGAACTCAGGTTCGATCTCGGGTTTTGCCTTCGCGATCCTGTTTGCCTCGACGTAATGACGGACGATATACTCGTCGCCTTTTTCTCCGGGAAGACGGTCGTAATGAAGGTTTTTGACTCCCCAGGCAACGATCGCGATCTGACGGCCCATATCATTGAGATAATACTGTGCCTCGACCGGGTAGCCGGCTTTTCTGAATGCGCGAACGAGCGTGTCGCCGATCACCGTGTTTCTGATATGACCCACATGCAGAGGTCCGTTCGGATTTGCGCTGGTATGTTCGATGATGACCTTCTCGTTCCGTACAGGCAGCGTTCCGTAATCAGGGCTGCGGGCTGCGCGAACGGATTCTGCCACATATTCCCCGCCAAAGACGAAGTTGATGTAGGGACCTTTGGCTGAAACTTCGATGCCTTTTGCCTCGGGTTTTGCTGAGATCGCTGAGACAAGTTCACCGGCGATCTGTGCAGGATTCTTTCTCTGTGTTTTTGCAAGAGCAAATGATACGGTGGAAGCAAGATCGGCGTGATCCCCTCCGTCGGTGATCATAACATCTTCCAGACCTGTGACTTCACGAAGCAGGCCGATTGTTTTCTCAATATATTCACGGTACATATTACATCCCTGTTGGATAGCGGAGAACGGCCGCGATTCCGCCGAATGCGGAGTAAAGCATTGCTCCTTCCTCGAAATCTTCTGAAATGATCTCGACTCTGGTGTTTGATGCATCGGCAAGTTCAGTCAGCTCGTCGATGATATCGGCTTCTTTGCTGAGAGCGAGCGGAGACTGACACTTCGGGCAGTAACCAAACGGCAGATCTTTTGCTTTTTTACCGGCTTCGATCTTCACGGTCTTGACTTCTTCATAGCCGCAGTTTCGGCAATTCAGCGTGAGACGGACTTTTCGCAGTTTTTCAGAAAGAAGCAGGGTGTCGACTGCCCCGGCTTCCAGATTGAGCCGGACACTGTCCTCACCATACGCGGCGGCTCCGTTCTCTTTGATGAGTTCTTTGAAAAACCGGGACATCTCCGCTTTTTCATCCATGATGCCGACGCCGCGAAGAGCTTCCTGGGCATTGTCCACGAGTTCGCGCAGACCGAACTCATTGGTATAGGAGGAGTCGAAGAGACCGATGATCCGTTTCTGGACTTCGTGATGAAGGAAGTTGCCTGCAGCGAACTCCTCTTTGGTCGGCATCGGGCCGCCGATCAGCACACCCTTGAACTTCTCAAAGAAGTTCGGTTCGGCAAGGAAGGCGGCCGATGCGCGTTCACCGACTTTGCTGTAGAAGTCATGGATCGCGATAAGTCTGAGACGCTCGAAACGAACGCTGGACTGACCGCCTTTTCTTTGTTTGCCCGGAACTGTGGAGTGGGTGCCGTTGATCGGCTCGATGTGGGTGCCGCGGAGAAAACCCCAGTAAGCCTCACGGCGGTCGAGAACCAAGAGTCCGTAGACATATTTGTCATCGAGCATCGCCTTGAGCGGCTCCAGTTCAAACGTTGAACTGCACCGGTAACTGTAGGTCTGGATGACCTCCGGCGGTTCGACGATGATGGATTCCAGATCGGTTTTATCCCCGCCCACGTTGATCGCACCGCAGAAAACAGCCATGCCGTTTGGCGGCGGGTTCTTGAAGTATTTCAGCCGTGCGAGGATCGAAGAGAGAGCACTCTGGACGTTTGACCTTGTCTGTTTGCTTTTGATGTTTGCACACTGACCGTATTCATCGCGAAGCTGGGCGGTTACGTCATAGATCTGCTTGTCCGGCGGGATATAGAGAGAGATCAGTTCAGTTCCCGATCCCTCTTTTTCTTCTAACCGTTCCAGTGATTTTTTGAACTCATATCGCTTTCGTGCTTCGTCTTTTTCGATTTCGTGCTGGGAATGTTCCTCTGCCATTGTATATACAACCCTTTACTATCCGGCAGTGAACCGGCGGTAGAATGTGGTGTATTATTGGAGGTGAGAGGTGATTAAATATCGGGTCGGGAAATCAGCCGGATCTCCGACGTGAAAAATAGTAACGCTCATTACACCTTCTGCTCAATAAAATAAGTTATGAAAAAAGGTTATGGGTTAATACTGGGCATCACAGCATTTCTGATTCTGCTGATCGCTCCAATTGATCCTGCCATGTTGCCGGTCCCCGCGCGTCTCGCCGCGGCAGTAACGGTAATGATGGCCATTTTTTGGATTACCCAGCCGATCCCGATCGAGGCGACGGCCCTCATACCCCTGGTCGCGTTTCCGCTTCTCGGGATACTCAAACCCGCTGAGGCGGCAGTTCCCTATGCGGATAAGGTGATTTTCCTCTTCCTCGGCGGTTTTATCATAGCCATGTCGATGCAGAGGTGGGGACTCCATAAAAGGATTGCATTGAAAATAATCAATATTACCGGGACGAGTCCAAAGCGTCTCATTCTCGGATTTATGATTGCTACAGCGTTTCTTTCGATGTGGATGTCAAATACCGCGACCGCGATGATGATGATTCCTATCGCGATCGCAATAATTGCGACGGTCCTGCCGACAAAAGTCTTCGCGGATATGGAAGCTCCCCACAAAGCGTTTGCCGGCTGCCTTGTTCTCGCGGTTGCTTATGCGGCCGGTGTGGGAGGCATCGGGACCCTCATCGGAACGCCGGCTAACGGCATCCTGGCTGCACAGATGGCGCTCATTTTCCCGCAGAGTACGCCGATCGACTTCTTTACCTGGATGGAGTTTGGAGTTCCGTTCGTTATCGTGATGATTTTTGCGATCTGGCTCTGGCTTACAAAAGTCGCATACAGAAAAATGCCGAACGTGCTGGTCAATGCGAAAGAGGCGCTGGATAAAGAGGTCAAAGAACTCGGACCGATGTCGCGCGGAGAAAAAAACACCCTCTTCGTTTTTGTTCTGACGGCACTCTGCTGGATCTTTGCTAAAAGCAAAGATTTCGGCGCGTTCACTCTTCCCGGCCTGGATGTGTTCATCCCCGGAATCGACGACTCGACGATCGCGATCTTCGGTGCGCTTCTTTTGTTCTTCCTGCCGATCAGCTGGAAAAAACAGGAGTACACCATGAACTGGCAGTGGGCAGTCCGCATCCCCTGGGGGATCCTTCTGCTCTTCGGCGGAGGTATGTGTCTTTCGGCTGCGTTTATCAAGAGCGGCCTCGCGCAGACGATCGTGGGATATCTGGATGTGCTCAACGGGGTCCCGATCCTGCTCATCGTTCTCGCCATAGCGATTTTGGTCACGTTCCTGACGGAACTTACCTCTAATACTGCGATAGCTTCGGTGATGATGCCCATCCTCGCAGTTACGGCGATCTCCCTTTCGGTGAATCCGTGGATCCTTATGATGACGGCTGCGGTCTGTTCATCGCTTGCATTCATGCTTCCGGTAGCCACCCCTCCAAACGCGATCGCCTACGGAACAGAGTATGTGGAGATGAAGGACATGGTCACCGCCGGATGGTTCCTCAATCTGATCGGTGTTGTGATATTCACCATCTTCGTCTTCACGATCGTGTTATGGGCATTCGGCATCACGATCGATCTTCCGTCCTGGGCGCTTGTATCGACCGTGAAAATCTGATCTTTTTTTTGGATCTTTCAATAGCCATTTTTTTTACGCAGAAACAATTCAACGCCGGGGAATCATACCTCAAATACAAAGTGATCCGGCGATTCTTATCCGCATGCAAAAGGGATGAAGCCGCCTCAGAGCAATGATCACTAAAAAAAGCAAAAAACGAATGGACCCGGCGGGATTTGAACCCGCGGCATCTACGTTGCGAACGTAGCTATCTACCCCTGATATACGAGCCCGGGAAATATCTCTATAATATAGGACAAAGTCCCTTTTAACTTTATGGTCTTGCAGCTTCAGCTGCGGGAAAAAATATTCAGCGAGATCATAAAATGATCTCGATATCCAGCTGTTCTGCCAGTTCTTTGTATCTGTTTCGGATCGTCACTTCCGTCACGCCCGCCACGTCCGCAACTTCGCGCTGGGTCCGGCGTTCTCCGGAAAGGATCGAGGAGATGTAAATCGCAGCGGCGGCAACGCCCGTTGGCCCCCGTCCGCTGGTGAGTTCACGCTCTCCTGCCTGTTTCAGGATCTCCATCGCACGTGACTGGACCTCGCCTTTCAGCCCAAGGCCTGAACAGAACCGCGGAACATAGTCGCCGGGAGAGGTCGGAAGAAGTTTCAATCCAAGCTCACGGGAGATGAACCGGTAGGTCCTGCCGATCTCTTTTCTGGAGACACGGGACACTTCCGCGATCTCGTCGAGCGTTCGCGGAACATTGCACTGACGGCAGGCTGCATATAGCGCAGCTGCTGCCACACCTTCGATACTTCTTCCGCGGATCAGATTCTTATCAACGGCATCACGGTAGACGACTGCGGCCGTCTCGCGAACATTTCGCGGAAGACCGAGAGCCGAGGCCATTCGATCGAGTTCGGAAAGTGCGAATGCCAGATTACGCTCGGTCGCGTTCGAAACTCTGATACGGCGCTGCCATTTTCTCAGACGGTACAACTGTGCCCGGTTCTTGGATGAGATCGCTCTTCCGTAACTGTCCCGGTTTCTCCAGTCGATCATCGTGGAAAGACCCTTATCGTGGATCGTAAAGGTCATCGGCGCACCGACACGTGACCTCTTCATCCGCTGATCATGATCGAACGCCCGCCATTCCGGCCCGCGATCGATAAAATCATCATCCAAAACAAGACCGCAGTGCTGACAGACAAGCTCCGCACGTTCATAATCATGAACGAGCTGCTTGCCCCCGCACTCCGGACAAACGGTCGCGGTCGCATCGTTTCCGCCCTGCTTCTCCTTCTCCTTTGTTACAAGCGTCGTCTCCTGACGCTGTTTCATTTTTTCTCTATCCGCTCGCAGCTGTTTCAGTTTTTCAATTTCAGTTTCCATGATTATAAGGTCCTTTTCGATCTACGGATTAACGCCTGTTTGCACGCATATCGCGGCTATATTTGTGAGATGAATTTTTTCTGGGTTTTTCCGGTCTGGTTTCGGGGATAACATACAGCTTGTCTCCTGCATGTACACCAAAAGCCGAATCCTCCCCGCATAACACGGTCAGGTACGGACGGGAAACACTCCCATAAAGGTCAACAATTTTTCCAACAGATCTGCTTTGTTCATCTGCAACCTCTGTATACAGAGGAGGAAGCTGACCAGCATCACTTTCAACAATCAGTAACCGCCTCCCGAGACGGGATACAACATTCCCTGCAATTTTCACAAATCAAACCTCGATGATCACCAATAAGGCGGTCAGGCAACCCGTAGAGTTCAAACCACAGAGTATTTATGTATAATATAATGTGTAAGAAGTACTATAAATACATTCCCCACAATACTAAAATAGAAATTAGGGAGAAAGGATCTCGGCGGACGTAAGGGAAAGAACCTTTTCTGCCTCGTCTTCATTCATCCCCGCCCCCCGGGCGACCAGACCGCGCATTTTTTCGGTAATTATATCATCCGGACCATGGATATCCGACTGGACCACGACTCCGGCCCCCGCGCGGCGCGCAGACGCAAGAACATGACCGTTTGCCCGGTTGTGCCCCCCTCTTGAAGTGATCTCCAGAAACACCCCGTTCTTCGCTGCAAGCAAAGCCTCTTCGTCAGTGATCATTCCCGGGTGAGCGAGGATATCCACATCCGGACAGGTCACCGCCGCCAGATTCGTTCCGGGAGCCACCGGTTCGGTGACCGTTTCCCCATGCACGATCACCACTTCCGCGCCAAGCGATCTAGCATACTTTGCAAGACCCGCGATCTCGGACGGGGGAACATGCGTGATCTCGACACCGGTAAACAGCTTCACCCCATACAGTTCCGCAGACCTCTTCACCTTTTTCTGAGCTGCAATCAGATCCTCCACATTCGAATAATCAGCGTGATCGGCGATCCCCATCTCCGTATATCCGGCCGCCGCCATCCGGCGGATCAGCTCCGTCGGGATCAGTTCGCCGTCGCTCATCGTTGTATGACAGTGGAAATCGTACATTTACTTCCCGCCGAGTTTTTGTGCGACTTTCGTCAGAAGGGCCTCTTTGGATCCGGCATACTCCACCTGGATGCGCCCCCCGGACTTATGCCATTGAGCCGGGTGATGGGCATCCCGTTCCTCTGCAAGAACCGGGATCCCGCAGACTTTTGCCGCGCGGGAGATCATAGCCATATTCGGGGCGGAAACAGCCAGACTCTTTGCTACGCGCCGGCCCCCGGCACGGGTCAGGGAAGCATCAAAGTAGCACGGATAAAGAAAACGAATTGCCATTAGAAAGTACTGTATGCTGTGAAAGCCAAAATGGCTTTCGTGCCTCTCCGGCCGTACGGCCGAACGGAGGAACAGGCGGACCTGTGTCCACATACTAAATCAAAATATCGTATGATGCAATCACACTTGAAAAGACATGCGTATCTATAAACATAAAAAACCACAATACTATACTATGCATCACGTGGATGTTCACATGGAAGCCGAGATTTACGGCGCAAACAACCGTCTGGCCGAGCACAACGCAGAACACTTCAAAGCCCACAATGTCCGTGCATTCGACCTTCTCGGCGCGATCGGATCCGGCAAGACCTCTTTGATCGAAAAACTCGTTCCTGAACTCAGATCCCGGGGAAAAGTCACGGCAGCAATTGCAGGAGATGTGTATGGTGATGATGATTTCCAGCGGATCATCAAAACCGGCATCATCGCATTCAACGCAAACACCGGCAAAGAATGCCATCTTGACGCCCACCTTGTCCACCACGCGCTCGATCACATGGACCTCGATGACGTCGATATCGTCTTCATCGAAAACGTCGGAAACATGGTCTGCCCGACCGATTTCAAACTCGGCGCGGAGAAACGCATCGTCGTCATCTCGACCACCGAAGGCGACGACGTCGTCAACAAACACCCGATGATGTTTCGGGACTGTCAGATCGCGATCATCAACAAAGTCGACTTAGCAGAGGCGGTCGGCTGCAATGTCGAGAGAATGATTCAGGATATCAAACGCTACAATCCTGAGATGCTCATCATCAAAACCAACCTGAAAAAAGGGGAAGGCGTCAAAGAGATCGCCGATGTCATTCTTGCCTAAACGAATTTAAATATCGGTAGAACCAACACATATAGGACTCTGGAAGAGACTGATGTCTGAGATACTCAGACGTTGATCAGAGATACAAATTTAGGAGATATTAAACAAAATGCTTTGGCAAGGTAAATCAGTAAGAAAAGCGACCGGAGGTCGTTATCATGCATCCCGCGGAAAGAAAAGGTTCGAGATCGGCAGATCCCCGGCTGATACCATCATCGGGATCACCCGCGTAAAGACCATTCGCGTGACCGGCGGCAACACCAAGGTCCGCGCACTCCGCTGCGAGTTTGCAAACGTCAGCGACAAGAAGACCGGAAAAGTTCAGAAAGTCAAGATCAACTCTGTTGCAGAAAACGTAGCAAACCCGAACTACGCCCGCCGTAGCCTCATGACCAAGGGAGCAATCATCACGACCGAACTTGGTAAAGCCCAGATCGTCAGCCGCCCGGGTCAGGACGGCGTTATCAACGCGATCCTGATCGAATAAAAATATAGAGACCATCTCTTTACCACATTCATTTTTTCGTCAGGCGGTGAAACTGCCGCCAGATTCGGTTTTGAAATTATAAAGAAGTAATGAGTGATCGCCGTAACGCGTATCTCACGAAAAACCTTTATCGAGCGTCTTCTGACTTTCGTCATCCAGGCCCGTGACATACACAGAACTTCCCTCACGCATCCTGAATGACGGCCGAGAAAGTCGGCATCGGCGATCCGGCGGCTGAGATAACCGATATCGCCGGAAAGTGGCCTATCGCGTCGCCTGTCCGATAATGATCGTAAAGTAATAGTGATCAAAATATCTTCTTTTCTTAGGAGTTACGCGGTGTGATCTTAACCGAAAATACTGACGTACGTCTGAGATGAACTTCGATTTTGTGTATGGCATTAGCGTTGGTGTATGAGATAATTTAACCGCGAATCTCTTGTGTCCACCCCCAGGAATACCCCTCCAGAATTGGATTGAGATCACACCGCGTAATTCCTATTTTCTTAAGGACAGCTTCATGTATTCGAATGGCGAATACTCTGGTATGCGACGCGTATCATACCTCTTCCCCCACACCTGCGATCTTATGTTTGACGTTCCTTTGCCCTTTTCTGCCTACCTGCAGGGAATGACGAAACTCGCCGACCGGCAGGACAACTTCAGAACCGCAAACGGCCCCGTCAAACGGGAGATCGCCGTCTTCATCGCCCACGACCGGCTCGGATTCGAACGGGTCAGCAAAACCTCGCACCTGGAACGGGAGGTGACGGAAGAAGCTGACATGCAGATAATCCTCACCGACACCATCCTCAAATCCAGCGGTCATGTGCCCTTAAACGAACAAAAATTCCTTGTCAAAGGGATCAGCAAAGGACCGTTCACCGAGGTCTACATAACAAAATCCCCTGCGATCCCCGGCATCTCCTCACCAGAACTGAAAGAAATGCTCCGGGAGCTTTTTACATGAGCGAGCGCGAGATCGCGGTCTGTGCGCCGTTTCGGCACAGAAATGCCGGTCAGCTTCGTCAGGTCGATCTGATCTTCTATTACACCCAGGATAAAAAATGGATGAGCCTGGACAAAGCAAAAAAGCTCATCGCCGTTGCGGAAAAAACCGGCCTCATCAAAAAAGAAGCCTCCGGTGACTACTCACTGCGTGAAGACCTACGGGAACAAAAGATCCCGCTTGGATTTCGCCCCACCGACGAGATCTTTGTCATCGACGAAAGTGAAACGCTCGACATTCTGGAAAAACTTCTGGACGAGATCGCTGACGCAAGCAAGATCGGTAAAAAAGAGCTGGCCGGCGAGATGGAACGGATCAGAAAACAGTTTGACAACCTCATCAGCCCGGAAGCCGCGGTCATCCTTCTGGCAAAAAAATATCACGCGCCTTATGACAACTACAAAGCCGATCTGATCAAACGGATCGGCGAATAAAAAAAATATTGAGATTTATTCTGCTGCTGCAGCAAAAATCTCGGCGACCGGCTTTTCGCCGTAAACAGTAATTTTTGCATTGACCTGAACGAAGTCAGCAGCGATCTCATTGCCGCGCTGGCTCTTTCTTCTTCTCTCACCGTTGTGGGTTGCGTTGAAGCCGAATCCGTCGGAGATCAGAAGACCTCTTCTGCCGTTACCCGGAAGGTCCGGGCGTGCCGGGGTGCCGATCTTGTCAGATCCGCCGGTGATCGTGATCTTATATCCGCTCATGCCGAACGGTGCTCCGTCGACCTCAGTACCGATCTTCTTTCCAAGAAGAGCGCCTGCTGCAGCGCCTGCTGCATCTATTTTGTACGAAAGACCGGTTTTCGGGTCTGAAAGTACGAGCTTAAAGTCTACCATTGTATATACACATCTCCTCGATATCTATGATGCCGAAGTACCCATATATTTAGTATCTCCACATTTATACTACTTGCCCCAGAAAGGTTGTGTTTTCCGGAAGATGCTCGTGTACTCCTCGAGCGCCTCGACGGTGCCTGCATTTAAATGGGAGAGCATTTCCGTCTCCAAAACCTTCACATGCCGCTCCGGAATTGCCACGTAAAGGGTCTCGCCGATATCGATCTGTCTGCCGATTGTGACGCCGTCTATCGAAACGGCGACCTCTGCGCCCTCTTTTGCCTCGGTCACACTCTCTTTGTTCAGCTTGATCTGTTTGATCTCGCCGACGATTTTTCCCTCACGCGTGGCAACACTGACCTTGGGACGCAGAATGCCGCCCAGGACGCGCACGCCGACGACCGCCGGCCCGCTCATCCGAAACACACATCCCGGCAGGATGGAAAACTTCGCCGGCAGAACGACCGTCTCGAACTGTTTTGCTTCTTTGGCCCGGATCATCTCATCCTGCCATGCAAGATACTCGTCGATGAGTTTGTAGATGACACGGTTGGAAAAGATCTTCACATCCACCTCACCGTCGCGGACCATGACCTCGGCGTCAGGAAGGAGCGGAACGTTGAAACAGAGAGCTGCTTTGAACAGATCCTCTTTTATCACGCTGATATCGATCAGATCCCGGCGTGACAGGGGGCCGACGTTCGCGCGCATGATCGGGATCTTCTTTGCGTTCAGTTCATTGGAGAGAGCTTCCAGCGCGCCGATCGTGTCCGCCCGGACACTTACCCCCACATCCGAGAGGGTGATGTTGATCTCCTGCATCTCCTCGTCGATCTTTGCCAAAACCTCATCGTGATCACCGCGGATCACGCGGATCGGGGATCCCGCAACGATCGATTCCAGATTCGGCGCGGAGATCTTCACACCCGCCGCCGCCACGACGGATTTGACCCGCATAAACTGGTCTTCGACGAGGATCTCTTTCATGGGCCGGGGCTGAAGGAGAGCGCGGACTTTCGTCGATACCGCTCCTTCGCTGCCGGCGATTCCTATCTCATCGCCCACGCTGATGATCCCGTCGTAAAGGATTACATCGAGCGTCGTTCCAAGCCCTTTTTCCTCCTTGACCTCAAGAACGGTCCCGACCCCCGGGCCGGTGATCGTCGTCTGGAGACCTTCGGCCAGATATCTCTGGGCAAGCCCGATCATGATCATCAAAAGATCGCCGATGCCTTCGCCGGTCATGCTGCTCACCGGGACGATCACGAGGTTTCGCTGGAAATCACTGACTCTGTCAAATCTCTCGGAGTTGAATCCCATGTCCGAGAGTTTGCCAACAAGCTGATACACGCGGTTTTCACACTCGGTCTGGACACGTTCGGTCTGATTCTTGTAAGCGGTCTTGAACGAGGCATTGGGAGTTGGCCGCCAGCCGGGGATCTTGTCGATCTTGGTCGCAGCAATGACAAACGGGGTTTTGCAGTTCCGGAGGATCTGGAGTGCTTCGATCGTCTGCTGTTTGAATCCTTCGTTCACATCGACGACCAGGATCGCGATGTCTGCGAGTGCCCCGCCTCTTGCCCGAAGCGTGGTGAATGCGTGGTGACCCGGCGTGTCGATGAACAATAGTCCTGGGACATTGGTTTTCAGTTTGCCCAGATCCCCGCTCATTTTTGCGATCGAGTCGAAAGGAATGAGGGTCGCTCCGATATGCTGGGTGATTGCGCCCGCTTCTCCTGCGACAACTTTCGATCCGCGGATACGGTCGAGGAGCGATGTTTTTCCATGATCTACGTGCCCCAATACGCAGACGATAGGAGTCCTGATGTGTTCTGCCATGATATTGAATCCCCATTCTCTGATGACTAACCATTCAGAGATAAATAGTGAGTATCTATTGGCAGTGCAGGATTATTAATATAAAGGGGAGAGGGAAAATTCCGGCGGCGGAAAAAAGATATGTTAATATCTGAAAAGACCATATCTATTAGAGTGTTTGAGCCACATCGGCGCAGGCAGAGATCAGGCTAAGGTAGGGTAGCTGGACATCCTTTAGGATTGTGGATCCTTAGACCCGGGTTCGACCCCCGGCCTTGGCCCTTCGTTTTTCAACCGGGATTTATGCGGTGTTTTCCCAATTTGGGAAGGGTATTACTGGGAGTAGACACAAGAGATTATTTAACCGCGAATAAGCCCAAGCGGGCTTTGCCCGCTTGAGGCGGCACGCAAGCCTTCGGCTTGCACGCCTCCGCGAATTAACGCGAATCGCATTTTCCTTACGTTCGGGTGCTCTGCTTCGGCTGATCGCCTGCGCAGGAATCGCACCCTCTCTTGAAAAATGCTATCGGAAAAACCCGCGTGCGGGTTTTTCT
>LMVO01000010.1 GCA_002287215.1 Methanocorpusculum parvum
AGCTTTGCTCATTTGAGGCGGCACGCAAGCCTTCGGCTTGCACGCCTCCGCGAATCTCCGCGTTCGCAAATCAAAGATTTGCTCTCCGCTTCGGGCTTCCAGCCCTCGCTTGAATCGCATTTTCCTTGCGTCGGGGTGCTCTGCTACGGCTGATGCGTGCAAATCGAAGATTTGCGTGCCGCCTCAAATGGGCTTTGCCCATTTGGGTTTCGCCTACGCAGGAATCGCACGCCGTCTGGAAAAGTCCACGAGCTGAAAGCTCGTGAGACGTCTCAAGAGCCTTTGGCTCTTGGACAAATGCTATCGGAAAAACCCGTTCGCAAACTTTCAGTTTGCTCTCCGTTTCGCTTCGCTCACTTGCGTGCCGGTTTTTCTTATGTTCTAATTCTCTCTTTTCTTGATTAGGGGTGCGGGAGCCTGAATCGGCGGGAATATCCTATTCTTCTGAGATGAGGTAAAAGAGCTTGCCTGCTGCATGCTGCGGATAGTTACACTACCTCTTTATTAATTATGAATCCCTATTTTACATCATGGCCTCTTCCAAATTATCAGAAAAAGATACTCAAACGATCATCAGATATGCAAAAGAGCTGTCAAACACTCTGAATAAGTACGGGAATGAAAATACCGAATGGGAAGAGATCAGACTTGATATGTTTCAAGCTCTTTCAGAGAAGTATCCTGATTTTGAGGAGATACAGAATCTTTATGCTGATTGCCTTTATATCCTGTCCGGCGGGCATTCATATTATTATACGAAGGACTTCTACTATGAGGATGCTGTTAAATATGTTCAGAAACTTGCCCGTCTTTCCGGAAAATATCCGTTGAATGAAAAAATTGCTGAAAGATATGCGGGAGCATTGGAAGCTTTATGCAGGTCTGACCTGCAAGATAAGGAATTTGACTGGGATCCAAATGTTAAAGCACATAATGACTGCTGGATGTTTATAAGATATGCAGAGATAAACCGCAGTTTAAAATTACTCACGACCATTTATCCGAATAATCTTTCTGTTTTTCGATCATTTCTTGAGGGAATGTCGACATGTATTCTTGAGTCTAAGTTTGATGCAGGGTATAAGGTTGAGGATGATGATGATGATGATGATGATGAATCAACAGCAGGATGGCTGCGCAATAAGCTTGAAGCATATGTATTTTCAGAACTGGAGGCACTGAAAAAAAAGGATCTTTCTGCAGTATGTGAGGACGTTGTCGGGCTGTTTACCTTTCACGCCAGTAATATGTTTGAGGATTTAATTGATGATTTAGTTGAGACATATCCGGAGCCTTGCGAACATCATGGATTTGACTGGCATGATGAATATACGGACTATCTCAATTATATTGGCCTTCTGAAGAGGATTGATGATTTTATAGAGAAACTCTACAGACGCTATCCGGAAAATACGGCCGTAATTGAGGTTTACTCGCGGATTCAGCTTGATCTATTTGTACATACTAAGTATCCTGAGTTGGGAGAAGGTCCGTTTCACGCGGAGAAAGAGAAGAAGCTTCTGGAGCTTTACAAAAAACACAAAGACTGCGAGGAGGCTGCTGAAAATTATGCCGGTTATCTCAAGCATATCAGTATGAGTGAAAATATTACGGCAAGTATGCGGAGAATGAATAAGACAAAGTTAAAACGTCTGGCAAAACAGTTTCCAGAAAATACGGAGATTTTAAGATCTTATGAAGGTCTGACAAAGTATTTAGAGGGAAATTACTGAATGAACTGCCGGGATGCCGGCATTTTTGCGAATGCTTCGATAATGTTGATCTCAAGGCGTCAGGGGGAATAGGAATCAATGGATCACATTTCGTCGGAACACAGAAGCTGGAATATGAGCCGCATCAGGTCGGAAAAAACAAAACCTGAGCAGCTTGTCGCTTCATACCTTCGAGAAAACCATATGGGATATCGCAGATACTCAAAAGATCTTCCGGGAAAACCGGATTTTGTTTTATCTAAATATCATGCAGTTATTTTTGTAAATGGATGCTTTTGGCACAGACATAAGGGATGCAAAAAGGCTGCAGTGCCAAAAACAAATACTGAATACTGGCTTGCTAAATTTCAAAAGAATGTTGAAAGGGATGAGGCAGCATATCATATGTTAAAAGAAAACGGCTGGCGTGTATTTGTGGTATGGGAATGTGAGCTTAGAAAGGATGCTCCGTATAAATTGAAGGAATTGGTAAGAGAGATATTGATAGATGATATTTTTGAGTACTAACTGCAGTTATTCTAACTTTTCTAACATCTCAGCAATTTTTTCAGCGATTGCTTTTCCAAGTATTGGCGGAACTGCATTTCCAATCTGCTGATATTGAGCATCTTTCTTACCATAGAAAATATAACTGTCCGGAAAGGTTTGGAGTCTTGCAGCTTCACGAATACTAATTGCCCTGTCTATTGTTGGATGAATCCACATTGATTTTCGAACGTTAAGCACTGTTCCCGACGGTTCATCATACTTCAATCGTTGATAGATCGTATTTTGAGTTCTTGCAGTGTCTGTGTAGGTGTTCTCTTTCAGCTCCGGATTAAGATCATGGAAGTTTTGACCTTGTTTCAGTACAGAAAAACGTTTCAATGCAACTTCACGTGTATTTGTTGTAATGTGATTATTGATTGTATTGAAATCCCGCAGATCAGCCTGGAGGGAACCAATTTTATGTTTTATTATTTCTACTGCAGCTGGTGAATCCTTAACATCATAATGAACAGGAACACTTTCTAAATCCCCTATAGCATCTTTTACTGTTCTGAAATTATCTTTGGTAAATGTACCTTTTGGAAGAGTTACATCTATATCTCCAGCGTCTTTCACCCCAATCAGAACAAACCGCTGTCTTTTTTGCGGGGCGCCAAACTCGGCAGCGTTCAATACTCCTTCTGCTATTTTGTAATTGTACTCCGGGGATGAGAGAATCTTTTTGATGTAATCAGAAACAGAGTATGACTTGACTTTTGCTTTCATTCCTTTGCTGAAATCAAGTTCAAAATGAATCTTTTTATCAGTAAGTTCAGCTATGTTTCTCACCATCTGCTGAATTGGAATTGCCATTGTCAATTCTGAAATCAAATTCTCAGAATCAAAAGTCTCACCATATTTTTTAATTTCTTTTGATAACTGAGAATAATTCCTTCTGATAATCTCCGGGACGGATGGTTCAGTGTTAGATTTCAGATCATCACATATAGCTTTGAGCTCTTTCGAATATTTTAGATATGTCTTTTTGAATTTATCTTGATTTTTAATATAACGGTGCAGGTTATTCAATATTGTAAATGATTTATCGGACAATTTGCTATTCATAAGCAATTCTAAATCAGTGCAGGCATCAAAGAGCTCAGCAGAACAATATTTTTCGGCTAACAAATCAAGAAAAATATCATTGAGTTCTATGGAATACTTATCAATTATTCCAGATTCTGCATCATCATCTGTATAATAAAAAACATGAACGTCTGATTTCAGCATCTTGACATTTTCCATAACAAAAGCCTTCGGCTTAAGTTCACAGACGGCACGCACATACTCTTTTACCAGCTGATTATTCATATTAATAAGCTGGTTACGCTGTCTGTTGGCGTTAGAAAACCCTTGACAAGGCGGACCTCCAATCACAACATCAATTTTCTTTGCATTTTTGAGCAGTTGACTGTAATCTAATCCTATAACATTCTCATAATCATCTACGTTTGGGTGGTTTTTTATATACGTTTCACGAGCAAAAACGTTATTTTCAACAAAGGCTTCAACAGTGTATTTTTCTGTTTGAAGAAAGCCTAAGCTAAGACCGCCAGCACCTGCAAATAGATCAACTGCACTGTATTTATCCATGATTATCTATTTGGCTGCAAAGGATATCAGTCTGCTGCTTTAGATTTTTAGGTCAAAAGCCGATTACAATTTATTGGCTTCATACCTTTCTTTTAATAATATCCAGCATGATTCTTTTTTACACCACTGACCAACATTAACTCCCTTTGTTTCAGGTTTCATAAAATGAGTCCAAACTTTATATGATAGCTCCTCAATTTTAAGAGCAACTTCCGGAGATATTCTCTGGTTCTGCCAAATGTAAGCATCATCAACCATATCTCCGAAGTATTCTGAAAGAAGGGCTATTGTGTAACAATTCTGCTGTGCTTTCCAATCTCCAAATTTCAAACCGGCAATAATCTTATCACATTCATTGAATAAGATAACCTTTGCAATCATACTTTTGTACGATTCTTCAGTTGGTTTTGCTATTTCACCTTTTTTAATCAGTTCAGAGAATTCAACAAAATTTGTCTCCAGTCCTTTGGCAACAATATGGGGCTGTTTTCTCCAGAGCATAAGACATTTCGCAACAACTGTTTTTGAAATCTTTTTCTTTGGATCGTTAAATTCTTTGAATTTGTTCTTGTCCCCAGCAGTTGGCTGGCGGTTCACTTCAACTGCATACTGACCCCTTGCTCTTTCATAGAACCATCTGTATGCTGCTTTCCCTTTCTCTGAAGGAATATATACCGACCTGGAATATTGAGCCATAGCAATGTGATAGTCATCATTTGCACTGAAATCCGACATTTTTATTTCATTTTGACTGTTTGCATACTTTGAAATATTACTAATGATTTCATCGAATTTTTCAGCATTTTTAATCACAGTTAATTTCATTTGAACATATACATTACTCAAATCTGTTTTTTCATGTAATGCACGAGCAATTGATGCAGTGGTCTGTCCCCCGTTCACTATCTGCCAGCCGGATAATTCATTAATATAGACCATATTATCTTTTGAACGTTCATCATCAATTGTTATTTTCTCTGCAATTGTTGATATCCCGTTATTGTAGGCCATAAACATTTCTGGTTCGTTAGATAGTGTGGCACGAATTCCTCTGTTAACTTTTCCTTGTGCCTGCAAATAGGAACGAACATTTTTCTCAATTAATTTCTGTCCTTCATCCTTGTAGATAGATGCCAGTAATTTTCCAGCAATAATGCCGACATAACAATCATATATTTCATTATCTCCCCCAACTTTTATTAATGGTAATTTAGTGTCGTATTTATTTTTCAGCCGAATTACAAGAGGTTCTGCAACTTTTTTGGTGAATACAGTCTGCCATACCCGATCTAAGTCCCACACATCATATTTTATAATTATTTTATCAACTGCAGAGTCTTGCGGTATGTTTAACGTTGCTACTTTGTTAGTCAGCAAAATAATATGGACAGTGTCTATTTGAGACATATTTTCTTTAATAAATTGGAATGCCCTATAACCATTACTTGCTTCTTCTGCATCTGAAAAATAATCTGTTTTACAGTTTTTGAAAAACCTAAGAGCCTGCTTTAACTGTTTCTCAGCCTCTGTTTTTCCGATTTTATTAATCTCCAAATCACGGGAGTAATCGCAGACTAATAATGTTAATGTATTGAAATATGCACTGAATGAATATCCATTAATCCGCATATTGTCGCTTTTTTTCTTATAACTCAGTATTTCTGCATCAGCCGTTCGTGTTTCACCTGCATCAGCCAAATAAGACAGAAAGATCTTTGTAAATGCCTCCAGTGACGTAAGTTTTTCATTTTCTGCATAAGTGTTTACTTCTTCAATTATTTCTGAATTAAAGTCTTTCATTTGTTCAATATCCATTTATATCACCAGTTTCAATACATTTTGTTCAAAATATGAAGAATCAATTAAGTAGTTTTCACATACTGAAAGATCTAACGAGTAACTCACTGACGAAATGCCATTTTTAAGGTCACTGCGTATTATCTTTGGAAAGTGTGATGAGACTAAGTAACGCTGCATATTCAAGAGGGTAAATTTCTCCTGATACAAATCATCTTTTTCAATAAGATATCCGGTTTTGAAAAGTTTTTGCTTGAATTCTCTTTCAGCGTTGAGGTCATTATTTAGGAGCTGCTGAATTGATGAAACAATTTCATGCAGTGATTCTCCGTCAACTTTACTGTGACGAAGAGAGTAAAACACCAGATACAGATCACCCGAAACATTAGATTGATCTAGCTGTGACTCACTGCTGATTATTACATTGTTTGTCTTTTTTGATGATGTTTTGATTTCAACTGCATTGCCTGCAATATAAAAATCATGGGTTTCTGCATCGGGTCCTGACCACTGATATACTGCCGAGCAGCCATTTTGTTCAATTAATTTTTTTAAGAATAATAATTCACCATAAAGACCCTGTTGTTTCTCCAGGGAGAGCTGAAAATCAGGCGAGATAGAAAAGAACTCTTTCCATTTCAGAAGAACATTTTGTACTACTGTGGATAATGTTTGGTCATCTGAAATGTCTTGGATATTTTCCTCCAAATCTGCAATTACCGTTTCAAATATATCTGCCTCATAATCTGGGAGCTGCTCAAAAATAAGATAATTGCCGCAAGCTGACGGATATTCATTTATTTCAGCTATGGTTATTTGAATCCCACCCCATCTCGGAAGCTGAGATAAACTGCACATCGTCTTAGTATTCCATCTAATACAGAATTCTCGTGTTTTCTGCACAGCATCAATTACATACAGTGTAGGAATACAATTTGTGTCATTCCAGATTAATCTTGAGAATTTACCATGTGAAGTCGTAATATCTGCAAGAATTGATTGGTATATTATTGTAACATTATTCAAGGTCTTCATTTTGCAATCCTACATCATTAAGTCTGTATGAAAGGATATCTCCTTTATTCCGATTATGGGGAAATACAGCTGCGAAAGCGAAAGGAGTTGAATAGTCTTCGCCTTCAATCTTTAACTCTTTAATTTGATCTGTATCTAAGGGGTAAAGAATGAGAAGACCTTGGGTTCTTTCTCTTACTTTATCTCGGAGATAATCTGCAGATACCTTTTTAGCCCCCTCCCTTTTTTTGTCAGATTTCAACTTATTCATAGCGTCAATTTGATCTTGAGAATAATCCAGATATTCATGATTCAATGATGTGAGTGTCTTCAAGGAAAAAACACCGTCAATGATTGTACCTTCTTTCCCGGTATTACGTCGAATACCTCTGCCGATATTTTTGACAGGACCAATAGTAAGGTCATGATACTTTCCAATATTGATCAAGCATACAGTCCAATCAGTGAGTCCTCCGAATTTCAGTTGATTCTTAACATACTCTGCCATATTATTACTATTTGTCTTTGAGCTTCGTTTTGATGTTTTATAATTCTCAAAAAATTCAAGAATAAGTTCCCCTGGCTGATGCCTCCAGAAAATGTGATTGGATTGTGGTGTCTTGTCCTTCAATCCAAGTTCTTTTACAAATTCAGCTGCATTCATGTGAGGACCGAGAGAATTCAGCAGTCTGACCACGGTATCATAATTATTCTGATATTTCTTTGCATCTATATCAATTCGAGTTGTCTGTGAGAATGTATTGCTGAAAGACAACTCAACGTCCTGCCCAGTCCGAATTTTATTTTTGTTGGATATGATCATGTCCGGATGAGTAGCTACACGAAGACCAAATTGCTCGGGTGTAGCGTCCATCTCATTCATATAATCTATCTGCCCAAGGAGATTTTCAGTTGCAATTGAAATGTGTCTGAAATTATCATATAAACCGGATGGAACAAATAATCTGCATAAATCAAGATACCCTGGTCTGTATCCAAACCATCTGCCCATTTGCATCAGTGTATCGTAATTCTTTGAAGGGCGTGAGAAATAACTCACAGTTAATCCTTCTAACGTAAGTCCCCGTGACAATTTGTCACCCCCTAGAACTATTACATTATATGGTTGATTATTGTCTTTATGATCTTTGTAGGTCAGGAAATCATCACTATCTCCATTGATTTTCTTCAGTCTAATTTTGCTGGGACCGTCTCGAGATAATATGCGGAGTTCTTTTTCAATATCTTCCCATGTTCCGACTGGCAGTTTCCTAACACGATTCCGATATAATTCATACATCTTTTTGGATGTTTGCTGATAATCATCCATCCAAAGGTTTTTCAGATTTTGGAGAGTATCTTCATCATTGAAAACTATCTGATCCCGGAGTGTTTCAAGATATTCGTTAATCTTCCCTTCCCAAATAGAATGTTCTGCTTTTAAGCGGTCAGTATGAATCAGCATAGTATTTGCCTGATTTCTCTGTCCCCTGCAGTTCCGTGCTGCTGTTGACAGAAAAAACATTTGAATGGCTGATTCTAGCATCAGTCCAATAGAATCTTTGTTATCTTCTATCTCTTCTTCTTGATTGGATGATGTTTGTGTATTGGTCTCTGATTTAATTTCCCGATAGAGAGGCATTTCTTCATTTTCATCATTTTTCAAACCGAAGAACTCTTTTGCCCCAATATATTGTGGAGATTTCGGCATTTTGATAATAAAATCACGAGGGAACAGATCATCACCGTTTTTATCATCAATTACTTTTGGGGGGATGAAAATATTTGCATACGGAGTTGCTGTATAACCAACATATGATTTACATTTAAAAAGATCAAGAAGATGTCGAATTAGCCCGTTTATTGTCGATGCGTCATATTCAGGTTTAAGTTCGCCTGTATCGGTGTAGCAGTCTTTAGTGTTTGGAGATGCCTGGTCAGCTTCATCATCAATCAAAAGTAATGGATATTTTGCACTTATACCATCTGCATCTCTGTCAACATTCGCATTATTTTTCTCACAAAAATTACAGATTGTCTCCAACACAGTTTTATTTTTCTTTGTAACAATTAGAAGCGGGGGATTCAAGGATAATTTTAACATTGCTTTATTAAAATCTCCTTTTTCGTTTCGAGATGTTAAAGCTTGAACTGGAAAATCAGAAATTGACTGATTACTGCTGATTTTCCAAACGCCAACTTTTTTGTTTTCAACATATTTTTTACTTAAAATCTTATCTAAATCGGATTCACGGCCTAATACTTCTTCATCAATCCTCGTTTGAGTCTGACTGCGAAGATTATTATGAACACCAGAGAGGACTATAATTATTTTATAACCGGCATCGATAGCTTTGTTTATTAATCCGATATAATGGGCTGTCTTGCCCGACTGAACATGACCAAATACTAGTCCGCGGATATCCTGTTTTTCTCCAGTAATTGGGTTAGCAAGGACGTTCATTACTATGTCTGTTGATGCATCAATACTGTTTTCTACAACAACAGGGTCCCAGCCTTTATATTCAATCAAGTATTTTGAATAGCGTGACCAGTAGTTCAGTTTTTTATTTTGACCTTTGTAATCAGACCACCAGTGAGTGTTTCGCACATTCTTACCATAAATACCAACAGTTTTGCCGTAATTAATTGAACAGTTAATTTCTCCCTCCAAATACCGGGATAATAAAACAGTGTCATTAATAAGCGGCTTAAATTTAGCAACAATCTCTTCAATAGCTTTTGAAGGTTCTAAATCTCGAGTGCTGATTTCCTTTTTACACTTTTCGTACGCTGAAATGTACAGCAGCCGCTCTGAGTTATCTAGTTCTGAAATATCAATCATTTTATATCACTTTCAAAAAGTTGGAGAATCTCATCTTTGAGATATGCGTAATACGGCATTTCTAAAACGGTCTGTTGAATCTCATCCGGATCGCATCCTCCTTTTCTAAATCCTTCAATCAATTCTTTAACACGGAGGAGGTCAGTTTCTTTCTCTAATGCATCAATTATTTTCTTTTGTTCATTATCTTGGGAATAGTGAACCAACCCAGTTAGCAGAACCGGTGAAAAATTCTCTATAAGTGATATATAAGAACTAAAAATCTCTTTCTGTTCAGAATTTAAGGAGTGTTGCAGTGAAATATACAAAGGATGTTTCTTATTTAAATGATAAGAATATTCACCATTAGCAGATTTTCTTTGTTCCCATACAGCACCTAGTGAAGGGCGTGCTGGGCCTTTTGCATAGGAACCGCGTGAATTATAGACTTGGGTTGATTTTTCAGTACAGTTAGCAACAATCCGTTTAAGCATTTCCTGAATATATACCGGGACTGTGGCTTTCGATTTGTCAACAGTTATTTTCCACTCTTCATCATGATTTGGAAGAATATCGATCTGTATTCTGGCTAAATTGAACGTATTCTCCTTTTTGATAATATCAAACCAGGTTCCGTATTTAATCAAGCGTCTATTTCTATAGAGATATATTCCCTGACTGCGTATCCAGCCGTGTATTCCTCCAGCCGCATTATATTCATCTTCTGAGGTAAATTTAGATCTATGCGGCAGAACATATGGTAGAATAATTATCTCACCATTTTCACTGTAAACTATTTCCTCATCGAGTTCCTGTGTGGCACGATTGGCTGATATAAATGGATTCCAGGGAACAACCAGTTCATTATTTATTGTAATTTGTAGCTCGTCTTCCTCAATGAATCTGTGAAAAACCAAGCGCAAATGAGATTGAACTGATGATATTTTGCGGTAATATTTTTGTTTTGATTTATCAATATTCTTAGTATCTATCAAGGAATCCAATTTTTCAATCAGGATAATAGTCCCGCTTGATAATTTGGAAAGTTCATTGCGGTATTTGCGAATAATATCACTTTCATCATTTACGCAGATATTCCAGTTCATTCCCTCACTGCTGCATATATTATCTAAATCCCAGCATGCGTCAGTTATATTGCTGCCATCATTAGTTATGACGGTAAGCCTTCGTCCTAAATACGTGCCGGCTGTCTTTAAGCCCAATCCAAAGCGCCCCAAATCAGAATCTGTACGTGTTGTTGAGAAATAAAATGCAGCTAATTTCATAGCTTCAATAAGTGTTGACTTATCCATTCCTTTCCCATTATCAGATACAGTAATGGTTGAATTTTCATTTAACCATTTAAATTCGATATGAATTTGAGTAGATTCTGCAGATATGGAATTATCAACTAAATCAGCAATAGCGGTTTCGGGAGTGTAACCCATATTCCTCATTGCTGCAAAAAGAGTTGGATCAGGTGGTGCTTCAACAATTTCAGGCAAGTCTTTTTTACTCCTACATGATCTTATATGAAATAGACAGTTAACTGGATTTTCTGCTATTATTAAGTATTGATAATACCACGTTTACAGGTATATAACTTATTATAATACTGAGTAGCGCAAAAAAATTGTATTCTCAATATTTTTTTCATCTCCGCCTTGGTATGGCGACGCCATTACCAGCTAGACCACGAACAAAAATCAATGACGATCCCCAGTGAAAATTCCCATCCAAACCAACTCCTCTCCTCTCTTATCCGCCCCTGTCCCCCATTTCGTGAATTTCGTTGGCGGGTTGGCGACGAAGTCGACGACCTCAGCCGAGCAAACCGAAGGTTTGCGTGTTTGTGAGTTTTAGTGTTGGGGGACGGGGGAGGGTACTACATGGAGATCGTCCAACGAACTTTTCTCTTTTTCGTGCTTTCGTTGGCGGGTTGGACGCGGAACGCGGCCGACCTCAGCTGAGCAAATCTTTGATTTGCGTTTTTTCGTGAATTTCGTGTGATGCCCGCAGTCGCAAATCAAAGATTTGCTCCGCTAAGGGAGCTAAAGCTCCCCGCTGGAGAAAAACATGAGATGGAAAAACCCAGGCCAATATCCCACAAGAGACACCCACCTATCCTAAGGCCTCCTCCCAAAACTCCTTTGCCCCCGCCTCCCCAAACTCCTCCCTAATCATCTCCTTCACCCACTCCCGATAGATCGCCCGCTTACTCTCCCCTAGCGCCATACCACACTACGCGCAAACCTTCGGTTTGCTCAGCTGTGGCCGCCCCTTCGGGGCTGCCCGCAGCCACAACAATACTTCGCCCTCCCCGCACTCGCAAATCAAAGATTTGATCGCACGTCTTCGCTTCGCTCAGCCTTGCTCAGCTGAGGGACCGAAAGGTCCCCGCCTCAGCTGAGGGCGAGCCTTGCGGCTCACCCCGCTTCATCAGCTCGAGCTGCACTCTTCGGATATCTTTCCCTGTCTGGCATAACTTATCCGCATACACATCCTTCTGAAAAAACAGCGGCTTCAATCTATCCTGCAGCGTCGGCGGAATATCACTCATCATAACGTATCTCCTGTCCAGGTATCCCTGAACACATAAACAACCTAAGACGTCACGCATTATAAACCCCTGACCGCGCGGTGGCGGGTTGCTCCGCAGGAGCGGCCTCAGCTGAGGCGGATCGACGGCTCAGCCGGCGATCTTAGCCGAGCAAGGCTTTGCCTTGCGACCAAGGCTTTGCCTTGCGAATCGATAATGCCTCGGGATCGGGCAAAAATGGGGTGCTCACTCAGAGAGATAGGTTACGAAAAATGCAAAAAAACGTCCCATGTCAGGCAATCAAAATCATTAATACATCTCAGATGAATTATTCAGTCAACTTCAGGTGATACCATGAAAGAAAAAACTGATCAAAAAAATAGAGCTCCTTGGATCGTCATTGGCATTTTACTTCTTATCCTCGTATCCCTGATCGGGTATGTTCTTGTGACCGGAGTACCCGACGACACAAAAACCAGCACATACGAAATACCCCATCCTGACGTTATCCTGCAGATGACGACGTATGAGGATATACTTGACTCCCTATACAAAGAAAACCCTCTGGGTCTGTCTTCAGTAAAAATCACAGATAGTCTCTATACCACGGAAATCGGATACTTTGACCCGGTAACATGTAAACAGACCGAAACTCTTCCAGTCGAAACAGATAACATAACCGATTACATCCAAACCGTCGATCACATGCTGACCGACGAAGAACTAAGAAGAACGTATGGGAATGGCGGCCTGGCTGAAACTACGACGATCTTTGGCACCTGGATAACCAACCTTACCTGTACAAAAGACTCAGACCAATTCGTTATCTCCCTTCAGCGGGACAAACTCGTGCTCTCCGGGGAATTGAGCGCATCCACGCTCAGAGCCATAAACACGTGGAAAAAAATAATCCCCGAACGTATAGCCCTGGAAAGAGAGGATTTTTACAGGTAACCCATAGAATGATGAAATATTCCACGTACTCTTTGTGAAGGAATCGGTACAATGAAAGAAAAACCCGCATGCAAGTGAGCGAAGCGAAACGGAGAGCAAACCGAAAGTTTGTGAACAAGTGAGCGAAGCGAAGCGGAGAGCAAATCTCTGATTTGTGAACAAGCGAGGGTCGAAGACCCGAAGCGGGGAGCAAATCTCTGATTTGCGACCACGACAAGTCCTTTTTTTCTCACGTACCCAATCTCTGATTTGCGACCACGACAAGTCCTTTTTTTCTCACGTACCCAAACCAGGATCAAGAAGAGTGCCCCTCCCCCTCACCAAGAGGAGGGGTCTTAGAAAAAAAGCATTGGCCCGCCCCGACTCGATCCGTTTGGTTGAGACCAGGGCATATCATTCGGGCAGGAGTAATCCTATAAAACTTCCTGTCCTCACCAATACAATTTGAATCAGGAATATTTATACCCCTGACCGCGCGGTCCGATAATGCCCCCTCTTTTCGCGGAAACAGCGTTCTCACTGAGAGATGAGGGGGTTTTCTGATGCAAAAAAACGGGACACGGGTGATGAAGACCGGGATTTTTTCCACCCCCTGACGAACGGATTTGAAACAAATAGGGGCCTCAGCAAACAGGATACTCCACCGCGGGCCAACTCGCAAGTCTGGCGACTTGATCGCAAGTTTCCTTCGAAAACTTGCTCAGCTGAACCCGGTCCGATGGACCGGGCCGCCTCCGCTAAGATCGCCGGCCGCGCCGTCGATCCGCCTCCGCTGAGGCCGCCCCTATGTGTCGGGCCGCCTCGGCTGAGGTCGTCTGCTTCTCATCCGACCCGCCTCAGCTGAGGGACCTAACGGTCCCCGCCTCCGCTGAGGTCGTCCGCGTTCCGCGCCCAACCCGCCTCCGCGCCGGAGTCGCGGCCCCGCACCCCAGATCAAGAAAAGGGATTGTTCATCTATTTTTTGCAGAAAAAAAGACATGCAAGATAAGAAAAACCCGCATGCAAGTGAGCGAAGCGAAACGGAGAGCAAACTGAAAGTTTGTGAACAAGTGAGCGAAGCGAAACGGAGAGCAAACTGAAAGTTTGTGAACAAGTGAGCGAAGCGAAACGGAGAGCAAATCTCTGATTTGCGAACAAGCGAGGGCTGCAAGCCCGAACCGGAGAGCAAAGCGAAGCTTTGCGAACGGGTTTTTCCTCAGCATTTGTCCAAGAGCCGAAGGCTCTTGAGACGTCTCACGAGCTTTTAGCTCGTGGACTTTTCCAGAGAGGGTGCGATTCTGCGTAGGCGAAGCCCAAATGGGCAAAGCTCATTTGGGCTAATTGGCGGTTAAATAATCTCATGTTTCCAAACCCAGCCGTACCCTTCCCAAATTGGATTCACAACCACACCGCGTAAGTCCTACTAAAAAAAAGATCAGATCCTGGTATATGTGCCGCCATACTGGTCGGTCAGGATCTTTTTATCAGCAGATAATGTGTGAGGATAGACGGTTTTGGTGTCTGTTGTGTAGGCAAACACATACTTCCCTTTGTCGTTGCCCCAGAAAATATCGACTTTCGCTGCTTCGGATGAGCCGCCCTCCGCCATCATCGCATACCCGGTGTTGTCGTCTTTGATCTCATAGATGATGTAGACCTCTTTTCCGTCAACGGTGTAAGAATCCGTGCTCTGCCAGATACCGACGATCGGGTCGGCCGTCCCGGTGCTGTTCACTGCCGGGACATCGGGGCTTATACACCCTGCGCTGGCAACAACGAGAACTGCGATGAGTCCGAGTAAGACTATCAGCTTTTTCATGCAAAGGATATCTTGCCTTTATCATATAATAAGTTCCCGCCGCATCGATAAGCAAATGCTTATGCCTTTTCCTCATGCAAATATATCTCAATGGCTCTTGAAATAGAAATAAAAGTGAAGGTCCCTTCTCTTGATCCCATCAGGGAAAAGCTCCTGCAAAACGGCTCGGTGCTGATCGCCGAACAGGATGAACATGATCTGTATTATAATGCCCCCCACCGTGATTTTGCCGTGACCGACGAAGCGCTCAGGATCCGGTACCTGACCAACCAGACCTGCGGGAAGGCTATGCCCCCGAACGTGACCTACAAAGGCCAAAAAGTCGGCCGAGAGGGTTTCAAATCCAGAGAAGAGCTCATCGTCGATCTCTCTTCTGCCGAGGAGTACTGTCTGATCCTTGAGCGGCTCGGTTTCCGGCTGACCGCCGAGGTCGTCAAACACCGGGAGATCTATCAGTGCAAAGACGCGATCGTCACGCTGGATTATCTGCCCGGGGTCGGCACGTTCTCGGAGATCGAAGCATCCTTTGATCTTTCAGAGGAAGAAGCGATATCCGTGATCAATAAAACCGCAGAGATGGCCGGAATCGTCGGCGAACGGCTGACCAGATCCTATCTGGAGATCATGCTGGATTCCAAAAAGATCTGATTATTGGAAGATCCATTTTATGGCAGACAAAAGATCCGTGTTCGAAAACAATGACCCCGAAACGATCCGGGCAGTCATGATCAGCGAAGTGGTCCCAAAAGATCCGGACCAGGATTTTTACGCAGGACCGGACGCCGATTATGCAAAGTCGGCGGTCGCGCTGTTCCGGCAGGCCGGCGTCGATGTCTCCTCAGTCTCAGAACTCCTTTTTCGCGGGATATATCTCACGAACGCGGTAAAAGTTCCCAAAACCGGATACGCTGTGGAACTTTCCGCGATCGAACACAGTCTGCCTCTCCTGGAAGAGGAGCTTGCGTTGTTTCCAAATGTTCAGGTGATCATGCTGATGGGCGATGTTGCAAAAAAGTCGTTCAATATGATCACAAAAAAAGCGGCCGGCAAAAACTGCATCCCGTTGGGTGCGACCTACAAACTGCGGGCAGGCGAGTTCTATTTTGGAAACGTGCGGGTCATCCCCTCCTATATCATGACCGGCGGAAACCTTCTGATCGAAAGATCCAAGACGCAGATGATCACGGAGGATATAAAAAAGATGATGGAAATTATTCTTCCGTGACTTCGACTTCGTCCCGGGTGTTTTTGAGAACGATCTTCGGCTCATCCTCCTCTTCATCCAGCGTGATGACCGCATAATTCCCGTTGTATGCCGGTCCGGGATTCACGCAGATACGCCGTTCCAGTTCACAGATCCCTTTCTGCTCATGGATATGCCCGCAGCAGATGATGTCGAACTCTTTGACGATCTTTGCGATCGGGAACGCTCCGACATGCACATCCGGGGCGACCTCGTCCAGGGCGCCAAACGGCGGCGCGTGGGTGACGAGGATGTTCCACCGGTTCTTTCCTGTTTTGGCGGCGACTTCTTTGACGATCGCCGTCAGCTCCTCTTCGGTGTGTTCGAACGGTGTGGAAAACGGCGTGGCATTGGACCCGCCGATCCCCGAAATGGTGATATTCCCAAGATCGATGCTTTTTCTGTGGATCAAAATCGCGTCGGAAGCTTCGAGGACAGGGATGATGTCCCGGTTGTCACAGTTTCCGGGAATCACGAACGTCGGGGCCGGAATATCTTCCATGAACGGTATCACGCCGTCGAGCGTCTGGCCGAGATCGGTGACATCTCCGCCGATAAGTACATAATCCGGACTCTCTCTATTGAAGATCTCATAGACGGTGTCGAACTTCCCGTGGATATCGGTGATAAACACAATGTCAGTCATTAGTTGTATATATCCCGGTCATAGGATATGAACTTTCTAAATCATGGGCCCGTGATGAGTTCGGGCAATATATCCCCCTCGGTCGGTTTAATGCTCCCTCAAACCAAATAATAGAAGGAATGGACACCCCCAATACCGGACTTCTCCCGGCATCCTGTATATTCGCCGGCGAACTCACGCATGCAGCGGAAGCGGAGACTGGATTTACGACCCCGTTCGGCATATTCTCCCCCAAAATATTTCTGATAGGCACCCTCACCGAAAAAATTCTCCGGGACGAAAAGATCTCGTCCCTTCGCATCAGCGACCCGACCGGGGTGTTTTCCTGCTCCATGAGCTGGCAGAACACCGCTCTCCTCAAAACAGCAGACGAGATCGAGGCCCCTTCGTTCGTGGCCGTATTTGGCACCGTCAGGTTTCGCAAATACGCAGGCAGAACGTTTCTCGAGATCGTTCCGGAGGTCATCACCCCCTCGACCCGCGAGGCCCGGGACGCCTGGATCGTAAGCACCGCCGAGTCCGCGATCCCCAGGCTCGAAAACTCCCCGCCGTCCGATCTCAGGAAAGAAGTTGCCGGCAAGATCAGCGCCGCTCTCTCCTCCGTGCGCCCGCCCGGGCCGAAAGAGGAGGTCACGAACGAAAAGATCCTCGATATCATCTCCTCCCTATCCGAAAAGAAAGGAGCCCGGATACTCGACGTCATCGCCCGTTTAAGTTCCCTCGGTCTCGACGAGAAGTCAGCGAAGATGCGTCTTGGCATGCTGATGGAAGAAGGGGAATGCTACACTCCGACGACCGAGTTCATCAAAATCGCCTGATCATGCAGCCGGAATTTTATGCAGACGGGCCCGCGGTCCTCATCGAGAGGCAGGAGCGTTCTCTGGTGATCGCCGACCCTCACTTCGGCGTCGAGGCCGACCTTCACCGGCATGGTCTGCACTTTCAGAGTTCGACCGATTCGCGTCTGGCGAGACTGCTTGCCGTCATCGAACAGGCCGATCCAGATTACCTGATCGTGCTCGGCGATCTCAAGCATATGATCCCGTACGTCACCTACCAGGAACGGACCGAGATGCCCGAGGTCCTCAGAAAGATCCGGAGGGAGACCACATTCCGGCTCGCTCCCGGAAATCACGACACCGGTCTTGAACAGTATCTCGAAAAGGATGAACTCCTCCCGATGAACGGGGCCCTGATCGACGGAACTGGCTATTTCCACGGCCATACGATCCCGGATTCTTCCCTCCTCGGTCACCTGATCCTGTGCGGTCATCACCACCCGGTCGTGAACATCTACGATGCCGTCGGCTGTTCACTTCGCGGAACGCCGGGTTATCTGCTTGCCGAGATCGACCCTTCGGTCTGGGGACCGGCGCCTGCCGACCCGACCCGTGTCCTGCTCGTTCCGGCATTCTATGAACTTGCCGGAGGGATGGACATCCGGCTGATCCCGGGCGGCAGGATCTCTCCAATTGCCAAGGCTATTTTGACTGAAACCGCCGAGGTGTTCCTGAAAGACGGAACATACGTCGCGCCGTTTGCGGAACTCCGCCCCGATCCTCTGGAGCGAGCATGACATCCGCGATCCAGGAACTCAAAGATTCTCTTCACCCGAAACTCCGGGCCGTTTTGGAAAAGCGGGGATTTGATGAGTTCTCCGAGATCCAGATGCGTGCGGTCCCAAAACTCATCTCCGGGATCAACGCGATCCTGATCGCGCCGACCGGAACGGGAAAAACCGAGAGTGCGCTTTTGCCGGTTTTCCATCACATGCTCACCGATCCGCTGCCCGAAGGGTTTTCGGCACTCTACATCACGCCGCTTCGGTCCCTCAACCGGGACATGATGAACCGGCTGGAGTGGTGGGGGGCAGAACTCGGGCTGAAGATCTCGGTCCGGCATGGTGACACGACTCAGACCGACCGGCGAAAACAGGCGACCCATCCGCCCGATCTTTTGATCACGACGCCCGAGAGTCTGCAGGCGATGATGATGGGAAAAGTGCTCCGCAAACATCTTGCGGCAGTCCGCTACGTCATCGTCGATGAGATCCACGAGCTTGCCGACGGAAAACGCGGCGCCCAGCTCTCCGTTGCGCTCGAACGGGTCGCCGAACTCGCCGGCGAGTTTCAGCGGATCGGGATCTCGGCAACCGTCGGGAACCCCGAGGTCGTCGGCCGGTTCCTCTGCGGGAAACGTCCATGCACGATCGTGCAGGTCCCTGTCGCCAAAACCCTCGACCTTTCCGTGAAGTTTGCCGGCGAGTCGTTTGGCGACCAGACGAAGCTGATCGAAAAATGCATCGACGCCCACACCTCGACCCTTGTTTTCACGAACACCCGTAGCGTCGCCGAGGCGATAGGCCATGCTCTTCTCCCCCGCGGGGACACGGATGTTCATCACGGATCCCTCTCCCGCGAGGTCAGGATCGATGCCGAGGACAAGTTCCGTGCCGGAATGACGCGGGGAATGATCTGCACCTCCTCGATGGAGCTTGGGATCGATATCGGACAGATCGATCATGTCATCCAGTTCAACTCGCCGCGTGAGGTCGCCCGCCTTATGCAGAGAACAGGCAGAGCCGGTCATCAGATCCATGCCACCTCGAAAGGCATGATCCTTGCGACCGGGTTCGACGATATCTTAGAGTCGATGGTGATCGTCAGCAAGGCGATGAGCAATCAGCCGGAGAACATCCGCCCGCACATCAATGCCGCAGATGTGATCGCGAACCAGATAGCAGCCCTCGCTGTAGAACGCGGCGAGATCGCGATCGAAAAGATCGAGCAGATCTTTTCCCGGAGCTTCTGCTTTGAAAATGCCGGCCCGCTGATCCGGGAAGTGATCGCCGGGATGGAGAAACATTACCTGATCCGGACCGAAAACGGCATGGTGATCACGAAGTCCCGGGCACGCAAGTATCTCTCGCTGAATCTTTCGATGATCGCGGATGAGAAGAAGAGCATGATCTTCGATGTGGTCTCGAGAAAACCGGTCGGGACCCTGGACGAGTCGTTTGTGATCAGCTGGATCTCGTCGGGCGCCGTGTTCGTTGCCCGGGGACGGATATGGCGGGTCCTCGACATCGATGAGGATCGGATCATGGTCGAGCCGGCGAAGAACGTGAAAGGAGAACTCCCGTCCTGGGAGGGCGAGCAGATCCCGGTGCCTTTTACGGTCGCGACCGAGGTCGGGAGACTGCGCCGTCTGCAGAACTTCGATGAGTACCGTGCGGATGAGAAGTCCGTCCGCTTTGCAAAAAAGGTCCTTTCCGAGATGAAAAAGAACCGGTCTATAACGGCGACGGACAAGCTGATCGTTCTGGAGGATTCGGACGAGGGGGTCGTGGTGAATCTGTGCGGAGGGCACAAGGTGAACGAGACGATCGGGCGGGTCCTCTCGATCCTGCTTTCTGCAAGATACGGGACGTCGGTCGGGATCGAGACGAATGCCTACCGGATCCTTCTCCGGCTCCCGCAGTTTCTGCGGGCCCCGGACGTGGAGGAGGTCCTCCTCTCTCTCGAACCGGAACATCTGGAAGCGATTTTGATCCTTGCGCTGAAAAAAACGGCTCTGTACAAATGGAAACTCGTGCAGATCGCAAAAAAGTTCGGAGCGATCGACGCGGACGCGGATTATGAAAAGATCAGTATGAACCGTCTTCTCGATCTGTTCGACGGGACGGTGATCGAGAAAGAAGCATTCCGCGAACTGTTCTTCTCGAGCATGGATGTGGCGTCCGCGAAGACCGTTGTCGCGATGCTGAAAAACCATGAGATGGAGACGAAGACGAGCCGGCTGTCGATCATCGGAGCGGAGGGACTCTTCACGGGCCGGGATGTGGTCGTGCCGCCGGGGGAGGATCAGGCGATTATTGAGAGCGTGAAGCATAGGATCGATGAGCAGGATGTGATCCTTGCCTGTATGCACTGCAGGAAATGGAAGTCGAAGACGAAGGTCGCGAGGGTCCCGGATCAGCCGGAGTGTCCGGTCTGCGGCGCCCGTCTGATCGCGGCGCTGAAGCCTTACGAGGAGCCGGCGTTTGCGGCCCTGAAAAAGAAGACCCTCTCGACGGAGGAGCGGGAGGCGGAGACCAGGATGATGCGGAACGCGAACATGGTTCTTTCCAGCGGGAAAAAGGCCGTTTTAGCACTGGCCGGCCGCGGCGTGGGTCCGGAGGCGGCGGCCCGGATCCTGAACACGTTTGCGACCGGCGATAACTTTTACCGGGAGATCCTGAAAGCGGAACGCAAGTTCGTGCAGACGCATAAATACTGGGGGTGAAGGGGGAGGGCGGTTTCCACCCGAAACCGCCGCCCTTTCAGGCTTTTGTTTCCTGCTCTCTCAATTATCTATTTGTCCCATCACCGCCAAACATATATAACCAATGCCCATAGATGCAGACATTATAAAATCCCTCCATAAATACGAAATACGTATCCTCCATGCCCTTGAGCGGATGATGAAACATTACCGCTGGGTCCCTGAAGACGATCTTCGGGCCGCCGTCAAACTCTCCCCTCCGGAAATGAAATATCGTCTCGGCAACCTCATCCACCGGGACCTCATCCGCTCCGACTCCGTCCCCTATAAAGGCTACACCCTCGTTTTCGCCGGCTACGACGCCCTCGCTTTATCCGACCTCGCCGGCAAAAAAACCATCTCCGCTCTCGGCAGCATGATCGGTGTCGGCAAAGAATCCGAGATCTACGAAGCGCTTGGTTTCGGCGTCGTTATCCTCAAACTCCATAAAGTCGGCCAGCGATCCTTCCAGACCCTCAAAACCAACCGGGAATACATGCCTGGCGAAGGACACTGTCCCTGGATATTCGCCTCCGCACGATCCGCCGAACGCGAATACGAAGCGCTCAAAGCCTTAAACGGCAAAGTCAGCGTCCCCGTCCCGATCGACATCAACCGGCATGTCATCGTCATGTCGCAGATCCCCGGCGCCAACCTCCTCCGCTGCGTTCTGGAAGACCCTGACACCATCTATGCCGACATCCTGACCGAAGTCAAAAAAGCCTACTCCGCCGGATTCATCCACGGAGACCTCTCCGAGTACAACATCATGACCGACGGCCAGCTCGTCTGGCTCATCGACTGGCCCCAGTGGATCCCCCCGACCCATCAGAACGCCGACGCGACCCTCCGCCACGACCTCGAGACCGTCATCACCTACTTCGCAAAGAAATACCAGACGACCTATGATTTAGAAGAGGCGGTACGTTTCGTAACGACCCCATGACCCAGCTTGTATTCGGTATCGACATGATCAGACGATCCGCCGGCCCCGTCTCCGACGCCGTATACGGTCTCGTCCGCGTGACCGACTCCCGGATCGAGTCCGAAGAGCGGGACCTGACCTTTTCCCGGCTCCTGCATCTCATCGAAACGGAACGCCCGGCCCTCGTCGCCGCCGGCTCACTTCAGGATGTTGCCCCCGACAACACCGCTCTTTTTCAGATAACCGACGCACTTCCCTATGAGACCAGACTTGTCAGGATCATCGGCAATGGTCCGGCCGTTTCGCTATCCCAGGCAGCTGCAAAATACAACCTCAGATTCGACAAAAGCAACCGCATGGAGGCTGCCAAGACCTCCGCGCTGATAGCATCCTTCGGCGGCGGCGAGGAGGTCAGGGTCTGGGCGGGGGAGACCTCCGTCACCGTTTCGCCGGCCCGTGCTCTGATCCGCATCCACAGGAACCGGCGTGCCAGGCGCATGCTTGGTCCGGTCATGTCCGTCTCCCGAAAGATCGAGGCCGACCTTCTGGCCAAAGGACTCATGTTCGTCTCCTCCCTCTCCCGGTCGTCCAAAGGGGACCGGGGCGCCCGGTTCACCGTCTCCGCTCCCCGTCATGAGGTCCCGGTCACCTCCGGACGATCCGGCGGCGTGAAGATCCATGTCGCCGGAACCCGCAGGGATCTCCCTGAGTTCGTCCCTCTCACGGCAAAACCGCCGTACCTGATTGTCGGGATCGACCCCGGAACGACCGTCGGGATCGCCGCGCTCGATCTTGAAGGTGATCTGGTCAGTCTTTCCAGTTCGCGTGCGCTCGGTCAGGCCGAGATCATATCCGCGATCCTCTCCGTCGGACGCCCCGTTCTCATTGCGACCGACAAATCCGAGATGCCGTTTGCAGTCGAAAAGGTCAGGCGGGCGTTTTCCGCTGCCGCCTGGACTCCCGGAAAGGATGTCCTGATCAAAGAAAAATATGATCTCGCCGAAGGGTATGACTTTTCCAACGATCATGAACGCGACGCCCTCTCGGCGGCGGTCTCTGCATACCGCAGCTATGCGAACAAGTTCGAATCGGTTCAAAAACGCGTGCCGCCGGGAACCGATATCGATCTGGTCCGCGCCGGGATCATTCGCGGCCTCTCTCTTGAGCAGATCCTCGAAACGCTGAAGCATCCAAAAGACCTGCCCGACGAACCGGTGATCATCGAAGAAGAGCCCGTCCCTGATGAAAAGGATGAGCGCATCCAAAAACTCGAAGAATCGGTCGCCAAACTCAGAAAACTCGTCGGCAGTCTTTCTGAAGAGGTCGAGGTGAAAGACAAGGCGATCGCAGCTCTGCAAAAACGGCTGGTTCTGGAACGGGACGAGCGGGAGACGAAGATCCTCTCTTCTGAAGAGGTCTCCTCCCGGGAAGAAGAGCTCGCCCAGGTCAAAAAAGCGCTCAGGAAAGAGGAACGGCGAAGCAGAACGCTTCGGGTCCGTCTGGAACGGATGAAGCATTTCATCTCCCTGCAGGCCGGAGACGGCTGCACTGCCCTCAAAGTTCTCCAGCTTCTTGCAAAAGATCATGTGAAAAGTCTCGACGATGAGATGGGGGTCGGCGAAGAGGACATCCTGTATGTTCTCACGATCGACGGATGGGGGCGATCGGTCATCCGCGATCTTGCGGAGGCAAAGATCGGGGCGGTGATCCTGCCGCGGCTCACCTATCAGCGGGCGCAAAGCCAGCATCTGATCGAGGAGTTCCGCGAGGCGGACATTCCTATCCTGGACGGAGCGAACCTCTCGCCCCGGGTGAAGGGAAAGATCGGCGTGGTGGACACTGCGGCGTTCGAGTCTGCTCTTGCCGATTGGAAAACGACCCAGGAAGTTTACAAAAACGAGAAGAAGATCGGCGAGATCCGCGGGATGGTGGAGGAGTATCAGGTGGAACGGGTGAAGGATGTGCGGGAAAAAGGGATCGATCCGTCTCTGGTATTCGAAGTCGAGCGGCCAAAACCCGAGGTCCGCCCTGCTCCTCCTGTTCCTGAAAAACCGTCTGCCGTGTTCAGACCAAAACCTCTCCCGCCGGCAGAAAAGCCTGCCCCGAGAGAAAAACCCGTCTCCCGGCCCGCGGAAAAATCAGTGCCCAAACCGGGTCCGGTCCGCCCGGTCCCTTCGGCGCCCAAACCCGCAGCAAAACCTGCTCCGAAAAAGGAAAAGCCGGTGAAACGATCCGCTCCGCCCGGCCCGGAAACCGGCTCAGCGGAAAAAATACTGTTCGGGGTGCTCTCCGAGTACCGCGAAGAGCGTAAAAAGGAGCTGAAAAAGTAATGGATGACCGTTCTCTTCTTGATTCCATCCGTCATCTGATCGGTGAAGACGAGACCGCGGACGACTGCGCCGGTTTCGACCTTTCAGACGGCAGGATCCTTGTATCCAGCACCGACATGCTGCATGAGACGACCGACTTCCCAAAAGGCATGACCGAGTTCGAAAAAGGATGGATGAGCGCCGCCGTCACGCTTTCGGATATCGCGAGCTGCGGGGCGCAGCCTATCCAGCTCCTGGTCGCGGTCGGACTGGACGACCCCGCCCGTCTCGTTCCTTTCATGGAAGGCGCCGTCGCCTGCGCAGAAAGTGTCGGGGCAAAGGTCGCCGGCGGGGATATCGACAGTCATACCGAGTTGACCGTTGTCACCACCGGGTTTGGGATCGTGGAAAGATCCTGCTGCTGCAGAAGGACCGGCGCATCGCCCGGCGATCTGGTCTGCATCACCGGGACACCGGGTCTTGCCATGGCGGCGCTCGAAGGGGACGAACGGTACAGGAAAAATCTGCTCACCCCGGTCCCGCAGGTAAAAGCCGGGCAGAAGATCGCACGCGCCAAAGCTTCCTCGATGATGGACATCTCAGACGGTCTGGCGATCTCGCTTTACGATATGGCGCAGGCGTCCGGCGTTGGATTCGTCCTCGATTCCAAGAATTTCAACCTTCCGGATGTCTGTTCCGGCTCCGCACGCGAGTATTATTTATACGGCGGCGGGGACTTCGGTCTTTTGTTCTGTATACCGCCGGCGTGTTTATCGGCTCTTGATACGGATTATACCGTCATCGGAACGGTTGTCTCAGAAAAAGGGGTGTGGTGCGACGGGGATCCTGTCGAAAAGCGGGGATATGCTCATTCCTGGTGAGAACGCACATACCGGTGGAGCATAACGCCTTTTACATCGATTCGCTCCCCGCCGTTTTCATACAGCTCAAAACCCAGATGATACACGATCAGATCGGCGTTCACGCAGGAAGCAAGCTCGATCAGCGCTGGGACGATCTCCGTTCCCGGGCGGATCGCGTAGATAACGTCTGCGGAATAGAGTGACAACGTCGGCTCGACACAGTCATCGACGACCGCAGGGACCGGGCAGCCGGGATATGCGTGGACATCCGTACACAGGATCGGCACGCCGGCAGCCTTCACGATCTCCGCCGCGACGGTTTTTCCGCCGAACCCCACCTCAACGGCTGAGCGGTAATTCGCCGCGATGTAGCGTCCGACCGCGGTCTCGATACTGTTTCTCATAGAATGAGGTACCTTTATCGCTTTGTACAGAGAAATACCTATACAAATGGGGATACATCTTTTCTGGGACAGCCGTGTTCCTGTGGGTCTTTCGCGTCCGGTCTCCGAGGAGCTCTCCGCGGTCCTTGAGATGCCGGTCTCACGGATAGATGACGGCATATTTCCGCTCGAAGGCTTCGATCCGGTACGGAATCAGTATGATGCCGTCAAGATCCTGCTGAAACTGGATATGTTTCGGCGGAGAATGCCGCAGATCTTCAAACCCGCTGATATGGATCTGGACTTTTATAACAAATTCAATCATCTCCACGAAAAGATCCTTCTGGTGACGCCGGGTGACCTCTTTGAACCGCTGGCGGACTTTGTCTTCGGCCTTGCCTACCCGAAGCTCGGGGTAGGGATCGTCTCCCCGCACCGCCTCCAGAATGAGTTTTACGGCAAATATGCCGACGACTCCGCACTGATCGACCGGCTGGTCAAGGAAAGTGCGCATGAGATCGGTCATCTGTTCGGCCTGGATCACTGCGATAATCCGGGCTGCATCATGTATTGTCCGCGCAATCTGGACGAACTGGACCGGAAACGAAAATACTTCTGCGGAAACTGCCGTGTCCGGCTCAACGGGGATACCCCGGAGGATGAACTCTTCTCATGATCCCCTGGGTGACGGTATGGGGGTACGGCTCCGAGATAAAAGCGACCCGCGACTCGCTGCTTATACGGCGCAAAGACGGTCTGACACGCTATGCTCTGGATGATATGCGGCATCTCCTGATCGCCGGCGGCCATACACTGCATACCTCCGTCCTGGAAAGGCTCGCGGAACGGGGGGTCGCGGTCTCGTTTTTCACGGCGCACGGAAAGCCGGTCGGCGGTCTCTACGGCAGAGGGGCTCCTTCACTCGCGGCAGCGCAGCGCGAGATCCCGGTCCATAAATTTGCGATGGCATCGATCCGTTCATCCCTGGACGAACGCCTCAGATACATCAACGAACTTGCGGAGTCGGATCCTGAAGGTCTCTACTTTAAAGGCGAGTTCGACATTCTGCAGGCCGCACGCGAGGAGCTTGAGTTCCTGATCACGCTGCCTGAGATCGGCCGCGCCTTTTCCCTGACGAAAACGATGTATTATGAGATCATCGGCCGCATGATCCCCAAGGAACTTGGCTACCGCCGGAGAAGCACGCCGCCGTTTACCGATCCGGTGAACGTGATGATGTCCCACGGCTATGCGGTCCTGTATGCGAACTTCGCTCTCGCCTGCACCGGAGCAGGCCTTGACCTTTCCCGCGGAGCGCTTTACGGTCAGATCGTTCCGGCGGCAGGCGGCCGCAGCGGATGTGTTCTGGATCTGATGGAACCGGCGACCGTTTCGATGGTCGACCGGGTCATTATCCGGATGGCGATGGAAGGCAGACTCAACGGGGCGTATGAACTGACGAACCGGTGTCTTCTTTCCGATGAACTCAAAGAGGAGTTCATGAAACGGCTGCATGGTTCGATCGACAGCGCACTGATCGAAGAAAACGTCAGCCGGTATGCCGAGTCAGTGAAAGACGGCCGCGAGATCCTGTTCCATTACTAAGACGGCCGAAAAAAAAGTATTAGAGTTATTTCTGTTCAGTTAAGACATCCTTGAGGCTCTCTTCAAGGAAGTCCAGACCTTTTCTGACATCATCGAGGTTTTTCCCGCCGGTCAGGATGATCTTTCCCGAAGAAAAGAGCAGTGCGACGATCTTTGGATCTTTGATCCGGTAAACAAGCCCCGGGAACTGCTCAGGTTCATACTCGATCGCTTCGAGAGAAAGGGTCGCGACGACACGGTTTAAGTTGATGAACCGTCCGATGTCGTAGGAACAGACTATGTTGGTCACGGCGACCCTTGGTACATCCAGGACCTTTACGCCGGCTTCTTTCAGAGAGGCCAGGACCTTTGCGAGCCCTTCATCGAGTGCGGCTTCATTTCTGATCCCGGTAAGCACAACTTTTCCCGAGGAAAAGATGAGCGACGCCATTTTCGGATTGTCGATACGATACACTGCACCGGGGAAACGTTTTGTATTGAGTTCACACCCGTCGATTTTTTCAGATATCTCTGCAAGATCAATCTCCTCGGCGATCACGCCGGAAGCGACGATATTTTCAATCTTCAGAGAGGAGTATGTTTTCCCATCCATCTTTAATAAATGGTGCATGCAGAAGCATAATACTTCGCGTTAGTGATGCGGGAAGTTTCGTGAAAAAATGCGCAGGGGTTTTTATAAAAACGATCCGCAGCTGATGATATGTTCGCTAGAAAAAAGGTTTTAGGATCAGGATTATTCTCAGGAATTCCTGGCATTTGCTTTTATCCGGATCCATGAAAGGAGCGGCGCTCTTCGGTATGTCCGTCGACATACCGGGCGAACCGGTTTTCCCCTATATCATGGACCGGATCGGGAACATCCCACGGCCATCCGCCAAACGCGGTCTGCCGGTAGTCACGGTAGGCATCTTTGATCTCTTCGGCGGTGTTCATGACGAAGGGTCCGTATTTTGCGATCGGTTCATTGATCGGCTCGCCCTCCAGAACCAGAAGGAGACAGGGAAGATCCCCGGCCCGGATCAAAACATCCCGGTCACCGGCCGGAGACGCACGGGTATAGGGTCGGATCTCTCTGCCGGCTATTGTCATCTTGTCCCCGCTGATGAAGTACAGGTTTCGGGAGATGGTCGGCGTGACCGCTGGAACGGTCAGCTCTGCTCCCGGATCCATTTTTATGAGCAGGATCCTGACATGATTCTCCGGGTCATTTGCCCAGGAAGCGGGCGTTGGGGCGGGAGATGTTTTCCCGTCCCAAACGCCGGCGATGATCCTGATCGTGCTTTTTCTTCCGTTTCTGTCTGTAACGCCCGCTTCCGGGATATCCTCGGCCCAAAGCATTCTGTAATGCGGCCTGGCGAACTTATCCTTTGCCGGCAGGTTGAGCCATATCTGGAACAACTCGAGCGGGTTTTCCCGGTCCTGATGAACGAGGGGAAACATCTCCGCGTGCTGACAGCCGCTTCCGGCGGTCATCCACTGGACATCACCATTACAATATCTCCCGGCAGCTCCCAGTGAATCGGCATGATCGACATATCCCTGAAGAGGTATGGTGACCGTTTCAAATCCTCTGTGGGGATGTTTGGGAAATCCCGGGACCCGCTGGCCGTGATACATCCGAAATCCGTTTTTGATGACGAAGTCATCGCCAAGATTTCTGCCGGACAATGAGACCGCCGGTCCGAGGTCCCGTTCTCCTTTCGGATACTGGTCTTTGTGGTGTGCGCAGAAGAGGAACGGGTTTTCTGTTTCGAACGGAAAGCCGAGTTTCTCAATTCTGAAATCTTCTTTCTCTCTCATATCCCGTATGTGAATACAACTCCCTGATCCATTATATATGTGCGTGAGGCGGCAGAATCCCGGCGGCATCTTCGGTCGCGGATCTTAGAAATACGGCGCGTTTTTTTCATCCGGCCATCCCCTTTACCCGATCCATTCATAATTCCTCATGTCCAATATGTATCCGCGTGAGAGGGAGCACACGGCTGACGGTGGTCAATTCGAGACCGCTGAGGAAAGTCCTCCCACCGCTCAGGTACACAGCCGGACGCAAGTCCGGGTGGCGAGAGTCACAGCTCTGGAACAGAAACGACACGTCCTCTTCTGAGCAATGAAGCAGCAAAATAATCTGCTGAGCGTCGAGGCTGAGGGATCGATGGAACGGCGAATCTCTGTGGGTGCAAGTTGGAACAGGGTCGCTACGGGTGCCTGACCCAATGATCCGGGTACAACGCTTAGCCGAATGCCGTAAAAACAGGAGGAGGCTTATTACTCCGACTCACGCATCTTCTTCTTCTGGTCCGTTTCCGGTATCACTAAATAGCTTTGGCGCCGATTAAAGTCTGATTAAACATGGGAGGGAATTTTGAGTGTACTCAGTGCGGGCTCTGCTGTCTTGGGATCGGCGAGATCGTGAGGATGGACAAACAGCTGTCCCAGTATGGATTCATCGTGAAAAACGAAGTGGTCCGGGAGATGCGTCAGGCCCTCATCACGCCGGAATACCGGGATCTCTTCGACAACGATCACTCCGTCCAGGAACAAAATACATCGGCCTGTTTTTTTGTGCGGAGAAAGCCTGACGGAAAATACGTCTGCACGATCCATCCCTACCGGCTTTTCATCTGCAAAGATTATCACTGCTGCGCCGCCCGTATCTACAAAAACGGAATCGAGGCCGGCCGGGTGAAAGGCCGCGTTTCCATCGTTACGAAAGACGAGGAACTCCAGGGGATCTGGCGGGAAAACGTGCAGAAACATCCTGATCCGTCCCGTGACCACATCGAGTCCGTGCTTTCAGGACACGGCTATTCTATTCTGTTCTATGACAGTGAATGAGATCCCCGTAAAAGACGGTGTCCTCATCTGCACCGACGGAAGGACCGTCAGCCCGGAAAAATGCCGGATGTGCATGCACTCGCGCTACTTCGTCATCGGCGGAAAACAGGAAAAATCGCCGGCTCTTGCCTTCTGTCAGGTCGAACGGGTCACCAAAGTGCCCGATATCCCCCGGTCGACCGCCGTCGGCTGTGCGGAAAAGCGGGGCGACGGATTCCACAACGTCTCCAATATCTTCTCGTGAGGGTTTCAGGCGCCGGCAGGTTTCACGCCGGTGATCCGCTGGATATCGGCGCATGCCTTGTTCAGATCATCCATATAACACCCGACCGACTCTTTGAATCCGGAAAACCCGTATACGGATTTCAGTGCGAACGCAAGCGCCCGGTCCCCGTCCTCCTGGGCGATCCGCTGCAGGAAGTAGATGATCATCGGATCCCCGCCTGACTGTTTGAAGATCCTTCCCTGACGCATATGGGCATACATGTCGAAGTAGACTTTGACCGCTTCGGGGGTATCATCGATCATTTCCGCAAGTTTTACTGCCGCTTTATCCGGCGCGATCTCTTCACGGCAGACCAGTCTGGATGCAAGAAATATCTTTTCCAGCACCTCAGGGTTTTGGATCCATGCATCATGTGTCATACTTTGTATCTGGTCGGCCGGGTCTGATATATCTTTTGACTCTCGATTCGATATGCCTAAGTATTTCCCGGTGCGATGTTTATTCAATGCAGACGCTGCTTTCCACTCCCTTCAAAGCTGTCCTATTCGACATGGACAACACGCTCTATGATTTTGTGGAGGCTATGAAAAAAGGGTGCGTAGCCGCCGCCGCGTCGGTCGGGGAAGGGACCGGGGACGAACTTCTCGGCTATTATCTCCGGTGGAAGTATCACTTCGAGGACCACACCAATCTTCAGGATTATATGATGGCCCATAACCGCTTTTCCGTGGAGAAGTATTTTGAGGCGGTCGGCGTCTTTGACGAAGCGAAGATGAACAGTCTGGAACTCTATCCGGGGATCGAAGAGGTGCTTGCCGGCCTGAAGTCGGCGGGATACCGTCTTGCGATCGTTACGGATGCCTTTTCGTATGCTGCGGAGTCGCGTCTCAGCCATCTGGGTCTGCGGTCCTATTTTGATGTGATCGTCGGGTACGATACGACCGGATACAAAAAACCGCATCATGCTCCGTTCGAGTGCGCTCTGGATCTTCTGGGACTGTCCGCCCATGAAGCCGCGTATGTGGGGGATTCCATCCGGCGCGATATCGAGCCGGTGAAAGCTCTTGGGATGACGGCCGTTTATGCGAAGTACGGGGACAGGAACTTTTTCGATCATCCGTCCCTTCCCTGCCCGCAGAAAGTTCTCGTCGCTGATACGCCTTTGGCGATCCTTCGTCTCCTGCAACCATAAATATTGTAATGCTGCATAGCCAATAGTAGAAAAACATGATGCTGGATACAGGTTTTTTAAAGCGTATCGCTCCTTATATCGAACCCCTGACAAAAGAGGAACTTGCCGAATATATCGCGGAAGGCGAGGAATCGGTCCGGATCCGGGAGGCGGAGGGGGTATCTCCCGCGGAGTATCTGCAGCTGGTGGAAAATATCGGGCTGTATCTTGGCAAAACGACGGGCGCGGGTTTTGATTCCCATTATCAGAAGATCCCGCTGAGAAATGACAAGACCCTGCTCGTGATCCAGCTGCCCGGCGGCGGGAATATGAATGTGTTTCTGACGTCTGAGGGCAAGATGATCCTTGATACGGGGTACGGCTGTTATTTTAACGACTGTGAGCGGATGCTCAGGTCGGTCGGCGCAGGGGATTTTTCCGATGTGAAATTCGTGGTATGTACCCACGGGGATGCGGATCACTGCGGAGCGGCGGGACATTTCCCGGTCCTGCCTGTGATGCATCCGGTGACCAAGGCTCTTTTGGAGGATGGTTCAAGGGGGTATGCGTCGCCAAACGGCCGGGAGATCCTGGAGAAGTTCTATACGACGACGATCAATACCTACTCGCGGATGAATGTTCCGGCAACGGTGCGCTTTTGTAAAACCGAGCCGATCGGAAAACGCGGACTTTTTTCGGTTATCGATACGTTTGCGTTTGCGGATATGCGGTTTGAGGTGTGGGCAAGTCTCGGCGGCCATATCGCGGGCCAGGTCTTTTTGTATGAGCCGGATGAAGGGCTGCTTTTTACGAGTGATGCTCTGCTGAACTTTGCCACGCTGACTAAGGAACGGGCGGATTACAGTTCTATTGCCGATTCGATGATCGGTTCGGTGAATGTGAACAGTGAGACGGCCAGAATCGAGCGAAGGGAACTTATGCGGATCGCAAAGGAGCTGGATTCTGAGCTGAAACTGACGGGCAGGCGGCTTTTGATCTGCTGCGGCCATGGGGCGGTTTCTATTTTGGATGAGAACGGGATGCTTTCGCCGTACAGCGAGCCGCTGTATTACGCGGCAGGCTCTTCCTGATCCTTTTTTTCCTGACTTTTTGTGCCGCTCTCCCGGTCCTCGTCCTGTATGGTCCATTTGTTCATATATCTTTATGCGGTTTACGGAGTTCGCCGGTTTCTGCAGTTTTTGGTAAAACATTTTATACTAATGCAACTTACTATTAGTAAGCGAGTCTGAAAAGGCCGCGAGACAGAAGCGTCGGGATCTTATGGTTCCGGCGGCCCGGGGATGTGTTCGTTTGATACGACAAATGCGCTTCCCCGGGCAGATCCGCACCATACACCACACACACCATCCACCTCCAATTTTTTCATACCAAAAAGGAATGGGACCGGGCTGAATAAGTTCCCCATGCTTATCTCCGGCGCGACCGTACGGGTCGTGCCATTCCTCCTAAATCCGATTTGTAAACATACGATCGACCCTGTCTTCGTGCTTTTTTTTCAAAATAGGATTTATCGCATGTGATCTCAACCGAGAACAAAAGAGACGTACTTGGAATAGGAGTTACGCGGTGTTGGTATGACTTCGATTCGCAGTGGGGAATCCTGTTTGCTTGGGCTCCCATACGTTGCGTGCAAGCCAAAGGCATGCGTGCCGCCTCAAATGGACAAAGCCCATTTGGGCTTATTCAAGCGAGGGTCGAAGACCCGAAGCGGAGAGCAAATCTTTGATTTGCGGTTCGCGGTGGGACTTCTCATGTGTCCACACCCAACAAACTACTTTGAAACAAATATAGGCCTCAGAAAATAGGATACCCCACCGCGGGCCTTCCCTTGCCGAATCGCAAGTCTGGCGACTTGCTCAGCTAAGGCCGCCCCTGCGGGGCAACCCGCATTCACTCCCCGCACCCCGGATAAAAAAAGAGAGAGATAAAACAATAGAAAAACCCGCACGCAAGTGAGCGAAGCGAAACGGAGAGCAAACTGAAAGTTTGAGAACAAGCGAGGGCTGCAAGCCCGAACCGGAGAGCAAAGCGAAGCTTTGCGAACGGGTTTTTCCCCAGCATTTGTCCAAGAGCCAAAGGCTCTTGAGACGTCTCACGAGCTTACAGCTCGTGGACTTTTCCAGAGAGGGTGCGATTCCTTCGTAGGCGAAGCGGTTAAATAAATTCATCTATCCGCACCCAGCCGTACCCGTCCCGAATCTCACGCTCACCAGCTCCCCCGCTCACCAGCTCCCCCGTCTTACTTCTCTTCCCCGTCCTTTTCCGTAAACAGCATCGTCATCGTCGCGATATCATCACGGTTACCGATCACCACCACCGTATCCCCCTCCTCAAGTACCGTCTCCCCGTCCGGCGAAACGATCGCATCCTGCCGTCCCGCCCGCCGTACCGCGATCACTGAAACGCCGTAATCCATTCTCAGATGCAGGTCACACAGCCGTTTTCCCGCGCAGTCACAATCTTTCCCCACCCTGATCTGTTCCACACACGTCTTCTCCGTCGAGATCACCTCATCCGCATGCTTCGCCTTCAGACGGATCGCGTCCAGGATCCCTCCGCTGTTCTTCTGCCCTGGAGCCGGGGGCTTACCCCCTCCGGTTCCGTCGAGATACTCATTATACACTTCGCTTCGTACCTGCTGCGAGTACATCTCCAGCTCCTGGACCGGTATCTGCTGATTTGCCAGGATCCTCCGGAAGATCTGCAAAGCCGCCTCCTTCTCATCCACGATCACCTCATCTGCTCCCAGCCGGTAAAGCTCGTTCGTCTCCGAGATATATCTCGACCGGGTAATGATCGAGATCTTCGGATTCATCCGGCGTGCGGTCGTCACGATCGCCTTGATAGCCTCCATGATCGGGATCGAGATCACGATCGTCTGGGCTTTATCGATCCCTGCAAACTCCAGATTACACTCACGGGACGCATCGCCGTAGACGATGTTCTCCCCCCGTTTCCTCTCTTTTGCCACAGTTTCCGCATTCATCTCCAGGATGATGTAAGGGATCCCCATCTTTTTCAGGGCTCGTGCCACATACCTGCCGCCAAGCCCGTAACCGACAATGATCACATGGCTTTCCAGGTCCGTTTCACCCGGAATGCAGAACTCGTCGAAGTCCCGGTGTTTTTCCGGAAGACGGCTGGTGATCTTGCCGGCGATCCACGGTCCGGCCGCCACATAAAACGGCGTGATGGCCATAGTTACGATCGACATCGCCAGAAAAATCTGATACATATTCTGGGTCAAAAGGCCGGTCGCAAGCCCCGTAGAACCTAAAATAAACGAGAACTCTCCCACCTGCGAAAGACCGATCGCAGACAGGATAGCGGCTCCGGCCGAGATCCCGATCACCTTCACCGAAACAATATTGATCAGCGTCTTTCCCAGAAGGAGCAGAACGGAAACCCCGGCGATCAGCAGCAGATGCTCGCTCAGATACGTCAGATTGAGCATCATACCGATCGAAACAAAGAAGAAACTCGTCAGCAGATCGCGGATCGGCATGATCTGGCCGATCACCTCATGACTGTAATCCGAACCTGAGATGGCAACGCCCGCAAGAAACGCTCCCAAAGCGATCGAAACACCGGTCAGAGACATCACCCAGGCGATACCGAGGCATATCAGCACGACCGCCATAACGAAAAGTTCACTGCTTCTTGTCAGAGTGACCCTTTCAAGAAACTTGGGGACCAGGTAGATGGAGGCGATCAGAATCACCGCCAGGAGCCCCATACCGATAAAAAAGTTCAGCACGGATCCTGCAAGATCGGTCTCTGAGCTTCCGGCAAGGAGAGGCACGAGCATCATCATCGGCACAACGTTCAGATCCTGGAAAATCAGCAGTCCAAGCGCGATCTTCCCGTGCTGGGTGTCGATCTCCCCGGACTTCTGATAGATATTCATGATGATCGCCGTCGAAGAGTGTGCTACTAAAAATCCGATGAACAGCGAAACGCTCGAGCTGAATCCTGCGGCGACCATCACCAGCCAGACCACTCCGGTCGTAAGAATGAGCTGGAGCCCTCCGCCTATCAGCACGATCTTCTTCATCGAAAGCAGATTTTTCAGCGGGATCTCCAACCCTATGGTGAACATCAGCAGAATAACGCCGAGTTCTGCGAGCAGGGACACCTGATCTTCGGTGATCAGGTGCAGACCAAACGGCCCAACGATAACGCCTGTTATGAAATACCCGATAATAAACGGGATGCGGAGCCTTTTCCCGACAAGTAAAACCGCGATCGCGCAGGTAAGCACGATCACGACTGCCATGATCAATTCTATATATTCCTCCATTATCTCTCCGAAATATCCTGGAGAATAATATACCTTGCTCAGCAAAAAACGTAACTATACTCACCCGCCGGGATGTGTTTTTTCTCTATGTTTTGGAAAATAGACGCGACGGATCGCGTCCTGCAGGTAAAAATAGTATGCGTGCCCTCAGGTAGTATATGCAGCCTTCTCGGCGAACATTATCATTATAGTTCCAATGGCCTCCCGGTCCCCGATCACTACGGCGGTATCGCCTTCATTCAGGATCGTATCTCCGTCCGGGGAGACGATCACATCGATCTTTCCCACACACCGCACCGCGATCACCGAAACGCCGTAATTCCTCCGCATCTGGACATCGGCGATCCGTTTGCCGGCGATATCCGCCCCTTTCTCGACCCTGATCTGTTCCACCTGCGAGGTATTTTTAGCCATCATCTCACCCGCCTGCTTTGCCCGGATCCTGATCATATCGAGTCTGCTTCCCTTTGCCGACATTCTGATATTTGAGTGGATCGGCTTTTCGATGTATTTGTCGTAGATCTCGCTTCTGGCCTGTTTGGCAAACAGATCCGCGTCCTGTACCGGCACCTGCTGATTGGAAAGGATCCGATGGAAGATCTGGAGAGCCGTCTCCTTTTCATCAACGATCACCTCATCCGCTCCGAGATGATACAGCTCGGCTGTCTCGGAGATAAACCTTGACCGGGTGATGATGCCGATCTTCGGGTTCATCCTGCGTGCGTTGGTGAGGATCGCCTTGACCGTGTCCATCTGCGGGATCGTGATCACGATCGTCTGGGCTTTCCTGATCCCGGCAAACTCCAGCACCCCTTCCCGGCATGCATCGCCGTAGACGATGTTCTCGCCGAGTTTTTTCTCGGCTGCCACCGTTTCAGGGTTGAGTTCGAGGATAATATAGGGGATCTCCACTTTTTTCAGCGCCTTTGCCACATAATGGCCGGTAAGTCCGAACCCGACGATGATCACATGCCCGACCGGAAGTTCGTCCTCAGCGTTCCCTGCGGATCCGGCGGCGGGAGGAACCGGTCAACGAACCTTGGCGCGATACTGATCATCGTCGGGGTCATGATCATCGTCAGGATCGAGACGGCCAGAAACACCTGATAGACATCATCGGTCAGGATCCCGCTGGAATAGCCGGTTGCTCCGAGCACGAAGGAGAACTCTCCTATCTGCGAGAGACCGAATGCTGAAAGAAGTGAGACGCTTGCCGCTATCCCGATCGCTTTGACCGAGATGAAGGTTATCAGGGATTTTCCCGCTATCAGCACGGCGGCAAGGATGAGTATGAACAGCAGATGCTCCCCGAGATACGAAAGGTTCAGCAGCATGCCGATCGAGACAAAGAAGAAACTGGTCAGGAGATCGCGGATCGGCAGGATCTGGCCGACGACCTCATGGCTGTAATCCGATTCGGAGATCGCGACGCCTGCAAGGAACGCGCCGAGCGCCAGGGATATGCCGTTCAAGGACATCAGCCAGGCGATCCCAAGACAGATGGTCACGATCGAGATGATGAACAGTTCGTTGCTTCGGGTGAGGGCGACCCTCTGCAGAAATCTCGGGACCAGGTAGATGGCGGCGATCAGGATGACGCCGAGCATCGCCAGACCGATCAGGAAGTTCAGCACGCTTGCGAGCAGATCGGTGTCGGCAGGTCCGGCAAGGATCGGGGCAAGCAGCATCATCGGAACGACCGCAAGATCCTGGAAAATCAGGATCCCGAGCGCGATCTTTCCGTGTTTGGTCGCCATCTGTCCCTTCGACTGGTAGAGGTTCAAAACGATGGCCGTTGAAGATGTCGAGACCATCATTCCAAGAAACAGTGCGGTGTTGGAGGGAAATCCCGCCAGCTGGAGGACAGCCCAGACGAGGAACGTGGTGATGATCATCTGCAGACCGCCGCCTATGAGGACGACCTTCTTCATGGAAAGGAGGCTTTTGAGCGAGATCTCCAGACCTATGGTGAACATCAGAAGGATGACCCCGAGCTCTGCGAGGACCGATACCTGCTCTTCGGTGATCAGATGGAGGCCGAAGGGTCCGACGATTATCCCTGTGAGAAAATAGCCGATAATGAACGGGATATGGATCTTTTTTCCGATAAAAAGCACACCGACAGAGCATGCAAGCACGATCACGACTGCCATTAGAAGATCTATCTGCACAACCATATCCGGATCCTATTTTATATAGCAGAATTATGCTCTGTGATCAGTAAAAAATATACCTATACTTCCATCAGGAAGATCCGTTTTTTTGCATGATCCGGGGTTTTTCCGGATGATTCCGGCTGGTGTCCGGCGGTCTGGCGAGAGAAAATATTTAGCCTGAGCAGAGAGGATATGTACATCTTACGTATGCCGGATACCTTTCTGACCACCTATCTTAACTCCGCGATCGAGAAGCTTATCAAAGATATTCTGAAGGGCACCCTTTCGAACCGGAAGGAGACGGCGTTTCTTCTGGGGCAGATGAAGCATCAGCGGGAGAATGCAAAAAAACGGGCGGCCTGTTCGCATATGCCGGCATTTCTGATTGCAAGCATTACGTCGTCGTGCAATCTGCATTGTGCGGGCTGTTATGCCCGGGCGGTCGGAATGTGCGGCGATGCGCCGGGAGGTGCGGAACCGCTGAGTGTTTCTGAGTGGGAGCATATCTTTTCGCAGGCTGAGGATCTTGGGATCTCGTTTATTCTTCTTGCCGGAGGGGAGCCGCTTCTCCGCCGGGATCTTATCGGGGCGGCCGCCCGTCACACGCCGGTCATCTTCCCGATATTTACGAACGGGACGCTGATCGATGATGGGTATCTGGCTTTGTTCGACGGGCACCGGAATCTGGTGCCGATTCTCAGTATCGAAGGGGGCATCGAGGAGACGGATTCACGCCGGGGGATGGGGACGTATGCGGCTCTGTCGGCGGCGATGGATCGTCTGCGGGCGGAGAAGATCCTGTTCGGGGTGTCGGTGACGATCACGCGGGGGAATCTGGCGGAGGTGACGTCGACGGCTTTTTTGGATCTGCTGCGGGATCAGGGATGCCGGCTGGTGTTTTATATCGAGTATACGGCGATCGATCACGGCTCAAAGGAGATGGAACTGGACGCGGCGAGGCGTGAGGATCTGGAGGGGAAACTGACGACGATCAAGTCGGCGTATCCGGGGATGGTGTTTATTTCGTTCCCGGGGGATGAGAAGCATATGGGCGGCTGTCTTGCGGGCGGCAGAGGATTTTTCCATATCAATCCGTACGGTTCTGCAGAGCCGTGCCCGTTTTCGCCGTATTCGGATCGGAATCTGCGGAACGTTTCTCTGCTGGATGCGGTGAACTCGCCGTTTTTTGCGAGGCTGATCGACGCGGGTCTTGTCGGCGGGGAGCATGACGGGGGCTGCGCTTTGTTTGAGCACGAGGCCGAGGTGCTGGCGATAAAAAACAGGTTGTGAGTTTTTCTTTTTTTACTGGAGGCTGCAGGAGGAGCAGCTTCCGTGCAGGTTCCGTTCGGTGAGCTGGCCGATCTGGAGTTCGAGGTCGCGGACCCGTTCCATGAGGTCTGCGTAGTCGCGTTCGAGTTCTTCGAGGCGTTTTTCGATGTTTTCCTGGGATGTCATGTATAGGAGGTTGGTGTACTGGGTTTTATAGGTTGGTTCTGTGGAAGGGAAACGTATGAGATATTTTACCGCGTTTCGGGAAGGGTATGGCTTGGTGTGGACATAAAATAAATACCAACCGCGAATCGGCGCACTCGCAAACCTTCGGTTTGCTCTCCGCTTCGGGTCTTCGCCCCTCGCTTGAATCCGCCCTTTGGGCGAGACGAATCGGATTTGCTGATCCTCACTCTCGCAAGCCTGCTTTGCAGTCTTGCTCCTCCCTCATCGGGAACGTTCGGGCAAATCCTGTCGCCGCCCCGGCGGCTCCCTAGTTAGTAAGTTAGGATTTCTCTTTTTCTGATTCGGGGTGCGGGAAGTGACTGCGGGCTGCCCCGTAGGGGCAGCCTTAGCTGAGCAAATCTTTGATTTGCGATCCGGCGCGGAGCGGCTCGCGGTGGAGATATCTTATTTTTCGAGGTTTATGAATGGTTATGGGGATTCATCCGCATCTGAATATTCGGCCGTTAAAACCTAACTTTGACAGTTGGCAATTTCCCCCCCCCTTTAGCGCTCTCGCTCCTCACCCTTCCAAAAATGGGAAAATAGAATTTGACAGTTGCCTCTTATCCACCCATCCAGCCTCACCCCACCCCGCATTTTAGCCCGAGTATCGCCGTATTCAGTGCATCAAAATTGGAAAACAGACATCGACGACCTCCCTCTTTCCCCTTCATCATCGTAACTGTCAAATTCATCAGCGAATATTTGATGAATTTTGTAGCCACATGCCGTGCTTCCGAGACCTCATACCGAACCAGAGACACAAACAGCTGTGCCAGAAACCCGATCAGAATTGCGCCGCGAATACTATTCTCCGTCCATACTCTCAGTGGTTTAATCTCGATCTCATTCTTCAGCGAATGAAATATCTTCTCAATCGAATCCTTTTTTCGGTAGCGTTCAAGCGCTTCTGCAAGTGTCAAATTCCTGCTTGAAGTGAGGGCGAAAAATCCTCCTCTTCCGGTATTCAATTTCGGTCGCAAACCTTCGGTTTGCTTAGCTGAGGTCGTCGACTTCGTCGCCAACCCGCTCCCGCAGAAAGGCAATCGCTTCGATCGCAAGGCAAAGCCTTGCTCTGCTTAGGGCGAGCCTTGCGGCTCACCCAGCTTCTTCCGACATCTTTACGAGTTTTGTCTGAACCGAATAGGTAATCTTCACCAGCGGATTTGCGATCCCGATCTTCTTTGGCAGCTTTTTGTTTCGG
>LMVO01000011.1 GCA_002287215.1 Methanocorpusculum parvum
GCCTCCGCTGAGGCCGCCACTACGTGGCAGCCCGCTCGCAAACCTTCGGTTTGCTTAGCTGAGGTTGTCTGCTTCGCATCCAACCCGCCTCCGCTGAGGCCGCCACTACGTGGCAGCCCGCTCGCAAACCTTCGGTTTGCTCTCCGACTCGGGTCTTCGACCCTCGCTTGACGGCTCACCCCGCCTCCGCGAACATGCCCCCTTTCTCTGTTATCCGGTAGATCATCCAGTTGCCCTGCTGCTCTGACACGATCAGCCCGTTCTCCCGCAAAATATTCAGATGATACGAAAGCTTCGACCCGGAGATCCCCATACACTCCCGGATCACGCACACACACAGCGGCTGAACAGAAAGGAGATGCAGAATCGCCACCCTAACCGGATCCGAAAGCGCATGATGCGTCGCGCTGATCTCGCCGATACGCTCTGCCGGCGGCAGACGGGCACGCAGCCCGGCGATACCCCCGATCTGCACAAGATCATCTCTGATCACATCCGGGATCCCGCACCGGACCTCAAACTCATCATCTCCGGCATTTTCTCCGGCAGGCAGCAGCGTATCGGTCATCTATTTCAAATTATTATGAAATGCATAACTATATATCTTTTGTCCGATAATAATTGATTCAACAAAAATTGAAATGACTTACCCTGAGGCAAAAAAACAATGATTGACATACTCCTCGGCTCACTCCTTCTCGGGTGGGAAACCCTGATCGGCTACCTTTCCGAACATGTCGTGACCTGTCTTATCCCTGCCTTTTTCATCGCCGGCGCGATCGCCGCCTTCATCAGAAAAGACGCCATCCTGAAGTATTTCAGCCCGGAAACCAAAAAGACCGTATCCTACGGGATCGCGTCCGTATCGGGGACCGTACTTGCCGTCTGCAGCTGCACGATCCTGCCGATGTTTGCCGGCATCCTCAAAAAAGGCAGCGGCCTTGGCCCGGCAATAACGTTCCTCGTCGCCGGTCCCGCGATCAACATCCTTGCGATCGTCTACACAGCCCAGGTCCTTGGTCTGGACATCGGCATCGCCCGTGCCGTATTTGCCATAGGGATCTCCATCCTGATCGGTCTGATCATGATGAAGCTCTTCCCCGCGCACGACACCGAGACGAAGAAAACCTTCGGCGCCGCACGAAAAGCCGCTCTGGCGCAGGAATCGGTCCGCCCCAAATGGGTCGTCCCGCTCTTCTTCGTCATGCTCGTTTCGATCCTCCTCGTCGGCACCTCGGCGCTTGACGCCTTCATCCGTCTTGGGATCGTGTATGCCCTTTCGATCGGGATCGCCCTCCTCCTCATCTACTACTTCACCCGTAACGAAGTCACCGACTGGGGACTGGAGATCTGGGATCTCACCAAAAAAATCTTCCCGATCCTCATCATCGGCACCTTCGCGCTCGGCGTCCTTTCCTTCTTCCTGCCGGCCGAGTTCTTCAGACCGTACTTCGGCGAGACCACGCTAGGATCGACGTTTCTTGCCTCCGTCGTCGGCATGATCCTCTACATCCCGACGCTCCTGGAAGTGCCGGTGATCGGAACAACGCTCGGCTACCTCACCGGCGCCATGGCAAAAGGTCCGGCACTCTCCCTCCTCCTCACCGGGCCGACGACCAGTCTCCCGAGTCTGCTGGTAATCTACCGGCTGATCGGTGCAAAAAAAACGCTGGTGTACACCTGCCTCGTGGTCGGTTTTGCGACGATCGCGGGATTCCTCTTTGGGATATTCTTCCCGTAGGCTGCACTGTCACAAACATCTAATACAAAAAAAGTTGAATATCCTTTGGAGCTGACATGACAAAAATCGAAGTACTGGGAACCGGGTGTGCGAAATGCAAACGGCTTTTCGCTAACACCGAACAGGCAATAAAAGAACTGAACATCACCGTCGATCTGGTAAAGATCGAGAAGCTCGACGAGATAACCGAACGCGGCGTCATGATGACGCCTGCGCTGATCATCGATGACGAGATCGCCGCCGAAGGCCGGGTTCCGGATGTAAAAGAGATCAAAGCAATGTTAACGGTGTGAGATGATCATGACGGAAAAACCTGTATGCTCCTGCAGTCAGACGACTGCCGCAAAGATCATTATCCCGTGCGCAGGCCAGGCGAACACCGGCCAGATCACCAATCTCGCCGCTCTTCAGCTGGCGGATGAAGGATACGGGAAGGTCGTCTGCGCTTCGCTGCTTGGAACGGGAAATGAAGGACTGATCGCCAAGGCGAAAAATGCCGAAGAAGTCGTCGTGCTTGACGGATGTCATATGAACTGCGTTGCAAAAATGGCCGAATGCCACGGCGTGGTCGTTGGTCAGCACATCGTCGTGACTGATCACGGCATCACCAAAGGTCCTTCCAGGTCGTACACGGATGACGATGTGGAGAACATCGTTGCCGCCTGCTGGAAGGGCGAAGGCCGCACGGAAGAGCCGAAGAAACGCGGCCATTCCTGCACCTGCGGATGCGGCGGATCCTGCGAGTGAGGGAAAGGAGCAGAACGTGCCGGTCACGCTGATAACCTGTTCGGGTATTTCGAATACCGGAAAACTGACGACCCAGGCGGCCCTTTCTCTGATGCAGAAGAGACCGGGAGATTATGTCTGGGTGCGTGCGCAGCAGAACGGCGGCGTGTCTGCCGACGAGATCGCCGAGGCAAAACGCGTGATCGTTCTTGACGGCTGTACGGACTGCTGCGGGGCAAAAAAACTTGCCGAAGCAGGATTCACCCCCGATTCCCATCTGATCGCAACCGAGCTCGGGATCACGAAGAACGGTATGGCTGACGTGCAGTTTGCGGAGATCGGAAAGGTCGTTGCCGCTGTTTTGGAGGCGTCCCGATGAGGATCCCGCGGATAAAACGGCTGGAGATCGAGTGGAAGCATTTCGCTGTCGGCGAAGCGACCTGCGAGCGGTGCGGAAAAACGGGAGAAGCGCTCCATGCTGCCGTTGATGAGCTGCGTGCCGAGTTTTCTCCTGCCGGCGTGAAGATCAATCTGACCGAGACGCTGCTTGACAAGGCCAGGATCGCGGAGTCGAATGAGATCAGGATGAACGGCGTTCTGCTGGAGAGCCTGCTTTCCGCGTCGGTCGTGACGACCGACTGCCCCTCCTGCGGGGAGCTTGCAGGAGAAAGCACCTGCTGCCGGGCGGTCGGGTTCGGCGGGGAGATCTTCGAGGATCTGCCGGCCGCACTGATCAAAGAAGCGGCATACCGGGCGCTTTTTGCAGCTTCTCCGGCTGAATAAACCTTCCCGAACTCATCTTTTTTTGCGGGTCGTTTTCTTCCCCGTCGCTTCCCCTCCCCCCTCATCACTGCGCAGAGCCTTCACCCGGTCGCGAAGCTGGATTGCCCGCTCGAAATCCAGCGCCGCCGCCGCCGCATTCATCTCCGCCTCCAGCTCGATGATAAGATTCGGTATCTCCGACTTGGGCAGATGTTTGATATCCTTTATATCGATCTCCTTCTCCCGCACCGGTTTTTTGATCGTTACCGGCGTGATCCCATGCTCCGCATTGAACGCCAGCTGCATCTCGCGGCGGCGGGCCGTCTCAGCAAGAGCCTCCCGCATCGAATCCGTCATCTTATCCGCATACAGCACAACATGCGAATCAGCATTCCGGGCGGCCCGTCCGATGATCTGGATCAGACTGCGGGCATCGCGCAGGAACCCTTCCTTATCCGCATCAAGGATCCCGATAAACCCGACCTCCGGGATATCCAGACCCTCACGCAGAAGATTGATCCCGACAAGCACATCGAACATGCCAAGACGCAGCTGCCGGATAAGTTCCGTCCGCTCCAGGGTCTGCACCTCCGAATGGAGATACCGCGTCTTCACCCCCTGCCCCGCGAGATACTCCGTCAGCTCCTCGGCGAGTTTCTTCGTCAGCGTCGTCACCAGAGCACGGTCGCCGCGTGCGATAACAGCGCTGATCTCTTTGAGCAGATCGTCCGTCTGACCCGTGATCGGCCGCACTTCGACCACCGGATCCACCAGACCCGTCGGCCGGATGATCTGCTCGACCGTCTGAGCCGAATGCCTGCGTTCATACTCGCCCGGCGTTGCCGAAACAAAGATCGCCTGCCGGAGATACTTCTCGAACTCGGCAAACATCAGCGGCCGGTTGTCAAAAGCGCTCGGCAGACGAAACCCGTACTCCACAAGCGAAACCTTGCGGGAATGATCGCCGTTGTACATCCCCCTGACCTGCGGGAGAGACTGGTGACTCTCATCGATCACCATCAGAAAATCATCCGGGAAGTAATCCAGCAGACAGTACGGCTTCTCTCCCGGCGCCCGCCGGTCGAAGTGCCGCGAGTAGTTCTCGATCCCTTTGCAGGATCCGGTCTCCTGGATCATCTCCAGATCATACTGCGTCCTCTGGCGAAGCCGGTGCGCCGAGAGATCATCCAGCCGGTTTTCGGCAAGCACCATCTCCAGCTCGGCCGTGATCGACTCGACAGCCGCCTGTCTTTCAGACTCGGGCGTGACGAAATGACGCGCCGGATAGATGAAAAAATACTCCATCCGCTCTTTTTCCTTTCCCGTGATCTTGTCGATCTCGCTGATACGGTCGATCGTATCGCCGAAAAACTCCACCCTGATGATATTGTTAAAGTATCCCGGAATGAAATCCACCGTGTCGCCCTTCACCCGGAACCTGCCGGGCATAAGTTCGGTGTCGTTTCTCTCGAACAGGATCGCGACCAGCCGTTCGAGAAGCTCCCGGCGGGTGAGGTTCGCCCCCCGGCGGATCTCGAACGCAAGGTTCTGGAAGTTTTCAGGATTGCCCAGACCGTAGATGCAGGAGACCGAAGCGACCACGATCGTATCCCGGTGGGAAAGGATCGCCGCGGTCGCCGCAAGACGCATCATCTCGATCTTCGGATTGATCGAGGCGTCCTTTTCTATATACTGATCCTTTTTCGCGATATAGCTCTCCGGCTGATAGTAATCATAGTAAGAGATGAAGTACTCGACATGATTGTTCGGAAAAAAATCCTTGAACTCGTTGTAGAGCTGGGCGGCGAGCGTCTTGTTGTGGGCGAGGACCAGGGTCGGGCGCTGGACGTTTTGTATGACGTTGGCGATCGTGAAGGTCTTTCCCGATCCGGTGACGCCGAGAAGGGTCTGAAACCGCTCGCCGTCGAGAAGCCCGTCGGTCAGCTCTTCGATCGCTTTGGGCTGGGAGCCTTTCGGGGAGTAGGCCGACTGGAGAGAGAACTGTTCGGACATGGTCAGAAGTCGTCGAAGTCCGCATCATCGGTTTCCGGGATCACGAACGCGGTGTTGTAGACCTCGGCTAAGTAGCGGACGAAAAATACGATGATCGGGATCATCACGAACAGATAGCCGCCAAGGAGTATGACGATCGCGGCGCCGTTGTAGGCGAAGATCTGGGCGAGCGTGATCAGGATGAAGGTCACCAGAAGGAAGAGGATGCTCATAATGATGAGCGAGAGGATGTAGTCATACCAGCCGATCTTTTTTATGACGGCGGCGATCCCGCGGATGTGGGTCGCTTCAGCCAGGGAGCCGGAACGGGTGAGATGGACGAGGCCGATGAACGCAAACAGGGAGACGAAGATCATCGTGATGAACTCGAGTCCGACATAGGAGAGGGTGACGAGAACGGTGATCAGACTTTCCAGCGCCATGACATCGACCGTGGTGTAGAGGCCGGCTTCGGGGAAGAGGTAATAAAAGATCATGGCGTAGATGAGCGAGATGACGATCATCGGGATGGCGTAGTATAATATGACGAGGTTGACGCGCCAGCCGCTGAAAAAGAGGCCCCAGAGGTTGGTGTGGTCCGGCATGCCGGCTCGGTCGTTTTTGGCGATCCGGTAACAGTATCCCTGGATGAGCGGGATGAAGAAGATGCAGGAGAGACTGATGATGACGGCCAGATACTGCAGGAGGCCCGAAAGGCTTGCGGCCGTGAACCCGTAGTTGTCGTTTACGAGGAGACCGGTGAGGACGGGAAGGGCGGCGAGCTGGAGGATGAGGGAGGAGACGAGAAGACAGGCCAGGATCGGGATAGTGAAGTAGAGGAAGAGGATGATCCATCTGGGGAGCAGTTTGAGGGCGAAAAAACCCTCTTTGGTATAAGTATAGGCTCCGGATATGATTTCTGCATGTTCCATGGCTTTTTGTCCTTATATATTTACTATTGTCTGAATCTGATATTAAGTATTGGCTATGATTTTTTTGGTTCAGACGGCGTGCCAGAGGAATTTCTCGGAACGGAGGCCTTTTTTCTTCTGGCCGGCAGGTGTTTCGGCAAGGTCGTCGACGATGCTTCGAAGCAGGGAGCTGCCTGAGTCGGCTTCGTGGACGAGCCATGCTTCGGCGGTGAGGGGGATGACGTCGCCGTATGAGCCGTGATGGGACTGGATGATGTGTCTGAGCTGGAGGAGCTGGTCGTCTGAGATGAGATTTTTGTATTCGTCGATGTGCATGATGCCCATCGTGATGTGTTCGATGAGGTTGTAGGTGTCGTTTGGCACATAGCCGTAGCCGATTTTGTCGAAGCAGAAGATCTTGCCGATGTCATGGAGAACGGCGCCGGCGATGACCATGTCGCGGTTTATGTCGGTCCGGGGCATGATGTCGATGAGGGAGAGGGCGATTTTGACGGTTTCAAGCGAGTGTTCGCACAGGCCGCCGGTGTATTCATGGTGCCGGCGGATGGCTGCGGGGCATTCGTAGAAGCGTGCGTCGAGGCAGCAGGCGACGAAGAGTTTGAGGTCGATGTTTTTGATGGAGCCGATGATCTTCTGGATCTCGAGTGAGTTGGCGTTGAGGGCCGCAGGGGTGTAGACGAACTCGATCTCCTGCCCGGGGGTCAGGGTGAGGGGGCCGGCGATAATGCCTTTGACTGTTTCGGGAGAGTCGGAGAAGACATGGATCTCACCGTTCTGATTGGCTCTGCCGGTTCCGGTGATCGGGTATACGCGGCCGGTCTGGATGATCCGGGGAAGTTCAGCGGCTTTTTCGCCGTAGATCTTTGCTTCGATGATCCCGGTCCTGTCTGCAAGGGTGAGGTGGGCGAACTGTTCACCGCGTTTGCTTCGAAGGTCGGCGCGTTTTATCAGAAAGAGGGAGTTTACGGGGGCGGACTGGGTTATGTCTTCTACGAACTGGGTTTTTTCCATGGGGTTTGCTCGATAGTAGTGTGCTTCAGAGAGTAATGATGATTCTGTTTGGTGACGGGCGCGGGAGACAATAAAAATCGGCCGCGAAGATCCGCGGTTCTTGCGCCCAGCATGATATCTGAGAAAGTGATCGCCGATGTGTCATATCGACTGGTTTTCCCATCTCATTTCTCCGCCTCCATCTCACGCCGCTTCGATCGTCTCCGTAAACGCAAGGATCTCCAATGCAGCGGCCTTCACTTCAGCCAGCACACATTCTCCATCGGCCAGATCCATATCCGGGTCCAGGGGGATTTTCAGGATGTGATCGGTTTTCAGAGGGTCGCCGGTCAGCGCAAAAGGGAGCTGTGCGGCTTTCAGCAGTTCATAGTATATGGACTGACGGTTTCGGTTGATCCCGGAAAGCCAGACCTCAAACCGGAAATCCTGATGAACAAACGTGACCGCCAGTTTCAATCCCTTTCTTTTCAGGCTCGCGTTCGTGAACTGAAAATAGGAGTAATCCATCCCGTTTTCAACAATGTTTCCCTGAAACGTACAGTCTGTCAGCTGCTTTTCGAGTTCTACGCGCAGATACCGGAACAGTCTGACAAACTCCTGATAGCTTTCAGCCAGATCCGTTGTCTGCAGTAATGTTTTATATGTCTGTAAAAGATCCTGATCGAACTTCATCCTCTTCTCCAAAAGATCCGATTTACAGGTATATCGCTTTTCATCCGTATAAGACCTGACCCCTGTCTGCCCGAACCAATCCGATGCCTGTGATCACGCTTATCCCGTTTCGTCTTGCGAAACTTCGCTGCTTCAGTATTCGCAAAAATACTGCGTATGTCCTGTGCAGATTCGTCTTTTCGCACAAAAAAACATCAAAGTAAGGCCAGTACCGACGGAATCACGGTTGGCAGACCGGCTGAACAAACCGCAGTCTGCGTTTTGCGGACAAAACCGGACACGAATACAGGTATTACCCATACTAACGTCCTTGGATCGCGGAACAGCGTTATGCGGATAAACTCTCTGTTAGCGGCAAAAGTAACTTTACTGATACGAATATATACCGGAACTTACTACATTTAATCAAAACACATTATTGCAGAGTTTCCAGGCTGTACGTGTTTTCAGGACTGTGCAGAGGGTATCAAATATCGCCGTCTGCTCTTGATTATCCTTCAGGAGCAGGGAAAAAATTCTTCTTCGCCGGGCGGACCTGTGAAGAGGATGCCGGTTCTGACTATTGGGTGAAATTCGTATGGCATATATCTACAAAAAACGTGATCCGAAGAAGAAGCGGCAGGCCGTCATTTTGTTTTTTGTCCTTATTATGGCGGGTGTTATCATCGTTTCCGTGTCTGCGGGGTTTTTCGGATCGGATTATGTTGTCCGCAAGTCGCTGGAGGATCCAGACGTGGTGATGCATGTCGCTGTTTCGGGAGGGGATGTGATCATCACGATCTACGAGGGGCGAAAAGTCGAAGATCTGCGCATGATCTGTCTGGAGATAGAAGGAGTATCCCTGCCGTCTGAGCATTCTATACATCCGGCGCCGCTGAACGGTGCGGGGGTCGTGGTGTTTTCCGGCGTCTGCGACGGGGTGACGGGAACGCGGACGGTCGGCATCCGCGGGGTGTTTGCCGACGGGAGCACCATGATCCTGAAGCGGCTCACGATCAAGTTTACATAAAATATCAGACGTCAGCCGCGGATCGTAGTTTAGAGATGGGCAAAATAGTTTTTTTGAAATTGGAGTTATTCTGTGCGATACAAGCCGCTCTGCGTCACCATTCACTCTCAAATCAAAGATTTGCTCAATAATGGCGCCGCTGATGCGTCACCATTCACTCTCAAATCAAAGATTTGCTCGACCTGGTGACATTGCATGTCACCAGGCAACTTCCATTACTGCCTTCTCCTCCTCCTTCAGCCCTGCTGCCTCCTTCTCCGGCACAAACACATACTTCTCCATCGGCTGATAATTCGGATACAGCGCACACTTATCCAGCACATCCACAAACTCCCGAAGATACAGTCTTGGCACCACATCCACCCTTCCGCCGAACCTTCCCGTCACCTTCTCGATCATCGTTCTGATAAACTTCGGCGACACCCTGCTCTTATCCACCTCGGAGTACGCATCCGCATAGATCTCCATCACCCGCAACGCAGCCTCCATAAGCTTCGCCGCATCGAACTTCGGCAAAACGATCTGCGTCTGCAGAGGGTTCGAAAAGCCGTCATCCGCGATGATCCCTATCCGGTCATACAGCGGCGGCAGCGACCTGATCCCTTTTGCACTGTCGAAAAACGCCGGCGTGCCTGCAAACAGGAAGAAACAGTTCGGCAGCTCGTTCTTATCGATCATATCCACGATCTGCCGGAGATTGATATACCCCTTCTCCCGCTGCGGCCGGGCAAACGACTGTGCCGTCTCCGCCTCATCAAAACTCACCAGAAGACCGGCAAAACCTGCACGCGTCATCACATACACCAGCCCTTTCAAAAACTGCAGGGCTTCACCCTCCGTCACGCTCCCCTTCAGACCAGCCTGCGCCTTAAAACTTCTCCCGACCGTCGTCTCGCCCGCCACCCAGCCGATCGCCGCCTGCGCCGATGCAAAATCCCCCCGGTTCGACGCCTGATAATACGCCCGGAGAGCCGACGCAAGACCCGAACTCAGCCCGCTCACCCGTTCAAGGACCGACTCGATCTCCTTTTCCGTCAGCTCCACAAGCTTTGGATCGTCCTCCCCGATTCCTGTACTGATCAGTCGGTCCTCGATCCCGTAGATCCAGGTATCGATGATACTCTTCAGCGCATGATCCTCCGTCCCCGTCGTCAGTCCGGCGCATATGGCTGCATATACGGCCTGCAGCTTATGCAGCGGCGTCTCCGGCGAGATCACCACATGCGAAGTAACGAACCGCTGCCTTTGTCCGATCTCCACCGCCCGCGAGATCAGAAACGTCTTACCCGACCCGTACTCCCCGCGAACGAACTTACAGTCCGCATGTCCGCCGGCAACATACGCAAGCTGCGAACCGATCACCCGCTCCTCAGCTGAAAGACCCACCGCAAGACGGGAAAGCCCGCTCTGCGGCACCGTTCCCCGGCGAAGCGCGTTGATGATCCCGATACTCTCCTGTTTTTGATCCGTGATCCCCTTATGGTCCGACATACCCGTACACCTCGCCGCGCTCGCCTACCCCGCGTTTTTCGATCACCGACATCCCGTTCTCCGCCAGCTTTGCGAGCAGCGAATTCACGATACCAGCGACCCGCCGCGTCTCAAGAACCGAACGAAGATCCATCTCGGTCGCCTCACGGTGCTCCTGCAAAAACAAAAACACCGCGGTCTCCCGCTGATCCAGAAACGAAAGATCGGAGCTCTGCTCCTCCTTTTCCTTATCTTCCTCCTCGGATCCGGTGATCACCGGCCGCTCGGCAAGCGCCCTGCCTTTCATGCGTGAAAGCACCTCGATGAAATCCTCCACCCGGATCTTTGCCGGATAACAGGGCAGAACATCGATCCCCGCAAGACAGAACCACTTGCAGCTCTCGTGATCCTGCCGCTCCAGTGCATCCAGCGCCGAATACAGATATCCCGCCGAAAGCATCTCACGCCCGTTCGAAGAGAGTTTTCCGGTGACGCGTGCGAGTCGCTTGATCACCAGATCCTTCGCCCGGACGTTTTTCCAGATCTCCTCCCCGCCGTTGAACACCGCTGACGCGATGCGTTCGATGTCGGCGATCCTCACCGCGTTCATCACCATATAGCGGATCGTCGTCTCACACTCACGCTCATCATTGCTCCGTCTGAGAAAACCTGCATAGGCGATCCCTCCGCTGATGAAATCCGCACGGTATGCCCGGTAGAACCAGTCACGCGCCTGGGAAAGGGAGCCTGCCGCCTCATACGCTCTGCCGATGTTTGCAAGACACACCGGGACCGGATACGGCGAAAGGATGATGCTGATGATGCCGGCGACCTCCTCTTTCGTCCGGCAGGCCAGAAGAAATCCGCTGAACCGCGTGATCACCAGATCGATGAGTGAAACATCCGCATCCTCATCACTGCAGAGACCAAGGATCAGCTCACGGTAGATGCTGTTTGCCGCGTCATCGTTCCCGAGACGCGCCTCGATCTCCGCAGAGAGCAGACGATACACCGGATCGTTCGTTGTTTTGAGCAGTTGCCCAAGCTCATACTTTGCCGAGGCATAGTTTCCGAGAAGTTTTTCCAGAAGGATATAGGAGAACCGTATCTGCGAAACGGTCTCGTCATCGATCCCTGCCTCCTCGAGACTGTCGAGAGCCGAACGGTATGCCCTTTCAGCGCCGGCAGGGTCCAGAGCGGAAAGCGCTTCCAGACTCTGTCTGAGATACACGGTGTCTTTGAGCGTGTTCCAGGCGCGAAGCGAGAGACTCATCGCCTTCTGATATGATTTCTGCGCATACAGCGCGTCGATGTACTCGTGACTGAACGTATCCTCGCCGAAGTTCTGGATATGCAGGGCGGCCGCTTCGTCAGGTTCACCCGCACGGGTGAGGGTCTGCATCAGTCTTCTGATGTCGTCAGGGTTGTTTTCGAGTCTGACCAGCGCACGAAGCGAGGGGATCGCACCTCTGAAATCCTCTTTTTCGAGAAGGAGCGCGGCGTATCCCCGAAGCGCCGTCTTGTTTTCCGCGTCGAGGATCAGTGCGGCCGCATACTCTTCGGCAGCGGCGTTTCTGTCCAGATGTTCAAGAACAAGTCCAAGATAACTGTGCAGATACGAGGAGGAGGGCATGATCCGGATCAGATCACTGAGGATCTGTCTGGCGGTTGCATATTCGCCTGTCTGAGTGTAACTGCGGGCGGCTAAAAGAAGAAGAGCCGGGTCGCCGGAACCGGAGGAGAATGAGATGACCTCGGCATACTTTCCGGCATTGAAAAGTTCCATCCCGACTGAGAGGTTCTTGGCGGATGCTGCAGGGTCGTTTGTCATACCAGGTTCAGAGAAGCACCGACAGGATGGCGCGTGCGAACTCTTCAGCGTCGAAGGGGGTTTTTGCGGTCACGATGCGGCCGTCTGTTACGACGTTGTCATGAGAGACCTCGGCTTTATCGAGGGTCAGCACGCGGACAGTTGCCGGCGTTTCAAAACAGGCGGTCTTTTTGCCGGCAAGAAGTCCCGCTTCTCCGAGAATGACGGGTGCAAGACAGATCGCGGCTGCGACCTTGCCGGACGTGCCGATCTTATTGGTTATATCGATAAGTTTTTCATTGCGCCAGAGTTCGTCCTGACAGCCGATACCGCCGTCGATGATGATACCGTCATACTCTGCCGGATCCACGTCGTTTATTGTAAGATCAGCCTGGGCGATCTCTCCCTGCATCCCGTAACAGTTCCCACGGACAGTGGACGCGGTCACGCATTCGATGCCATGTTCTTCCAGCAGTTTTTTGGGAACGGTATACCCCATATCCAGGAAGCGGTCTGATGCAATAACGAAGAGGATCTTCATACTATATGGTTGTGCTTTGAGAGGATTTAAGTTGTTCATCCTGTCTTCAGCCGTTTTGCTGAGAAAGCAGCTCCGTCAAAACGGCGGCGAACGCGTTCATCTGCAGATACTCGTTGTTCCCCTCGACGAGCATGACATCGGTCTTCGAAAACAGGAGTGCGAGATCCGGGGTCATATTGCCGATCATCGACCGTCTGATCTGCCGCAGCAGATCCCCCGCACTCATCCCGTATTCGATTTGAAGATTCTCAAAGATCTTCTGGGCGGCCGATGCGTCCCCTTTTCCTGCGGCAAGGATCGCGGCGGCAGTCAGTTCGCCCGTCTCGGTCGTCATCAGCTCGGAAAGATCGCCGGCCCCGTGCAGGGCCATCAGTTCCAGCCAGATGAGAGCTTTGCGCAGATCGCCCTTTGATCCAAGGATCAGCATATCGAGCGTCTCATCTGCGACGGAACCCGCAAGTCCCTCCTGTTCAAGCACGCTGTTCAGATAGTCCCGCATCGTCGCTTCACCGATCGGCAGAAAGTAGAGCGGAACGCATCGCGACCTGATCGGATCGATGATCGAAGCAAGCGAGCTCGTCACGAAGATGAACCGGCAGGTCTGGCTGTACTGCTCCATGATCCGGCGAAGGGCCGCCTGGGCGTCCTTCGTGAGATCGCCCGCTCCGTCGAAGATGATCAGACGAAACGGCGCGGAGAGAGGTTTCAAGGAGGCATGCCATCTGACGACATACTTGAAGTTTGCCAGAACCGATTTGTTCTTCTGATACAGATGAGCGAACCGGTCGTTTTCCGCAAAATAGGTGTGGCCCTGGGAAAACATCACGCTCACGGGAAGGATGGTCGTGTTTTCCGCAGCCGCTTCGGTATAAAAAAGCCGGGAGAAGATCTCAAGCGACGAGGTCTTTCCGCAGCCGCTTCGACCGATCACCATCAGATGCGGGAGGTTTCCCTGTGCGGCATACGCTGATAACTGTTTTACCGGACTCGTCTGTCCGATCACCTCTTCAAACGAGGACGGGCGGTATTTTTCAATCCAGAGCATGGGAAAGATGTTCCTGCATATCCTTTATCGCCTGCCTGAGGAAATATCTTGCGTCGATCTCGGGCATGGAGATGGTCTCGCCCGAGGCCTTCAGCCGATCGCATTCCTGAGCGATGTTCGGCAGGGCACGGGTGACCTCGTCGACGATCGGCAGGGAGGCCGTCTTCGACGTTCTGTCGATCGGGTTCAGATCGACGGTGATGACCAGTTTGCCCATCGAGACGAGGGCTTCGCACCGGTCACCGTCTTCGAGAGGGACGAGGACGACGTCGGCCGAACCGATACCTTCCGGGCGGCAGAGACCCCGCCCGTGGGGGAGCGGAACACACCGCCCGACAGCTCCTTTCGAGACGATGCAGCCTGCTTCTTCAAGAACGTTCGTCACGAGCGCGATCCGCTCCTCTGTTCTGTGGAACAGATTCACCTCGACCTCGGCGCCGCTTGCCTTCTGCAGCTGCGCGATCTCCTGCGCCGCGAGGGCGGCCGTGTTTCCATTGATCGAAAGCACCGGGTGTTTTGCCGCGAGCAGAACGCGGGCGGCGAGCTTCTCGGCTTCCAGCGCCGAGGCGGATGTTTTTTCACCGAGCAGATAATCGAACGCTTCGCCGCGGCCGTGGGAGGTGAGCCCCTCCAGCGAGACGACGCCTGTTTTTGTGTGAGCGGCAAGCTGTTCTCTTGTGATCAGTGATCTGTATCTTGGGTGGGATGACGGAATATCAGACATGGTTTTCCTCCAGGATCACCGGGCCGGAGCTGCTGACATGCAGACGGACCGGTTCACCGAACTTTTGCAGAATTTTTTCAGCCGCAGAACCGACGGCAAAGACGCCGTTTCCAAGCATCGTCATGGATGCGGGAACGCCTGCTTCTTTGCAGGCGGCAAGCACCGGCAGAAGATTTGGCGGCAGAAGTCCGCTCTTTTCCGTGAACGAGGCGGAGTTCTCCATGAACTCCGCAAGCGTTGCGGGCTCCTTCCCGGGAAACGCCGCGGCGACCTGGTGCATTTTTTCCTCCGAGGTGATGACATCATGCGTGGAGATGCTGCCAAACGTGACCGCCCAGAGTTCGTCTTTTGGATAGAGCCGAAGCTTCACGCCCGCGATGCCCGGGCGCGTTCTGACGACAAGGCCGCCGCCGGATGCCGCCGCCGCGTCGCCAAGGCCGGTTCCAAACGCAACTTCAACGGCGTGGGCCTTTTTGGAGATCTCTTCTGCGCTTAGTCCGAGGGAAAACACGCAGTTTGCCGCATGATACGCGGCGAGCAGCCCCGCGGCGCTCATCCCGAATCCTGCCCCCATCGGCATGCCGACCGTCACCCGGACATCCGCCTTCACCCCTAACGAGGTGAGCACCTCGCGGATCAGCCAGTCGTCCGCGGTCCCGTCGCCGATTTTGATATTGATCTTATCCGCTTCCTGCATCCTGACGGTGACCCCTTTGTCGATCACGATCCCGGCGCCGAGACTGCCGGTCGTCTGGACCGAGTCGCCGTCGATCCGCTTAAAGTATCCTGAGATATGACCCGGAGCAAATGTTACACAAGAACGTCCCATACTTTCCCTGCGATCTCGTCTTTTGTTCCCGTAACCGTTTCTTTGTGATCTTTTTGGAGGAAGATGTATTCGCCGAAAGGAGAGCCCATCGTCTCCGGTCTGTTTGCAAGAACAAGGACGACATCAGGAAGGTCAAGAAGCCGCACTCCCTCCTTCTCCGCGTCCTCGCCGAGTTTGAATCCGACGATCCTCACTCCTCTGCCGGAGATCTTCGTGATCAGTTTTTCAAGAGGTTCAAGCGTTACAGACGTTTCCCGTCCGCTCGGGATCTTGCCGTCCACTCTTTTCGGAGAAAAATCGGAGATCGCGGCTGCCGAAAGATAATAATCCGCGCCATCAGCTTCGCGAAGGACCGCGGCGTGCATATCGGCCGCGGTGATCACCGGGATATTTTTCACGCAAGGCACGATGCCGTGCATCGGATTCATGACAAGGGTCACCTCGGCGCCGAGACGAAACGCTTCAAGAGCAAGCTCTTTTGCCATCGTCCCGCCGGATCTCGTCGTCAGAATGCGGACGTCATCCAGCTCCTCGCGGCATGATCCGCCGGAGATGAGAACGCGTTTTCCTGCAAGCGTCCCGGGCGAAACGGCCCGCTCGACATGCAGGCAGATCTCATCTATGCCCGCGATCTTCGCCTTCTCCTCTTCCATTCGCGGAGGAACGACATCGATCCCGAGTTCCTTCAGCGTCTCCAGATTTTTCCTGACGGCCGGGTGGCGGTACATCGATTCATGCATCGCCGGAACAACGACGACCGGCATCCCGCGGCCGATCGCGGTGGTCGCAAAGGTCGTGATGATGGTGTCGTCGATCCCGCAGGCGATCTTTCCCACAGTGTTTGCCGTCGCCGGCGCGATAAGAAGAAGATCCGCCTCGCCGCCTTCCCCGCAGTATTTGACATGCTCGACCATGCCGGTGATCTGAGTGAGCGCCGGGTTCTGGCACGCATACGTCAGCGCATCGGGATGAATGATCCCGCACCCCGCGGGACTGATGATGCCGGTCACTTTCGCGCCGCGGCGTCTGAGCTCGTGAGCGAGTTTGATCGTCTCAACGGCGGCGATACTGCCGCAGACTCCCAGAACGATATGGATATCGGTTAGTTTTTTCATAGCAGTTTCACATCCCAGACCGAGTGCCAGAGGCGACCCGCATACTTCTTTACTTTATGTTCGCTGATGATATACCTATAACCTGCTCCTTCAAGGCTCCCTTCAATAGCGTTTTTCCGGTCCCCGACCCCGTGGATATGTAAAACAGTTCCAGTCTCCGCGTGTTCGAGCGCATGTTTCAAAAACTCCGGCGCGTCGAAGTGGCCCATCAGGATACGGTCGTATACCCCGGTGAGTTTTTCGCGGCAGTCGCCGAGCTCCGGAGTGATCTTTTCTTCGAGGCCGTTCGCTTGGATATTTTTCAGCAGATAGGCAAAAGAGACCGGATTGATCTCCGCTGCATGGATATTCCCACCGGAAAGCGCTGCCGAGAGGGTAAAATACCCGATGCCGGCAAACATGTCGGCGATCCGTTCGCCGGGTTTTATGAGAGAACGTAATCGGAGTTTTTCTCCGCGGTTGCCTTGCGAAAACATCACCTGCGAAGGGTCGAGGGTGTAGATGATCCCGGCTTCACGGAACGTGACCTCATGGGGTTCTCCATAGAGGACAGCGGTCTTCGGCTTCCGCATGACTCCTTCGTGGGCTGCGGCGTGCAGCACGCAGGAGGGATCTTCCCAGGCGATGAGCGCTGCGAGCTGCTCCTCTGTTGGAGCAGCGCCGTGCAGCAGCAGCGTGTCGCCCATCCGCTGATACCCGGGGCCGTCATACGGGCGGCGATTTGGGATCTCGCCGTCTGCGGGCCAGCCTTCCTTCACCGGAACGAAGGCATACGCTCCTTCGCAGTAGACGCGGCGGGTCGAATCGACCCAGGGTTCACTCGCTGAGTTCGCCAGCGATCGCTTCGAAATCTTCCTGATCCTCATCTCTTCCCGCCAGAACCAGCGTTTCGCCGTCCCGCACGAACAGGATCGTGTCGCCTTCTCTTGTATCGAGCCAGGAACGCTCTGCTATCTCTTCGGTCGTGCCGGTTTTCGGATCGAGGAATCCGAGCACCCCGGCATCTTTGTAGATGACGACGCCGGTCTCGGTTTCATGGATGTTGCCGAGAAGGGGGTCGCTCTCATCCTCTCTGAATGCGCGGGACTGGCCGGTGGCGAGGTCAAGGACAAACAGCATGTCTTTTGACTGGCGCAGGATCTGGAAGTATTCTCTTCCGTGTCTGATGATGTCGCCGCGGGCAAATCTCGGGAGCCTAAGCGAGTAGGTGACACGGTAGATATTGATGCCGGCCTTTTGTCCGACGAGTTTGGGGTGGGTGGTGAACGAGCCGCCGAGCGCTCCGCAGATGTCGTGGGAGATGGAGGCGCCGATCGTCTGCGAGCTGAAGACGATATCGATGCCGTCTTTGGTCTCGTCGATGCTGGATACGAAGGAGAGCCTGTCGCCTGCGGTCTGGAGCTGGTCTTCGACCTGGTAGGCGATCTCGGCCGCACGGCGGAGTTCGAAGAGGGTGGGTTTTCTTCCCGAAGCTCTGACCTGGATGACCCCTTCGTAGTAGCTTCCGGCGATCCGGCAGCACCGGTCGCACTGTTCGCGGGCCCAGACGAGTTTGACTTTTTTGGTCTCTTCGAGCGGGATGCCGTAGAGGTTGCCGATGACATGGATCGTTGCAAGAGACCGGTTGCTGCTGGTGTCTATGATGCTGATCTCTTTTTGGATCTCGTCGACGTCTTTGTGGAAGCTGATGGCGCTGTTTGCGAGGTTTTGCGCGAGTTCTTCTTTATCGACGGCGACGTCGGACCAGATGCCGGCGGTTTTTATCGAGCCGCAGGTGGGACAGACGATACACTCGGCACGATCGGCGATCTCGACCCAGACGGCGTCTTTGACCCGGCATTTTCCGCAGAGTTCACCGTTTTCAGACGGCGCCCCGCATTTGGGACAGAAGCCTTGTGTGAGACTCATTATACTCCGTAGATCTGGGCGTGGGGAACGCCGTCGATCAGCAGGCAGGATTCCAGTTCGAGGAGGCCTGCTTTGATCGCGATATCGCAGACGCGTTTTCCCATGAGATTGGCGCTGCAGACGTCAGCGAGCGCTGCCAGAAGTTCCTCTTCGGTGGCTGTTGTGTCGCCGTAGAAGGAGGGGTCTATCTCGACATCGCATAAGGGACTGGTTAATGTTTTTCCGAGGAGGTCGGCGTCGCATGCGGCGAGGATGCTTCCCTGTCCGGGGATATTGTGTATCTTGAGGTACATTGCTGTAATACATTTGGTGCTGATGGGTAAATAAGGAGTTGGGGGGGCGGGCTGCCACGTAGTGGCGGCCTTAGCTGAGGCGGGGTGAGCCGACAAGCGAGGGCCGTAGACCCGAGTCGGAGAGCAAATCTCTGATTTGCGAACAGGCTCGCCCTTAGCGGAGCAAGTTTTCGAAGGAAACTTGCGACCAAGGCTTTGCCTTGCGACCAGGGCTTTGATTTATCGTGCGAGTGGGCTGAGGATAAAAGTGGAGGAGTCAGAATTCGCCGAAAGCGGGATGAGCGCCCTTGCCGAATAGAAATTATCTATATATCAGTATCTCTGTATTTGTCCCCGGTAGATGTAGTTATGAGACCGCTGATTTCGTTATTAATGGAGCCCGCCTCAGCATTAATGGAGCCCGCCTCAGCATAATAACTCTTCCCATTGCCTGCAGGCGCAGTATTAGCACGTATGTACCCAATTTTTGTCAATGTAACAGAACCTCCCGCATTATAAATCCCTCCGCCCTTTTCGGTGGCGGTGTTTCCAGTGATATATATCTTATTGCTGTTAAGTTCAAGAGTTCCAGAATTATATATACCTCCGCCTTTCGGAGCGGTATTTCCAGATATAGTTATCTCACCATCAAGAATGATATCACCATTGTTCCAGAGACCCCCTCCCGGCATAATATCATAACGATTGACATTGTTTTGCAGAATAAGATTGCCATTAATATCGAATACTGCACCAGACGTAATTTCAAGAAGCGGAGCTCCTGAATCCTGACCCATCCCGTCCAATTTTAATGCTCCGGAGATAATATGCAGCCCTCCCGACGATCCCAAAACCAGAAGGGGTGAATCAGAACGACCCGGAGCACGCTGTATTGACCCGCCCGAGTCTTTTATCACAAACGTACCGCCCGCATCGCTCAGCAGATCTGCCGAGATGACAAGCGGGTTCTCCGCGATCTCCAAATCTCCAATCAATTCAAATCCATCTCTCAGAGGAGCGATAACACCAGGTTTCCAATCATTAATTGAATCTATCAACGATGAGATGTTTTCAAATGGTTCACTTCCACCCGTATAATACGGGCTCGTTGTGGGGGTTGAAGTAGGGGTTGAAGTAGGGGTTGAAGTAGGGGTTGAAGTAGGGGTAGAAGAAGGAGTCGCGGTCTGAGCCAGGGTCGGAGTCGGTTTCTGAATTATTTTGTCGATTAACATCATGGAATCGTTCAGTGAATCGACTGAAGAACTTATAAGAGGAACAGAGACGATCGATACAAGCAGAATGGTAAGGACGAGCATAAGTATAGTTGCAATGATTGGACTGACTCCATCACCATTACTTTTCCTCATAATGTATTGTAGAGTCCCGCTCAGGACATAATAGTATGCATGGAGAATACCAAAGCGAAAGAGTATATCCGGCGAAAGGGCAGGACAAAATCAGCAGCATGTCCGGAAAAATACGGCTGGCTGCGGATGTATACGATAATCTGACCGCGTTCGCCTTGCAGACCGCCCGAAGCTTGGCGGACACATTTCTCCTCCTCCATCCGCTCAGCCCCGATCCGTCCCTTTCCAAAATACTCATAACTTCCCGCATGCAATTATATATCCATTATGGACTTCGGCGGTTCTATCGGAAAAAACACCTATGTCGCGCCCAATGCGACCCTCAAAGGCGACGTAACGCTCGGCGATAACGTCACCATCCTTTTCGGGGCGGTCCTTCGCGCCGACATGGAAAAAATATCAATCGGCAGCGGCTCCAATGTCCAGGACAATGCCGTCATTCATGAAAGTCACGGCCACCCTGTTTCGATCGGCGAAAACGTCTCGATCGGACACGGGGCGATCATCCACGGGGCAACAATCGAAGACAACGCCCTCATAGGGATGGGGGCCATCGTCTTGAACGGCTCAAAGATCGGCAAAGGATCCCTTATAGCAGCCGGGGCGCTCGTCGCTGAACGAAAAGAGATCCCGCCAAACTCCCTCGTCATCGGCGTTCCCGGCAAAGTCGTTCGCGAACTCACCCCCGAAGAGGCGGCCGGCAACCTCAAAAACGCCGCCACCTACGTCTCCCTTGGGCAGAGGTATCTCCATGAATAACGTTGTTGTCATTGGCGGAGGCGTCGCCGGCATCCAAAGCGCAATGGACATCGCCAATCACAACATCCATGTCTACCTGATCGAGCGCGAACCCTCCATCGGCGGCCACATGGCCATGCTCGACAAAACCTTCCCGACCAACGACTGTTCGATGTGCATCCTTTCGCCCAAAATGGCCGAGATCTCCCGCCACCCGAATATTACCATCCTCACCCTCGCCGAAGTTGAAAAGATCGAAGGTGAGGTCGGAAATTTCACCGTCACCGTCACCCAATACCCCCGATACATCAACGAAAAGGAGTGCACAGGCTGCGGAGACTGCGTGCTCATCTGCCCGATCGAGGTCTACAACAAATTCGATGCAGGGATCGGGGTTCGAAAAGCCATCTACAAACCCCACGCCCAGTCCATCCCCAACATCGTCGTCAAAGACAATCTTCACTGCATCGAATGCGGACTCTGCTACGGGGTCTGCGGAAAAGACGCTGTCCTCAAAGTCACCGAAGACCGTGTCGAGACCCTCGAGATCAGCGCCTCCGCCGTCGTCATCGCGACCGGCTATACACTCTTCGACCCGCAGAAAAAATCCCAGTTCGGCTATCTTCGCTACCCTGACGTCATCACAAGCCTCGAGTTCGAACGGATGATCAACGCCGGCGGGCCCACTGCCGGAAACCTCCGCCGGCTCTCAAACGGCGAAACGCCCAAAAGCATCGTCTTTGTGCAGTGCGTCGGATCGCGTGATCTGACCGTCAAACGAAACATCTGTTCCTGCGTATGCTGCATGTATGCCCTGAAAAATGCCATGCTCATCAAAGAGCATTATCCGGACTGCGAGGTCTCGATCCTCTACTCGGATATCCGCGCCTACGGAAAAGGCTACGAGGAGTATTATGAACGTGCGATAAACGCCGGCGTCAAGATCATCCGCGGTCTGCCGGGCGATGTGCAGGACAATGGAAAAGGCCGGCTCGTTCTCCCGGTGGAAAACACCGAGACCCGCGAGTTCCTCAATCTGGAAGCCGATCTCGTGATCCTCTCGGTCGGCATGATCCCCGAACCGGAAACGGTCAGACTCGCGAAGTCGCTCGGGCTCGGCCTCGATGAACACCAGTTCCTGAGTTCAGCCGATATGAAACTCGATTCGTCGGGGACGATGAGGCCGGGGATCTACATCGCCGGCGCCGCCCTTGCGCCGAAGGATATTCCCGACTGCGTGATGTCCGCCGGCGCCGCCGCGATGAAAGCCTCCATCGATGTCATCAGGAGCGAACAGTGACCGAGGAGAAGACCATCTGGTGGAACGATGAAAACAGTTCCGTGATGCTCATCGACCAGACGCTTCTTCCGACCGAGTACAAGGTCATCGAGATCACCGAAGTCTCCCGGCTTGCTGACGCGATACGCCGGCTCGAAGTCCGGGGGGCTCCGGCTCTCGGCGTTGCCGGCGCATTCGGCGTCGCTCTCTCAGCTACACGCTGCGTCTCGGACGTCGAGTTCGACGAGACAATCGCGTCTGATGCGGCTCTCTTAAAGAGCACGCGGCCGACCGCCGTGAATCTCGCATGGGGTGTGGACAAGGTCCTCCGCAGTATGGAAAACCTCCCGCCGGAGATGGCGCGGATCATGGCGCTTTTCGCCGCGAAAAACATCGCCGAGAATGATACGAAAGCCTGCATGTTCCTCGGACACAACGGCGCTTCGCTTCTTCCGCAGATCGGGACCGTTCTTACCCACTGCAATGCCGGGGCTCTTGCCTGCTCCTCCTGGGGTACGGCTCTCGGGGTCATCCGCTCAGCCAAAAAAATGGGCAAGAAGATCTCCGTTATCTCCTGCGAGACCCGGCCGCTTCTTCAGGGCTCCCGGCTCACCGCCTGGGAACTTGCGAGGGACGAGATCCCGGTCACGACCATCGTCGACTCAGAAGCCGCATTTCTTATGCGTCAGGGAAAGATCGACGCCGTCATCGTCGGCGCCGACCGGATCACCAAAGACGCCGTCTTCAACAAGATCGGGACCTACATGCATGCCGTCTGCGCAAAACACCACGGCATCCCGTTCTACGTTGCTGCGCCAACCCCGACCTTCGACGCCGGAGCATCCGAGGTCGAGATCACTATCGAACAGCGGGGAAGAGACGAAGTCTCCGGCTTTTTCGGGAGAACGACCGTCCCCGAAAATGTTCCGGTCATCAACTACGCCTTCGACGCTACGCCGCTGGATCTGGTCACCGCGATCATCACCGAAAAAGGGGTCCTCTATCCTCCTTACGATTTTACGGACCTGAGATAAATGGCTGCGACCCTCACCCTTGCATTTTTTGACAGCCCTGTCTGGAACAATCTTGCCCTGATACTCGGTCAGCTTCTTCTTGTTTTCATCGTATTCTGGATGGTCTTTTCCATCCTGATGGCTATTTTGATCGTCATCTCGATCCATAAAAAACAGATGTACTTCCCGCGGCTTCTCAGGCCGTTTTTTACGATCATGGAAGGAACGGTCAAGATCGTCTGCCTCCTTCTCGGTGTCGACGGAAAAGAGCTGATGGAGTTTCTGATCAGAATCGACAACGAGATGAACTTCTCAAACTTCGCGAAGACCCCGGTGGAAAAACGGGTGATCTTCTTTCCTCAGTGTCTGCGTTCGCGCGACTGCCCGGCCCATCTCACCCCTGACGGGCTGAAATGCGTCTCCTGCGGCCGCTGCGGACTTGGACGCGCCATTCCCGCGCTGAATGCGGCCGGATACAAGACCTTCATCATCCCCGGCTCGACGTTTATCAAGCGGATGGTGAAAAAGTATCAGCCGAAAGCCATGATCGGCGTCGGCTGCATGATGGAGGTCAAGGAAGGTCTCCAGATGGGCCGCAAGATCTCCATGACAACGATCGGCGTCATGACAAAAACCGACGGATGCGTGGAGACGACTATGGACTATGAAGAGCTCATGGAGGTCGCGTCCCTCGGCCTTGCAGAACAGATCGTCATGGAGCCTGACCCGCGTTCAGGCACCCGATGACTCCCTTATTCTAAAACATAATAATCCCCTGCCGCAAACATGTATCCGCATGAAAAACCTGATAGTGAAGGGCGCAAGACAGCACAACCTTCAAAATATCAATATAGAACTCCCGCGTGACAAACTCATCGTCGTGACCGGGGTTTCGGGCTCGGGAAAATCCACTCTCGCTTTTGATACGATCTATGCGGAAGGTCACCGCAGATATGTCGAGTCGCTCTCCGCCTACGCCCGCCAGTTCCTCGGACTGATGAGCAAACCTGATGTCGATTCCATCGAAGGTCTCTCCCCCGCAATATCGATCGAACAGAAGACCACCTCAAAAAATCCGCGCTCCACCGTCGGGACGGTGACGGAGATCTATGATTACCTGCGGCTTTTGTATGCCAGGGTCGGGATCCCCTACTGTCCTATCCATCACGTAAAGATCGAGTCGAGGACTCCCGGACAGATCGCCGACTCGATCCAGAGCGAGTATTCTGAGACGATGGTCACGATCCTCGCCCCGATCGTCCGCAAGAAGAAAGGGACCTATGAACAGCTGTTTCGCGATCTGCATGCAGACGGATTTGCGAGAGTGCGGGTCGACGGAGAGATCCTCAGAACCGATGACGAGATCAAACTCGGCAGATACATCATGCACAACATCGAGATCGTCGTCGACCGGGTCGATACGACCGACCGGAGCCGGCTGACCGATGCGATCGAAACTGCGCTGAAGCATGCGGAGGACGGACTCGTGTATGCGAACGCCGGGGAGACGGACTCCGTCTACTCGGCGCGGATGGCATGCCCTGTCTGCGGCCTCTCGTTCGAGGAGCTCCAGCCGAGAATGTTCTCGTTCAACAGTCCGTTCGGGGCATGCCCGACCTGCAACGGGCTCGGGTTCCAGATGGTCTTCGATCCGGATCTGATCATCCCTGACAAGACCCTCTCGCTCGCTGACGGCGCCGTCGCGGTGTACAAAAACTTCCTCGACGGGTACCGTGTCCAGTATCTGGACGCCGTCGCAAAACATCTCGGCTTCACCCTGATGACGCCGGTGAACGAGCTGACGAAGGAGCAGTATGACGGGCTGATGAACGGCGTGAACGAGAACATGAAGTTCAGCCACACCTCGAAGAATGCCGAGTGGGCCTATCATGGGAGCTGGGAAGGGCTGCTTCCCCAGACCGAACGGCTGTATAAGGAGACGAAGTCCGAGTACCGCAAAGAAGAGCTGGAGAAGTTCATGCGGATCCTGCCGTGTCCGACCTGTCACGGCAAACGGTTAAAGGAGCATGTACTCGCGGTGAAAGTCGGCGGGATGTCGATCGCTGATGTTTCGGATATGTCGATCGATGCGGCCTATGCGTTCTTCGAGTCGCTGCCTCTCTCGCCAAAGGAGGAGGAGATCGCGAAGCTGATCCTTCGGGAGATCAGATCAAGGCTGAACTTCCTGCGGTCGGTGGGTCTCGGCTATCTGACGCTTTCCCGGAGTGCGGGGAGTCTCTCCGGCGGCGAGGCCCAGCGTATCCGCCTCGCGACCCAGATCGGGTCGAACCTGATGGGGGTCTTGTATATCCTGGATGAGCCGTCGATCGGCCTTCACCAGCGGGACAATCAGAAGCTTATCCAGACCCTGCAGAAGCTTCGGGATCTCGGGAACACGCTCCTCGTGGTCGAACACGACGAGGACACGATCCGGGCGGCCGACTACGTGGTGGATATCGGCCCGGGGGCAGGCGTCCACGGCGGACGTGTTGTGGCGGAAGGAACGCCGGATATGATCGAAACGTTCCCGGAGTCTCTGACAGGCAAGTATCTTTCGGGCGAACTTTCGATCCCTGTTCCGGAGAAGAGGCGGCCTGCGAAGAAGTTTATGCGGATCAACGGCTGCACGGAGAACAATCTGAAGAATATCGATGCGGCGATCCCGCTTGGGACGCTGACGGTGATCACGGGCGTTTCGGGTTCTGGAAAGTCGACGCTGATCTACGATACGCTGTATCAGGCGCTGATGAAGGAGCTGTATAAATCGAAGGTGACGCCGGGCGCCTATAAGGAGCTGATCTTCGAGTCGGAGATCGATAAGGTGATCGTGATCGATCAGTCGCCGATCGGAAGGACGCCGCGGTCGAATCCGGCGACGTATACGAAGGTATTCGATGAGATCAGGAAGCTGTTTGCCGAGACGAAGGAGGCGAAGGTGCGCGGGTACGGGCCGGGCCGGTTTTCGTTCAATATCAAAGGCGGCCGCTGCGAGGCGTGTTCGGGGGACGGGGTGATGAAGATCGAGATGAACTTCCTGCCTGATGTGTATGTGGAGTGCGAGGAGTGTAAGGGAGCGCGTTATAATGAGGAGACGCTGGAGGTGAAGTATAAGGGGAAGTCGATCGCGGATGTTCTGGGTATGAGCGTGGACGAGGCGCTCGAGTTGTTCGAGAACGTGCCGGCGATCAGTACGAAGCTGCAGACGCTTGCGGATGTGGGTCTCGGGTATATCAAGCTCGGGCAGAGTTCGACGACGTTGTCGGGCGGCGAGGCCCAGCGTATCAAACTGACGAGGGAGCTTGCGAAGCGGGCGACGGGGAAGACCGTCTATCTCCTGGATGAGCCGACGACGGGTCTCCATTTCCATGATGTGAAGAAGCTTATCGGGGTTCTGGACAGTCTGGTCGGGAAGGGGAACTCGGTTGTTGTGATCGAGCATAATCTGGATGTGATCAAGTCGGCGGATTATCTGATCGATCTGGGTCCGGAGGGCGGGAATGCGGGCGGCGAGATCATTGCGAAGGGGACGCCTGAGGAGGTGGCGAAGGTGGAGCGGAGTTATACGGGGCAGTTCTTACAGAGGATGCTGTAAGAATTATCGTTTCTTTTTTTTTGTTCATAGGGTTCGTGTAGGGGATTTTTGGTCGATGAGATATTCTACCGCGAATCTCCGCGAATTAACGCGAATCGCATTTTTCTTGCGCCGTCGTGCTCTGCTCCGGCTTATCGCCTACGCAGGAATCGCACTCCGTCTGGAAAAATGCTGGGGAAAAACCGGCGTGCCGGTTTTTCTTATATCACATATCTCTTTTTCTGAATTGGGGTGCGGGGACGCGACTCCGGCGCGGAGCGTCCCGCGGTGGAGGTATCCTAATCTCCAGGATGTGTAAATAATCCGGGCAGATTAAATGAGAGCGGATATTTTTCCCATTCACGATATTTTCACTCATGCTCGGCATAATCGTTAATTATATCTGACTGTTCTCCCTATAGCTCTCTTGTGATAAAAGACTCAAATTTAGAACTACACTTCCCGGTTCTTCACCAGTATTGGATGGATTCCGGGCTTTTGGGCTTTTATTCTCTTGCAAAACGAGCGCAGAGAAATTTCCCCGATATATCACTACGGGCTGATGACTCAGGCGTGTATCTTACCGGAACCGATTCCCAACTGGAAATTTTTCTCAAAACTGTTTATGACTCCCTTCTTGATGAGTACTACAACACATCTACACCAAAACAGATCGAGGAAAGTACCGGCTTTTACTATGACACGAAAAAAGATGAATTTGTCCGATTCCCCAAGGTCAAATCCATGGGGATCGCTGATATCATCTTTGGCAAAGCCCCCCGACCGACCGGCGATAAAACTGCCTATGTAAAAGAAAAAGAAGGAGCAACCAGAAAGAATCAGTTGCCCGAAGAGTATGCTCATCTTCAGGATCGTCTGGATGCATTTTTGAAAGAGAATAAGCTCAAAGCGGATGGTGCCACATTCCTCATAGATGGAAGAAATGCCTATCAGCCAAATGTAACCATATCCCCCACTCCGAAAAAAGCAAAAACAACCTGCTATATGTGCGGGCATGATACACACGCAGCATCCGAAGTATCAGGGACGGTATTCCCACTCATTACGAGTTCTGCAGGAATAAAATCCTTCAATTCAGGGTGTGAAAGTCCGTTTTCTGTATGCTGGATGTGTGATTACATCGGAAAATTCGTACCTGTCCCGGGATATTATTCGATGAATGGGGACAATACTTTTATTTTTCTCATTTATTCCCAAAGCTTTGAGAAGATGAATGATGTTTTCGAACCATTCGAAGGCGCAAAAAAATATGATGCAAACAGATTCAGAAACTTCGAGGAACGTCTTGGCGCCTACTTCCAGAAATCGTATGAACAGTTCTTCTCGTTCATGTACACGGTGTATCTGACGACCTGTACCGTAAATCCGGGAGGGGAAGAGGAGTCAGAAATCGATCTGGAAGCATTATTTGACATCAACATTTCGAAAGCTCCGGTGAGTTTCTATGTTCTGCAGTTCCAAGAGCTTGGCCAATCATGTATCGGAAAACTTGTCTGGAACTTTACCGAAGCGGTCTATCTTTTCCGTCTGTTCGCTGCACTCTTTGAGAGTGAAATCGATCTCAAAAAAGTTATGCAGGGATTCGTCGATTATGACCAGCCGAAGAATGAATCCAAAACCATTGTCAGAAACAGAATTTGCGAAGCTATTCTGAAGAAACAGCACATTACAGACCTTGTTGAACCATTTGTCTATCATATCAGCAGGTCTGAGAAAAAGTTCATCAAGCCTGCATTTGATTTTGTAGAAGCGTATGAACATATCCTCTATGAAGGAGATACCATGAAACAGGAACTTATCAACACTGCAGTCAGTCTTGGAAAATCTATCGGACTGACACTCGGAACCCAGGGTAAAAAAGCCCGCGGAGACCTTTTCCGTCTCAGAAAAGCGCGGAAACCGGAAGACTTCCTTAATGAAGTGAACCGTATCCAGATGAAATACGGCGCATCCGTAACTGCCGATCTTTACAACAAAGGAGAGGCATTTGATGAAAACTTTACCGAATTCAAACAGTTCTGTATGATTGCAGCTCTGAATTCATATAATGCAAAGACTTCCGACAAACCATCATCAGGAGAAGAAAACCATGACTGACATTAAACAGGCAAAAGCACTTACAATTTCCTATCTTACCCCCGTATCGTTTGCATCCCTCAACGGTTCCGACAAAGAAGCCGACAACATTTCAAGTATCAAGAAAATATCTATCGGAACTGAAGAGTATCCGTATGTCTCGTCCCAGGCGGTACGCCGGGCGCTGAGAAATCAGCTTGAAGTTCTTGGATGGGATCTTTCGGAAGGAGCTGCCGCCACTATTAAAAAAGGTGCCGCGACCACTGAACAAAAGCCGGATAAATACATTGATGATGATCTCTTTGGCTATATGGGTGCCGAGGCCGGAAAAACGGCAACCAAAAGAACATCAGTGGTTCGTGTTTGTTCTCTTATCTCTCTCGACCCCTATCTCGGGGATCTTGATTTCGGAACAAACTACATGGGAACAAAAGCAGGCGGGAACCCGAATATCTTCGAGACCGAGATCCATTCCGGAATGTACCGGGGAACGATCCTCATCGAACTCGACCGGGTAGGTTCAGGGGATGGATTTGACAAAGACCTTCCGAATGCAGAGAAGGCAAAGCGGGTCAAGGCACTATTACAGGCTCTGAAAAATCTCTGGGGTTCCGGACGTCAGAGCAGATTCCTTGCAGATATCTCTCCGAAGTTTGTTGCCGGTGCTTTTACCACTGCAAAGAATCCCATCTTCCTTGAGAGTCTTATCGTTCGTGACGGATCAGTCGTATCCAGTATCCTTGACGAAGTCTGTGCCGATTACTCGAAAGAAATTGTCGGTTCTGTGTTTGGAGAGCGTAAAGGTCTGTTCAAGACAGAATACGAAAAGGCAGTTACGATCGGAGAGGCATTCGACAAACTGGAAAAACTGGTGGATGAATACTACGCATGAGGTAAAAGCATGTTTTGCTTTTATGTAAAAGGAACCGGCGTTACGGCGTCATTCCGGGTTCCTGAAACGCATACGTTCCATCAGACTCTTCCTCTCCCATCACGGACCATGATGATCGGTCTGATGGGGGCGGCTCTTGGTCTTTCATTGGAGGAGGCTCATCAATTTGCTGATGAGAGTGGGATCCGGGTCTCTGTGTCCGGAACACATCAGGGGGTCATGAAGGATCTCTGGAATTACCGGAAGGTAACGACGAAAGAGTTCTCAGCAGAGGAACTTAAGAACCGTCCTAATTACAGTGTGCTGACTCGTGAGTATCTGGTATATCCGTCGTTTACGTTTGTGTATGCTGCAGAAACAAAAGAGAAGCTGGAGATGGTTAGAAAAGCATTTGAGCATCCGGTCTACGCACTTACTGCCGGAAACAGTGATGATCTTTTGAAGATACAGAAGGTATCACCGATCGAGGATGCGCAGTCTGAAGTTCTCGCTACGTTTGAGAATACGGTTCTTCCGGGAGATGTATCTTCGCTTTGTACTTATGACGTGAAGGCTCTTCTTAAGGATAAACCGATCACGTTTTCTCTGAAGATGCCTGAGGTATTTTCTCTTCCGACGGGTTTTACCTTCAAGGGAACTATCCGGACAGGGGTAAAACCCAGACCGTTTACGTTCGTGAGTAATCCGGTGTCTTTGAAAGAACCTTTACACGGATACGTTATCGGCGGAAAAAATTACGTTCTGTACTGACCCCATGTATCTGGCAAAACCCAAACAGACATATGATGAACATATCTATGCAGCGTATGCTGCGTGGAAAGAGATCACCTCGGCAAAACATGCTCTGATCGATGAGATCGCAGAGAGTCTGCATGTTTCTTCGAGGCGGTTTCTGGAGAGTTCTCTTCTGACTGTGGTTTTGCATGATATAGGGAAGATGTGCGTTCCGTTTCAGGAGATGATGCAGGTTGTCCTTTCCGGGAAGGTTCCTGATTATCAGAATAATTACCGGCACGAACTTGCTTCATTTCCCTATGTGCTGCTCGGTTCCGCTGGTCTGGATAAACGGGACGGGAAGTTATGCCCTCTTCAGGGTCTGGAGGGGCTTGTCGTTCTCGGTCACCATAAATCGCTGACGGGAAAACTCTCATCATTTGAGCGGGAGAGTCAAAAACAGGGAAAGCTTTCCTGGGCTCCCGGCGGGGTGGAACATGCTCTGACGCTTGCATCAGATATTTTTGCAAAGGAAGGGTTTTGTTTCCCGTCAGTTCCCCAAAATGAGACTGAATTCCCTTTTCGATTGGTATCCGGGTATATGGTGGGGGCACTTGGTAAATTGTACGGGAAGGTGTCTGAACATGAGCCTGATAGAATGGCCTTCGCTCTTTTGAAGGCGATCCTGCATTATGCTGACTGGTATGGTTCGGCAGGCGAATCTATTTCCTATTCTCCGGAGATGACGGCAGAAAGTCTGGAAAATGACCTGAGAGCAAGGTGCGCCGAACAGAATAAAGCCTTTTCAGGATTTTCAGCGTTTCAAAAAAAGTGCGGGGATTGTAAAACTGATTTGATCGCCGTTGCTCCAACGGGAAGTGGAAAAACGGAGGGGTCGCTTCTCTGGGCGCAGAACGGTTTTTCTGCCGGGAAGAAACTTATCTATCTTCTTCCGACGATGGTCACGGCGAACAGTCTGTTTCTCCGTCTTGAAGCCTATTTTGCCGGGCAGAAGGTGGGACTGACGCATTCTACCGCAGTTCTTTTCAAAGAGTCGGAGCTTGATAATTATTTAGTGGATTTTGGGGATGTTCTCAGGCAGAAGACGTTTATGTATCCGGTTACGGTGTCAACTGTTGATCAGCTGCTTTTTTCCGGATATAACAAAGGTCACTGGACGCTGACTGAGTCAAATGCAGCAAACAGTATGATCGTTATCGATGAGATCCACGCATATGATCCCTGGACTCTCGGACTTATCTGTTCATCTATCTCCCATTTCTCTAAGTTTGGAGCGAGGTTTATGATCATGAGTGCGACGATGCCGGGATATTTGAAAAATCTGCTGGGTGAGTATCTTCCCGATGCTGAGATCATCGAGGATACGGAGCTTCTTGCGAAGTCAAGGAATCATTTTTCCGTTCACCAGGGTCTTATCGAGTCAGCGCTGCCGGATATCCGGAAGGCGGTCGCATCCGGGAAGAAGGTTCTCGTTGTGGTCAATTCGGTTTTTGCGTGCCAGGAACTCGCACGTGTATTAGAGGATCTGTCACCGATCTGTTATCATTCGAAGTTCATTTTCGATGACCGAAACAAAAAGGAGAAGTTCATTCTCGAGCAGGGGAGAAGTCAGGATCCGTGTCTTGTGGTTGCAACGCAGGTCGTCGAGGTCTCGCTTGATATTGATTTTGATATCCTGTTTACGGAGTGCGCTCCGCCGGATGCTCTTGTCCAGCGTGCCGGAAGAGTGAATCGTGCTCGCAGGAAGTCAGGAACTGAGGTCAGGATCTATCGTCCGTCGGAGACTTCTAAGAAAATCTACGAATCTTTGGATGCGGGACTTTTGGAGAGGACGATGTCTGTTGTTTTGGGAGAAAAAGCTGATTTGACCGAGGCGGATCTTATTTCAATTGTTGAGCGGGTTTACGAGGGATGTTCTGTTTCAGATAATCAGGATTTCAGGCAGGCATCAGATCAGTATCGGAAAACACAGGAGAAACTGATGGATGTGCTGGATAATCCGTATTCTGAGGAGGAGGAGGAGGTCACGAGGAAGGTGACGTATCTTCAGGTCCCGGTGATACCACTCTGTTTTAAGGAGGAGGTGCTGGCATTGATTCCGAGGGAGCGGAGGCGTTTTGAGGTGAAAATGCCGCAGTGGTATGTGAAGAAGCATAGATCCGAGACTGACGGGATTTTGTTCTGTGATATGGAGTATGATGAGATGTACGGGGCAGGCTATTTGGATGAGTCTGAGATTCAGTTACTTGTGTGATCATTATGGAAATTACGACATTTAAGGTCGAGTTTGAACTTGACAAAAGGATGAGCGGAACTGCAAGTCAGCTTCGCGGTTTTTTTGCGACGAAGTTTAATGAGTATGTTTTGCTGCATCATCATGAGCAGGGTGGTTTTCTGTATCAGTATCCATCTGTCCAGTATAAGGTCATTCAGGGAGTTCCGACTGTGATCGGTTTGAATGACGGGGCGGATGTTCTGGTCGAGATTTTCAATGAGTATGATACTCTGCATCTTGGAGATACGTCCTACAAGATCGTGGAGAAGCGTGTTACTTATCAGAAGCAAGAGGTCGGTATTACCGATTCGGCGGTCGCGTATGAGTTTCTTACGCCTTGGATCGCCCTGAATCAGGAGAATTATATGAAGTTTTACGGGATGAAAAATTCCCTAGAAAGAAATGAGTTTCTGGGCAAGACGATGGTCGGGAATCTTTTGTCGTTTTCCAAGTCGATCGGATATACGGTTCCGGAAAGACTGACCTGCGGGGTATCAGTGAGACCTGAGAAAGTGAGCGTGAAAGGGGTCCATCTGATGGCATTTACGGGATCATTCCAAGTGAATTACCTTATGCCGGATCTGTTTGGGCTTGGAAAGTCGGTTTCCCGCGGGTTTGGGGTGGTGAAAAAGTTGGAGAGGTGAGTCATGCAGCTGGTCATTAATTCGTATGGTGCGTATTTGCATAAGAAAGATGAGTTATTTGTGATCAAAACTGATGATAAAACTACGCCGGTTTCTGCTGATAAGGTGGATAGTATCCTGATTTCCACAGCTGCCACGATATCTACAGATGCTATTTCTCTTGCTATCGAACGTAATATCGATATTGTTTTTTTGAATCATTTTGGAGACCCGATCGGGCGCGTCTGGCATTCCAAATTGGGGAGCACGACTGTTATCAGAAGATGGCAGCTGAAAGCTGAGGAGACGCCTGAGGGATTTATGCTTGCAAAAGGGTTTGTTGTGAAAAAGGCTGAACAGCAGATTGCTTATGTGAAGGATCTGAAGAAAAATCGTCCGGTGATGGTTGATGAGTTTAATTCGGTTCTCTCTGCAATGGAGAATATTCTTACAGACTTGAGAGAGACAAAGGGAAATGCCGCGTCCCAAAGAGGAAGAGTCATGGGGCTTGAAGGGATGCTTTCACGCCATTATTTTGGCATTCTCAGCGCGTCTCTTCCAAAAAAGTGGCAGTTTGCCGGGAGGTCGCGTGACCCGGCAAAAGATCCGTTTAATGCTATGCTGAATTACGGGTATGGTGTTTTGTATTCCCAGGTCGAGCGGGGCTGTATTATCTCAGGTTTGGATCCGTATATCGGGATTCTGCACACGGATAATTATAATAAACGGTCGTTCGTTTTTGATCTGATTGAAATATTCCGGATCAATGTGGATCGGGTCGTGATGAATCTGTTTGTAGCGAAGAAGGTGAAGACAGAGTTTTTTGATGAGGTCCCGGGAGGGGTGATGCTGAATAAGGAGGGGAAGGCTGTTTTGATCACGGCTCTTAATGAGATGTTTGAGACGAAGGTGAAGGTTGGCAGAAGAACCGTTACTATCCGTTCATCAATTCCTCTGGAATGTCATCATATTGCGAATTCGATGATCGGAAAAGGTGATGGCGTGTGAATGGTGATGCAGAATGACGATGGTGTGGGTCATTTATGATATTGTTGAGGATAAAACACGGAACAAAGTTGCAAAAGTGTGTCTGAATAAGGGGTTGTACCGGGTCCAGAAAAGTGTGTTTCTTGGGACTCTGAATGCAAACCAGCGTGATTCATTAAGTCTTGAGTGTGAGGTGCTGATTGATCCGGAGGTGGATTCAGTGTACGTGTTTCCGATGGATGACGCGTCATTTAAGAAAGTGAAACTTCTCGGACAGGCATTTGACAAAAAACTGGTGAAGGACGAAGTTCTTGCAATGTTTTTCTGAGGTGGATGTGTATGGATGATACAAATGCTATGATTACGGTTTCAGATGTTCTTGAGTATATGTTTTGTCCCCGTTTCATCTTTTATATGTATTGTCTCACTATTTCTCAATATGAAGGAAGACGGTTCAAGGTGCAGACAGGACGTGATGTTCATGAGAAAAAGAGGATCACCAATCCGGACTATTTCAGAAAGAAGCTGGGGGTTTGCGGGAGATGCCAGGAGGTGTATTTGTCGTCGGAAACACATCACATTAAAGCGATCGTGGATGATGTGCTGACGTTTGATGACGGAACGATGGGACCGTTTGAATATAAATTTTCTGAGTTTAAGGGGAGGATTCCGGAGACATATGAGATGCAGCTTGCATTTCAGGCGTTGCTTATCCAAGAGGTATATCATTCGAAGGTAACACGGGGGTATATCTGTTTTGTCAGGAGTCAGAATGTTGTTAAAGAAGTTCCAATATCTGAGGAGATGATCGATTCATTGGCAGAAATCGTACAGAGTATTCTGAGTATTATTCAGGAAGGTTATTACCCCAAAAAAACTATAATTACGAATAGGTGTGATGATTGCACCTATCGGAAAATTTGTGTATGATTTCTTGTCTTTATATAGTAAGAAATACTTTTCCAGGAAGAAATAGGGTGGGGAAATTGGGCTTGTTTCCGTGCCACGATCGAAAATCAGAGAGAAATCAGCCGCTCTAAAAGAGAAGCATCCAGTAAAATAAGGATTGAAACTTCAGCGTTGGCGAGTTTGCGACGTTGCCGTTGGTCTAAAAGAGAAGCATCCAGTAAAATAAGGATTGAAACAATCAGTCCACCTCCCGACATAAACCCGTAATCCTCGTCTAAAAGAGAAGCATCCAGTAAAATAAGGATTGAAACGAGGTAACCCCTAACACACCCGCTAATATGGGTGTGCTCTAAAAGAGAAGCATCCAGTAAAATAAGGATTGAAACATCATCCCGTGGATGGTTATGGGTGTGTTGTCGAAGCTAAAAGAGAAGCATCCAGTAAAATAAGGATTGAAACTCAAAAGCAATATCAGACCAATTATCAGACCAATACCTAAAAGAGAAGCATCCAGTAAAATAAGGATTGAAACCCTATCTACCCACCGGAAACCGGATTATATTCCGGGGGGCTAAAAGAGAAGCATCCAGTAAAATAAGGATTGAAACACAGGAAGGCGATGGAAGGCATCTACAAAATAATGGACTAAAAGAGAAGCATCCAGTAAAATAAGGATTGAAACCTGTGTGTCAATATCACATGCTCGCCAGCCGTAGTGGCTAAAAGAGAAGCATCCAGTAAAATAAGGATTGAAACAATCTACGGTGGTCATGCAACCCCGGAAACACCTTCTAAAAGAGAAGCATCCAGTAAAATAAGGATTGAAACTAATCAGGCCGATTTTAACGCGTTCCTCCTCGATTCTAAAAGAGAAGCATCCAGTAAAATAAGGATTGAAACTCAAAAGGCGGAGACGCTAAAACGGCATAGGTG
>LMVO01000012.1 GCA_002287215.1 Methanocorpusculum parvum
CTTGCGTGCCGCCTCAAATGAGCAAAGCTCATTTGGGCTTATTCGCGGTTAAATATTCTCTTGTCTCCACACCCAGTAATACCCCTCTCAAATTGGATTGGGAATAACACCGCGTAACTCCTATACAAATAGGACTTACGCGGTGTTATCCTTAATCCAAGTCAGGAAAGGAAAGGTTGGTTTTTTCTTGTGTGTCTCCACTAATCCCGTACACCAAATCGCAGTACATCTCATAAAAGTCCTATTCGGAAAAATAAGGAAAAAAAAAGATCCGGGAGATTACTCCTCCTTGCTTCCCTCAGCCGCCAGAGCCGACTCCGCAGCATTATAGTAATAATACTCCCCTGCCGCCTTCTGCTCCCGGTCCAGATACGACCCCGGATTATTGATCCGCGGCCTGCCCGTCTTATCCCTGCGGAACGTGATCCCCAGACTCGAAAGGAACAGATTCATCCCGTCCTTCATCTCAAACGGACCCCGGGCAGTACCTTCCTTACCCGGCACCCCGTCAAACACCAGCAGCCGCTCACTGATCATATCGATCGTATACATATCATGATCGATCACCATGATCCCGGCCCCCTTATCCTCCGCCGCACGCTTGATCACCTTCGTCGTCACAAGCCGCTGCTCCACATCCAGATGCGCCGACGGCTCATCAAGAATATACAGATCCGCCTCACGCGAAAGACACAGAGCGATCGCCACCCGCTGAAGCTCTCCGCCCGACAGATTCTTCACCTCCGACTGCAGGATCGGCATAAGACCAAGAGGCTCCAGGATCTCATGCTGATAATACGACGTATCGAACCTGCGGGTCACCGCCCGGAGCGTAAATTCGACTGAATCCGACGAATCCGCCGTCACATACTGCGGCTTATACGAAACACGCACCGTATCGAACTTCTTCCCGCCGTCCGGGATCTCCACGCCCGCAAGCAGCTTTGCAAACGTCGACTTGCCGATACCGTTCGCTCCGACGATACCAAGCACCTCGCCCCTGCGGACCTCGCCCCCTTCCACCGTCAGATCGAAACCCGGAAACGACTTCGTCATCCTCGGGATCGTCATCAGCGTCTCGCGGTCCACATCACTCTCATGACTCCGCGTCTCAAAAAGCACCGGATAATCACGGATCCGGACATTCTCCTCAGCGACGAAGCCTTCGAGATACTGATTCACCCCTATACGCACCCCTTTCGGCCGGGAAATGATACCAAACGCCGACGGCTTCCCGTACCCGATATGCACCGTCTCCGCCACCATATCAAGGATCGCGATATCATGCTCCACTAAAATAACCGGATGCTTTGCCGCAAGCTCCCGGATAAGGCGCGCCGCGATCATCCGCTGATAGATATCCAGAAAAGGAGTCACCTCATCAAGGAAGTAAAAGTCCGCCTCCTTCGAAAGAGCCACCGTCAGCGCGACCCGCTGAAGTTCTCCGCCCGAAAGATACGTCAGATCCTTATCGAGGATCGTATCAAGGGCCAGCTCCTTCGCGTAGTAATCGAGCATCTTCCGCTCATCATTCTTTTCCAGAAGAGATCTGACCGTCCCCTTGAACGCCTTTGGGATAAAGTCGATATACTGCGGTTTGATCGACGCCCTGATCGTCTTTGTGGCGACCTGCTTGAGATAATCCAGCAGCTCCGTTCCCGCATAATGCTTCAGGATCTCCGCCCACTCAACTTCATGATCGAAGATACCCAGATTCGGGCGAAGCTGCCCCGCAAGGATCTTCACCGCGGTGGATTTCCCGATACCGTTCGGGCCTAAAAGTCCGGTGACTTTTCCCGCCACCGGCTGGGGAAGCCCGTAGAGAACGAACGCGTTCGGCCCGTAGCGGGTCACCGGCGTATCCAGCTCTTCAGGGAGCTGGATGATATCCAGAGCCTCGAACGGGCATTTCTTCACGCAGATACCGCAGCCCACGCACAGCTCTTCGGAGATCTCTGCTCTGCCGCTCTCCCCTATTATAATGGTCTCATCACCGGTACGGACCCGGGGACAGTACGCGATGCACTCTTTGCCGCATTTTTTGGCATGGCACCGGTCTTTATGAACGATGGCGAGTCTCATTTATGCGGAGAGGAGGGAGGTCGAAAGCATCAGTGTCCAGGAGAGATACCAGGTCGCAAAGGTCATGAATGCCTGATAGAACCAGTCTTTTTTGCCGAGTTTGGAGGTGTCGATCTTGAGGACCATGAAAAGGGACTTCTGGATAACGATCGCCACAAGTAAGACCAGGACCCCTACAAGAGGAGTTGCCTGAACGCCTGCAAGGCCTGCCTCGATCATCGAGTCGTTGACCGGGTTTGGCGTGCCTGCAAGATAATAGGAGACGATACCCGCCGCCATACCAAGACCGCAGGAGATCGCTGTCCGGATGACGCGCTCGGCGTGCCGCGCTTTTTTCGAGGCGATCTTCTCTTCAGGCGTCTCTTTCCTCTTCGGCGGCGCGGTCTGCTTCACGGCCGTTTCTTCAGCCGTGACCTCGACTTCCTCGGTCTTTTCTATCGTCTCAAGCTTCTCGTCGATCTCGGCGTCGAGGGGTTTTCTGTCCGGCCGGTTGACCATCTCGATAGCCTTCTCAGGACAGATCTTCACGCATTTTCCGCATCCGTTGCATAACTCTTCAACGACCGTTGCTTTTTTATTCCGTCCGATGAAAATGACCGGCTGATCTTTGCGTGATGCCGGGCAAAACTTCACGCAGCGGTTGCACATCGCCGTGTTGCATTTTTCTTTTTTGATATAGGCTACCTGCATATGATATCTCCGCGATTTTTCAGTCTGATTATATTAGTATTCAGGTCTTATCTATGTTATCTGTTCTGTCCCGCGGTCCGATGACGGCGCGCCGGCGATATCGGCGGAAGATTTTTCGAAGTACCTGCAGAAAACAGCGATCTCCAAAGCAAAGGGCCGTGTCGGTTTATAGTTCTGCACGTCCTATCTAGTTATCATAGAATGGCGACGATATCAGGAATGAGCGGAGCGGACGTAAAAGCGATGACAGCGGAGCTCGCCGCGCTTTTACCTTTGTGGATCGGGAAAATATATCAGTATGACAATGCCTCGTTTGGTTTCCGCTTAAACGGGGAGGAGAAGGCGCGTCATCTTCTGTATGTGGTAAGGGGCGTTCGGGCGCATCTTGTGTCCGAACTTCCGCCTGCGCCGAAAAACCCGTCAGGGTTCTCGATGTACCTCCGGAAATATATCGAAGGCGGAAAGGTGCTCGGAATCGAGCAGAAATCGATCGAGCGTGTTCTGATCATCACGATCGGCAAAGGACCGTCCGAGTACAAACTGATCATCGAACTCTTCGACGAGGGAAATCTTATTCTCACAGACGAGAAGTACACGATCATCAACGCCCTCGCCCAGAGAAGATTCAAGGAGCGGGAGATCATCGGCGGCGCAGAGTATTCGATTTCGGCCGTATCGCCCGAGAAGCTGACCTTTGAGGAGTTCAAAGAAAAGCTCGCCGGAGACGAAGGCGAGATCGTGCGGGCTCTCGCGACCAGACTGCAGCTTGGCGGCATCCCGTCCGAAGACATCTGTCAGCTAGCCGGCGTGTCAAAAGCCCTGCCCTGTAAGTTTGCGACCGATGTCCAGCTTCGTCCGATCTATGAAGCGATGAAAAGCTGGATCGCAAAACTTGAAAAGGACCGCGATCCGGTGATCGATGCGAAAGGAGCGTTCCCGTTCCCTTCGCCCGCACGGGAGCCAAAAGAGCATTTTGCCACATTCTCCAAAGCGCTCGAGGCGTTCTATCCAAAACCCGTGGCCGAAAAGGTCATCGAGCAGAAGATAAAACTCTCCAAAGAGGAGCGGATCAGAAAACAGCAGGAGGCCGCGCTCATCACCTTCGACAAGAAGATCGCCGAGGCGACGGAGATCTCGGAGATCATCTACTCGCATTACGGCGAGGTCCAGGAGACGATCGACGTGCTCTCTGCCGCAAGCCAGAAGCTTTCCTGGCAGGAGATCGCGGCCGTTATAAAACAAAGCGACGCCCCGGCCGCAAAACGGATCATCTCGGTGGAGCCGAAGAATGCGTCCGTCGTGATCGATCTGCAGGAGAAGCACAAGGTGACGATCTTCGTGCATGAAAGTCTGGAAGCAAACGTCGGCAGATACTTCGCGGTCGTGAAGAAGTTCCGCGCGAAGAAGGCCGGCGCGCTGCGTGCGATGGAGGCAGGCATCATCCACCCGGAGAAGAGAAAGGCGGCCGGACCCGGGCGGCTGAAACCGAAATGGTATCACCGGTTCCGGTGGATGGAGACATCCGACGGGGTCCTGGTGATCGGCGGCCGAAACGCGGACCAGAACGAGGAGATCGTGAAAAAGTATATGGAAGGAAAGGACACCTTCCTCCATGCGGATGTGTTCGGCGCGTCCGCGGTCATCGTGAAAGGGGCGACCGAACGCATGGATCAGGCAACGCAGTTTGCCGCGTCCTACTCGCGGGCCTGGGCCGGGGGCGGGGCGTCCGTCGATGTGATCGCGGCCTCGCCCGGCCAGGTGAGCAAGACGCCCGAGTCGGGAGAGTATGTGGCTCACGGTTCGTTCATCATCAGAGGCGAACGAAAGATCTACAAGGATGTCCCGCTCGAGATCGCGATCGGCATCCGGACCGAACCGGTCCTTGCGGTTATCGGCGGAACTCCGTCGGCGGTCGAACCGCTGACCTCCCACTCTGTGCGTCTCGTTCCCGGAACGTTCGAAGGCAACGATGTAGCAAAGAAGGTGCTTCGAAAACTCAAAGAGGCAGTGCCCGAGAGCGGGCAGAAAGCGCTCAAAGCGATCCTGAATACCGAAGGGGTCGCGGCGTTCGTGCCGCCGGGAGGGTCGGATCTGAAGTTCGCTTCAGGCAGTGAAGGGGACCAGGAATGAAGGCGGAGGTGCCCGAACCGCTGAAAAGAGACGGATTCGGTGAGTATAAACTCATGCCCGAATCGGTCGACGATCTCTGGCATCTTTCGCATCTGATCAGTCCGGGAAATACGGTCTACGCAGTCACGCTCCGGACGGTGGACGGGCCGACGGACAAGCTCCGTTCGGAAAAGCTCGAGAAGCGGCCGGTGAAGATCGGCGTGAAGTGCGAGAAGGTTGAGTTCGTGCCGGAATCCTCCAGGCTTCGGGTCTTCGGGCTCATCAGCTACGGGCCGGACATGGGCCAGCACCACACGCTGAACATCGAAGCAGGCTATGAAATAAGCGTGGTCCGGCAGTGGAAGCCGATCGATCTTGCCCGTCTGGAGCGGGCGGTCTCCTCCTCGGTGCACGGCGTGGTCCACATCGTGGCGATCGAAGACGGGGAGGCGGAACTCTACCGTGTCCGGCAGTACGGACCCGAACGGATCACCACTCTCACGGTCGGCAGCGGGAAATCCGCCGAGCTGGACTCAAGACAGGCATTGTTCGTCGAACTCCTGTCGTTTCTCGAAAAAGTCACAGGATCCATCGTCGTTGCCGGACCGGGATTTGTGAAAGAGGATTTCGTCAAGTTCGCAAAAACCAAGGCGCCGGCGATCGCGGAACGGATGCTTCTCGCGGATACAAGGCGGTGCGGCTACGGCGCGGTCCAGGAAGCTATCGGAAACGGTGTCCTTGCACGCGTGGCAGAGGATCTCCAGCTCGCAAAAGAGGTCTCGTTCATGGACGAGGTGTTTCTTCGGATCGGGCAGAACGGCGCCGTCGCCTACGGGAAAAACGAGGTGCGCCAGGCGGTCGATTACGGCGCCGCCGAGACGGTCCTCGTTGCCGATTCGTTCGTCCGGGACATGAGTGTCGCAAAAATGATCGAAGGGGCCGAGCGGCTCGGCGCAAACGTCGTCGTCCTCTCGACCGAGTTCGAACCGGGCACCCGGCTCGTCGGACTCGGCGGGGTCGCGGCCCTGCTCAGATATAAGATCTGAATAAGGGTTACGCTGGTTGGTCTCAAGCAAATTCGGGAAGGAGTTTGTTGGGTGTGGAAACATGAGAAAGAACCAACCGCGAATAAGCCCAAATGAGCTTTGCTCATTTGAGGCGGCACGCAAGCCTTCGGCTTGCACGCCTCCGCGAATTAACGCGAATCGCATTTTTCTTGCGCCGTCGTGCTCTGCTCCGGCTGATGCGTGCAAATCGAAGATTTGCGTGCCGCCTCAAATGGGCTTTGCCCATTTGGGCTTCGCCTGCGCAGAATCGCACGCCGTCTGGAAAAGTCCACGAGCTGAAAGCTCGTGAGACGTCTCAAGAGCCTTTGGCTCTTGGACAAATGCTAACGGAAAAACCGGCGTGCCGGTTTTTCTCTCAGTCAGCTTCTCTTTTTGTGTAATCGAAAAAATAATGAAACAACAGAAAAACCCGCACGCGGGTTTTTCCGATAGCATTTTTCAAGAGAGGGTGCGATTCTGCGCAGGCGATCAGCCGGAGCAGAGCACCCGAACGTAAGGAAAATGCGATTCGCGAGGATTCGCGATTGCGTGCAAGCCGAAGGCTTGCGTGCCGCCTCAAATGGGCTTTGCCCATTTGGGCTTATTCGCGGTTAAATAGTCTCATGTGCCCGCATCCAACCATACCCTTTCCGAATTGAATCCACACCAACACCGCACAACTCCCCTCTAAAGAAGAGTTCCCGTCTCCTGTCCTTCCAAAGAAATAAAGCAGTCTCACGCAAAGACACTACTATACACGCCGTACCGGTTCCCGGATCGGATTTCAGACATCAGGCGTGACCAATACAAAAACCAGCCCCTGATACCCATGTCGAGAAAACGAGCCCCGTCAAAAACCCCGAAAACCTCCCTTCATAGGCAGGGATACAACTTCATCGCTGAAGGCGCGTCCGCCGCCGTCAAGCCGTGCATGTGGTGCAAACGCGCCCTTCGCGGCGGAGAATCCTGCTACAAACACCAGTTCTACGGGATCGACACCTGGAAATGCGTCCAGATGACCCCGACTTTACGCTGCAATCAGCGGTGTCTCTTCTGCTGGCGGTCCATGGAACACGAGATCGTGACCGAGACCGAACTCTCCCCCGAAGAGATCGCCGCAGCTCTCCCGAAGATGCAGAAGAAAGGGCTCTCCGGCGACAAACCCTACACCGATCCGGCGAGGTGGGAAGAGGCAACGGAACACCCGACCCAGTATGCGCTCTCTCTCTCAGGCGAGCCGACCCTTTACTCAAAACTGCCCGAACTCATCGACATTCTCAGAAAAGACCCGGAAAACAGCGTGTTCGTTGTTTCGAACGGAACGATCCCCTCGATGATAGAACGGATCCGGCCGACCCAGCTCTATCTTTCGCTGGACGCCGTGGATGTATCATCCTACGAAAGGATCTGCCGGCCGATCGGGGATCCGGCGGCCATGTGGGCAAATATCCAAAAATCCCTCGCCCTTCTCCGGAAAAAAGAGGAGGAAGGCATCAGGACCGCGGTCAGGATCACAGTAGTCAAGGGGTACAATGACACAGATGAGGAAGGTTTTGCCCGGCTCATCGAAGAAGCAGGCCCCCTCTTCGTTGAAGTAAAGGGATACATGTATTTGGGATACAGTCGAATGAGATTAACAGAAATGCATGTCCCTGACATGGAAACCATTCGCAGTTTCGCCGCAGAAGTTGCCAAACTCTGCAACTATGACATCATGGATGAAAACGCCGCGAGCCGCGTTGTTTGTCTGAAGAGAAAATCATGAAATTCGATATTGAGGAGTTCAAGGAACGCAGAAAAACCGATTTCGAGGGAGCCTGGCATGCCGGACCTTCGGTCATCACCCCGCCGGAATCAGCAAAGATCTATCCGCGTTATGCGTATCGCCGGGCGAAAGTCCACCCGATCTTCGACACGATCGCCCGCCTTCGGGCCGCATACATGTCGATGGGATTCGATGAAGCGATGGTCCCGGTGTTCATCGACGAACAGGACGTCTACCGCCAGTTCGGTCCGGAAGCCGCCGCGGTTTTGGACCGGGTCTACTATGTGGGCGGCCTTCCCCGTCCGAATGTAGGGATCTCCAAAGAACGTCTGGACGCGATATCCCAAATCATCGAGAAGCCTCTCGCCGAAGGCACGGAAGAGAAGCTGATGAAGTGTCTGCATGCCTACAAGAAAGGCAAATTCGACGGTGACGATCTCACGCACGAAATGTCGGTCGCGTTAGGCGTGGACGACGGAGTGGTCGTTCACATCCTCGACACGGTCTTCCCCGAGTTCAAGGAACTCGCCCCGGAGTCGTCCCGAACGACGCTTCGTTCCCATATGACCAGCGGCTGGTTCCTCTCGCTTGCCCAGATGTGGGACAAAAAGCCGATGCCGATCCGGATGTTCTCGGTCGACCGGTGTTTCCGCCGCGAGCAGGAGGAGGATGCGACCCATCTCCGGACCTATCACTCGGCGTCCTGTATCGTCGCAGGCGAACATGTCACGATCGAGGAAGGAAAGGCGGTCGCAGAAGGTCTGCTGTCCGCATTCGGATTCACCGAGTTCAGATTCCAGCCCGATGAGAAGCGCTCGAAGTATTACATGCCCGAGACCCAGACTGAAGTCTACGGCAAACACCCGGTCCACGGCTGGGTCGAGGTCGCCACGTTCGGGATCTACTCGCCGGCTGCCCTCGCTGAATACGGGGTCGGCGTTCCGGTCATGAACCTCGGCATGGGTGTCGAGCGTCTGGCGATGGTCCTGACAGAGGCAGAAGATGTGAGAAAACTCTCCTTCGCCCAGCTGTATCCGCCGGTCTACTCGGACACGGAACTGACGAAAGGCATCGGATTAAAAGAGGAGCCGCAGACGATAGAGGCGCGCCGGGCAGTGCGTTCTGTCATGGAAACTGCCGCCGCCCACGCGGCTGAACGCTCGCCGTGTTCATTCTCCGCATGGAAAGGCGAGCTGTTCGGTCATCAGGTGGAGATCACCGTTGAAGAGCCGGAAGAGGACACGAGTCTTCTCGGCCCCGCCGCGCTGAACGAGGTCTATGTCAGAAACGGCGCGGTCCTCGGCGTTCCTGATACGGAAAAGTTCGCCGACGTCAGAGCCGAAGGGGTCCCGGTAGGTATCTCCTTTTTGTTCTCAACGGCAAATCTCGCGCTCGCCCGCATCGAAGAGGCGGCAAGGGTCGGCGAAGGGACGAGCGTCCAGGTGAAGATGTCGAAACACCCAAGCGACGTGAACCTGAAGATCGAGGAGTATGTCATGCGGTACATCACCGACAATAAAAAGAAACTCGATCTCCGCGGCCCGGTCTTCATGACCATCACCTCAAAGATCCTGTAAAATACATCCAACCTTTTTTTTATTGCTGATCGTTTTTGGATCAAAGAGCCTCCCGGAAAACAACACATCGCCGCCGCGCTCTTTCATTGTCACGTCCAAACTCCTCTCTCTTCATCACCGCATAAATCTCCATGACAAACGTCTTAATTTATCTGCAGGTCCAATAAATATGCGATGTATGCAAAACGGCTAGACAACTTACCTCCGTATCTCTTTGCCCAGATAGATGCATTGAAGGCACAGAAACGTGCCGAGGGAATTGATTTGATCGATCTTGGTGTGGGGGACCCTGATTTACCGACGCCGAAGCATATTGTGGATGCATTATGTGAGGCTGCACGGGATCCTTCGACCCACCACTACCCAGATTATCTGGGGATGCTTGCATACCGTCAGGCAGTAGCCTCCTGGTATGACCAGCGTTTCGGCGTCAAACTCGACCCGAAAAAAGAGGTCCTCGCCCTGATCGGATCCAAAGAAGGTATCGCCCACATACCCGAAGCATTCGTAAACCCCGGAGACTATGTCCTCGTCTCCGACCCCGGCTACCCGGTGTACAAAACCTCCACGCTCTTTGCCGAAGGAAAATCCCACCCCATGCCCCTGCTGGAAGAAAACGGCTTTTTACCTGACTACGCCGCCATTCCAAAAGATGTATTGAAGAACGCAAAACTCATGTTCATCGGCTACCCGAACAACCCGACCGGCGCCGCGGCCTCGATCGACTTCTTCGAAGAGACCGTCGAGTTTGCAAAAGACAACGACATCATCGTCGTCCACGACAACGCCTACTCCGAGATCTCATTCGACGGCTACAAATCTCCGTCCTTCTTACAGGCAAAAGGCGCCATGGACGTCGGTCTTGAGACCCACTCGCTCTCCAAGACCTACAACATGACCGGCTGGCGTATCGGAATGTGTGTTGGAAATGCCGGTCTCATCGAAGCATTCGGCAGAGTCAAGACCAACATCGACTCCGGTGTCTTCGACGCGGTCCAGCGTGCCGCCATCACTGCTCTGACCGGCCCGCAGGACTGCGTCGCCCAGGCCTGCGCCGTCTATCAGGAACGCCGGGACGCTCTCGTCACCGGCCTTCGCTCGCTCGGTTTTGACGTCACCTCCCCGAAAGCATCCTTCTACGTCTGGATGAAAGTTCCCGACTCGGTCGAGTTCGTCGCAAAAATGATCAACGAAGCAGGTATCGTCATCACGCCGGGAACCGGCTTTGGCGCATCAGGCGCAGGATATGTCCGCTTCGCCATGACCCGCCCGGTCGACCGGATCAATGAAGCGGTCAGACGCATGAAAGAATGCGGCATCAGAGGATAACATGAACCTTCCCGAATCACTCTCCGTAAGAGGGGGTCATCTCTACTGCGGAGACGCAGACTGCGTTGTTCTTGCCGAACGATACGGCACCCCCCTGTATATCACCAACGAAAACCACATCACCGGAAACTTCAGACGCTACGAAGCCGCGCTGAAAAAGTACACCGGCAAAGTCCAGCTCCTCTATGCCGCAAAGGCAAATGAGAATCCGGTCATCATCCGGTCGCTTGCCCGCGAAGGAGCAGGCGCCGACGTCTTCTCACTCGGTGAGATGCGTGCCGCCCTCGAAGCCGGCATCCCTGCAGGGATCCTCCTCTTCAACGGCAGTTCGAAGACACAGGAGGATCTTCGCGCAGCGATCGAAAAAGGGATCATGATCTCGGTCGACTCGATCGACGAACTCCGTCAGATCGACGCCATCTCAAAAGAGCTGAAAAAGACCGTCAGGATCGGATTCCGGGTCAACCCGGCTATCGAGGTCCCGACGCACCCGAAGATCGCCACCGGGATCAAAAACAGCAAGTTCGGCATCCCCGCAGAGATGATCCTGGACGCCTACCGCGAGGCCCTCAAAATGGAGTATGTCATCCCGGTCGGCATGCACTGCCATATCGGATCCCAGATCCTTGAGATACCTCCGTTCGCCATCGCCTGCGGCGTCATCATGAAGGTGGCCGATGAGGTGACCAAGATCGGCGTCAAACTTGAGTTCATCGACTTCGGCGGCGGACTCGGCATCCCCTATCACCGCGAAGGCACCGTCGACAAAGCCCCGACACCCGAAGAGTATGCCGCCGCAGTAATGCCGGTGTTCCTCGAAGGATGCAAAAAAGCAGGCATCTCGCCCGCATTCTGGGTCGAACCCGGCAGATGGATGGTCGGCGAATCGACGATCCTTCTGACGAAAGTCAACTCCGTCAAAAAGGTCCACAAAACCTTTGTGAACGTCGACGCAGGATTCAACCTCCTGATCCGTCCGGCGATGTATGACTCCTGGCATGAAGTCGTTGTGGCGAACAAAGCGGACCAGCCGGCCGACGGCACCTACACCGTCACCGGCCCGATCTGCGAAACCGGCGACATCTTTGCAGCCGACCGCAGACTTCCGGCAGTTGAGGCGGGAGATCTCATCGCCGTTCTGGATGCAGGCGCATACGGCTATGCGATGTCGTCCCAGTACAACTCGCGGCCGAGATGCCCCGAGGTGCTGGTGAACGGCGGCAACGCGGAACTCATGCGCCGTGCTGAGACCTACGAGGACATGACCGCCTGCGTGGTCATCCCCTCCTGGCACAGGAAATAAGGAATGCATTACGCGCTCGTCTCCGATCTGCTTACGCAGGAAGCCTTTGAGGAGCGCGTGGAACAGAAATCCGCCTCGCTTGGCGGCCTGGTGGATGAAGTCACGGCCGCGATGATGGTTGTGGACGAGCTTGGACGAAGCCATATAAAGATCGGCAGCATCCCTTCGGCCAGGACCCAGGTCGTCTCTTTTTTCGGCAGGATCCTTGAGATCAGGCCGCCCCGTGAGTTCACCCGCGAAGGCGAACCGCCGGGTCTTGTGGCATCGGTCGTTCTTGGAGATCCGACCGGCACCGTGGTCATGACCTTATGGGACGATCGGGCAGAGGCTGCCGGCGAGTTGGAGACCGGTTCGGTGATCGAAGTGATCGCAAAACCCAGACCCGGAAAAAAGGAGGTGACCTGTCTTGCCCTTCGGGAGAGCAGAGTCACGATCGTCGAGACAAAAAAACCGCCGAAGTCCGAGGTGATGGCGTCACCCCTCACCGTCCGGATCCTGGTCGTCTCCGAAGTGCGGGAGATCACCCGCCGTGACGGGACGCCGGCCTTTTTGCAGGAGTTCATCATCGGTGATGCTTCCGGAACGGCCCGCATGGTCACCTGGACCCCGGAGCTGTTCGCCGACGTGGATGAGGGATCCTGCATCTCGGTCACCGGGGTGCAGAGAAAAGAGGACGACGGGATCGTCGAGTATGTCGTCTCCGACTCTGCAGAGATTAAGATCATCCCCGGAGAGATCGAGGTGCTTTCCAAAGATGCGTCCGAGGTGACCGAAGGCCTGAACCCTGTGGTCACCGGGGTTGTGACCTCTGTCTCTGATCTCAAAACGTTCATCACGAAACGCGGGACCGAGTCGCGTGTCAGAAATATCCAAATCCGCGGGTCTGCAGAAAAAAGCGGGGTGAATGCCGCCGTCTGGGGAGATGCGGCAGATATGCTGTTTCTTCCGGGCGACGCCGTGCAGGTGGTCAATGCCGAAGCAAAACTGAACCGGTACGGCGAACTCGAGCTCTCGGTCGGCCGCGGTTCGGCGATCAGGATGGTTCCCGTTCCCGGAAAAGCGTTCTTTGGAACAGGGATGCTGATCCGGCGGCCGGAAGGTCTTTCGCTCGATGACGGGACCGCGGTCTGGATCCTCAAGACCGATGAGACGCCGGTGATCGGGACGACGGCGGATGTCGAAGGCATCTCCGGGAACGGCCGGGTCGAAGTGACCGGTATTTGGCCGCGTCCGGCTGATCCTTCGTCTGCCGCAGCGCGTCTTCGCCCTCTGTTATAATCCGAGTTTATCGGTTATCTTGCGTTTGGCATACTCGCCGAACGCCTTTCTGCACTCCGGAGACCGGATGAAGTCATAGATGAGCTGATCGATGACAGGTTTGATGAGAGGATTGGCTGCGAGTTCGCCGGCCATCTCCATGAGGGCATTTTTGTATTCGGTATTGTCCTTTTCGGCCATACCGATAGATGGGGCGATGACGGCAATAATAGTATCGGATGAGGGGGGCAGAGATCAAAATTTTGCACGTGAAAATGTCCTCCTCTCTGAGTGGGAAGGGGGTTTTTCCAGGGGAGGGGGGGCATTATCGCACCGCGCGGTTAGGGGTTTATATGGCCAGATGCTGATGTATGAGTATATCTAAAAAACAGGAGTACAGGAAGATATGACAATGCTTGATATAGAAGACATTCCGGGTGTAGGACCGGCGACCGCTGACCGACTGCGTGATGCAGGCTACATAACTGTTGAAAGTATCGCGACTGCCACCCCTATCGATCTGGCGGAGGCAGCTGAACTTGGCGAGTCCACGACAAAGAAGATCATCAAGGCCGCCCGTGAACTGGCCGATATCGGCGGGTTCAAGACCGGGACCGACATTCTTGCACGCAGACAGGACATTCTCAAACTGAAAACCCTTGTTCCGGAGATCGATGAGCTGTTCGGCGGCGGTCTCGAGTCCCAGGCGATCACCGAGCTGTACGGCGAGTTCGGATCCGGGAAGTCCCAGATCGCCCATCAGCTGGCGATAAACTGTCAGCTCCCGACCACACTCGGCGGGCTTGCCGGAAGCTGTCTCTACATCGACACGGAGAATACCTTCCGTCCCGAGCGTATCGAGCAGATGGCCGAGGGACTGGAGCTTGCGGATCTGCCGGAGGGCTACACGCTTCCGACGGCCGACGAGTTCCTTGCCAACATCCATGTTGCCCGTGCAAGTTCTTCTGATCATCAGATGCTTCTGATCGATGCGGCCCGCGATCTTTCTAACGAGCTTGCAGGCGCCGGTCTTCCGGTCAAACTGATCATCATCGACTCGCTGACGAGTCTCTTCCGCTCGGAATACGCGGGCCGCGGGACCCTGGCCGGCAGGCAGCAGAAACTCAACCGGCACATGCACGACCTCTTCAAACTGGTCGATGACCTGAATGCTGTGGCTTTGGTCACCAACCAGGTCATGTCCAACCCCGGACTTCTCTTCGGCGACCCGACAAAACCGATCGGCGGCAACATCGTCGGGCACACGGCGACCTACCGGGTGTATCTGAGAAAGAGCAAAGCAGGCAAACGTATCGCCAGACTTGTGGACAGCCCCAACCTGCCGGAAGGCGAAGCGACCTTCACCGTCGAAACCGCAGGTATCAAAGCCTGCTGACCCCAATACTATTTTTAATCATGCCAAGGGCCCTTATCACCGATATCGACGGAACGCTGACCGACGACCGGCGCAGACTCTCAACAGAGGCCGTCGATGAACTGCGCAGGATCATCGACGCAGAGATCCCCGTCATTCTTGCATCCGGAAATACGCTCTGTTTTCTGGATGCCTTCTCGCACATGATCGGGACCGACGGGACCATCATCGCCGAAAACGGCGGGGTGTACCGTCTGGGGTACCTCGGCGAAAAACATATCGCCGGCGATCAGGAGGTCTGCCTTGCCGCGTATCAGAAGGTCGTGGACGAACTCAGGCCGAAAGGCGATGATCTGCGGCTTTTCAGCAGCAGATACCGGGACTCGGACATCGCGTTTTCCCGGGATGCTCCGGCCGCTTTGATCAAAGAGATCCTCAAAGATATGCCCGTCGAGGTCATCGACACGGGATTTGCGATCCATCTCCAGATCCCCGGCGTCACCAAAGGCGCGGCTTTTGAAAAACTGGCGGCAGAGATGGGTCTTGCCCCGGCCGATTTTCTGGCGGCAGGCGACTCGGTCAACGACGTCTCGATGCTGAAACTCGGCGGCATCTCCGTTGTTCCGGCAAATGCCTCCCCCGAAGCAAAAGAAGCGGCAGACCATGTCATGGAACGGTCCTTCGGTGAAGGGACGGCGGATGCTCTGCGGAAATACTTGTAAAAAAATGGAGTGAGGTGCCGAAAAACTTCAGCGGAGCATGTACCGGTCTACCACAATGAAATCGGTGATATCTTTTACTGCCTCAAACGGCAGCGTGATCGCATCATTTTCAAGCTTGTAACCGGTCGTATCAAAACCTGCATCCGGGCGTATAAGAAGAGCCTTCAGCTGCCCGGTCGGCGCATCGAAGGTAACGTTCCTGATCTGACCAATGATCTTCCCGTCAGTACTCATCACACGCTTTTTCCGGATATTATGGGTAAACTGCTCACTCTGCATGATTAATCAGCTTTAAAGTTTGACAAGCAAGTATATATCCGTTTGTATAAGGCATGCCTCACAGAGAGGGGAACACCCGGATAATATCAGAATGCGTCAGTATGCCGACCGGTTTTCCCTCGTCGGTCACGATCACCCGCCCGACATCCTGCTCCTTAAACTGTTTGATGACCTCATACAGCCGCATATCCGCCGGCATCGAGATGACCCGCGTCACCATCACCTCGGACACAAGCGACGTCGTCGGCATCTCACGGTCCAGTGCGGAAATAACATCCGTCAGCGTCACGATCCCGCATAAGATCCCGTTTTCAACGACCGGCGCCCCGTGGATGCGCCGCTGAAGAAACGTCTTCATCGCATAGGCAAGCGTCATATCAGGCTCCAGCGCGATCAGGGGAGAGCTCATATACTCGCGGATCTGTTTCTTTGGAAGCGACGTCATCTCCGACGTCGAGATCAATAGAGCGCTGTTGATCTCATCCTTGCCGAACACCTCTCCTTTGATCAGCAGCTTGTTCAGCGGCGTCGGTCCGATCGTGATCTTGTCGCCGACCTCAAACGACCGCACGTTTCCGATGATCTTGATCAGGGCATGACAGAGATCGGCATGCGTCAGGGTCGTAAATGCGATCTCATGCACGCGCACCCCTTCGACCTTCTCGCCGTTCTTCTGGAGGACCACTTCACTTTCTGAGTAGTCCGACGAAACGTTCAGTTCAGAATACGCCCGCGCTGTAGGCTGATATCCGCCTTTCGGCCCCGGAATGCCGTCGACCAGCCCGAGCACCTTCAGGGCCAGCATCTGATTTCTGACCGTCCCGGGGTTTCTCCGGATGATATCGGCGATGACCTCACTCTTGATTGGATGCGAATATTGATGATAGAGCGAGATAAGAGTAATAAGGATATCTTTTTGAATGAGTGACAGATCCATACTTACTGATTCTTTCTGATTGCTATAGTAATAAACCAAATGGATTGGATGAACAATGTACTTCGATAAAATCCCGACCGTTCCAACAGCAGACGAACTGCTCGACCGCAGTTTCCGCCGTGCTTCCAGGAAGATGCGGGAAAAAACAAATAAACGTCATGCAAATGAGGACTTCGTCCGGGCGATCACCCAGGCGACGCATGACAAACTGGTAACTATAATCCAGAGCTTTCCCGAGTTTGAAGAGCTGCCGCCCTTTTACCGGGACCTGTGCGACATATTATTCGGGATGGATGCCTTAAAGAAGAATCTCGGCATGGTGGGATGGGCCGCAAAGAATGTGCGTGACGTAGGAAACAGTATCTCGAAAGGGATGCGCTGGACCGATACCCAGATCGAACGAAGACGTGCGGTCGCACGCATCGCTTCGATCGTGCACCGGGCGGATGACGCACTCCGGTATCTCAACGATGTCAGAAACGTTCTTCGAAAACTCCCGGTGATCAGCACCGATGAGTTTACGATCGTTGTGGCCGGATACCCAAACGTCGGCAAATCCTCGTTCATCCGTCTGGTCTCCAGCGGTGAACCGGAGGTCGCCTCCTATCCGTTTACGACAAAAGGCGTTATCGTCGGACACAGAAATGCTGAACGCAGACGAAAGATCCAGTTCATCGACACGCCGGGTCTTCTCGACCGTGCCGATGAGGAGCGAAACGTCATCGAAAAGCAGGCGCTCAACGCGCTGGTCTATGTCGCCGATCTGGTGCTCTTTATCATCGATGCAAGTGAAAACTGCGGCTACTCATTTGAAGCCCAGATGAAACTCCGCGAGGAGATCGAGTCGATCATCTCGGTTCCCATGATCTCGGTCGTGAACAAATCGGATGTAAAAAGCGTTGACGGATTCTTCAACATGTCCACCGTCTCCGGCGAAGGCGTCGAGGAAGTCCTTGCAGAACTCCTCAGGCTTCGCAATGAGATGAAGGTGGAAGAGGAAGTCGACCTCCGTTCAGAACTCCCGCAGCCGGAGATCCGGCGGCACGGAGCAAGACTGGATACAGAAACTCATTTCTGATCCGGCAAACCTTTTTTTTTATTTATTAGTGTTACCAGGCCGTCTCCCTTCCGGGTCGTATACCTTGAAACACCGCGTAACTTCTAAAAAATAGTTAGTCTTTCTTATACTCGCCGTGCTTTCTCCAGAGGTACCATAATCTCTGGAATGCCGACAGATTCGTGCAGACGGCGACAAGGATCACGGCGATCCAGATCTGGCCGATAACGCCGAACAGAACAAGCGAGATCATCGTCTCGGGTCTGCCGAAAAATCCGACCCCTTCAAGCGGATCCGAGATCTTACCGTCCTCTTTGCAGGTATAGCCGATCTCCGCATAGGTCACCGGTTTGATGAACGTGTTCATGATCGAACCGATCACGGCAAGTCCGGCGATCAGCATATCCGCAGTCGGCGCAAAACCCGTAAACTGGGAGATGATCGGGATCCCCGAAAGACCGATCGCGAGAAGCACGATCCCGTCCACATATTTATCGACGATCCAGTCACAAACCGCGCCGAAATCGCTTTTCTTACCGGTGATGCGTGCGACCGAACCGTCCGTCAGATCCAGGATCCCGGAGATCAGGAGAAGCACGCTCCCGATAAGAAACGACTGACAGAAGTAACAGACCGCCGCACCGATCCCGAAAAACAGCGAAAGAAGCGTGATCTGATTGGGACTCATGCCTGTTTTGACGAAGACGCTCACGACCGGGTCGAGCCAGCCCGTCAGTTTGTATCTGAGTGATGTGATATTCATGGATAGAGAGGTAAAATCATTTATCGGTGTGTGCTAAATATCTATACATCGTCAAGCTATATGAATCAGAAGGAAACTTTCATGGAGACACTACATAAACCAAACGTGCTGATGATTTCAGAGATCACAGCTGACGGGAAACTTACTCTTGGCAAAGGCGTTTCCAGTAAACTGCTGATGAAACACATGTCCCATGAAGCCGAGATTCTTCTCCACGAAACCCGTGCCGGGTATGACGCGATCATGGTCGGGTCATCGACGATACGGATCGACAACTCATTTCTGACCGTCAGGATGGTGCCGGGAAAAAACCCGCTGCGCGTCATCCCAAACAGCATGGCCGATCTGCCGGTCGAATCGAATGTTTTTGCAACGGAAAACGCCAAAACGGTCCTCGCCGTCTCCGCCCTGGCGCCGGAAGAGCGGCTTGCCGCGTTCAGGGAAAAGGGCGTCGAGATCATCGTCTGCGGCGAAGAGCATGTGGATTTTCCTCAGCTGATGGATATCCTTTATACAAAATATCAGGTGAAAAAACTCATCATCGAAGGAGGCCCGACGCTGAACTGGCATATGCTCCATCACCGGCTCGTGGACGAGATCCGGCTCATCCATATGCCGTTCATCGTCGGCGGAAGCGACACGCCGTCTCTCGTCGGCGGCATGCCGCTCGCATCCGAAAACGAGATGATCAGGCTCGATCTGAGAAGCACCAGGATGTACGGCTCCAATCTGGTGACCGAGTATCAGGTCCTGTACTGAAGAAGAATTATATGCTCAACGTGCCAAAATTCAGGTATGGCACTTCAGGTCAATGATACGATACCCCCCTTCACTCTTTTAGACGCTGCTGGAAAGGAGTGGACGTTTCCAACGGATGCGTCACACCTTACGGTCCTGTATTTTTATCCAAAGGACAATACCGGCGGGTGCACGACTGAGGCAAAAGAGTTTTCAAGTCTCCTTCCGGAGTTTTCACGCCTCGATGCGCAGGTCTTCGGCATCAGCCCCGACTCCGCCGCCAGCCATCAGAAGTTCATCGATAAGCAGCAGCTTTCAGTAACGCTGCTTTCCGATCCGGACAAGACCGTGATCAGCGCGTTTGGGGTCTGGGTCACAAAAAAGCTCTACGGCCGGGAGTACATGGGGGTTTTGCGCAGTACGTTCGTTATCGATTCAACAGGTAAGATCCTTGCCGCGTGGGACAAGGTAAAGGTCAAAGGGCATGCGTCCGAGGTCCTGCAGGCTCTCCACCCCCTGGTCTGAAGGAGAAACGCACAGAATAATCTGCAAAAAAGAACGGGCGAAGGGTCCATCCGGCTCAAGGGCCGTCCTTCACCCGAAACAGACCCAGCGGTCGTAGATCGGATCACGCGTATTTTCCATGATCGAAAGCGTCCGGTCCACTCCGTCGGCCCACTCCTGCACCCAGAAGGCTTCCTCCTGAGTTGCCACGGTAATAAGCGTCTTCTCCGTGATCCCGGCAAGCTCCTCCACGATCGGCCGCCAGATATCCTTTGTATATCCGTAGATCTGGCCGAACATGATCCCGACCCCGTACTCCGCATCCGGCAGATACGCCGAAGCAGCTCTTGCATCGATACATGCCGTACGTCCCGGGGCCAGCCGTCCGGACGAAAGACCCAGCGCCAAAAGCTCGGGATCGTTGTCATACGCGATAGGATCAGCCCCCATCTCACGAAGGAGAAGCGAACCGATCCCTGACCCGGCGCAGGCATCCAGCGCGGTACCGGAGATCGAGGGACCCCATACCTCGTGTAAAAGACCGCGGACCTTGCCGACCCTTTCCTCGGTCAGATCGTCACCGGCTGGCGCGATCACCGTCTGGATGATCTCAGCGTAATACGCCCGGCATGCATCCTCAACATTCCCGCGGTCCTCCTGATAGATATCCCCGTCGGCTGCTTCGAAGAGGGAAAACTCGCCCGCGGTCGGCGACCGGAAAAGCCAGGAGGTCCCGCACCACTCATCGCCGCTTTTCACTGCAAACAAAAGCGGGCTCTCGTCCTCATCGATCAGGAGCCTCGCTCCCTTATCCGCCGGCTCAGCCTCGCAGATCAAAACACCCGGCTCCCCATTGTTCACGAGCGATGCATAATCCGGTTCAAGCATGCGCAGCTCATCGAGCTCCAGCATTGCAGAAAGTTTCGACATTTATTTTCCTTCCGTTCTTCCGATGGTGAGCCCATCGGTCGCTTTGATCACGCCGCTTACCCGTGCGTCTTCATGCAGCCAGACAGTTTTGCCTGCAACATCGCCTAAAACATCAGCTCCGCGCTCGACCCGGATATTCTGGGCCGCCACATCGCCGTGGATAGCCGTCCGCGGTCCGAGTTTGATCCGCTGGGACGCCTGCACGCTGCCAAAAAGCGTCGTGTCCTTTCTGATCTTGACCGACTGCGCCCGGATATTGCCGTGCAGACGGCAGTTCGATCCGACATCCATCGGTGTTGGAACGGAAAAGTATCTGAGATCCATCGTCGTTTTCGGCGGGAGGACGAGAGGCGCGGCGTTCGCTTCGGAGATAAGACTCTCTACGCGTTTTTTCGCCGCCTCTTCGCCTTCCAGATGAAGCATCGTCATCACATACAGAAGAAGATACAAAACGACCGGCATAGGGTTGCGGATCGCGATATCCCCGTACGCCTTGAACTCCTTGTCGATCACGACGTTGTCCCCGATATCCAGATTGCCGCCTACATTCAGTTTTCCATGGATCTTGACGCCTTCGCCGAGATAGGCGTCCCCATTGCAGAGAACGGTTCCGTGGACCTCACAGAAGTTGTCGATCCTGAGATCCCCTTCGGCCACGATATCGCCGTGCATGACCGAAAGTTCGCTGATAACGATATCATCGCCGTACAGACCGTAGCCGATATCACAGTGATCCCCCACTAAAATATCATGCTTTGTTTTGAGATTGCGTTCCTGCAGTTCGGTCTTGTCAGGCAGGTAACAGGTTTTGAAAAGATCAGAGGAGGAGATAAGAATGGACGCGGTATCCTCGTCGACTTCTGAAAGGTTGAGACGAGGAGGCGCCGCCGCCTCCGGCCCGACCTCAGAGAACAGCGGTTCAGGTCCGTCTTTTTGTTCTTCTGATGATGACTGTGCAAGCTCCTCCTCCTCTTCGGGAGTGAGATCCGGTAATTTTAGGAAGGAATCCTCCTCGCCGGGTATCGATTCAGCTATTATTATCCGTTTTTTTTCCTCCGCCATTCTCCACCACGTGTATTAGTATATCGTTATGCTCCGTACTTATGGGTTTTGTCGATAAGGTCGCAAAGGATCGGCATGAGACTGCCGCCCGATATCCGGCACATGCCTCCTGCGGCGCAGGAGATCTCGTCGTACGACGTGACTGTGTCGATACGCGTTCCGTCCCCGTGAAGGATCAGGGGGACAGGGTCTGCGCTGTGATCTTTGATGGTGCAGGGGGTCGAGTGGTCTCCGCAGACGGCGATCATCAGGTCGGGGATATCGAAAAACGGCAGAATGGCCGCGTCGACCTCTTCCAGATACTTCATCTTCTCGACGGCTTTTCCGTCGTGGCCGTACTCATCAGCTGCTTTGACATTGAAGAGGACGAAGTCTTTTTTCTCCAGTTCGCGGCAGACGAGGTTTACCTGATCTGCAAGCGGGGTCGTCGGAAGGACCGGGATCCTCTCAAGACCGACGGAACTGCCGATACCTGCGATCAATGCTGCTGCGGCGACGACGCTGCCGGTAAGTTCATGTTTCTCTTCGAAGGGTTCGTAGACACCCATCTCGCCGGCTCCCCGGATGAGGACGGCGTTTGCCGGGTATTCGCCGCGGGCTTTTCGTTCAAGGTTGACCGGATGGTTTTTCAGGATCTCCGCCGCCTGGGCCGCGAAGGCATTGCAGACTTCGGCGGTGAAGGCGGCTTCTGCCGTGTCATCTTCCGCGACGATGGTTTTTGGCAGAACGCCGGTCTTTTTCGGATCGTTGGATGATACGGCCGCACTGAGTCCTTTGCCTCTGAGAGCGAGGGCCGCACGGTGTCCGGTTCCCGGCGCGAACTCGATCTCGACGCCGTATTTTGACAGATCGACACCGTCTTTCACGGCGGCGGAGATCTCGGCAGTGTCGGGTATGCGGCCTGCACGCCGGTCGATCACCTTGCCGTCGTCATCGACTGTCGCATAATTTGCCCGAAAGCCGATCATGCCGGGTTCCATTTTTATGCCGCAGCCTGCAGCCTCAAGGGGTCCTCTGCCGGTATAATACGTGTGCGGATCATACCCGAGGAGGCTGAGATGCGAGGTGTCGGATCCGGCACGGACCCCGGGAGCGATCGGATCCATGATCCCGCAGATGCCTTCGGCGGCAAGCCGGTCGAGATTTGGGAGGGAGGCGGCTTCAAGCGGGGTTTTATTTCCCAGATTTCTGCATGGTCTGTCACCCACACCATCAATAATGAGGAGAAGGATTTTTGATGCTGTCATTATGGAATTAATTTGATCGGATACCTCTTAGTGTATTCTGTTCAGTTATCTCATCGATGCGTGCCCGCCGCATCCGGCCGCGCCGGAAGATATCAGGCTTTTCACGACCCGGTGATGCCAAAACGGCCCAATAGAGTGAAATCCGGCATGCTGATGCGGCAGCTTACCTGAATCTGAGTATCCCCGCACACATAAGTAAAATCCAGAATAATTTTTCTGAATTTCTGATATCTCCAATAAAATCATCCATATAATGCATCGTTCTTCGTAGAGTTTTTCCCGGAAAGGAGGGTCCGGCGAGTACAAAACAGGAGGAAAAACACAAAAAATCCGAATCTGATGATGAACGCTCTGCTCCTCTGAAGCGGGACAAAATGCCGGATGAAATAGACATTATAATATATGCATGGATGCGTAAAAAAGTAAATGCTTAGTCAGGGATGAAGGCACGATGACCCGTCAAATACTGCATATTCTTACATTTTGTCTGCTCCTGGCCATCATTCTGACCACCGGATGCATCGCATCAGGGCAGCTCACCCCGGTTCCCGGAGATCACGCTGCCGATATGCAGAAGGCACTGGACTCCTGGATACCGGTTCTCGATTCCCAGATCACGGAAATATGTGCCCTGACCAGTGCTGCGGCCGTTGAGCTGAAAGGGACCGAAAACGATCCCTTCGCACAGAAACAGATATTTCTCCAGCTTCGCCGGGACATCCCCGCATGCTCCGAGATCTGTCTTGCCGATGCGCACAATATCGTTGCCGCAGTAACCGGAAACCCGAAAAATCAGGAGTATATCGGGCATCCCGCCTGCACGGCGGTCACCGAAGAGGAGTTTGCCGCGGCAGGCGGCTGTATCATCTCTCCGCCCCTTACCCTTATCAACGGGGATCTCGGGATTCTTTTCAGCGCTCCGGTGTATGATAAAAACGGCATATACGCCGGATCGCTGCGCGTGTTTGTGAACCCCGCCCATCTCTTTTCCGGCCCGGTCTCTGAACTGAAAAAAGACGGTTATACGCTCTGGACGGTCCGGCCGGACGGTGTGCAGATCTATGACGAAGACCTTCAGGAGCTCAGCAAAAACATCCTGACCGATATCCTGTATCAGGAATCAACGGTCTATCAGGCCATGCACCGGGTAACTTCGGAAAAACAGGGGGCCGTGTCATATCTCTTTCACAATGTCGGGTGGACCGGATACGGCCAGGCAAACGCCGTCTGGAATACGATCGGTCTGCCGGACGGCACGGAGTGGCGGGTCGTTTTAAGTGACAATGTGAACACGGAAAAAACAGCCGAACCGGCCGTCAGCCACACGGCGGATGATCTGCGGACCTTTGTCGAAAAAGCCTACAGATACGCCCGGACCCACACCAAAGAAGATGCATTGGCTGCATTCAACGATCCAAACGGCGCGTTCGTCGATAAGGAACTCTACATCTTTGCCTATGATATGTATGGATCGACCCTGGCACTGCCCTATCAGCCGGACATGATCGGTATGGACCGGCGCAGCGGCGAGGATATCGTCGGCGTGAAACCTGTTCAGCGGTTTATCGACCGGGCAGGTTTCGGCGGCGGCTATCTTTTTTACCAGTATCCAAATCCGGCAAACGGGTTTGCTTCCGAACTGAAGCTTTCGTATGTGATGTCGGTGGATGATGACTGGCTGATCGGCGCAGGGATCTATCCGGGGACTCCTGAGCTCAATTACAGCTGGGAGATGCGCGATCAGCTGATAATGCAGGTGAGGGAGCTGCATTATCTTTCCACGGCGCTTCCCCGTGAGGAACTTCTGCGGATGATGAACGATCCGTCAGCCAGGTTCCATGTCGAAGGGCTTTATCCGTTTGCGCTGGATGCTGAGGGCACGCTTCTGTCCAACGCCTACAACCCGTCCCGGATCGGGACAAATCATCTGGGATATACGAACTCTTTTGGTATGTCGCCGATCCGGGAAGCCCTCTCTCTTTGCGCGTCCGGTGGAGGGCTGATGTACAGTCTTGTGCTGGATCCGGCATATACGAGGGAGGAGTATATCCTCATGTATGTGGAGCCGGCGGATGATGGGATCTGTTACGGCAGTATGATGGTTCTGGAGTGATCAAGTTGGCACTACGATACAAAAAACAAACACAGAAAGAAAAACGCATGGTCATGGCAGGTGTTCTCGGTATTGCTTCGCTTTTCATTGTCGGGGTATTCGCCCTGGCGGCGCTGGTCGGAACCGGGTATGTCGTGGACAAATCACTCGAAGATCCGGATGTTCTGCTGCATGTGTTTGTGGTCGGGAATGATGTGATCGTGACGATCTATGAGGGACGCCGGGTCAATGATCTTGTGATGCTTTCTCTGGAGATCGAAGGTGTCGTGCTTCCTGCTTCGGTCGCATGCATCCCGATCTCAACTGCAGGAACCGGGGAAGTGCGTTTCAGTAACGCCTGTTCCGGCGTTACCGGGACGCGGGATATCGCGGTCAGGGGAGTGTTCGCGGACGGCGCGACCAGGCTTCTTAAAATTAATACGATGAAGTTTACCTAACCGGATCTTCTTTTCTTTTTTTCAATAGGAGTTACGCGGTGTGCTCTGCTTCATATTTGCTCTCCGTTTCGCTTTGCAAACTTGTATGCGGGTTTTTCTTATGTTCTAATTCTCTCTTTTCTGATTTCGGGGTGCGGGGACGCGACTCAGGCGCGAAGGCGGATCGACGGCATAGCCGGCGATCTTAGCGGAGGCGGCCCGGTCCATCGGACCGGGTTCAGCTGAGCAAGTTTTCGAAGGAAACTTGCGAGTCGACCCGCGGTGGAATATCTTATATGGGAGGTACGCGGTGTTATTCTTAATCCAATTCGGGAAGGGTATGGCTGGGTATAGATACATGAGATTATTTAACCGCTTATTCGCGGTGGGATTTCTCAGGTGTCTACATATGACATATTCCCTTTTCTAAAAAAATCGTGGTGAGAAATCTTACAGGTCCTCATGCGAAAAAACGCCCTCGATCTTTCGCCCGCACGTTGTGCAGTGCCCATCTTCGACTCCTCGGGTATGTTCAGCAAACCCGTCTCTATCAATTAAAACCGCGCCGCACTCCGGGCAGATCGTCTTCGAGCCATCCGCGTGGGGCATGTTCCCGATGTACGGATAATACAGACCATGCGCCTTTGCCTGACGGTAGATCCGGTCAAGCGTCGAGAACGGGGTCCTTGGAACATCCTGCATATGGCACATCGGCATGAACGCCGTGAAGTGATGCGGCACCGCCGGCCCGAGATTTGTCATGACCCAGTCAAGCATCGCGTCTATTTCGTCAACACTGTCATTATACCCCGGGATAACGAGCGTCACCAGTTCCAGATGGAGGCCAAGCTCCTTTGAAAGGAGAATCGTATCAAGCACCGGCTTCAGGCGTGCCCCGCAGACCGTTTTATAAAACTCATCCGTGAACCCCTTCAGATCGATACGGATCGCCCCAAGAAACGGCGCAAGTTCGAGGAGTGCCTCTTTCGAAAGATACCCGTTCGTGATAAAAGCCGAAGTAAGACCCTGTTCCTTTGCGAGTTTCGCCGTATCATACACATACTCAAACGAGATCGTCGGCTCATTATATGTAAACGAGATGCTTTTCGCGCCAAGCAGAATCGCTTCCTGGACGACCGCTTCCGGCGGCACATACTCGGCGGGGATACTCCTCGTCTGCGAAAGCGTGTAGTTCTGGCAGTGTTTACAGGTAAAATTGCAGCCGAAACCGCTCACGGAAAACGTCGTTGTCCCCGGCAGAAAATGATACAGCGGCTTTTTTTCGATCGGGTCGAGATTTGCCGCCGTCAAAAGACCGTATGAGTTCGCATACAAAACGCCGTCCGTATTTTCCCGAACGCCGCAGAATCCCCTCCCGCCTTTTGCGATCATGCATCTGCGGGCGCAGACCCCGCAGGAGATCTTCTCGCCGGAGACTTTCCAGAGACGTGCAGGATGTCGGATCATTGACGAATAATAGGATCCGTCAGAAAAAAAGAGTATGGGTTATTCAGCTGCCTGCTCTTCTGCAGGTGCGCTTTCTTCTTCAGCCTTGTAGTTCGGGCGCGGGAAGGACTCGATGAACTTCACGTTCTCGATCTCCGGGAAGATCAGAAATGCTTCCTGGGAAACCATATACTGGGTCATGAGCCAGTTCTGGTTGTACATCGCCATCATTGCGGGGATCTCGATGGAGACAAAGGTCTTGTCCTCTGCACTGACCTTCATATCGCGGCCGGTGAGGAGTTTGATCATTCCTGCGAGCTGCTCGGTGCCGTCCTCGACAACACCTTCGATGGTGTAGACGTAGGCGACATCCTGGCCTGCAAGCGGGTGGTTGAAGTCAACGATGTATCTGCTGCCGACTTTGTTTACAACAACACCGTCGCGGCCTTCGATCTTTACACGCTCGAAGAGTTCGGGTTTCTTCTCGAAAGCTTTCTTGTCGATAGCTTTGAGTTCCTCTTTTTTGTGCTCGCCGAATGCCTTTTCTGCGGGAACAACAAGAGTGTATTCCTTGCCGATCTCTTTGCCTGCAAGATCCTCATCAACGCCGGGAAGAAGGTGGCCTGCGCCGACTTTGACGATCGAAGGGCCGTACATTGCATTTTCACGGAAGATTCCGGCGGTCTTTGCAACTTCAGCGTCGGTTGTATCGAAGGGAACACCGTTCACAGATCCGGTGTAGCTGAGTTTAATATATGTACCATTCTCGATAGCCATACGAATTCCTTAGTATATGCGCCTTCATTCCTTATGAGAGTTGGGGAATGCTTTCTGGGGGAAAACGGGTGTGCGGGAGGACGAACCGCCCCCGTCCCGTGCTTTCGACCCGGACCCCCTGCCCCGGCTTTTCCAAACATGCGTCCTCTCAACCGGGGCAGTTCTTTTTCTCTGTAAAAAACCAATAGATATCCATCGTGCCGCACGAATATAAGAAACCGCATTATAGAAAGAAAGCAGAAAAACCTGTACGTGTACGGGGCGAAAAGAAACCTGTACCGAAAAAGGAGCTCAAGCCCGGATACTATATCAAAGAAAGCGATGACTTCGTCACCAAATTCCTGTACTGGTGTCCTGCATGCAACATCCCTCTGCTGGCAAAAACCTGCGCCTGTGATACAGACAGCATAAAGATCCCGCTCCAGCAGCCGTATGATATCAGGCCTGCCTTAAAAGCCGATCACGACCTCATCTCCTCCCTCATAAAAACCCGGTTCGGCGACAACGTCACCGTCCCGAAGATCCTTGTTCTGAACAAAGCCGGAGGACTCGACCGGAATGATCTCATCATCGCAAACGGCGTTCGGTTCGCCTGGCTCTGGTTCGACCCGGTAGCGAGAAGATTCAATCTCGACCTTGAAGCCGAGGCGCTGCCTTATCTGATCGGCAAAGCCGACAAAGGCATCATCGATCTCGAAAAGGAGGCGGCCGGTCTGCCGGAAGGAAGACTCGGCGGAAAGAAGGTCAAAGTCACGACGACCGGGATCTCAGACGGGGTCGTCATTCTCCGCTATAAAAATAAATACGGCACCGGCATCCTCAAAGAAGGTGCGGTCAGGATAAAAGAGCTCAACAGTGTTTCACCAATCAAATCCCGGCCAAACCCCTCATGGGAGGATGCGGTCGAAAAGAACGCCTTCCACATCAAAAACATGGAACGGAACGCGATCCGCGAGATCCGACAGAATGCCCCGCAAAAACCCCGGGTCAACTGTTCATTTTCCGGAGGAAAAGACAGCACCGCCGTCTGGAGCATCGCCAAAAAAGCCGGCGTGACCGAGGCGTTCTTCATCGATACCGGTCTTGAGTTCCCGGAAACCATCGATTTCGTGAAGTCAGAAGGCGTTGAGATCATTCAGAAAGCCGGCGACTTCTGGCAGGCAGTGGAAAAAGCCGGACCGCCGGGAAAGGATCACCGCTGGTGCTGCAAACTGCTCAAACTCAATCCGCTCAAAGTCCATCTCGCAGATACCGGAGAGTGTCTGACGATCCAGGGAAACCGCTGGTATGAGTCCTGGAGCCGGGCTTCGCTCGAAGCACTGAGTCAGAACCCGACCAACCCCCTGCAGCTGAACCTCTCCCCGATCAGGTCCTGGCGGGCTCTTGATGTGTTCTTCTATCTGTGGCTCAGGGAACTACCCTACAATCCGCTCTACGAACGCGGATATGAACGGATCGGCTGTTATCTCTGCCCGGCAATGCTCGAATCCGAGCTTGAAACGCTTCGCGTCACCCACCCGGAGATGGCGGACCGCTGGGAAGAGTTCCTCACACGATGGGCGGAGGAGCGCGGCCTTCCGCAGGAGTTCGTCACCTGGGGTCTCTGGCGCTGGAAGGAACTGCCGCCGAAAATGCAGGAGCTCGTCAAAGAAGCAGGCCTTGATCTGACGGAGAAAAAGATCAGAAGAAGCACGCCCGCCTCGGTCGCCCACCTCATGCCTGAGGGAAAAACGACCGACATCGTCGAGGACCGCGTTCCGGAAAAACCCGAACCAAAACAGATCCCCGAACCTGACTGGGAAGCTCTTCGAAGCGAGTTTCCGATGATGGGGGACCTGATGTACTTCGACAACGGCGCGACGACCTGGTCGCCCGAGTGCGTTCTTGCGGCGATGGATGAGTTCGAGCGGCATTATCGTGCGAACGTCGGGCGGGGGGTCCACCGTCTCACGAGGATCGCGACCCAGAAGTACTGGCATGCCCACGAAAAGGCCGCCGCGTTCATCAACGGATCGGCCGGAACCACGGTGTTTGTGAAAAACACGACCGAAGCGGTCAACATGATCGCCCGCGGTCTTTCATTCAAGGAAGGGGACGTGATCGTAACGACGATCCTCGAGCACCACTCGAATCTTCTTCCCTGGAAGGCACTCGAAGCGAAAGGCGTGGAGCTTCGGATCGTCGGACTCAACGACGACCTGACCCTTGACATGGCCGCATTCGAAGCAGCGATGGATGCATCGGTCCGGCTCGTGACCGTGACCCATGCTTCGAACGTTACGGGAACGATCACCCCGATCGCCGAGATCTCGCGGCTGTGTAAAAAATACGGCGCACTGCTCGCGGTGGACGCGGCGCAGTCAGTTCCGCGAATGCCTGTGGATGTCGAGGCGCTCGGCGCGGACTTCCTTTCCTTCTCCGGTCACAAGATGTTTGGACCGATGGGGACCGGCGTTCTCTGGATGAAAGAGCCGATCCTTGAACCTCTGCTCCTTGGCGGCGGGATGGTTTCAAGCGTGAACGACGACGGATATGTTCCGGCGGACGGGTATCAGAAGTATGAAGCCGGCACGCCAAACATCTCCGGAGGCATCGGGCTCGCCGCCGCGGTGGAGTTTCTGACCGGCATCGGGATGGAGCAGATCGAGGCGCACGAACGAAAACTCACCGACCTGATGATCAGCGGACTTGCGAAGATCCCGGGGGTCACCCTTTACTCATGCAAGGATCCGAAAAACCGTATCGGCGTTGTGTCTTTCACGGTCGAAGGTTTTGCCCCTCACGAGATCGCGGAACATCTGGATGACGAGCACGGGATCGAGATCAGATCAGGTCTGCACTGCGCAGAGCCGCTTATGCGGTATCTTTCTGCAGAAAAAGGAACGGCGCGGGCATGCATCTCCTTTTATAACACCGAAAGCGAGGTCAACACCCTCGTCGCGGTGATCCGGGAACTTGCCGGCAATTAACGTATTTAAAAAAAAGGGGCGGCAGAGATCATCTCTCTTATTTTTAGTAGGTGTAGACGATCGAAACCGTGGCCGTTGTTTTGATCTCGCCTGATTCGATGGTGGTCGGGACACGGCTGCCTGCGGCATCTTTTGCCATCATGACTTCGGCATTCGAGTAGGAGACCGGCGTGTAGCTCTGACCTACGTTGATGGTCCCGGTTCCCGAGATCTTCAGACCAAGTGCCGAGGAAACGGAATCTGCATCGGCGCGTGCCGACTTAACTGCAGAGATGATCGCAGCGTTTCTTTCGATGATCAGTTTTTCGTCGGAAAGACCGAACTGAAGACTGTTCACGTTGTTTGCTCCGGCTTCGACTGCGGCATCGATGTAAGATCCGGCCTTGTCGACATCATAGGAGATGATTCTGACCGTGTTCGTTACTTTGTAGACGGTGGTTCCATTTGCCCACTTGCCGGGATTATACTCGCCGATGACATAGGAGTAGATGGTGTATCCGGTCGTCTGGATGTTCGCATCTTTGATGCCGGCATTCTTGAGTGCGGCAACAACTTTTGCCATCAGTGCGGCATTTTCACTTTGAGCGATGGCTGCATCAGGGTTCTCGGTCTCGACGCCGAAGCTGATCGTTACTTTGTCAGGCGAGGTGGCAGATGATCCGTATCCGGAGACGAGGATCACTTTGTCGGTCTGGCTGTCTTCAGCTGCCGCAGGGAAAGCGAAGAGAGCAAAGACCGCAAAGAGCAGGAGGATCGCAAGTACATTCTTTTTCATTTGTATCACTACAGTAATGCTCGCTATATTGAGATATACCTATCCAAAACTACGAAAAATATGGTAATTATCACCTGCCTTTCCGCGCGCCGGGTGTTTTTCTGCATTGCACGCCTATAAATAATCCTCTGTTGGCCGGATTTTGTTTGCCCCCACACATACTTTAAATATTCGATGGATGTTACCTATAGTTATACCACCGTGGAAGTGATAAAAAATGACAGAGAATACAAAAATTTCATTGATCGTACAGGAGGCAGAATACAACGACGTCGGACGCGGATACGCGAAGATAAATAACGACGTCATGGCAAAACTCGGCGTCGAGTCCGGAGACTTCATCAAGATCACCGGAAAACGCATCGGCGCCGCCAAAGTCATGCGTTCTTCTGTATCCGGATCGGGCGGGATCGCGATAGACGGAGACATCCGCAGATCAGCCGGCGCCGGTATCGGAGATACGGTCACGGTTGAAAAGGTCGTTCCAAAGACCGCCGCAAAGATCACGCTCCAGCCCATCTCGCAGAGCATCCGTCTCGACAGCCGGGCGTTGGAACAGACGATCCAGAGCAAATTCGCCGGCCGGCCGATCACGAAAGGCCAGATCATGACCTTCGGGTTCCAGACCAAGTCAGAGGATCCGTTCTTCTCGGGATGGGGCGGATTCTCCAACTACAACACCGAGTATGTCGACTTCGCCGTCTCGGAGGTCTCGCCGGGAGATGTCGCGATCATCGGGTCGGAAACGACCGTCAACTATAAAGAAGGCGTCTACAAAGGCGAGGATGCCCCGAAAGGAAAATCGGCAGGTAACATCCATTACGAGGATATCGGCGGCCTTGGCCGCGAACTCTCGCTCGTTCGCGAGATGATCGAGTACCCGCTCAGGCATCCTGAAGTATTCGAGAAGCTCGGGATCGAACCGCCGAAGGGAGTTCTTCTCTACGGCCCTCCCGGAACCGGTAAAACCCTGATCGCCCGGGCGGTCGCAAATGAAGCGGGAGCCTACTTCGACACGATCTCGGGACCTGAGATCATCTCGAAGTATTACGGTGACTCCGAAGAGAAGCTCCGTGAGATCTTTGAGAAAGCCGAGGAGAACGCGCCGTCGATCATCTTCATCGACGAGATCGACTCGATCGCCCCGAAGCGTGAAGAGTCAAAAGGCGAGGTGGAACGCCGCGTGGTCGCTCAGCTGCTCTCACTGATGGACGGCCTCAAAAGCCGCGGAAAAGTCATCGTGATCGCGGCAACGAACCTCCCCGACTCGATCGATCCGGCGCTTCGCCGCGGAGGACGCTTCGACCGGGAGATCGAGATCGGCGTTCCGGACAAAGACGGCAGGCACGAGATCCTGCAGATCCATGCAAGAAACGTCCCGCTCTCCGAGAACGTCAAGCTGGATAAGTACGCAAACACCACGCACGGATTTGTCGGAGCAGACCTTGCCTTGATGGTGAAAGAGGCCGCGATGCATGCCCTGCGCCGGGCGTTTCCCGGCATGAATCCGGACGAAGAGATCAGCGCCGAGAAGCTTGAAAACCTGAAAGTCACCGCCGAGGACTTTGAATCGGCCATGAAGATGGTGCAGCCGAGCGCCATGCGTGAGGTCCTCGTCGAAGTGCCCGATATCCACTGGTCCGATGTCGGCGGTCTTGACTCTGTGAAAGAGGAACTCCAGCAGGCGGTCGAGTGGCCGCTCAAATACAGCGAGGTCTACAAACAGTTCGCCACGAAATCACCGAAAGGCTTCCTGATGTTCGGGCCGCCCGGGACCGGAAAAACGCTGCTTGCCAAGGCAGTTGCAAACGAATCGGAATGCAACTTCATCTCGGTCAAAGGGCCGGAGCTGATGTCGAAGTGGGTCGGCGAGTCCGAGAAAGGCATCCGGGAGATCTTTAGAAAAGCGCGGCTCGCATCGCCTTCGATCATCTTCTTCGACGAGATCGACTCGATCGTTCCCCGCAGAGGAAGCTACGAAGGCTCCTCCCACGTGACCGAAAGCGTCGTCAGCCAGTTCCTGACCGAACTCGACGGACTCGAAGAACTGAAAAACGTCGTCGTGATCGGCGCGACCAACCGCCCGGACATGATCGACCCGGCTCTCCTGAGACCGGGACGACTTGAACAGCACATCTTCGTGCCCCCGCCGGACCGGGAAGGACGAAAGCAGATCCTTGATGTCTACATCAAAGACATCAGCGCGATGCTTGCTGAAGATGTGGACCTTGAGGACCTGGTCGAAAAAACCGAAGGGTTTGTCGGCGCCGACATCGAAGCGCTCGTCCGCGAGGCAAAGATGGTCGCGATCCGCGAGTTCGTCAAGGTGATGGCGGGCCACGAGGCAGCGGAGATCACGCTTGCCGTATCCAGCGTGAAGATCTTCGCCAAACACTTCGATGCCGCGTTGAAGCGGGTACGGCCCTCCCTCGACAAGGCGGGAAGACGCAGCGCCGAGAGGAGTTCATGGCAGTACAGATTCAATGAAGAGGAGAGAAAGACCCTCGAAAAGGGCATTTCTCTACTGGAAACCGCAGAATACAAAAACGACGGGCTCACCGAAAAACTCCGTGAGCTTGATGAACTGCTGATGTCTCATCAGAAAGACTTTAGCAGAATCAAAGAGATAATTAACAACGCAGATGCGTGAAGAGAACAACTCTCTTCACCTCGGAGATGAAACAGCATGCCGGAAACACCAGATGATGCATACAGGGAATTAATGGATATCATCCATAAAATATTGATCAGTCATGTTTCTGGAGAAAGCGAGGGAAAACTTCCGCCTGTCGTCGGCGTGAAGTTTGTCCTTTCCGGCGGTAAGATCCATCTGACACCCGATGAGGTCCACAATAAAACGATCCCCATCGAGATGTTTGAGGATAAGGGAACAGTGATCATCCAGACAGAACTCCCCCCGGAGTGTCAGGATGATTTCTTTATCGCCTATCAGGACGGCAAACTTCAGCTCAATGCCGGCGCGAACCGGGAATACTCAGCAGTCATCCCGGTTGCCGGTATCGACCCGTCACAGACCCAGACACATCTGAAAAACGGTGTGCTGGAGATCATCTGTTACAAGAAGCTGGCACAAACCGTTCAGTAAGAAACAGGGAATAATGTATGCGGCCGAAAAATACGGCCGCGGTCTTTTTTTATACTGCTCTATTCAGAATAGTCAGGCTCTACTGCCCTTTTCCCGCGTTCAGTTCTTTGAGCGACATCACGAACCGCTGGACCGCGGTGATGTGGCCGAAAAATCCGTATACAACAAGCATCCAGCCAAGAAACGGCAGACCAAACAGGATCGGGGCAGGGTAGATGAACTCGGCAAGACCAAACACCATCAAAAGGACCAGACGGTCGGCGCGGCCGAGGAGACCGCCGTAATTTCGTTTCAGGCCGACAGCCTGCGCCTGGGTCCCGAGATACGAGGAGAGCAGGACCCCGGTGAGGGCAAACAGACCGATCACCCAGGCGGGAACCGGCGCCTGCCAGGTCTGGACCCCGTAGATGATGATACCGGTAACGATGAACAGGTCCGCATACCGGTCGAAGACATGATCCAGATAATCACCGATAGGGCTTGCGAGGCCAATATACCGGGCGAGCGCTCCGTCCAGAACATCCAGAAACGAGTTCAGCACAACAAACAGCACGCCGAAAAACGGCTGTCCGAAAGCGAAAAAGACGCCGGCGATAAACGCACAGATCAGCGAGACCACGCTCCACATATTCGGCGTTACCGGCAGTTTCGAAAACGCACGGGCGATCGGGGTCAGCACCCACTGGATCTTTGGACGAAGTGATTCTAAACTCATATTACATCTGTTATATACTCTGACCAGTCAAGCGATCCAAACGATGCGGGAGATTCCCCCTTCGCAAAAGACAGGATACTCCTGACCACAGATTCACTGTCTGTACTTGTAGTGTCGATCTCATAAATCTGTTCCGATGCAAAGGAATCAACGGTTTCGATCAAAATGACGTCCAAAGCCTCTGCCTCCGCGTTTTCACGGATCTTTTCTTCGGAATAGCCGCGGGGGGCAAGACGTTCCCTGAGAACATCCGGCCGGCATCGAAGGATCACGATCTTATCGCAGGGAAGATAATGGGCGAACGTTCCTTCCACGAACCCTTCGGTGTAGGGAAACGCCTCGGCCCAGGCATCCACATCCACGACATCCGAACCTGATGCGTCGTCATGTTCCAGAACGAACGGACCGACCGTCGTTTTCAGATCAAGGACGGGATGGCCGAGTTTTTGCAGAAGTTTTGCGGCCGCGGTCTTTCCGCATCCGGGTGTTCCGGTTATCCCGATCATCATAATTTTTTCACCGCAGTAAGGAACCGTTCATTTTCCCAGTCTGCGCCGATACTCACGCGGATGAACGTATCGCCAAGACCCGGGAAACTCGTGCAGGAACGAACGAGAACGCCGTTCTTTGCGAGAAACTCAGCAGATCCATCACCCGATCTTGGTGCCGTGTCGATCAGGATAAAGTTCGCGCCGCTTAAATAGACCGGGAAAGGGATCTCTGTCATGAAGATATCACGCCATTTTCGTACATGGGCGATGAACGATTCACGGTAGGAGGATTCTGAAACGGCGGCTGATGCGGCGGCTTCCGAGACCCGGTTCAGCGTGAACGGGGTCGCGGCGACGGCATAGGGAGCTTCCAGCCATGCAGGAACGAAGGCATAGCCGATCCGAAGACCCGCAAGACCATACACCTTCGACATTGTCCGCCCGATGATGAGGTTGTCATGGGATGAGAGCAGCGGCAGATAATCTGTATCGGAAAACTCGACGTAGGCACAGTCCAGGAAAAGAACGCCGTCGATTTTGTCAAGGATGTATTCGATGTCTTTGACCGGGGTCACGGTTCCGGTGGGGTTATTCGGCGTGCAGAGGAAGGAGAGCGCTGCGTCCTTCGCTTCATGAAGGAAGGATGCGATATCGACCGTGAAATCAGGATTTCTGGAGACGTTGACAACGCAGGCCGAGGCTGCTTTTGCCGCAAGACCGTACATGGAAAACGTCGGTGTGGAGATGACGACTTTGTCTCCCGGCTCAATAAGGGTCCGGATAACGGTCTCGATGACACCGTCCATACCAAGGCCGGAGGTCACGACCGGCGCATCGCAGATATATTTCCGCAGCGCCGCATGAAACTCGGCGGCTTTTGGATCCGGGTATCTGTTCACGCCGGAAAGTTCGCCTGCCGCTGCCCGGAGGACCTTGTCTGAAGGAGGGGAGGGGTTTTCATTGCTCCCGAGCATGGCAACTTCCAAAAATCCGTACTCCTTTGCGATCTCCGCCGGGGATTTGGCAAAGACGTAGCCTGATTTGATGAACTCAGATCTGACCCGCGGCTTCATTGATCACTCCGACTGCATACCTGATTTCGTCGGCCGAGATCGTCAGCGGCGGAACGATCCGGATATTTCCGTCACCGGCGACATTGATGAGAAGACCCTTTTCCTTACAGAGTTCGGCAAGTTTTGGAGCGGATTCGCCAAGCGTGAACCCGACCATCAGACCACGGACCCTGGGGTTGAATGCGGCAAGACCCTGCCGGAAGAGTTCGCCTTTTGCGGCGATTCCCGGGAGGAGCTGTTCGATGATGCCGAATGTGGCGTTTCCTGCGGCGCAGGCGATCGGACCGCCGGCAAAGGTGCTGCCGTGTTCGCCTTTGGTGAACTCAAGACCTTCTTTCGCGATGATCGCACCCATCGGGAAGCCGGAAGCAATGCCTTTTGCAATGCTGATGATATCCGGCTGAACGGTCGAGTGCTGGAATGCGAACCATTTCCCGGTCCGTCCCATGCCTGTCTGGACTTCATCGCAGATCATCAAAGCGCCGGCGTCGTCGCAGATATCCCTGATCCCCGGCAGGAAGTCTGCCGGCGGGATGATGACGCCGGTCTCTCCCTGGATAGGTTCAAAGACGACGGCGGCGGTATCTTTATTTACGACCGCTTTGAGGGCCTCAAGGTCGCCGTACTCAGGGAAATCACAGTGGATGCCGAGCGGCTCGAAGGGCTCTCTGATCTGGGGTTTGTGGGTGACGGCGAGGGAACCCACGGTCCGGCCGTGGAAATCATGGTTGAAGGAGACAAAGTTTTTGCGTCCTGAGCGGACTTTGGAAAGTTTGAGCGCCGCATCGATCGCCTCGGCTCCGCTGTTTCCGAAGAAGACTTTTCCCATCCCGCTCGCTTTGCTCAGTTTTTCTGCGAGTTCGGCCTGACCCGGTATGTAATAAAGATTGGAGCAGTGGATCAGTTCATGTGCCTGGCGGCATATCGCGTCCACTACCTGCGGGTGGCAGTGACCTGTGCTGCAGACCGCGATTCCTGCGACCAGGTCGAGGTATTTGTTTCCGTTATCGTCCCAAACATTGCAGCCTTCACCTTTGACGATCTGCATAGACCGTCCAAAACAGGGCATGTAATATTTTGCGTCAAGTTCTTTGTAGGTGGACATGATTTTTTTCTCGCTGGATATTTAGATAAGTATTCGTCGTTCTGTGTATTGAAACTGCATGTTGATCGGGGGGAAATACGGCAAATGCAGGGTTTTTTCTGGAGAAAAGCGCCTTGGAACCTGAGGGAGAAGACGGACTGGATGATTAAAAAAAGAAGGGGTTATTCGTATTCGATCGTTGCCGGGGGTTTGCTCGTGATATCGTATAACACGCGGTTCACGTGCCGCACTTCGTTGATGATCCGGCTCGAGATCTTTTCAAGCAGCGGGAAAGGGATCTGCGCCCAGTCGGCGGTCATGAAATCGGTCGTCGTCACCGCACGCAAAACGATCGCGTAGTCATATGTCCGCTCATCGCCCATCACGCCGACACTGCGCATGTTCGTCAGCGCCGCAAAATACTGATTGATATCGCGGTCGATGCCTGCCTTCGCGACCTCCTCGCGGAAGATCGCGTCCGCATCCCGCACAACATCCAGCTTTTCCTTCGTGATATCGCCGATCACCCGGATCGCAAGACCCGGACCCGGAAACGGCTGACGCCAGACAAGTTTCTCCGGAATGCCGAGTTCGAGACCCGCACGGCGGACCTCATCCTTAAAGAGGACACGCAGCGGCTCGATGATCTCCTTGAAATCCACATTGTCCGGCAGACCGCCGACATTATGATGGCTTTTGATCACCGCGGCCGCGCCGGGTCCCGACTCGATCACGTCAGGATAGATCGTTCCCTGCACAAGGAAATCCACTGTGCCGATCTTTTTTGCTTCTTCTTCAAAGACCCGGATGAACTCCGCACCGATGATCTTGCGTTTCTGTTCCGGGTCGGAAACGCCGGCAAGTTTTCCGAGGAACCGGTCCTCGGCATTGACGCGGATCAGATTGATGTCGAACTGTTTGCGGAAGATCTCCTCGACCTCATCCCCCTCGTTCTTCCGGAGAAGGCCGTGATCGACGAAGATGCAGGTCAGCTGTTTGCCGACAGCCTTGTGGATCAGGACCGCGGCAACCGACGAATCGACGCCGCCTGAGAGGGCGCACAGAACTTTTTTGCCGCCGATCTTTTCACGCAGCTGGAGGATCATGTCCTCCACAAACGAGGACATATGCCAGGTCCCTTTGCATCCGCAGACATCGTAAAGGAAGTTTCTGATCATCGTCATGCCCTCAGGCGTGTGCATGACCTCCGGGTGGAACTGAACTGCGTAGATCTTCTTCTCAGGGTTTGCCATCGCGGCGACCGGACATACGGCAGTATGCGCAGTCTTCGCAAATCCGGCCGGGACCTCGCTGATGTAATCCGTGTGGCTCATCCAGCAGGTCGTCTCTCCAGGGACATTTTTGAAGATAGAGGACTCTTCCGTTGAAACTGACGTTCGTCCATACTCGCGGGTCGTCGCGGAAGCAACTTTTCCTCCGAGAAGATAGGCCGTCAGCTGTGCGCCGTAACAGATCCCGAGGATCGGGATGCCGAGATCGAAGATGCCGGCATCAACGGTCGGAGCGTTCTTCGCATACACGCTCGCCGGTCCGCCGGTGAAAATGATTCCCGCATAGTTCCCTTCTTTGATCTCAGAAAGAGGGATCGTGCATGGCTTCACTTCGCAGAAAACATGGGCTTCCCTGACCCGCCGGGCAATCAGCTGATTGTACTGGCCGCCGAAATCCAGAACTAAGATCGATTCCATGTTACTCCTTTCTCTGAAGATCGCGGCAGGTTTTTACAAAGCCGATGAACGGTGCGGACGGGCGGGTAGGGCGTGATCTGAACTCCGGGTGGAACTGGGTCGCAACAAAGTACGGGTGATCGGCAAGTTCGAGAGCTTCCATGCGTCTGCCGTTTCTGCCGACAAACTTCATACCTTTCGCTTCGATCTCGTCGATGTACGCCGGGTTGACTTCATATCTGTGCCGGTGACGTTCGATGATCTCGGTCGCGCCGTAGAGATCGGCAAGACGGGACGCCGGGTCAAGAGTGACGGAGTAGTCCCCAAGACGCATCGTTCCGCCAAGATCCTCAACGCCTTCCTGTTCGGGGAGAAGAGCGATCGCGTGAGTTCCCGCGCCCATCTCTTCGCTCGTCGCATCCTTATAGCCGACGACGTTTCTCATGAACTCGATCACGCAGAGCTGGAATCCGAGGCAGAGACCAAGAAGAGGCTTTTTGTGTTCACGGGCATACTGGATCGCGGAGATCATCCCTTCGATGCCGCGGTTTCCAAATCCGCCGGGGATCAGGATACCGTCGAGATCAGCGAGGTCTTCGTTCGTGTAGAGTTCCGCATCGAGCCAGTGGATGGCGACCTCGGTCGAGAGAAGACGGCCGGCGTGTTTGAGGGCTTCTTTTATAGAGATATAGACGTCCTCAACGCCGTATTTGGTGATGATGCCGACCGTTATGCGGTTCGTATATTCGCGGGCGATCAGCGAATACCAGCTGTTGTCCGCTTTTCCCGGCTCAAGATGGAGCTGTTTCAACAGGACCTCGGCCATTCCCTCTTTTTCGAGTTCCATTGGAACGAGGTAGGTGTCGGGAGCCGTCTGAGCGCTGATGACTGCGTGGACGTCCACATCGCAGAAGGAAGAGATCTTTCGTTTGGTGGAAAGGGAGACAGGAAGGTTGCTTCTCCCGACGATGATGTCGGCTTCAAGGCCGAGTTCGCGAAGAGCTTTGACGGAGTGCTGGGTGGGTTTGGTTTTCAGATCGCCCATCGTATCGGCGGGAAGGAGGGTGACATGGACGAGGGCAAAGTCGCCGTTTCCATACTCCCAGTGCATCTGGCGGACAGCCTCCAGAAACGGCATGCTTTCGATGTCGCCGACTGTCCCGCCGACCTCGACGATACAGATCTCGGCATGGTTCCCGTCTTTGTCGACCCAGGACTCGGCAGCGTGTTTGATCCGGTCCTTGATCTCATCGGTGATGTGGGGGATGATCTGGACGGTAGCGCCGAGATAATCGCCGTGTCGCTCCTTCGAGATGACCGAGGAGTAGATCTTTCCGGTGGTGAGGTTGTGATCACGGGTCAGTTCGATGTCGAGAAAACGCTCGTAGTTTCCAAGATCCAGATCGGCTTCTCCGCCGTCTTTGAGAACAAAAACCTCGCCGTGCTGAGCAGGGTTCATGAGTCCCGCGTCGATATTTAAGTAGGGGTCGATCTTCACGCTGGTGACGTGATACCCTCTGTTGATCAGAATGCGGCCGATGGATGCAGCAGTTATGCCTTTTCCCAGTCCGCTCATTACTCCTCCGGTTACTACTACATATTTCATTTTTTGCCCTTCCTTTTCCGAAATCAAATAATGCTTATCTATTGGTCCTGAAGAGTATTAAGAATACGGGAATGGGGAGAGGGAGACCGGGAGGCGGTATGTGAGTTCACCGACCGGTCACTCCCCTTTCATCTCCATAGAGACGGGACTGAAAGAGTATTTTAGTTTATCCGGCGAATAGTAGTATATGATTCTGGTAGACTGGGAAATTGCAGACCATATCAAACGGGGGTACATCGGCATCGATCCATTCGATCCGGCGCTTGTTCAGCCCAACTCCCTTGATATCCGCCTGGGTAATCATTTTGTCTGGTATGAACCATGCGACGATGTGATCGACCCTTATCAAAAAGAGACGCTTCACACCCATACAAAAGAACGAAAAGGAACCTATTTTGACATTCAGCCCGGACAGTTCGTCCTTGCCGAAACCCTGGAAACGGTGACGCTGCCCGACAACATCGTCTCCTCGATCGAAGGAAAAAGCAGCGTGGCACGCCTCGGTATCGCCCTTCATCAGACCGGCGGCTGGATCGACGCAGGATTTTCCGGGACCATCACGCTTGAGATGTGCAACTCGAACTGCCGCCCGGTCCGGGTGTATGCAGGAATGCCGATCGGTCAGCTCGTCTTTTACGTGACCAAACGCTGCGAGTGCCCATACGATAAAAAACCTGATGCAAAATATCAGAACCAGAAAAACGCGACCATTTCCCGATACGATAAAAAGATGCTCCAGAACGTGGAGTAATCTCTCCTTTTTTCAATCTGAAATTGGGTTTTTTCTTTCGTAATGACCCGAAAACAGATCCGCATATATTTACAAGAATCTATATATCATATGCCCTCCAATATGAATTCACAGCGTGAACTATCATGACCCCAAAATACCAAAAAGAAACACTTAGTATCCATGCCGGACAAAAACCGGACGAAACGACCGGGGCACGGACAGAACCGATCTACATGACCACTGCGTATGTGTTCAAAGACGCAAAGGAAGCTGCAGGACGATTTGATCTCTCCGTTGAGGGAAATATTTACACTCGGCTCACGAATCCGAACAACACCTCATTCGAAAAACGGATCGCCGCGATCGAAGGCGGAACTGCCGCAATAAGTACCGCCTCGGGAATGGCAGCGATAAGTACCCTGATCCTTGCACTCACCAATCCGGGTGACGAAATCGTCTCGGCCGATAATCTGTATGGAGGAACATTCGAGTTATTCAGTCTGACCCTGCCGAACTTTGGGCGGACCGTCCGGTTCGTCCCCTCGAATGATCTGACAGCTTTGAAAGCTGCAATCAACGAAAAAACCAGGGCCGTCTACTTCGAATCCCTCGGAAACCCGAAACTTGACATCCCCGACTTTGCAGAAATCGCCAGAATCGCCCATGAAGCAGGTGTTCCGTTCATCGTGGACAACACCGTAGGGATAGGCACGGTCCGTCCGCTTGAGCACGGAGCGGATCTGGTCGTCATGTCGGCAACGAAATATGCCAACGGGCATGGAAATTCCCTGGCGGGCGTGATCGTTGAAAGCGGCACATTCCCCTGGGACAACGGCAAATTCCCCAAGTTCACCGAGCCTGACCCGGCATACAAAGGACTCGTCCATTACAAAGCCTTCGGTCAGGCGACCGTTTCGACCAGTATTCGAATCTCCCTGATGCGCGACCTCGGTGCCGCTCTCTCGCCGTTCAATGCCTGGCTTACCTCGATCGGTCTTGAAACCCTCTATCTTCGGGTTCCCAGACACGCAGAGAATGCATTGATCGTAGCAAAGCATCTGGCATCTCATGAAAAAGTCGCATGGGTCAACTATCCAGGCCTTCCCGGACACCCGTCGGAGAAGAACCGCGAAAAATACTTCGGCACATCAGGCGGTCCGCTTCTTACCTTCGGCGTAAAAGGAGGATATGATGCGGCAGTCACCGTGCAGAATAATGTACAGCTCATCTCGCTTCTGGCAAACATCGGAGATGCAAAAACACTCATCATCCATCCGGCATCGACGACCCATCAGCAGCTTAGCGAAGAAGAACAGCGTTCAACCGGGGTCACGCCCGATACGATCCGTCTCTCGGTCGGTCTTGAAAATCCGATCGATATCATCGCCGATCTGGACCATGCCCTCTCCCTCATCTAAACACAATCATGTTACAGGATTCAGTTGGTGAAGTCACCACACACTATCACACCCTAACCCGCCCGGTGGATCTGGAGAGCGGAGCATCTCTTTCAGATGTGATCATCGCCTATGAACGGTACGGAAGAAAGGATAACAAAAACGTCATTCTTGTCTGTCATGCTCTCACCGGAGATGCACATGCGGCAGGTTTTCATAAAGGCGACACAAAACCCGGATGGTGGAACGGGATCATTGGTCCCGGCAAAGCACTAGACACAAACCGATACTGTGTGATCGCGACCAATGTTCTCGGCGGGTGTAAAGGTTCGACCGGTCCTTCGTCGGAGGATCCGGCCACCGGAAAGCCCTACGGAATCACATTTCCGGGGATCACGATCCGCGACATGGTCCATGCCGAACACCTACTGCTCGAAGAACTGGGCATTACTGAACTCTATGCCGTGATCGGCGGTTCGATGGGCGGAATGCAGGCCATGCAGTGGAGTGTTGAGTTTCCGGCATTCGTCCGCCGTGTTATTTGTATTGCTTCGGCCGGTTACTCGACTCCCATGCACATTGCGTTCGGAGCCGTCGGCAGAGCTGCGATCATGAGCGATCCGGATTGGAACGGCGGGAATTATTCTCCCGGAAAAAAACCAGACCGCGGTCTCTCCCTTGCAAGAATGATGGCCCATATCACGTATCTCTCGGATGAGTCCATGCACACCAAATTCGGGCGGAGACTTCAGAAATCAGAAGCCTTCGGTTATGGATTTCACACCGAGTTCTCGGTCGAAAGTTATCTTCAGCATCAGGGAGAGATGTTTGTGGAACGGTTCGATCCAAACTCCTATCTCTACATCACCCGGGCCGTTGACTACTATGATCTTACCAAAAATGGCAGTCTGACCGATGGGCTTGCAGGGACAGAGGCAAAGTTTCTGATTATCTCCGTCTCGTCCGACTGGCTGTATCCGCCGTATCTTTCGCAGGAGATCATGCTCGCCCTCTCTGCAAACGGTAAAGAAGCCAGGTATGCAGAAATCGTTTCCCCCCACGGGCATGACGGATTCCTGCTGGAAAATGCCCAGCTAAATTATATGGTAGGTCAGTTCCTGACCCCGATCACTGTTGAAGATCTGATGATGCATGATCCGCCGTCCATTCGGGAAACCTCCTCGATCCGCGAGGCGGCCGAACTGATGATCGGGCACGAGATCAATCATCTGCCGGTGGTTTTAGGGGATGGGACGCTCTCCGGGATCGTGACTTCGTGGGATATCGCGAAGTCGGTCGCCGGCAATTTCCAAAACCTTGCCGAGATCATGACAAAAGACGTGATCACGATTCAGCGCTCGGACTCACTCCGGTTAGCAGCTTCGCTGATGGAGAAGCATGCCATCTCCGCCCTTCCGGTCGTTGATAATGCCGGTCGTGTTCTTGGGATGCTGACCAGTGAAACTCTCTCTCTTTCCGAGGTGCTCCAATGAAAATTCTTGGGATCCACACGGACCGCGTATGGTATAAAGTCACCAAAAAAACAAAAATTGCAGAGCCGGATCCAGTAAGAGAGGACGAGATGGAGAACTGTGTTCTCCTGTTTGCGAGTGTGGAAAAGTCGGATGAACTCTCACCCGAACTGACGGTCACGTCAACGGTGGAAAGCATAAAACTCCGGTTGTCCCGCCTTGGGGCAACACGCGTGATGCTTTTTCCATATGCCCATCTTGCCTGCGATCTCGGGTGTCCGGGTGTTTCCCAGTGGATTTTGAAAACGATCCAGAGCAGACTCATTGAAGAGGGGATCGAGACGAAACGGGCGGCGTTCGGGTGGTATAAGGAGTTTGAAATAAAAAGCAAAGGGCATCCGATGGCAGACTTTTCGATGACGATCTGCCCGTTTGCCGGCGGGGAATGTGAGAGCAGCAGTAAATGCTGCCAGAGTGAAGTGAAGAACGACTGATAAATGTAACTATTTACCCACATTATTTCGACTTTTTCTTATATCTCTTTGTAAAACTCCTTTTTCTTTCAAGCCCCCCTCTCCCTCTATAGAAACCCTGCATGCAATAATTGAAAATCAATATATCACAAACGAACCAACGTTCGTCTTGAGGGCTGTATTGCTGAATTGGAATCCCGCAGGGATCTCACATGCCGCAGATATATTCTATCATGCGTGCGGCCCGAAAATCGACCGCAAAGCGCCGAAATCTCATTCATCATCCGAAAATCCACGAAACTATTAAATACAAAAACCACACACGTATTATTCACACTGTGAACATCACACTGTGAATCAAAAACCGTGCCAGGTTGGCGGAGTGGTAACGCGACTGCCTGCAGAGCAGTTCTACGCCTGTTCAATTCAGGCACCTGGCTTTTCCATTCTGGAAAAAAACCGCATGGTATCTGTGCGGAGAAAATGCAGATACTCTCTAAAAAATGTCACAAAAAGCGATAGATGCAGTATTCACCGGTCTCTTTAATCTGACCGACATACGTGTCACCCTGCGGGAGACCTCACCTTTGCATCATCTCACCGATGAACAGAAGGAACGCACGAAAAAAACCGTCGAAAACATCAGAAAACAACTTGAGATCCTCGAGGGTGAGCTTCTATGAAATGCGCCGGGCAGATCGAAACCCGTGCCGTTGAAGAATCCTCGATCAACCTCGATCCGATCCAGGCAGCCGGCAGACTCACCCCGGAGGCGATGAAAGCCGTCATCGCGTGGGGAGACGGCTATTCAGTCTGTGACAACTGTCATAAACCCTTCCGCCTGGACTATGTAACTAAACCGCCGATCGCGGATTTCCACACAGAAGCAGCCGCATGGCTCGGGATGGACAAGATCCAGCTCGTACCCGGAGCACGGCGGGCATTCCAGGAAGTCACCGGGGCACTCGTCGGAAAAGGCGAGCCGGTCATCATGACCGGGATGGGGCATTACACTGCGTATTTATCCGTCGAGGTCGTAAACGGCGTTGTCCGGGAAATCAAACCGACCCCCGATCACCACATCACCGCCGACGCAACTGCGGAATCGATCGAAAACGCCATACGCGAGTTCGGCTATGCCCCAAAACTCGTCTTTGTCGATGCGGTCGATTTTATGTATGGAAACATGCATGAAGTCGAAAAAATCGCCAAAGTCGCCCACCAGTACGACATCCCCGTTCTCTACAACGGTGTGTATACCGTCGGCGTTCTTCCGGTTGACGGCAAAAAACTCGGCGTCGATTTCGTTGTCGGGTCCGGGCACAAAAGCATGGCAGCTCCCGCCCCGTCTGGGATTCTCGCGACCACCGACGAGTATGCGGACATCGTTCTCCGCACCACAAAGATCCAGGGGGATATCACCGGCAGAAAGTTCGGCATCAAACAGGTCGGGATCCTCGGTTGTTCGCTCATGGGCGACCCGGCAGTTGGTCTGATCGCGTCTTTCCCGCGGGTGAAAGAGCGGGTCAACCACTTCGACGAGGAGCTGAAAAACCACAAGATCGTTACCGACGCCTTGCTTTCCATCGAAGGAACAAAAGTTGCCTCGGAATATCCGAGAAAACACACCCTTACCCGAATGGATACCGCAGAATCATTCGACATAGTCGCACAAACCCATAAAAAACGCGGCTTCTTCCTCTCGAGTGCCTTAAACAAACGGGGGATCACTGGCATCATGCCGGGTGTCACCAAACAGTGGAAGTTCAACACCTATGGACTGACAACTGCACAAGCAGAATATCTGGCGGATTCGTTTATCGAGATCGCCGAAGAAAATAATATGGTCGTGGGGTAAACCCCACCCTTTTCTCTCTCAAAACTTTAGTGTCGTCACCCGGGTAAAAGAGATTTCGGGTGAATAGTTACACGTTAATTTCGTTTTCCGGCAAGAAGCGGGCGGCGCGTATACTTCGAGAGCCGCTCTGCAAGAATTCTGATGACGTCATCAGCCGTGTCGACGCCAAACACGCAGTCGTCGGGGATGTCCGGATACCGCGGTTTGTCGTCGATCTTTTTATCAGCCACGACAGCTCCCCAGTCGGAGAACACGCCGTCTCTTTTCACCACATCCGGAACACGGTATGCCATGATCAGACGGTGCATCACCCAGGCATAGGAAAGTTCGGAGAGCGTCCCCGACCCCCCGCCTACCGCGACGACCGCGTCCGTATTTGCCACGATGAAGTTTCGCGCATGATCCAGTCCGGTCGCGATAACGATATCCGTATACGGGTTTGCCTGGGCCGGATCATTTCCAGGAAGGACCGCGATCACGTCCCCTTCACGGTATAAAGGAGAGGCATGAGCTCCGCGGGATACAGCTTCCATCACCCCGCCGAGCCCTCCCGAAAGCACCCGGTATCCGTTTGAAACAAGCGCATTCCCAAGCGAAAACGCAAACTCTTCTTTCGCAGATCCGGGTCGTATCGCTGCGTCGCCGATAACAGAAATAACCGGTCTCCTTGACATACCTAATCATGCGCTGTCCGGTAAGAAGAATATTCTCTCCAAAAAAATCCGTTGCATGAAGCCGAAAAAAAGGGTTGGAAGTCTGCCGGATCGCTCTATTTCATAGCGCAGGTCCCGACGCACGGCTCCTTTTCAGGGACGACCAGACGATAGGCATTTGCAAGGACCGACGAGTTTGCAAGAAGACCTGCAACCAAAACCGCTTCCAGGATCTCTTCGTTTGTGATCCCCATCTTCTTTGCGACCTGCATATGATACGTAGTACAGTGATCACACCGTAACGCTGCTCCTACTGCAAGGCTGATCAGCTCCACAGTTTTCGGCGGCAGTGCTCCTGCCTGGGTCACCGCATTTTTGTATAAAAGATGCGAAATGAGGGCCTCCGGACAGGCCTCCAGTTTTTGGTAGATCAGAGGAGATGTTCCGTACTCCGCTTCGATCCTTCCCAGCCACTCGGCGGCTGTCTGTTTCGCTCCGTTCTTTTGTACTTCCGCGATCGCCTCTTCAAAATTCATGTCGATGTCTACCATGATTCATACCACTATGTTTGTTTCCGAAAGCGGCTTTATGCGGATCAGAATATAATCCCGCATGCGTGAAGGCAGAACATCTGCCACATCGCCGACTTTTACTTCATCCTCGATCACGAGATCGCGGACCTTTTGCGCATACGTCGGGTAGGACAACTTAACCCGCAGGCCGTTGAGCTGGACTGCGATCGGGGACGGGGAGTAGACCTCCTCGATCTCGGGAAGTTCCTGTTTGATGAGCGCCTGAAGCCGCGCCGGCGAGACCGAAAGAGGATCGTTTGCTATCTCCTGACGGCGCGCCTCGATCACTTTTTTCACTTCATCGATCACCATATCGAGCCGGTGGATGTCCGCTTCGGTCTGGGTCCGGTGCATGAACCGCCCAAGGCCGCCGACGTATCCGGCAACCGGCGGATCGGTCTGCTTAACGAGGACCTCACGGTCGGGCCCCCCCGTCAGAATGACCGGGACTGTGAGCCCGTATCTGAATTTGGGGAATTTCTTCTCGATACAGGAGGCAAAGTTTCCCAAAACGAAGATCGCCAGATCATGTTCATTGATCAGATCCCGTTCCTCGTCATTCATCTGCGCGATGCGTTTGCCAAACCCGCGTGCCATGCCAAGCATGTTCGACTTCGAGCCGTGGCTTCGCAGATACTCGGCCACGTCGCATGCCGAGTGAGGAAGGTGATGGATCTCCAGACTTGGGATCACCACCGCGATCTCGGTCCCTACAAGCGGAGATTCGATAACCTCTCCGCCGAGGGGGCGGGAAAACGTGATCAGATGCCTGATGTCCTCTTTGGGCATCAGGACCTGAAGAACGACCTCGCTTGCAATATTATGCCGCTGAACGATATACCCGCCGAGATCCTCGATGTAGTCGATGATCTCGTCAAGACGGTACACGCCTCCCTTATACGTAACAGGCACAAGGATCATTTCAGGGCCTCCTCCATTCGTGCGAACCGGTCCGCGATGATCTTCTCGACATCGGCCGCCGGCAGAGTGTTTTCGCTCGCGGCATAAGAGAACCTGTTTTTGCCGTAGTTCTCACGCCTGACCTTGAACCCTTCGGGGGCGATCACCTGGATCGCATAGATGAGATCTTTAAATAGTGACTCGGCCGGATCGACAACCACCCAGTCCCGGATATCCTTTGGGATCTGCGTATTTTTGATGATGACGGTGAACCGGTCCGGTTGATCGACATTGTCATGACCGAGTTTCTGCCACAATATCTTCAGCATGGCAGCAAGATAGGTCTCATCTCCTACGGCGATCGTCGCCTGTCCGTCCTGAAGCAGTACATTGCCTACATCCGAGATCTTTATTACAGAACGCGGGGGGCGGATGAAACCTGCAGCTACAAAAAGGGGATACTGCGGATCGATGTAGATATGCAGACCTTCCACGATACCCAGAAGGTTGTGATCCTGCAGTACAGTAGTAGCGACCTTGATGTAGTTGTCCGATCCGTCTTCGGTGCATTCGACCTCGAAGTAGTCCAAACCTGCCATTTACGCCTCCTTCACCTTTTTATCGACAAAACCGGAGGAGATCAGTGCGCCGCCGACTGCCCCGATATACTGGGAATGAGGAGGGACAACGACCTCTGTTTTGAGCATCCTTCCCATGGCGCGGACAAGTCCCTGGATAAGTGATGATCCGCCGACCATGATGACCGGCTCTTTGACATCGACTTCCTGGAGCTGCTGTTCGTACACCTGCTGGGCAACGCTGTGGCATGCCGCGGCGGCAACATCTGCGGGTTTATAGCCTGCAGCGAGAGCATTGACCAGGGACTGTGTTCCAAAGACGATACAGTAACTGTTCATCGGCACATTTTCCCCGCCTTCACTTTCCATCGAGAGAGCGCCAAGCTCGGTGATATCGATACCGAGACGTTTTGCCGTCATCTCAAGGAACCGTCCGGACGCTCCGGCGCAAATACCTCCCATCGTGAATGACCCGGGCATCCCGTCGTTTACGCTGATAGCTTTATTGTCCATACCGCCGATATCGATGACGGTCGCAAATCCTTTCTGGGCGTTTGCAAGGTAGACCGCTCCTTTTGAGTTGACGGTGAGTTCTTCCTGAATGAGATCAGCTTTGATATGTTTCCCGACAAGGAACCTTCCGTATCCGGTCGTTCCGACAGCTTCTATATCGGAGATCTTGAGTCCTGACTCTTCAAGTGCGAGAGCGATGACCTCGTCAGAGCTTTTCAGAACATCGGTCGTCGGTCTCCACCCGGTCCCGATGATCTCGTTATCCTGCATGATGATGCATTTCGTTGTCGAAGATCCGGAGTCCACACCCATCGTGGTCCCGACCTGGACCTCGCGGGCCATCAACGCACGGCGTTTTGCGATGGTCGAAAGAGCTTCGAGTCTGGTGAGAAGGGTCGAAGCGCCGGTCCGCTCGTTGAATGAGTAGGAAACGACCGGGATCTTGGAGTTCTCGACGATATATCTGCGGAGTTCGTTTCGAACGATCGCCGCCTCGGCGCAGCGGAAACAGCTTGCAATGAAGATGCCGTCAGCCTCGATCCTCCCCTCCACGATTGCCTGGGCGCGTGCGATGGCGAGTTTCAGATCCGGACTTTTCACCGGAAGACCGAAGTCCTTGTAGGCGCGTTTTACATCCTTTAAGGCCACATCCGGGTAAAACATCTTTGCTCCGACGGTCTCTGCCGCGGACGTGATCTCGTTTTGGATACCGCTGTATTCTGCTCCGCAGGTGATCTGGGCAATCCTCACCGGCTGATCTTTTGCGCTCATTGTTTCACCTCCAGATCTTTGAGGAACTGTTTGATCTTTGCGACAAATGTCACGCCCTCTTCTTTCGAAGCCGGGTAGCGCAGTTCGAGTTTCGGCATCTCTTTTTCCCGAAGCATGAAGACAAGAAGTTCATTTGTCCGTGCGCAGCCCATACAGCCGAATGCCAGCTCCGGCTCATCGATGATGACTGCCGCTTCGGCCTCTTCCACAAGCGGGCCGTAAAGCGCCATGCGCCCTCTGATCCCGGACGGGACCTCAACAGCAGCCCATTTCAGACCTTTCTGAGGATCTTCGGCGGTCATCTGGATCGGCGGCGAATCAAAACCCGGTGTCTGGACATGTTCGCGGATCGAAAGAGCCGATCCGAGCGGTTCGTGACCGAACCTCTCTACAAGGTCGGATAAGATGAGGCTGGTTGCCGGATAGATGAATACTTTTGCCATTATTTTTCCTCCGAAAAAAGTTGTTCGAGGATATCTGCATCAAGAGGTTCTTCAAGCGGCAGAGCGACCCCTGCAGCTTTTTTCAATGATGCCTTTGTCAGTTCCTGGGTCTCTTTCAGTCCATGCGAAATATACCGGATAAAACTCATTTCATATTCGTGCCCAAGATACCCTGGCCTTGCGCCGCCGAGATCGGCTCTGCAGCGCCGGGAATCTCCGGGGGGAAAACCCCGGTCTTTTATGAAGATCCGGTAGGGATCGAGAGTACGCAGGTGATCGATGATACGGGAAACATCCTCCGGCGTACCGGTGATCTGGCAGCCAAAACAGGTCTCTTTGATCATCACGCCCTGAGCTATCTCATAGGCGGCCGTTGCGATATCCTGAGGGGTCGTGTTTGGCGAGTCCACGAACACATACTTGGTCACGGTCCCGACATACTCCGGGACGTACGGTTTCATTCCCTGACCTCCCGGATATAGATGGTCCCGCCCTCTTTCATCAAAGAAAGTTTGTCCATATCGATCACGGTCCCGATCACGTTCGTTCCCTCAAAGGGCTCTCCTGTCGGTCCGTACTCCTTGTTTTCGACCACACGCACACCCACCATCCCGACTGCATGCCGCGAGTCGTTCGTCAATGCAAGAGTATTGGTCCTGACCGGTTTTTTCGGCGTGTTCTCCGGGATGATGTTTGTCCCGGTCGAGAACGGAGGCTTGAAAAGGTACATCTCATTCTCCAGATTGTAAATAAACGGCATGGTCCCGACCGCATACCGTTTCAGGCCGGTGACCCGGCGGAACAGATCGACCGAGCGGGGAGCCTTTTTATAATCCAGCGAGATGTCGATGACATTGTCCAGACCCATGGTGAAGAGCGAGACTTTTCCCTCTTTCAGGACCTCAAGCGTCGTCTCCGGTTTCTGATCGATGACGACTCTTCCGGTCAGATCACGGTTGTCGGCCATCACTTTGAGACCGCGTTTTTTCGCAAGATCCACCGCTTGTCCGAGAGGAAGACCCCGCAGATCAAGCAGCTCGGGGACAGATCTCACCGAAAGGGTCGTTTTATCGGTTGAAAATTTGGCAAGCTCTATCCCTCTGGTAACTGACCCGGTCCGGGTATGATGCTGATTGCTTGGCACATCCCGGGTGTAGATATAGAGAGCGCCTGAGCCTTTTCCTGCCGTTCTCACCGTTACGGTTCCTTCACGTCTGGATTTCTGGCGTTCCTGCGCAGCGTAGAGTCTTCCTTCGGTGTGATCCCGGATAAAGGTGGACGCAGTCTGATCGACCCGGAATCTGCTCTCACGCAGGCAAAACAGCATATGTTCAACCGATTCGGTACAGGCGCAGTCGATCTCTGCATGATTCTCCTGATACCCTTCCGCGGTGATGACCAGCTCGGAAAAGATCTGCACCCCGTCTTTCACTTCAGCCGAAAGATCAGCTGTCACTTTTGCATTGGTCGAGTCGGTACTGGAAAATACCTCCTCGATACGGGTGATCGTGTCGCCGTTTCTCCAGCGGTTCAGGATCCCCAGACCATAGATGACTTTTCCCAAAACGGCTCCGCCTTTGGCTGCCCCGTGATCCGCCACATGTTCCCTGCGGGAAAAGGTGAGATAGGCATTTTTGGGATCATAGCCGCCTGAACCCAGACAGACAAGTCCGCGGTCATACCGGTACGGTGTTTTGTCAGGAACGAACTCCTGAGGGAAGGGACCAAACGAGACGGCATTTTTATCCTCGAAATGTACCCGCAGATTTTCTTTCACTTCACCGGTCGGCAGAGGAAAAGCGGTTTTCTTTGCAAGTTCGATCACGATATCTCCGGCAGAGGTGGTCAGACGGAGATGGGATGTCTTCGCCCGGGAAACGCTGCCGGGCATAAGAAGGATAACAGAGGTCCCCTCCGGCTGGTTTGGAAGGAGATCTTTGAGGGTTGTTGTTGCCGGAACGGTTTTTTGTTCACCGTTCAGGAAGATCCGGACATCGGTCATGATCCTGACCTACATCTCAAACATTTCATCGGTCGTTTCATGCAGAGCACCTTCGGTTGCTTCCGCTTCCGGCGCTCCTCCGGCGAGGGTCACTTTCTTCGGCGTGCCGGTCTCTGTCCGCGCCCTTTCCTTTTCGACGGCATTGCGCATAACGATCTTTTCATCCTCGGATAGATTGTCGAGCACCTCATGGGTCGGACCGATGTCGATGATCTTGCCGCCGCGCATGAACATACATCTGTCGCAGACATCGCGGACAAACTCCATGTCATGGGAAACGATCACAAATGTCTCATCCATCTCTTCCCTGGCATGCATGATCGAGTGCTTGACATCGACTTTGGTGATGGGATCCATAGTTCCCGTCGGCTCATCAAGAAGTATGATGCGCGGTTCGCGGATCAGGATCTGCGCCAGAGCTACCCGGTGCTTTTCTCCTTCCGAAAGGCTTGCCGGCAGTCTGTGCAGAACATCTTTTGCCTTCTTTTCGGTGAAACCTGCCATTCGAAGAGTGATAAGCGCTTTTCTGGTCGCAAGTTCTTTGGGGAACTCAAGGCCGATAGCATCGGTCAGGTTGTCGATGACGGTTCTGTGAGGATACAGATCGTACTCCTGATGAAGCAGACCGATGTACTGTTTTGCCCGTCCGCGGAAGAGATATCCCGGTTTTGACATATCGATCCATTCATCCCCGATCCTGACGTTGAGTTTTCCTGACGTCGGTTCATACAGACCCGCGATCATCTTGGAGAGCGTGGTCTTGCCTCCGCCGGATACGCCGATGATCCCGAAGATCTCCCGTTCATTGACCTCGAAGGTGATATCGTTTACCGCGTTGATAACTCCACGGTCAACGGCGATGAATTTTTTGAGCAGGTTTTCCGCACGGATGATCGGGTCGCCGAAGATCTGATCGGTGTAGACACGGTCGTCGTGATAACCTTTCATGAACTCTTCAACGATCTCATCGGGCGTGCCGATCAGGGTTATTTTTCCATCGTCCAGGAGCACTGCCCGATCACAGACATCCTCCAGGACCTGGGAAAAGTGGGAGGTGACGATCATTCCCATATTGTTTTCCTTGGCGGCTTTCTTCAAAAGATCATGGACGATCCTGGCCGTTTTCGGATCAAGGGTGCCGGTTGGTTCATCGGCACATAAAAAGAGCGGTTCCCTGGCAAGCTGACGTGCCAAAACGACACGCTGTTTTTCGCCGCCGGAAAGATCACGGGATATATGCATCATCCTGTGGGTGAGTCTGACTTCATCGAGTAAGTCGGCTGCACGTGATATGGCTTTTTCCGAGGGATAGTTTATGTCGTCTAGAGCGCGAAGAACATTTTCGATGACCCGGTCATCCCCGTAGAGGGCAAACGTCCGCTGGAACATCAGCGAAGTCCGTGCCATTATCTGGGCTTTGAGTCTCTCGTTTTCCGGTTTCCAGAAATCGATATCTTCAGCAGCAAGCGTGTCGCCGCAGGCGGGACAGGGTTTCCCGGCATCACTCTGGAACTCGATTTTTCCGCATTTTGGACAGCGGGATATATGATAGATGATAGTTCCGGACGTTGGAGCCTGATCGATTCCGCGGATCAGATGGATGAGTACGGTCTTTCCGCAGCCGCTTCTGCCGATAACACCCACGATCTCTCCTTCGGAGATTTCCAGATTGATGTTATCCAGGACCCTGACCATTTCGGCTGATTTCTCGAGGCAATCTTCCGTTGAGGCTGGAAAGTCCATGATGAGGTCCTTTATCGTGATAAACGGGGTTGTCATATGTTCTTCCTTCTATAATGGTATGTGTTTGTTTTACGGAGTTATTAGTTTTTAGAAGAGGGTCTGCGGATCTCAGATCTTGGGGGCAGATGCATCTGAAGGCATATTATCATATTATATATGTGCAAAACCGAGACCGGCATGCGGCCTCAGGAACTTTCAGTGTTCAGTTTGTCCACGATCCCGACCACGTCACGGATATCTTCGATGATATAGGATGCCTGTCTGCAGAGTGCTTCGGGCCGATCGCTTTTCTGCTGGACGGTTAAAATAGAGACATCGGCAGCCCGCATGGCAGAGAGGTCGTTGATCCCGTCTCCGACCATGACGACGACATCATATTCATCTTTGAGGCTTGTTACGATCCTTGCTTTCGTAACCGGCGTTGCCACCCCGTGGACCCGTTCCCGGGGAATGCCGATCTTGTCAGCGATCAGTTCGAGTTTTGAGGTCCGGTCCCCGGAAGCGATATAGACCGCGACGCCTTTCAGATGCAGCGCCGAGATCATCTCCCTCACTCCCGGAAACGGATAGCCGGCGGCGGCGATCGTAAACTCGATCTCGCCTGTCCGGAGATTGACGATGATGCCGGCGTTCATCGCAAATGACTCGGCTTCCCGGGAAACGATCTTCCAGCAGGCGCGGATGACCTCCTGCATATCGGAGACGCAGCACACGGGATCGGAAAAAAGGATCGCGGCCACGCAATCGGCGTCGATGATCTTTCTCCCGCAGCTGATGCCGAATACCACATCGATCTCCTTGAGGTACTCGGAGAAGTTCTTTTCCGGAGGTATCTGCATCATCTCGGTCGAGCTGATATTCAGCAGAACAAGGATCCTGTCCGGATCCTCAAACGTCAGCATTGTCGTTTCCGGACTGTTGTTCAGCAAGAGACCGCTTTTTATATTTTTGACGGCGCGATTCGTTTTCAGAAGCGTTCCGGCACTGTCAAAAACTACTCCGACAGACATTATCCTCCTCTTTTTGGATGGAACATGGTTCGACCCTCAGTTATTTAATCTTAGACTCCAATCAGTAATATAAATGAGCATCAACGACACAGCCGATAAAATCATCTCGATGGAGATTCGCGGCGCCGGAAAGATTGCCCGGGAAGCAGTTTCTGCGCTTCGTGATCATGCCGAAACTCTGCCCCGGACAGGAGATGTATCGATATTCATCCGTGAGATGGAACTTGCGGCGGATCTTCTTCTCGCGACCCGGCCGACAGCCGTCTCTCTTCCCAATGCAGTGCAGATCGTTATGCGGGATGTCCGCTCAGCCAGCAATGAAGAGGCTGCACGAAGAATTCTGCGGGAAAAAGCGAACGAGTTTATCTGGTCATCAAGAACCGCTCTCGACCGGATCTCGGTGATGGGCGCAAACCATATCCCTGACGGCAGTGTCGTGATGACGCACTGCAACTCGAGTGCGGCTCTTGGAAGCATCATCGAGGCAAAACGGCAGGGAAAGGATATCGAGGTCTATGCGACAGAGGTCCGGCCGTGGAACCAGGGAAGGATCACGATAAAAACGCTCAACGATCATGAGATCCCGACCACGTATATTGTGGATTCGGCGGCACGGACCATGATGAAAGAGGTCGATCTCGTTATTGTAGGGGCAGACGCAATAACCGTGAACGGAGCGGTCGTGAATAAGATCGGGACATCCCAGATCGCTCTTTGCGCCCACGAGGCAAGGAAAAACGTCATCGTTACGGCAGAGACATACAAGTTTGCCCCGCGAACGATCCTCGGCGAGCGGATCCAGATCGAGGAACGCCCGACAAACGAAGTTCTTCCTGACGATATTGCAGCAGGACTGCCGTTTGTCCGCATCAAAAACCCCGTGTTTGATGTTACGCCGGCTGAATACATAGATCTGATAATTACCGAAGCAGGAGCGATACCCCCTCACCTTGCCTTCACCATCATGCGTGAATACCTTGGATGGGGACTGGGAGAGCTGCAGAACCAGTTTCTAAGTCTGGAGAAAGACTAACATGAATGACCTGATTGCAACCTATTACTTTAAACCAAAAGCAGGAGTGACGCCTGAGTACGCCGCCCAGGCGATCTCAGAAGAACAGACGACCGGCACCTGGACCGGGATTTCCACCGTGAACGAGAAGACCGCATACGTTCATGCCTATGACGGCGAAGTCCTTGAGCTTGCGCCTTCGGGTTCAGGTTTCCAAACGAAACTTAGTTTCCCTTATGAAATTTTTGAGCCGGGAAACATCCCCCAGTATCTCTCGGTCGTCGCAGGAAACCTGTTCGGTCTTGGAAAACTTGAAGCCGTCAGACTTCTTGACATCGAGATCCCGAAGGGTCTTGACGGGACCGGACCGAAGTTCGGCATAGAAGGCATCAGAAAGATCTGCGGAACTGAAACCAGCCGCCGCCCCCACGTCGGCACGATCATCAAACCAAAAGTCGGTCTGAACCCGAAGGATACGGCTGAGGTGGCCTACGAGGCGGCGCTTGGCGGTGTCGATCTGATCAAAGATGATGAGACCCTGACCGATCAGAAGTTCTGTCCGCTGATGGTCAGGCTCGAGATGGTGATGGATGCACTTGAGCGGGCAAAGGAGGAGACGGGACGGGAGGTTTTGTATGCCCTGAACGTCACCACCGGAGGGGACAGGATCCTGGAAATCGCTTCCAATGCCGTAAAAGCAGGCGCCAACATGCTGATGGTCGATGTTCTGACGGCCGGTTTCTCAGCGGTCCAGTGCCTTGCGTCCGAGCCGTCGATCAACGTTCCGATCCATGTCCACCGGACGATGCACGGAGCGCTGACAAGAAATCCCGAACACGGCATCGCCATGCGGCCGATCGCCAAACTGGTTCGCGTCTGCGGAGGAGATCAGCTCCACACAGGAACGGTTTCCGGGAAGATGGGCGGAAAAGCCGATGAGATCCTGGGGGACAACAGGGCCCTTACCGGTCCTGCGGGAAAGCTTCTCACGGTGTTTCCGGTGGCTTCGGGCGGCCTTCACCCGGGAAAAGTCAATGCCGAGATCACTACGCTTGGAAACGAGATCGTTCTCCAGGCAGGAGGCGGGATCCACGGCCATCCGGACGGTACCGCGGCCGGAGCACGGGCGATGCGCCAGGCAGTGGATGCGGCATTGGCGGGCGTGAGTGCGAACGAGTATGCAAAGACCCATATCGAGCTGCAGAAAGCGCTGGACATCTGGGGTTCTGTGTAAAAGAGGAGCATTTTTACCCGGTGACGGGAGGGCTCCACACCCTGTTTTTATCAGATTTCTGTCTCTTTGGAGTAATGAGTATAAATCTTCAGGAGCACATATACTAGTATTATGACCATCAAGTTCCCGAAGCATGACGTTATGTCGATAGCATTCACAAAACTTCACGGAAACGGGAATGACTTTATTCTGATCGATGAGATGAATCAGGTCATTATTCCGGATGAAATGAAGGCGCAGTTTGCAGTTGTGTACTGTGACCGGAGATTCGGTATCGGCGGAGACGGTGTGCTCTTTATCTCCAAATCCGATAAGGCGGACATCCGCATGAGACTCTTCCAGCCCGATGCAAGCGAGGCTGAGATGTGCGGCAACGGGATCCGCTGTCTTGCAAAATATGCATTCGATAAGGAGTATGTGAAAAAGAAAGCCTTTGCCGTCGAAACACTCGCCGGCGTGATGCAGGTCCGCGTGGGATATGACAATGAAGGGGATTTCATGGCGACCATCGATATGGGAGCGGCAGCATATCAGGAGAGCTGTGAGATCGAAGGGATGACCGTATATTCAGTGAACACCGGTGTTCCCCATGCTGTCGTTTTCGTCGGAGATGTTGAAGGGATCGATATTGATAAAGTGGCGCCGAAGATCCGGCACCACCCGAGATTTCCGAAAGGGACCAATGTCAACTTTGTTCAGATCACCGGACAGTCGGAGATCGTCATCCGGACCTTTGAACGCGGTGTTGAGGGAGAGACACTTTCATGCGGCACCGGATCAACGGCCTCGGCGCTTATTGCGGCAAAGGCCGGAAAGGTGTTTGGAAATCCCATTCACGTCAAAACAGCCGGCGGTCCGCTTGACATCACAGTCGGCGATATCCCTCAGATGACAGGGCCGGCTTCTACCGTCTTTGTCGGAGAAATCAGATATTAACCCCTTTTTTTTGAAACGGCCGGTCCGTATCTTCTGCAGTCAAAGGCCGCGACATATGGCCAAATGCAACACCTTTATTTAACCTAATGTCAATACCTAACTAACTAGCACTTTCCCCATTTCCTTTCAGACGTCCGGATGAAATATTATGATCGATGTAATCCCCGCTATTCCCATTGCTGCCGTGATCTGCCTTCTGCTTTTTACCGCACTTGATTTCTTGTGGAAACTGCCCAAACAGGGCGGTGTTTCCGGAGCAGATGTGATTGGAAAAGAGCTGGAAAAAAGCGGAGGAGACCGAAACGGCGGATGGATGATCGGAAACATCATCTCATCGCCGGATGCATCGACAGGCACGCTTCTTGCCGCATGCGGCTATTATGTGTGGGGGGTATGGGGGGCGCTCATCTCGATCGTTCTTGTATATATCGGTGCACGCATCTGTGCGGACAAGGTATTTGCAGGAACGAGCGGAGCTGTTTGTGCCACACTGATCATCTGGACACTCACCTCATTTGCCGGGTTCCCTCCCGAGTCCTTCATCGCGGGGTGTGTTGTCGCGATATTCCTCGTTGAAGGGATCTCTGCAAAATATGCAAGCCGCATCCTTGGAAAACTCTGGAGGAAAGTCTCATGATCGTTGAGGGGATCTGTGTGGTCATCGCCGTGTACTGTGCGATCCGTGCAGTTTTCGAGCCGAAAACGCTGAAAAAACTGCCGTACCTCAACGTGATGAACTTCGCCGTCGCCGGAACGATCGTCCTCTTGATCCCGCATCCGATAACAGTTTTTGCGGCAATTGCCTACTTCATAGGAGCGACCCTTGAATCGAATGCGATCGCAAGCACCTTTGCTCAGCTGGAGGGAGAATGACGGATTTGATTCTGATACTGGCAATCTTCCTGGCTCTCTTTGGAGGGATCGCTGCGCTTGTCGTGAGATCAGCTTTTGACAAACTGATCTGTCTTGGCATTCTTACAGCTGGGGCAGTCCTCTTCCTTGTGGAAAAAGGATATCTCGATGCGGCGATCGTGGTCTCTCTCCTGATGCCTGTCGGCACGATCTTTATCCTTCTTCTTCTCGGCAAAAAGCGGGAGGCTGCCAAATGATTCTGCCGTATGAGTTTCTTATCGGGTGCATCCTCCTGCTGGCAGGTGTGATCTTCACGGCATTTCCCCGGGAAAAAACCTATCTTACACGGCTGATCAATCTGGAAGTCGCTGAATTCGGTCTGGTGTTCATCATGCTCGGCTTCAATGAAACGCTCGCCTTGGTCACGTTTGTTGCCGTGAACATCGTAACTACACTGATCTTTGTCAGAGTGATCGAGAAAAAGGAGGCAGCATGAAAGAGGAGCGGAGCCGCAAAAACTGTCCGGCAGAAACGGCAGGCGGAGTATGTTCACCATTCCAGAAACTTTCCGGGTATCTTTCGACGATCGAAAATCTGCCGAAACTTTATGCGATCTGCGTCTGTCTGATCGCGATCTTCGGGCTCTGCAGTGTCCCGTTCATTTCGTATGAGGAGGATCAGCTTTACCCCAAGTCGCTGGATCCTTCCAGTTCCCTGGATCCGTATGACCGGGGAGGAGTGCCGTTCACGGAACCTGCCGTGATCATTGCCCAGTATCCGGAAAATGCTCCGGCACTCGGATATGTGACCGCGTATCTGACGCCGCTAAGTCAGCTCCTTGCAGATTACACGCTCCACCTTGGGACAACGATCGTTGCCCACCCGGGAGGCATTCTTGATGAGATCCTCTACTACACACGCGGGTTTGACACCATCGTTGAAGCCAGCATCCTGTTCTGCGCATTCTGGATAGCAGCATATCTTTACCGGAGGTCTAAGGAATGATCGAGTTATTTGCCGGGATGGATGTAATCTATAAAATCGGACTTGCCGTCGCATTTATTGCGATAATAATCGCATTTTCCGCGATACTCAGAGAGAAAGACGGGATCCACCTGCTTATCATCGTTGATCTGATCGAGATCACCGGTCTTGTCGTGATCGCGCTTCTTGCAACCGATCTCGCCGAGGCGCTCATTCTTCCCGGCCTCGTTGTAGGCATTGCCGAGATAATGGCGGTATCGGAGCTTTGGCTCGTAAAAGAGGGACTGCAGAACGTCCGCCCGGCCCGCCGTCTCGACATCGAGGTCATGCACACAGCGCCGCCGATCATCGGCGCCCTTCTTACGGCATACGGTATCTTCCTGACAGGATTCACCGGCGGTCTCATCGCGGGCCTCGGCCTTGCCCTGTTCTTCCTCGGCAAATCGACGACCGAAAATTTCCTTTCATCAGAAACCGCATCCGGATATGCCTGGGTCCTGTGGGTGACGGCGTTTTTGATCTTCATCCTCTTCCCGAGTCAGTGGTTCCTTGCTCTTATGGCCGCCGCGGTCGGGATAATGATCAAGGTGATGGCAAAAATAGCTCTGGTCGGGACCATGCGGGGTGACGGATCATGATGGAGTCTATACTCGTAACGATACCTTTTGGCGACATGATCCATTATCTTTCGGGATATACGGTGATCCTGTTTGCATTTGCAGCGATGTTCATCCTTCTTGCCGTGATCTCCCTGCCGGAAAAACCGGTCGACATCGTATTCGGCACAGACGGCTATACCCTGAAAGAGACCCCGAAGGATCTTTCCAGATTCCAGCGGTTTATGGCGGCCGCCTGCGGGATCGCGACGATTGGCGCGATCGTTACGGGCGATATATTCAACTTCACGCTCTTTGCCGCGTTCATCGGCGTTTTGAACATCGGGATCATCGCCGGCGTGAAAAATACTCATGTTCTTTCAGCAGGATTTTCGTACGGTCTTGTCGTGATGATGGGGACAGTGCCTCTGTTTGCCGGCGCCGCCATAATCGCCGCCTCGACTGGAACGCTTTCCATCTGGGAACTGGCGGCGGCCGGAGGAGTCCCCCTGGTTGCGAAACTTCTCCTGCTGATCGGAGTTCTTGGCGAAGGCATGGCTCCATTCTATATAGGTAAAGCCGAGATAACGCGGGCGTCCGGAGCTCCGTATATCCTGATGATCCATGTGAGTTCGCTCCTGCTCTTCCTGCGGGTGGTTGAGATCCTTATGACGGTGTGATCATGAAAAAAACAGCATACATCTTACTTGCAGCCCTCTTTGTCTGCACAGCAGTCATCTCGGCCGTGCTCGTCGACGCGAATCCTTACTGGATCCTTCTGCTGATCATATCGGTCCCGGGATTTTTTGTCTCAGCGGTCCTTGCAGTATGCGCCTGTTCAAAAGACGGAGATGTTCCGTTTGTGGGGTACTGACATGATCGCGTTCCTTCTTCTCCTGATATTTGCCGTCTTCTTCGGCCTTCTCCTGCACGGGATCCACCGCAAAGTCATCGCAAGGATCCAGAAACGTCCGGGACCGCCGATCTGGCAGGAGATACTGCACACACTGAAGTTCGCCTTCAAACAGACATGGATCCCGAAAACGGCCAGTCAGGTCATGTATGTCGCGATCATTCTGATCGCGATAGGCATCTGGACCGCGGCACTGTATGTGGTCTGGATCGGCGGGAGTCTGCTGCTGATCTTCGCATTTTACATGCTCCATAAGATCGTGGAACACGGGACCGGTCTTTCTTCGGGGTCACCCTACACCAAGTTCGGCGCGATAAGATCGGTCATGTCGGCGGCTGCCGAACTCCCGCTCCTAGTCACTGTATCGGTGATCTATCTTTTTACCGGGACGCTTTCTCTCTCAGAAATATCGGCATGGGAAGCGGCAAATGTTCCGCTCATCGGCATCGCACTGCCTGCGGCGGTCTCCATGTATCTCATCATCCTCTCGAAGGCGCACTACGGACCGTTCTCCGTGATAGAGGCAAAGGAGCTCGTCTCCGGCTACTGGACAGAACACTTCGGGGGATGGCGGGCGCTTTTGAACATTGCCCTTTCGCTGAAAACATTCGTGCTGATCACCGTCTTCATCATCGTGTTCATCGGGATCCTTCCCTGGTGGCTGTTTTTGATCGTCATGCTTCTTGTGATGGTGTCGGTCTCGTTTATCTGTGCCTCAACACCTATGCTTACACCGTACAACACGGTCCTCATCCAGACGATCTGGACGATCGTCGTCTGTGTGTACGGAGTCGTCGTCTGGCTGGTGATATCATGAAATATATTCCGTTAGCTGCATGCATCTCTGTGGCTTTTTATGTCGTTCTGATGCTGCTCGAAGCCTCGCTTCATCCGGCGATCCTTCCGGGTGCTATGATCGGAGCGGTCCTTTTGGGGATCCTTGCCGCCGCTTTTGTCTGGAAGAGCGATCATGCCAAACATCTTGGCGAGGTGATCCTCATCTGGATCATGGTTCTCGGATTTATCATCTACGGACTTTTGCGTTTTGGAGGGCTGTTATGAAACTCGCGTATGAAAGGGATCTGACCCCAATGAAACTGACATCGCTCAGCGGTGTCCGGCAGAATGACGTGACGATCGCGCTGGCAAACCGCCTCGGCATCTCACGTCAGCGTATGCGGAGAATTCTGATCCAAAAATGTGATCTGATGACATTGGAAAATCTTGGACCCAGATATGACGCAGCCGAGATACAGGCTAGGTCCGACGAGATCGGAGATGCCCTGTCTCTGCCGCATCTCTCAACAGCGGCCGGGATCCTCACAAAAGAACGGGCGGATCACTACCGCGCTCTTGCCGGGGAAAAAGACGCCGTAACTGCAGATATTCTCAGGATGATCCTGGAGGAGATATCATGAGTGTTCTGCAGCAGATAAAAAATGCCGTTCGTCAGCGTTCGATCCATGTATGTTATGTAAATACCGGATCCTGTAACGGATGCGATATTGAAATTCTTGCCTGTCTTGCCCCGAGGTATGATATAGAACAATACGGGATCTATGTCCACAACAATCCAAGAGAGGCCGATGTGATCCTTGTGACAGGCGGCATGTCTCCCCAGTGGATCGATAAATTGCCCGATTTGTGGGGTCGTGTACCTGACCCGAAAGCGGTCGTGACTATTGGAAACTGCCCGATATCGGGATGTGTATTCAACCGGCCGGGTAAACTAATCGATCCGCCGGTCAGTAAATATATTCCGGTCACAGCGGCGGTACCCGGATGTCCGCCGAGTCCGACGGAGATCATCACCGCGATCCTCGGCGCGGCAGACATACTGTTCAGGGATTATGAGGTTTCGCAGAAGGAGAAGGAAGGAGGGCAGAAGAAATGAAAAAAGTCGTTGATGTGTCCCTGCCAGTCGGACCGGTCCATCCCTGTTTTAAGGAACCCTGCAGGATCAAATGTGAAACGCGGGGAGAACGGGTCGTGACCACCGAAGTGGAACTCGGATACGTAAAGAAAGGGATCGAAAAGATCATGGTCGGGCGGCCCTGGCAGGAGACGATCTTTCTTGCAGAGAGGGTCTGCGGGATATGTTCTGTCGTCCACAATACGGTGATCGTTGAAGCTCTGGAAAAGATCAGCGGGATCACGGTTCCAAGAAGGGCAGAACTCCTCCGCTTGATCCTGAACGAACTTGACCGTATCCAGAGTCATCTTCTTGCAAACTACTCATACTGCTACACGATCGAGCATGAAACGCTTGGCATGTACCTGCTTAATCTCCGTGAGACCGCGATGGATTCGATCGAACTCATGACCGGGACACGGATCATGGCGGCCTATGTGGTTCCCGGGGGAGTTCGTGAAGATCTGTCCGCAGAGAATGCGGCAGCCATCCTTGCAGGCACCTATCATATGGAGAAGGAACTCAAACGCTTTGTAAAGATGTTTGAGACCGGACCGATGATCGGTCTCAGGTCAAAAGGGATCGGCGTCCTTTCCATGCAAGATGCCCTGGCATCGGGTGTGGTCGGCCCGACTGCACGTGCTGCAGGCCTTCCCCGCGATGCAAGAAAGGCTGACCCTCTCTATCTGGAGATGGGGTGGCATATGATCACGAGAACTGAAAGTGACAACTTTTCCCGGATAATGCTCAGGTTCGACGAACTCTTCCAGTCTCTGAATCTGATCAGAAATGCCGTCGCCGCTCTTGAACCCGGAAAGATCCGCAACGGCGGAGAGATGAAAGCAGGCAGGATCAAACACACGATCGAAGCGCCAAGGGGTGATCTCACCTACGACATCGAGATAGACGCGGCCGGACAGGTGGTTTCTGTCTCGATCCAGACGCCGTCTATTCCAAACATCGAAGTGGCGACCCATGCGATGATGAAAGATCTGGCATCTGCTGCTGATGTAACATCGACGTTCATCAGTGCTGACCCCTGTATAGCCTGCGCGGAGCGGTAGAATGACCCTGTTTACCTATGTTCATGAGTTCCTGCGCCTTTCCTGGCTGAAGGCATTTTTTACGGTAAAGACAGCGCCCCTGACAAAACCATCCTACTTCCGGGATTTTCCGGAGCTGACCGGAAAGGAATGCACCCACTGTCTTGCCTGCAAAATGATCTGCCCCTGTCCGGGCGCGATCGATGTGGTCCAGACGGACGGCGTGTGGAATCCCCAGATCACGCAGGGTCATTGTGTCCGGTGCGGATACTGCGTGGAGGCATGTCCGGAAGATGTCCTGACCAGCGGGGATCTTCTGGCACGAAAACATGCCCAGGGCCTTGTCTTTACGCATGAATACATCGTAAAAATCGATACGGACCTCTGCACAGGCTGCGGAAACTGCACGACCGCGTGCCCCGCAAATCACGAGTTCGATCCGCTGATCAGTGCCGGCGGGACCTCGAACTCTCAGGAGGGGGTCATCCGAGTCGAGCATGGTAAAAATAAGGTCATGCACAATGAACGCTGCAAAGGATGCAAAGTGTGTATGGAAACCTGTCCAAACGGTGCGATCCATGTGATTCGAAACGTGACTGCGGTCCAGGAGGAGGCGTAAATGAACTATATCATCAAAAATGCCTATGTCGTCGACCCGGTCAACAAAATATCTGGCGAAAAGATGGATATCTTTGTTGCCGACGGCAGGATCACTGACGAGGAGCCGAAAAATGCCGAGATCATTGACGCCGGAGGATTCCTGACACTTCCCGGAGGTATCGATTCCCATACGCATATCTGCGGAACAAAGGTCAACTTCGGCCGATATATGAGTCCGGAGGATATGCGGGCCGGCCGTGCTCCGCGGAGAAACGGGATGCGGGCCGTTTCCGGATACAGCATCCCGACAACCTACGGGAACAGTTACCGGTATGCCCAGATGGGGTACACGACCCTCACCGAAGGCGCCATGGCCCCGCTGGAAGCCCGCCACACGCACGAAGAATTTAAAAACACCCCTCTGCAGGACGGACTCATTCTGACCCTCTTCGACGGAGACTGGGGCGTGATGCGGGCAGTAGCCTCCGGCGATATCAAACGGGCCGCCGCGCTTATAGCCTGGCGCCTGGATGCAGTCAAAGGATACGGCGTGAAACTCACCAACCCGCTCGGCGCCGAGATGTGGAGCTGGGGAAAAAATGTGGAATGCATGCGAAAACCGATCCCCGAGTTCGACCTCAGTTCGGCGGAGTACATCAAAGGCGTGATCGAGGCAAACGAGATGCTGGATCTCCCGCATTCGGTCCACCTCCACTGTAATAACCTGGGCAAACCGGGAAACTTCACCTGCACGATCGGCTCGATGGGGCTCGTTCCTGATCTGAACCCAAAACGGCAGACCTGCTATCTCACGCATGTCCAGTTCCATTCATACGGCGGGACCGGATGGGGAGATTTCTGTTCGAAGGCCGAACCGGTCGCAAACATGGTGAATCTGCGCCCGCAGATCACCATCGATATGGGCCAGGTGATGTTTGGACGGACCACGACCATGACGGCGGACGGTCCGATGGAGTTCAACCTGTACCGTCTCCATCAGGACAAATGGAGTAACCATGATGTCGAGATGGAGACCGCATCCGGTGTCATTCCGGTGATCTACCGGCGGAAAAATCTGGTGAACAGCATCATGTGGGCGATCGGTCTCGAACTTGCCCTTCTCGTGAAAAACCCGTGGCAGTGTATGCTGACGACCGACAGCCCGAACGGAGCGCCGTTTGTCAAATATCCCGAGATCATCGGACTTCTGATGAGCAAGGAATACCGTGACCGTGAGTTTGCCACCATCCACCCAAAGACCGAAGGCCGGGTTGTTCTTCCTGCGCTGGACCGTGAGCTGACCTTCGAAGAGATCGCCGTAATGACCCGGGCGGGTCAGGCGCGTGCTCTTGGTCTTATCGACAGAGGGAAAGGACATCTCGGGCCAGGAGCCGAAGCCGATATAGCGGTCTATCCGTTCAGACCCGACAGACTCGACCCGTCAAAACAGTATGCAGAAGTCATCAGAGGGTTCGCACAGACAAAATACACGATGAAAGCTGGTGTTCTGATATCCAAAGACGACACGATCCTTGCCGACAAACAGAACCGGATCTTCTGGTGCAGCCCGAAAGTTCCGGAGAAGTATGATATGGCGAAAGATCCGGATCTCATCAAAACCTTTGAGAACAATTACTCGATACGCATGGAAAATTATGCGGTCGATGAGAAGTTCTATCTTTCAGGCAGTGTGAAGATCGAGACGGAGGCTCGATTATGAGACGGATAACCCTGATCTTACGCGAGGAGATCGATCCATTTCTGCCGATCGAAGCAGAATCGATCAGCCCTGAGATCCTGTCAAAGAGGATCGACGTGCCGGTTTATGTGGGAAATGAGCAGAAACTGCTCAAGGATGTCTTCTACATCAGAGTTGACGGGGAGGCAGCCGGCCCTTCGGCGACCGAGATCATTCTGGTCGGTGACTGTCATCAGGTCAAACGTATCGGTGAATACATGACCGACGGGAAGATCATTGTCGAAGGGGACATCGGGATGCACTGCGGGGATTTTATGAGCGGCGGCACGATCGAGATCATGGGTGATGCCGGACACTGGCTTGGTCGTGAAATGCTTGGCGGAAAGATCATCTGTCATGGAAATGCCGGAAACTACTGCGGCTCCGGGTATCGGGGCGGAAGAAAAGGTGTCAGAGGCGGCCAGATCTTTGTTGAGGGAAACGTCGGTGACTACTGCGCCGAGTGTCTGTTTGGCGGCCTGGTCCACGTAAAAGGAAATGCCGGCATCCATGCCGGCGGTAATATGAAGGGCGGCAAACTCCTGATCGAAGGAGACTGTCTGATGCCCTGCGGAGATATGTTCGACGGAGAAGCGACGATCTACGGCCATGTTACGGATTTCCTTCCAACATTTGTACAGACAGGTCACATAACCGAAAAGGGACACAGACTCACGGTTTTCAAAGGTGATATGGCGCACAGAAACCCGAAAGGGACCCTGCGTGTAGGATCGTTCGAGCGAATCTGAGAAAACTATTCTGGACGCATACAGCAGAGCGGATCATGCAGAGCTTTTCTCATGATCCCTTCCTCTTTTTTCTCTCAAATCGAGATGAGCTGATATTTCTTCTGATGAAAAAACTGTGCGGCAGCTTTTCTTACTGCATGCACTCAACCATTTTAACTCCTCCGAACCAAATAATTACACAGGTTTAGAGTTTACATGGCAAAAGATCAGATTCGTAACGGAAGACTGGAAGGCGGACGTTCTGCCCTGGTAGAACAGTATCTTTCCTCAATGGAAGCTGACCGAGAGATAGCGGACAGCGATATCCGGGTTGATATCGCGCATATCCTGATGCTTAGAAAACAGGATCTGATCGATGCAGTATCTGCAAAAAAACTGCTCACGACGCTGCTGGGCTATATGGAAAACGGTCTTCCTGCCGATGTATTCGATATGACCCGCGAGGATATCCATGCCGGGATCGAAGCTCAGCTCATGGCTGATGCGGGTTCTGATGCGGGCGGGCGGATGCATCTTGGCAGGAGCAGAAATGACGAGGTTGCGACCTGTCTTCGCATGCGGACCCGTGAACTCCTCATCGACACGCTGACCGCCTTGTTTGAGCTGCGTCAGTCTCTGATCTCCCGCGCAGAGGAGCATACGACCACAATAATGCCGGGTTTTACGCATCTTCAGCATGCTCAGCCGACAACGCTGGCTCATTACCTTCTGGCCTACGAAAGCCTCTTTGCCCGTGACACTGCCCGTCTCTTCGATGCCTACACGCGTGTCAACATCTCCCCTCTTGGATCGGCCGCCTTTGCCGGAACGGGTTTTGCTATCGACAGAAATCTCACTGCCGCGTATCTCGGATTTGCAAACCCTATGGAAAACAGTATGGATGCCGTGGCGAATCGTGACTTCATCGCAGAAACACTCAGTTCGCTTGCGATCCTGATGACGAACATCAGCCGCATCTGTGAAGAGCTGATCCTCTGGTCAACGTCATTTGTCAGATTCGTTGATCTGAATGACGCTTACTGTTCGACAAGCAGCATCATGCCCCAGAAGAAAAATCCTGACACGCTCGAGATCATGCGGGCAAAAAGCGCCGCCGTGATCGGAGAACTGACAGCAGCCCTCACGCTGATCAAATCGCTTCCCATGAGCTACAACCGCGATCTGCAGGATCTGAACCCGCATCTCTGGAACGCCTTCCGTCAGACGAATATGTCTCTGCCCCTTCTGGCAGAAATCATTTCTACTGCAGAGTTCAATGTGCCTGTGATGAAAAAGCAGGCTTCGGCCGGCAATACGACCGCCACCGAGCTTGCTGATTTCCTTGTCCGCGAGTACGGCATCCCGTTCAGGACCGCACACAACATCGTCGGACGCGCCGTGAAACTCGGATCTCTCGAGCTCGACGTCGTGGATGCCGCGGCAAAAGATCTTGCGTCGATCTCGCTGAAAGAGAAGGGACTGACCGAAGAAACCATCAAAAAAGTCCTTCATCCGGCAACGATCCTCCGGCAGAAGCAGAGTTTCGGTTCGCCGAATCCGAAGATGATGAAAAAAGCCGTAAAAGTGGCAGACATCCGGCTGGTCCAGGATCAGGTGACCGCCGATATCCTGCAGGATCAGCTCAGAGATGCGGATGAAAAAATGAAAACAGCCATACAGGAGCTAGATTTATGAGTCTGAACAACAGTGATCCGGTAACCGTAAGATTTGCGGGAGTCGAGATGGACGGTATTTATATCAACCGTTCCGGTGAGAATGCGATCGTAAAACTTTCAAGCGGATACAATATCTGTGTCCCGACCTCCCTCTGCTCCGCAAAAGAACAGACGGTCCCTGCAGAAAAACCCCGCGTGCTGCCGATAAAACAGGATCCGGCTCTGCCGCTTCTTTCAATAATATCGACCGGCGGAACGATCGCAAGCACCGTCGATTACCGGACCGGGGCCGTTTCCTCCAGATTTACAGCCGAGGACATACTCCGCAGCATCCCTGAACTTGCAGGGATCGCACGGTATCACACCCTTCAGCCGTTTCAGGTCCTTTCTGAAAACATGAATCCTGCCATGTGGCAGGAGCTTGCCGGAACGATCCATGACGAGATCCTGCACGGGTCAGAGGGGATCATCATCACCCATGGTACAGACACGATGCTCTACAGCGCGGCGGCGGTTTCCTTTATGCTGGACACTCCCGTTCCGGTCGTGTTTGTCGGGGCGCAGAGGAGCGCCGACCGTCCAAGCAGTGATAATGCGATGAATGCGATCTGCTCGGCGAAAGCGGCCGTCAGTCAGATGGGAGAGGTCGTTGTCTGTATGCATGCGAACGAGAGCGATACGACCTGTGCTCTTCACCGGGCGACCCGGGTCCGCAAAAATCACACCTCACGCCGTGACGCGTTCCAAAGCATCGGACGTGGTCCTGTCGGAGAAGTGAGTTATCCCGACGGAACGGTCGTTCCTGCAAAAGATGCGGTCCTTCGCGGAACAAAGGAGCTCCGCCTCGCGAATAATCTTGAACCGTCCTGCGGTCTCCTGCAGTATTATCCAGGCATGGATCCGGCAGTCTTTGACGCCTTCAAAGGTTACAAAGGTCTCGTGATCGCAGGAACGGGTCTTGGACATGTGGGAACAGACTGTATCAGCCGGATCGCCGGTCTTACGGCGTCAGGAACTACCATCATCATGACGTCCCAGTGTCAGGCGGGAAGCGTTTGTGACCGCGTGTATGAGACCGGCCGTGATCTTCTGGATGCCGGCGTCATCGAAGGAGGAAGCATGCTTCCCGAGGTCGCACTCGTGAAACTGATGTGGGTGCTTGGAAATGCAACGCGAAAAGAGGATATCCGCCGTCTGATCAGGACAAACCTCAAGGGTGAACTTGAATATGATCTTTGGAGGTATGCATAATGGATTATGAAGCAGTCGGTCTGAAAGCAGGACTTGAGATCCACCAGCAGCTGAACACGAAAGAAAAGCTGTTCTGCCACTCGCCGACGGTCATCCGTGACTCGGCGGAACACACAGGCGAGGTCAGCAGATATCTGCGTGTCGCCGTATCTGAGATGGGGGACGTTGACCGGGCGGCAAAGGAAGAGCTGATGAACCAGCGTCTTTTCACATATTACACGTATGATACCACCGGTCTTGTCGAGATCGATGAAGAGCCGCCCGCACCCCTCAACCCGGATGCGCTGGACATCGTTTTGACGATCGCCAAGATGTTTGAGATGACGCCCCTTCCGGAGATCCATACGATGCGCAAGATGATCGTGGACGGCTCGGCGACCAGCGGTTTCCAGAGAACTGCCCTGGTCGCGCTGAACGGAGCGATCGAGCACGCCTACAGGGTGGAAACGGTCGCGGTAGAAGAGGAGGCATGTCAGCGTGTCGAAGACACGATCTTCTCTGTCGACAGACTGGGAATCCCGCTCATCGAGATCACCACCTCTCCCTGCATGAAGACCCCGGAAGAGGTCCATGACATCGCCCAGTATATCGGGATGACGCTGCGTTCGACCGGCCGGGTCAAGCGCGGGATCGGCACGATTCGGCAGGATGTCAACGTCTCGATCAGAGACGGCGCACGAGTGGAGATAAAAGGCGTCCAGGAGCTAGATCTTATCGCCGAAGTCGTCCGCCGCGAGGTCCAGAGGCAGCTCTCGCTGCTTGCGATCCGGGATGAACTCCAGGCAAGAAATGCACTGGTGAACGGAGAAGTGTATGATGTCACCTCTGTTTTTGCCAGGACCCAGTCCCAGGTCCTGAAGAAAGCACGCGTGATCCTTGGAACCGTGCTCCACGGATTTAACGGCCTTGTCGGTCTGGAGATCCAGCCGGATCGCCGTCTGGGCTCGGAGATGTCTGATTACGCCAAGAAATGCGGGGTGGGCGGACTTTTCCATACGGACGAACTGCCGGCCTACGGCGTGACCGAGGAGGAGGTCCATGTTCTGAAAGAGACCCTCGGCGCCGGACCTGAGGACGCCGTCGTTATCGTTGCATCTACGGAACAGAAATGCCGGTGCGCCATGCAGATGATCATCCGCCGGGCGAAGATGGCGTTCGAAGGTGTTCCCGAAGAGACCAGAAAGATGCTGGAAGGAGGTTCGACCGCCTACATGCGTCCGCTTCCGGGCGCTGCGCGAATGTATCCGGAAACTGATATTCTCCCGGTCCCCGTTACCAAAGAGTACTGGGAGAGCATTGCAGCCCCTGAGCTTTTGACGGTGAAAGCAGAGCGGTTTGTCGCCGAATACGGACTCGACCCCGGTATGGCACGGCAGATGGCGTTCTCTGAAGAACTTCCGCTGTTCGAGCGCGCAGTATCCGAAGGGATCCGGCCGGTGTTTGCCGCACGAACGATCCTTGCCTCTCTTAAAGAGCTGTCACGAGCGGGCATCTCCTCCGACGCTTTATCCGATGACGCGATCATTGCCGTCATGAAGACGGTCGAGGCCGGAAACGCCGCTAAAGAGGCTGTTTTAGATATTCTCACGGCATGCGCCAAAGGAATGTCAGTCTCCGATGCGGTATCGCGGGTCGCTCCCGCATTCTCCCGCGAAGAGCTTCAGGATCTGGTACATGGTATCGTGAACGACCGTGTGGAGTTCATCCGCACCCGCGGGAAAGCGGCTCTGGGCCCGGTCATGGGCGTAATCATGAAGGAGGTCAGGGGAAGGATCGACGGAAAAGTCGTTTCCGAAGTACTGGATGAGGAACTTGGCCGGATCATCTGAGGTTATACAGGTGAAGCATAGAGATATGTTTAAGTGAATGGGGCACTAACAAAATACGGAGTTCAATATGGGTAAGACAGGAAGTATCAACTGGCACCAGGTAAAAGGTGTCAACGGTCAGATTCGCCTTGTCCCGCAGAAAGAGGGAGAGGTCAAAAAGCCCGGACCGAATCAGAGATTCAAGAGAGCAAGCATCGTCTCCAAGATTGAGAGCCGCATGGCAAACAATCCGCAGCAGGGACGCGGACGCGGACGCGGGCCGAAGATCGCAGATCAGCGTATCCGCCACCGGATCCGCCGCTCGAAGAAATCGATGATGGGCGCAAAAGCAAAAGCAAAGCGTTAACATTTCTCATCAATTTTTTTACATTAACATCAATACATGATGCGGAACCCCGCGTCATTATTTTTCTCTTGTTTTAGAAAGCAGAACTAATTAGCGCATACGCTTCTCTTCAGGCAGTATATCCGGGATATCCCGCGGCGTATAACGAATAAAAAAAGAGGACCGTCTTTTTCGGATCAGATCAGCTCCCCGATCAGATAATGACGCCGGTGTCCGGTTATTTTTACCCGGATCTCTGTTCCGATCGGGATATCCTGCATAACCACGATGTTCTGATAGGTCCGATCGCGCGCCGTGACACTGCCCAATTTCACCACTTCTGTCACGACTGCCTTGAGAATACGGCCGATCATCTCTGCATTATTGGCATCATACACCGAGTTTGCCGCCGTGGTAAGCTCCCGCGAACGCTGTTTTTTTATCTGTTCCGGGATCTTTTTCATCTTTGCGGCAGGCGTGTTTTGCCGCACGGAAAAGCGGGTAATATTCACCTTCCCGGGTTTTGTCCGCCGGATCTGTTCCACAGACGCCGCCGCATCTTCATCCGTCTCACCGGAAAATCCGGCGATATAATCCGTGCTTATCCGGATATCGGGAAACGCTTCCCGCGCCCTTGTACAGATCTCTTCATACTGGGCAGAGGTATAGCGGCGCCCCATCAGTCTGAGGACAGGGTCAGACCCGGACTGAACCGGTATGTGCAGAAACAAAAAGATCTTCGGATCCTGCAGAGCTTCAAGAAAATCATCGAGAAGCGGCAGGAGCGTATCAGGATTTGCCATCCCAATCCTGATCATAAAATGACCCGGGAGCTTACAGAGCGCCCTGAGGAGATCGGGAAGTCTCTTTCCGTCGTTTCGGTCCATCCCCCAGGAAGAGGTGTCCTGAGCGGTCAGCTGGATCTCGGACGCTCCCGCTTTGATGATGCTTTCGGCCTGCCGGAGAATATCCTCTGCCGGAAAACTCACCAGTTTTCCCCGCGCGAGCCGGGTTATGCAGTAGGTACAATGACCATTACATCCCCGGGCGATCTGGAGAACACCATTTGTTCCGGAATGCGCCGTTGCGACCTCCATATAGCAGGCGTGGATATGATCCGGATCGATGATATGGATATGCGGATACCTGGTTTCGAGAACCTCTTTTGCGACCGGAGGCAGACATCCGGTAACAAACAGGAGTTTTTCTGCATAACAATCCAGACGTTCATACATGTGCTGCTCGGTCCTCCCGATCACCACGCAGGTATTGATCAAAACCGCGTCCGCCTGATCTGCCGACAAAGCAGGAACGCATCCCTGACTTCTCGCGATCTCCATAAGCTTCTCGGTATCCCCCGCATTATAGGTACACCCGTAGGTTTCGGTAAAAATGGAGAGATTTTTCAGAAGCTTCAGTGATCCGGCGGTTTGTGCGTCCATGAGTACCTTACTATTTTCTGCCCGCAGATAAATAATTAAATAGTATTCAGACTATCATTGTAAAACGGAAATACAGAATATGGGAAGTATACATAAACCCGGAAAAACCCGGAAAAACAGGTATGTAAGAAAAGCCACGCGGTTTCCAAAAGAGTCGGGACGATATTTCAACCGTGAGCTTTCCTGGCTCAAATTCAATGAACGAGTATTATTCGAAGCGGAAAATACCGACAATCCCCTCCTTGAACGGGTGACCTTTCTCGGGATCGTGGCAGGAAATCTGGATGAATTTTTTATGGTCCGGGTGCCTGCGTATCAGAAAGGCGCCACCTACTCGGCTGATGAATTCAGCGAAGTGATCGGCAGCAGCACCCAGCTGGAGATGATCTACTCACGCGTCATCGTTCTGATGCGCCATATGGCCGAGGTGTGGAACAATGATCTGGTCCCAAAACTCGCTGCGGAGGGGATATTTTTCCTCCGGTATGCGGAGTGCACCGATGAGGAGAAAAAAGCCTTCAAAAAGGAGCTCGAGGAGGAGTCGTTCACCATTCTCCGGGGAGACCGGTTCTCCGACATTCAGCATGACGAGTATCTCCACGGATTTGCCATGCTCGTTCAGACAGACAAAGGGCGAGCCGTCATCCCGGTCCAGAGGATCATTGATGAGAAGGGTAGATTCGTACCGGTCGGCGATCGGAAAAATACCTTCATATTCCGTGAGGATCTGCTGAAAAAACATATCCTGTCACTGTTTCCGGATGAGACCGTGTACGCCGTGATGCCGGTTCGTCTGACGCGGGATTCGGATCTCGATCTCAAAGGCGACGATGCCGATGATCTGATCAGCGCCATCATGGATGCGCAGAAAACGCTGGCGAAACGGTATCCGAGCAGACTTGAAACGCTGGACACGATGCCGTTTGGCTATATGGCCCCTCTCGTGGATGCCCTTTCCCTTGTCCCGGAACTCGTGTATGATATGGCCGCTCCCCTTGGCCTCATCGATCTGAAAGAGTTCCCGGTAAAACGTCCGAACCTGAAATTTCCCCCGTATACCGCGTCCCTGCCGTCCGGCCTGTCCGGGAACGTATTTTCCGCGATCGCCAAAAGAGACCGGTTCATGTTCAACCCGTACAACAGTTTCGACGGGCTGATCCGTTTCATGTCGGCGGCAGCCGATGATCCTACGGTCGTAAAGATCCAGATCACGCTCTACCGGCTGGGTTCCGAGTCTCCGGTGATCGATGCGCTTTTGGCAGCGGCAAAAAACCGAAAAGATGTCACCGCCGTTGTTGAACTGAAAGCGAGTTTTGATGAAGAGACCAACTTCCGCTGGGCGACGAAACTCAAAGAAGGGGGAGTGAATGTCATAATGGGATATCCCGGCGTGAAAGTCCATGCAAAATGCTGTCTGATCACCAGGATCGAGAATGGACAGATCGTCAGATATGCAAACATCTCCACCGGGAACTACAATGCAAATACCGCAAAGATCTACGCGGATATGGCCATATTCACAGCAAATGAGGAGATCTGCACGGATGCCGCGGCAATGTTTGCGATGCTGGCCGGCACGTTCTCTTCCCCGGTCTACCGCCGGCTGATCATAAGCCCGAACTCGATGGACCAGGAGATCATCCGCAGGATCGAACGGGAAGCGGAGATTTCCGGGACGAACGGGCGCATCATCATGAAGATGAACTCGCTCACGGATCGGGACATCATCAATGCGCTGTATGCCGCCTCAGAAAAGGGTGTCAGGATCGATCTGGCGGTCAGAGGAGTATGTATGCTTCGGCCGGGGGTCGAAAAGCTCTCGGAGACGATCAGTGTGATCTCGGTTGTCAGCAGATTTCTGGAACATGCGAGGGTGTATTACTTTGAAAACGGCGGGGATCCGGAGGTGTTTATCGGCAGTCCGGATATGATGCCGAGGAATCTGCACCGGCGTATCGAGATCCTCTGTCCGATCCTGGATAAACGGATCAAAAAGGTGCTGATACAAAAAATACTCCCTGCGTTCATCGACGATCCGGTAAAGGGGCATACGCTGGATGCGTACGGGAGATATCACCCGCCTGAGCGGAGACCCGGCGAACTGAGTTCCCAGCAGAAGTTTATCGCGATGCAGAGGGCGTGGAGATAGACAGTCTTCTTTTTTTCGGATATCTTTATCATCTGTTATGTGACAGTATGTCAGTATGACAAGTGTTGTAATCATTGAGCAGGAACTCAGGCCAAATGCCTGGAAGATTCAGATCCTTAAAGCGGTCATATTTGTTCTGTTTGGAGTGTTCTGTCTCGTGTTTCCGTTCTCTGCCCTGAATCTCGGCGCCTATCTGGTCGCATTTTTCCTGCTGTTCGTTTCGATCGCAGCATTGTTTTCCGGATTTGCCGCATTCGGCGAGCCGAAGACGACCTGGTGGATGATCGTGCTTGGTGTCATAGGTATCATTATTGCAGGATATTCGTTTTTGAACCCTGCATTTATGATCACGTTCGGCACGATCTGTGTAGGAATTATCGCCCTTCTCTCCGGCCTGACCGATATCATCCTTGCCTTCAGTCAGGGACTTTCGGCAGGTATCCGTGTTCTGACCTTTATTTTAGGTGTTCTCGGCCTTCTCGTCGGACTGATCTTTCTGCTTCAGCCGGGGATCGGTGCCGAAGTTTTGGTCGTTCTCTTAGGGATCTTCCTTATCCTCGGCGGGATCGTTGCTTTCATTGAAGGTCTTCTGTTCAAAAAATTCATTGCTGAAGTGACGAACTGATCATTCATTTTTTCTTTTTGATAGGACTTATGCGGTGTTGTGATCTTGACCGAAATAAACTGACGTACGTATGAGATGCACTTCGATTTCGAGCAAGGGATTCGTTTTGACACAAGAGAAAAACCAACCGCGCCGATTCGCGGTTGGTTTTTATCTCATCTGTCCACACCCAACAACCTCCTTCCTAAATTAGGACCACGCCCACACCGCGTAAGTACCATTTGAAATACCGCGAGTGCCAAACCTTTTATTATATCGGTGCAATAGAATCAAACAAGAGCAGTATGGCGGAAAATACAAAAAAAATCGCAGAGATCTCAGCAATTCTCGGCATCGACGAACAGACCTGCCGGACAATAGCAAAAGAGTATGAAGAGATCCTCCCCTGCAGGAAAATCGGAAAAGTCAGCGTCTACGAAGACAATACCGTAGACCGGTTCAGAAAGATCGCCGATCTTCAGGCCCAGGGACTCCCAAAAGAGGTGATCGTCCCGGCGATCCGCGGAGGGAAATCCCTGATGGAGCGGGCAATAGAAGATATGAAAAAGATGGGGGTGGATATCCAGACCGAACCGAAAAAAGAGGCGCCAAAACCGATTCCGCGTTCCGAGACGGAAGAGGAACTCATTCTTGCCGTTCGATCCGCCCAGACAAGCATTGCCGCAATGGAACACCGGCTTTCTGCGTTCCGGGAAAGATCCGAGGCCGATACCACTGCGATCCTTGACGCGGTCTCTTCCGTCTCTGCAGAAGTTGCAGAACTGAAAACCCAGGTGCATACTCTCTGGGATCAGATAGCTACCCTGGAAGAGTTCCTTCGTGCATCCCAAAACAGATCTTTCTGGAAACGCTGAATCCTCAGTATACCCCCCGCAGCCCGGACACAAAACCCTAATCCCTCACGCACCAATATCTACCTGATATCATGCCCTCCCAGTGTGCCGTATGCAAAGGAAAAGGACTCTGCGGTCTGCCAAGCTGCCCGATCACGCGGCGTTTCCATGCACTGAAAGACACACAACCCGTTTCTGAATATATGGGAGCGTCTCCTTCGGTTTTCGTCGGCAGTTACGGCTATCCGCGGGTCGTCGGCGGCCCCCTTATGATCAACGATTCCGACAACCCTCTTGACTGGGTCAGACAGGGATTCTCCATCGATGATATCGTTTCCGTTCGTTCCAGAACGATCCGGGGAGGATCCGATCTGGATGTAAAGATCCCAAACATCGGCAAAGTTCAGGAGATCGCCCTTTCGGCCAGGCCGCTGGACGTCGAGGTGGCGTTTGAAAAACCGGTCTCGTTCGATATAAACTTTGACGGGACCGTCACCCCGGTCGGCATGTCGGGTGCGATGAAAAAACTGGATGTCATCGACAATGCCTCGGTTTCCCGGATCGTTGACCGATGTACCTCCGATACCGATCTCAAGGCAACCGAGGCGGCACGGATCATGTTTGAGAATGGGACGGATGTCTACAAGATCACGAATCTTTTAACTGCCGGTCTTCTCGGGGTAAAACGCCGGGTGGTCCCCACCCGCTGGGCGATTACCGCCACAGACGACATGATCTCCACCTCGATCAAGCGCGAGGTCATAAAAATGCCGGCTCTCCCCGAGTATCAGGTGTTCTCCGGGACCCTGTATGGAAATACGATTTGCTTCATTCTCATCCCGTCAAACGACTGGAGGTTCGAGATGCTCGAACGCTGGCAGAAACATTCTCTCTGGTCCGGGGACGAGGAGACCATAGTCGTTGACGGGGAGAAGGGGCTTACGAAATCGAAGTATTCCCCGATTGCCGGAGCATACTACTCGGCAAGACTCGCAGTTCTCGAGTATCTGAAAAGTATCGGGAGATGTGCACGGGTCTTGTGTATCCGGGACATTTCCGGTGAGTACTGGGCACCTCTTGGGACATGGGTCATCAGAGAAGCCGCCCATGCATCGCTTTCTTCGCCTGCTGACCGTGTTGGAACGCTTCAAGAGGCGCTGACTTCGGCCTCGCAAAAACTCGGGACCAGTTTCTGGATCCAAAAAATGGGTCTGCTCAGAGATATCAGGCAGCAGAAGACGCTCTTTGAGTTCTGAAATATCGGGCAGTCCCAAATCAACGGCGGCAGAGCCATCACAAAAATAAACTTTTCAGACAGCATATCTACATCTATTGTATGATCCGCACGCCGATGCCGGCAGTTGTCAAAAAGCATCGGAAGACGGAGGAGAAACCATGAAAGCTATCGTTTACGAATCAAACACAGGATTTACGCAGAAGTATGCAGTAATGCTGAGCGAAAAGACCGGCCTTCCGGCATTCCCGTTAGAAACGGCGAAGAACGAACTTCAGAAAGGAGAGGAGATCTTTTTCCTCGGGTGGATCTGCGCAGGGAAAGTCAGCGGGTATGCGAAAGCCGCGAAACTCTTTTCCGTGCAGGGAGCCGCCGCGGTGGGAATCATGTCTCCTGATGAGACCACGATCCCCCAGCTGAGGGAGAACAACAAGATCACCGATATCCAGCTCTTTTTCCTGCAGGGAGGGGTAGCTCTAGAAAAACTCAGCATGATCAAACGCAAGATCCTGAACATGGTGGCCAAAACGGTGGAGAAAGCCGGACCGAAGAACGAAGGCGAGAGAGAGATGATCGATGCCCTCCGGATCGGCGGGGACTTTGTCAGGGCGGAGAATCTGGATGAGATCGTTGCGTTTATTCAGGAAAAAGAGAGATAATCTTTTTTTGCATATCTCTCTCTGCCAAAAAACTGACAACTCTCAAAAAAGTATACGTTCAGGTCCGTTTCCCTTCAAGGAACTCAGCCGGAACATTGTGTTCGAACGTAGCTCTGACATCCTGCGCCCGGAGATAGCGCACCATAACATTCATCGTACAATCCTTCCACTCTGGATCCCACCACTGACAGGAACCCAGAACACAGGCCTCCTTCAGCAGCGGACATAATCTCTCACTCATAATCCATTACTTATCGCCGCAGGATTATAATGCCTTTCTTCTCTCCTCATACTCCGTCACGACACCGTTTCCCGCTTCACGAAACGCCCGCGCCACGCCGGCAGGACCAAGCTTGATCCCGCCGAAAAGCCGTGAAACGATCAGAACATGACTCGAAAGACCGTGCCGTTCCAGGATCTCGGCAAGCACGCGGCCCGGAGAGCCGACCTCCCCGTCCGCACGGCTGTCCAGAAACGTCCCAAAGGCTGCCGCATAACAGTGATGGGCTGCCTTTTTATACAGCTTTTCATGGATCTCGCGGATTGCGGCAACATCATCGACCGAATCGATCTCATACAGATGAGCGTAAAACTTCGATTTCTTCTCATCCAGTCTGACGGCCGCGACCTCCCGAAACGTCATATCTTCCTGTCCCTCATCTCAGTCAGGGCAGCTCTGAACTCATGCAGATACTCCTGCATGGAAAGACTCCCTTCCGGAAACGGACAGTCCGCATCGTAAAGCTTGTCGATCATAGGATTTGTCGGATAGATCTCCACAGGAATGCCGGTCTGATGAACGGCAGCCTCCATAGCTTTTCTGAAAAGCCCTATGCAGTAGGCTATCCGGAAGGTATAGGTATCCTGCGTCTTCTCCAGATAGCCGGCGATACGTCCCGTCTCGATCCTGAGAAAGTCATCCTTGATCTTCTGATCCTTCACATTGCCGAGCATATAATGATAATGGGCAAACGGATACATCAGTTCAAGTTCCGCAGGAACCGTCCCGCATGTGCCGAATATCACGACATGATACTTCGACTTATCCAAAAACACGTCATCAAATACGGAATGAAACAGCTTATGGCTGGGGCTCGAACTATAGGGTTTTCGCACTGCACAGGGAATAAAGATCCCGATATCCCGCGGAGCAACAGAATACTCCATGATTATGTATTGGTATGCCTCTTCAAACTGGGGCAGATAAAACGGGGGATCGGTCAGATCCTGCGGATCCTCCGGCGGATGCATGATTATTCCTTAACTTTGAACTCGGCGTCGACGGTATTCGGGTCAAGGGCTTTTGGCCCGAGCGGGACGAAGATCCACATCAGGATATAGATCAGGATGCTTGGGATCGTCAGATAGGGAATGAGCGTGACAACGACCCAGATAAGCCGTACGAGCCAGGTCGGGGCATCCAGATATTCTGCGACCCCGCCGCAGACGCCTCCAAGGAACTTATCGGTCTGTGACCGGTGAAATGTTTCCAGTATCATGTCCTACATGTTTTTCCCGAGAGGCTATAAGGTTGTGCACACAGGACAGCGGGGACTCTTTTTCACGGTAAAGACCTCCATGGAGTTCTGCGCTCCGTCATAGAGCAGCAGTCTGCCGGCAAGCGTGCTGCCGATCCCCGTGAGATGCTTGATGACCTCAGCAGCTTCGATACTGCCGATAACACCGGCTGCGGCGCCGATCACAGGCGTTTTTGCCGTGGTTTTCGCATTCTGAAATATGCACGAAAGACACGGCGTCTTTCCGGGAACGACAAGAGTCGCCTGACCGGTGAATCCGGAAACAGCGCCGTGCATCAGAGGAAGACCAAGATCCAGGGCCGCTTTGTTCAAAGCGAACCGTGCGGAAAAATTATCCATACAGTCAACGATGATGTCGGCATTTCCTATCAGCCGGCGAACGGAAGCCTCGTCGATCTTTTCAGAGAGGGACGTGACGCGGCACTCGGGATTCAGGGACTCAAGGGTCATTTTCGCGGATTCTGCTTTGGAGGCCCCGATCCGTTCTTCGGTGTGGAGGATCTGCCGGTTCATATTGGAGAGCTCGATGACGTCCAGATCACAGATCCGGATCGAACCGATCCCCGCGGCGGCAAGGTACAGAGAAGCCGGCGAACCGAGCCCTCCCGCTCCGGCGATGAACACTGTTGTGTCGTGCAGTTTCTTCTGACCCGCTTCTCCGAGGAGGGGCACCTGCCTGACGTAGCGTTCGTTCACAGCATATCCCTCACGGTTTTCAGGCACTCGACCGCATCGAGCCGTTTCTGATCAACGGAATGCTCTTTGAGCCAGGAGGTAAGCCGGGTTTTGGTTTCGTCACTGACAAGAGCGTCTTTGATGACCCGCCGGTAGGTCCGGTCGGGATAATAGATCTTTTTGCAGGCGGAAAGGAGAGCTGTCGCCTCGTCGTCTGTGATGATCCCGTCATGGCAGGCTTTGGAAAAACTCGCCCGCATATTGACCATGGGTTCGGAGAGCGCGATGCCTGTTTCCGCATCATAGACGAGTCCTACCTCGTCATCGGCGATGATCTCACCGGATCTGTACTGCTGATAGATCTTGCCAATACCGGTCATTCCGAGAGTATCCAGTTCGGATGCGCGAAGCGCCCCCATCGACGAGGAGCCAAAGACTTTGACGCCGGAACGTATCACGCCGAGAATCTCCCGGTGGCCGACAGCCTCGTCCTGGAAAAAGACGCCGTCGATGATGACCATGATATCCGCTTTCTCTGCCGCAGCAGAAGCGTCGCCGCGTTTTACCGGGGGTAAAAAGACCGCGTCAGGGAGGATGGATTTGGCAGACGCCTGATCCAGACTAGGACCGATGAAGACGACGACGTTCAATGTCCACGCACCTCTGTCCTCTGCGTTCGTTGTCGATGGTATAACACTCAAGTCCCGGAACAACGACTCTGACGACCGGGATCTTGAGTTCAGGATCCGTGAGGTCACAGACGATGACCCGGTCAAGCCCGACGGCGGCAAGATTTTTCACGATCAGCTCGATGTCGGTCTTGAAGTCACCGGAGGAGTTGTCCAAAAGCTCGGATGCGGATCTATACTCGTCGCCTTTGAACCAGTAGGCGTTCATCCGTTTGACCCGGTCATAGCCCATCATCTCGCGGAACTGGGCAAGGGTCGCATCCTCGCGTGCTCCGTGGATCTGGGTCGCCCGGCTCTGGGCAACTTCGGATAATGCCCGGATCATGGCGATCTCCGGGTTGGTGTGGGTCCCCATGCCGATGGTGAGAAGCCGGGGATCTTTGAGTTCGATATCATCGGAAACGGCGGCGATCGTTGGGATCCCGACGTCGGAGGTGATGTCTCTGAGGGTCACCTCGACTCCGGCGGCAGTGAATTTTGCGAGCATATCGGCCGCTTTTTGCGGAAGATCAGTGAGTTTTGGACCGGTGTTTCTGGTCGTCTCAACCAGAGACCAGGCATCCCGCTCGATCACTTCGGTGAGCGCATAAAAGATCGCCTCTTCCAAAGTGTTTCCCGACGCGATCCCGTTTGAACTGGTTCGAAACAGAGTGGGATAACTGAACGGATTGGGATGGATGACGGCGCAAAGCGGGAGTTTGACCGGTTCGTTATTGGTTATGTCCCATCCGTCGACCCAGGGGATCTCCAGATTCGGGTCTGTCGAATTGGGGAGGATCAGGTCTTTTGGATCGACCGCAGTCTCGGTTTTCCGGATATTGCTGTAGGAGAGATTTGCGATGTCACGGGGGATCGCTTCCGCCGAGTAGCGTTCGATCCCTTCCATGATCCCGGCGACGCGTGCCTCGGCGGGTGTCCCGCCTTTTCCATTGTATACGGAGATCGCCCCGTCGGCTGCGGTCGGGCGGATGCATGAGTATACCGGGATCCCGATCCGGTCGAGATCAGTGATGTCAGCAACGCGGGTGATTCCGGCTTCCGGAACATGCTGTTCGATCCGCCTGAGGGTCTCTTCCGGTGTGCAGCTCCGTTCGGTCCACCCGGCGTAAACTTTGGGAGATGACTGCAGTTCTATCATTGTATGAGTATCTGCGGGGAAAGCTAAAGTATGTTGCGGGGCGGCGGGCAGGCTGATGTTTTTGCCGATTCCTGCCGGTTTATAGAGTTATATATACAGACCGGGAAAATACTCCTACATATCAGAGGCAGCTATGGTGCAGAAAAACGAACCGACATATCTGCCCGGGGAAGGGATCTTGGTGATCTATCTTGCGGGCGGTTGTTTTTGGGGGATGGAGAAGCTTATGCGTTCGACCCCCGGCGTGATCAGGACGACTGCCGGGTATGCGAACGGTAAGACCGGCGTGATCCCGGATTATGAGACGGTATCATCCGGAAGATCCGGCTACCGGGAGACCGTCCGCGTGGAGTATGATCCGGCGAAGGTGAGTCTGGACGCTCTGCTGTTTGCGTTTTTCCGCGTGATCGATCCAACAGTGGAGAACAGGCAGGGAAACGATCATGGGACCCAGTATCAGACCGGGATCTATTTTGCCGACGAGGCATCGAAAAACACTGTTATGCGGATCGCGGAGATCGAAAGGGAGCGGCACCCGGCGTTTAAGGTGGAGATCGGACCGCTGCAGTCGTTTTATGAAGCGGAGGAGTATCATCAGCGATATCTGGAGAAAAACCCGGGCGGATACTGTCATATCGGCAGGACGGCGTTTGAGGAGGCTAACCGGATGGTCGTGGATCCGGGACGATATCCGCGCCCGAAGCCTGAAAAGATCGCAGAGATGGTGGATAAGACGGCGTTTGGGGTAACACAGAAGGGAGAGACGGAACCGGCTTTTCAGAATGCGTTCTGGGATCATGATGAGAAGGGGGTCTATGTCGATGTGGTGACGGGCGAGCCGTTGTTCACTTCATCGGACAAGTATCGGAGTTCCTGCGGGTGGCCGGCTTTTTCGAAAAGTATCGACAGCAATGCGATCGTTTCACGGGAAGACCGGTCGTTTGGGATGAAAAGGATCGAGGTGAAGAGCAGGGCGGGAAATTCGCATCTCGGGCATGTGTTTTCGAATGACCGGGAGTCGCCGACGGGAACGCGCTTTTGTATTAACAGTGCTGCGCTGCGCTTTATCCCCTATGAGGAGATGGAAAAGGAGGGGTATGGGTATCTGAAAGAACTGCTGTAAGGCATGACGGGCCTGATCCGGATCATAGATGAAGAAGATGGAGTATGCAGGGTATTCGGGAAGGAGTCTGTCGTGACCGGGAACGAGGTCATCAGCCTCTCATATACTGCAGGGATCTTCTCTGCTCTTGTTCTTTTTTTGGGGGGGTATTTTGGTTTCGTGTTTTCGTGTGGATTTCGTGAATTTGGTGTGATGAGTGGTACCACCCAAAGAATCCAATCCCACTCGCAAGTCTATCGACTTGGTCGCAAGTTTCCTTCGAAAACTTGCTCAGCTGAGGGCGACGACAAAATCGTCACCCCGCTTCCGCTAAGGTCGGCCGCCCCTTCGGGGCAGCCCGCAACTCAAAAAGATGTGATTATGTGGAGTGACGTGCAATATACATATATATGACGCTCGGCACCGATATTGCAAAAAAACTCTCCGAGGTAGTGGATACAGACATCAGGATCATGCACGTCTGCGGCACCCATGAAGCCGCCATCGCCAAATACGGCGTAAGATCCGTCCTTCCTCCCCAGATGAAAATCGTGATGGGACCCGGCTGCCCGGTCTGCATCACCCCTCAGGGAGAGATCGATGCTGCATGCGAACTTGCCGAGCGGGGCTGCATCGTCTGCACCTACGGAGACCTCCTCCGGGTCCCCGGATCCAAAACCTCCCTCGAACATGTGGACGGCGATGTCAGGATCGTCCAGGGAATAACCAAAGCAGTCGAGATCGCACGCCAGAACCCGGAAAAGGAAGTCGTGTTCATCTCCGTCGGATTCGAAACCACCGTCCCGACCGTCGCCGCGACCCTCATCACCAACCCGTCCGAGAACTTCAGCATCCTCGTCTCTCACCGGCTCGTCCCTCCCGCAATGAAATGGCTCATGGAACAAGGCGAAGCAGACCTCCACGGATTCATTCTCCCGGGCCATGTCTGCGCCGTCATGGGATACCATGAGTATGAACAGTTCAAGGTCCCGCAGGTGGTCGCCGGATTCGAACCCGAAGACATTCTCCTCAGCCTTCTGATGCTTGCCGAGCAGATCAAAAACGGCGAAGCAAAAGTCGAGAACGCCTACCCCCGTGTTGTGACCTACGAAGGAAACGTCAAAGCCCAGAACCTCATGAAAGAGGTCTTCACCCCATCCGACGTCGAATGGCGCGGATTCCCGGTCATCCCCGAATCGGGTCTTGCCCTGAAGCCCGAGTTCGAAGCCTTCGACGCCCAGAAAAAGTTCGACCTGGTCTATGAAAAGATCACCAAAAAGGACGGCTGTATTTGTGATCGGGTCCTTCGAGGTCTCGCCGACCCCTCGGACTGCAAACTCTTCGGCAAAGCCTGCACACCGCGGGTCCCGGTCGGTCCGTGCATGGTCTCCCACGAAGGAGCATGCAGGATCTGGCATCAGTATCAGCAGAAAAGATAACAGTTCCGGGAATGAAAACCTACACCAATATCGTCTTCGATCTCGACGGGACCCTCACCGACCCGGCTCTCGGCATAACCAACTCCGTCATGTATGCGCTCGAAAAATACGGCATCCCCGTGCCGGACAGGAGCGAGCTGCTCAAGTTCATCGGGCCGCCCCTCATCGAATCATTTCAGGAGTTTTACGGTCTTTCCCGCGATGAAGCGAAGATCGCCGTTGAGTATTACCGCGAATACTACCTGGCAAAAGGCATGTTTGAAAACAGCGTCTTTCCCGGAATCGAAGACCTGCTGATATCCCTCAAAGCTAACGGCAAAAACCTGATGGTGGCGACGGCAAAGGTCGAGCAGTTTGCAGAGACCGTCTTGGAACACTTCGGGATCGCGAAATATTTCACCTGTATTGCCGGCAGCGATCTGGAAAACACGATAACGCATAAAGGCGAGATCATCCTCTCGGTTTTGGAACGCTGCGAAATAACCGATAGGGAACACACCGTCATGGTCGGCGACCGGATGCACGACATGCTCGGCGCGAAATACGCTAGCATCGATTCGATCGGCGTGCTGTTTGGTTACGGCACGAGAGAGGAGCTGGAAAACGCCGGAGCCGATATCATTGCCGAAAGCGTTTCCGATCTGAAAAGGATCCTTTCACCCCAGGTATAAATACTCTCACGTGTAATATAGTAAGGCGTTCAATCTAATGCATGTGCACCGATAGGGTAGTCAGGATATCCTATGGGCCTCCGGAGCCTATGACTCGGGTTCGAATCCCGACCGGTGCGTCGTTTCTTTTTTAATGATCGTATTCTTCAAAGCAAAACTTTCCGCGTGAGCGATTCTCAAAAAAAAAGAGGGGGTCAAATCTATTTCGCGAAGACCATCACCACATATCCGTTTCCGGCTGCAGCCTCCCGGCTCTTTTCCGCAAAGCCAAGCAGCTTCATCTTTTCCGCAAATGAATCCGGTGTGTTCTTTCCGTCGGCATATACCGCCGAGATGACCGTGCTCACGTTCCGGCTCAGGAACTCCGCCTCATACTGGACAACGGCATGCTCATACCCCACAATATTCATTACAAGTGATATATTCGACAGGAACCCTGCGTCTTCAGCAAGTTTTCGCACCGTTGTTGCCTCCACATCCACAGATTTCACGATCGCACCGTTTGACTTGACGATACGGTTATTCGTGATATCCGAGGTCACGGATACCGCGACCTTCGCCGATCCGTAACCGATCGCCTTCTGGACAAACGTCACGCCGAGATCGTTCATCTGTTTGGTTTTCTCCAGCGAAGGGATCAGATAGGGGTTCGGCTCGACCGAGATCTGATTCACCGGCATCGTCAGCTTATCGTTCATATATGCTGAAAGTGCGCCGATTCCCGCTCCAAGCTCGATAAGCGGGTTTTGTATGATCAGATATTCATCCGCCGCAGCAATCATCTCCGGTTCATATCCGTTTGGGTCCAGCAGAAGTTTCCAGATAAACGACCCGTCAACATATCCCGGGTCGACAAAAATCAGATTTCCGCGGATCATGACCTCACTTGGCGTCGGATTCACCAGACCCACACACCCAGCCGTCAGCATGATACCGACGACCAAAAGAGCTGAGATCAAAACTGAAACAGTTGTTCTCCCCGGCTTATTCATGGTAAACTTTCGGAGTGCAATCTATTTCTAGATATTGTTTGCCAAAGCCGGACACCCGGGCATTTTTCCGCCGGTCATATGGTATGTTCACCATAGATGGATGTTCAGACTGCAGCAAGCCCGGGTAAATAACGTAAGTATAAACATATCCGTTACCAAATAATATATGCCGTGAGAGGAGGGTTGGATGAAAACTGAGGTTCTGAAAAGCATTAAAGAAACCGAAGCAAAAAGTAAATCCACAATCACCGCAGCTGAGAGCGCCGCCGAGCAGACGCTTGCAAACGCAAAACTCGAAGCTGACAACCTGATTGCCAAGGCAGCAACCATTGCCGAGGATTACAAAAAGCAGAGACTTTTAGATGCACGGAATGTAGCAACAGCAAAGCATGCCGCTATCGTTACCCAGGGGAAGGCAGACGCCGATAACCTGATCAACGCAGGAAGCAAAAAGCTCCCGCAGGCAGCTTCGCTATTCGTAGAGCGGTTCAAGGAGAAACTGCATGTTTCAGCCTAGACCGATGACCCATTTGTTAATTGCCGCGAGCAAAGAGCAGATGGCGTCAGTTGTGACCGAATTATATCGTCACCAGATTTTCCACATCACCGATTTTGTAGAGCAGGGGAAAGAAGGGTATGAAGGAGTAAAAATCGGCGTTCCATTTGGCAATGCCGGCGATCTCTCGAATAACCTGCTGAAAATACGCTCCATTGAAAGCGTATTTCAGACCGCCCCGTCAACGCAAAGCACAGTCCAGATGCGTCCTGCAGAAACGATTCGAGCAGCAATAGATAGCGAACTTCCGAAAATTGATGAAGAAGTGAGCAGTCTCACGGTAAAGCGATCGAATGCAGAGACCCGTATCCGGGAATGCGAACAGCGTATCAATGAACTTAAACCATTTGCCTTAGTGCCCCTTGAGCTTGATCTCTACCGGGGTTACGAGACTCTGAGTGTTTTTGCAGGGAGCATCGAGCATGACCTTGAGATCTCTGTTCCGCACGAGAAAAATTTTGTTGCGGGAAAAGACGGAAACTTCATAGTCGTCTTTGCAGAGAGCAAAAATGCATCAGATATTGAAAGGCAGCTGGCCGATGCAGGCTTCCAGAGTGTTTCCCTGCCGGTTGAATCCGGCACCGTACAGGCAGCAGTGGAAAAATACACTGTTGAACTGAACAAACAGACACAAATCCGCGAAGACTGCAACGCAAAGATCGTTGAACTCAAAGCAAAATACGCAGACTTACTCGCCGCTTGCGACGAAGTACTGTCCTGCGATGTGGAACGTGCCGAAGCACCGCTTCGATTTGCAACCACTGACGAAGCTTTCGTCATCGACGGCTGGATCCCGGCCGACGCAGTGGAAAAAGTCACCGCGGCGCTGAACCAGGCAACTGGTGAACGCGTTTATGTGGTCGTCGACTCCTCAGAGATTGAGGATACCGCGATCCCGGTGGAGTATAACAATCCATCGTTTGCAAAGCCCGCAGAATTATTTATGGACCTCTATTCCCGTCCGAAATACAAAGAACTGGACCCGACCATTATCCTTGCGATCATGTTCCCCTTACTCTTTGGATTTATCGTCGGCGATCTTGGATACGGTCTTCTTTATCTGGCACTTGCCCTTGTCCTTCGGAAGTTCTTACTCAAGATGGGCGAAATGGGTAAGAAAGCCTTTATAGTCATCCTTGGAGCAGCTATTTCCACGAGCGTCTTCGGACTGCTCTATAGTGAGTTCTTTGGTATGAGTCTTCCCTGGCACTCGATCATTTTCTCCCGCCACCTTCCAATTGGTGCCGGCATGGAACATGCGATGCCCCAGGTAATCGAACTGCTGATAATATCAGCCCTTCTTGGTGTAATTTACATCAGCGTTGGCCGTTTCTTCGGAATGATCAATCACTACAGAATGGATCACCCCGGAAGCCACCGGACAAAAGCAATCCTTGCTCAGCTTGGATGGAACTTTATCCTGTGGGGCATCCTGGTACTTATTCTCAGTGTGGCTGACTTAAACGAATACAGCCAGTTCCCCATTGCACTTCCCACATTAGTCGGAATCCCGACCATTGCCGGAATTATCGGTGCAATTCTGATCATCGTTGGTTGTGTGTTCGTCGCAATAGAGAACCCACTTGACCTGATGGAAATCCCAACAAACACGCTTTCCCACATGCTGTCCTTCTGCCGTCTTGCTGCAGTCGGTCTTTCATCCGTGGCGATCGCGATGGTTGTAAATTTCATGGCATTTGACTTATTCATAAGCCCGGCCATGAGCGACCTGAATGTTGTTGGTGTACTATTGATTATCGTGGGTGTCATAATTCTCATATTAGGTCACGCACTTAACGTCGCTCTCGGTATACTTGGTGGTGCTCTGCACCCGATTCGTTTACACTATGTCGAATTCTTTACCAAATTCTACCAGGGCGGAGGAATCATATACAAGCCCTTTGGACTTAAACGAAAATTCTCTGAGGAATAAAAAATGGCAATCGAATCTATGACAGTAGAAGCAGCACAGGCATTAGCATCCGGATACACCGCAATCGGCGCAGGTCTCGCAGTAGGTCTCGCAGGTGTCGGTACCGGTATTGGTGAAATGGGTATCGGCGCAGCCGCAGTCGGCGCAACCGCAGAAGACCGCGGAATGTTCGGTCTTGCATTACTCTTCACCGTTCTTCCGGAAACCGTCGTTATCTTCGGTCTCGTTATCGCACTGCTCTTGATCTTCGTCTAAGCGGAGCAGTCTGATATGGGACTTGAGGTAGTAGTAGACGAAATCAAAGCAAAGGGTGACCGAGAAGCTGCAGGCATCAAAGCCGCAGCAGAGGCACAGGCAAAAGAGATCGTCAACGAAGCAAACCTCCGTGCAAATGAGATCCGTCTCGCAGCCGAAAAAGACGCTGAGATCCAGGCAGAACGGATCATGATCCGTGAAGTCGCCAGCGCCAATTTGGTCGTGAAACGTGATTTCTTAAACGCACAAAAGGAACTTCTTGACAAAGTCTACACCAGTGCCGCCGAGGAGATCGCTAATCTTCCGGCAGAAGTACACGCAAAAGCGGTACGAGAACTCTTAAAAGAGTCTGCCAAGCAGATCAAAGCCGGTGTCGTTTTCACGAACGCACGCGACGAAAAGTCTGCAAAAGAAGCATTAAGCAGTTTAAAAACCCTGAGCGGATTTACGTTTGGAGGAATCACCGACATCGCAGGCGGTGTCGTTGTACAAAGTGCCGATGGTCAGCTCACACTTGACTTCTCATACCAGACCTTCATGGGTGAAGTCTGGGAAGCAAGTCTGAAAGATGCATCGGAGATATTGTTCGGATGAGGTAAACAATGACTGAGGTAATGAGCGGAATTGCTCCCTATATCTATGTCTCAACCCGCATGCGGGTCCGCAAAGCGAAGCTCATCCCCCGGGAAGAATATCTTCGCATGCTGAACATGGGTCTCCCTGAGTTCACAAGACTCATTGAGGAATTGGAGTACAAACGCGAAATCGATGAACTCTCTGCATCCTTTAAAGGTGTGGATCTCATTGAAAACGCCATGTCCTGGAACCTTGCAAAGGAGTATCAGCGCGTAATCGCTCTGGCTCCCGGAGAGATGAAAGGATTTACCCGTGATTACCTGCACAAGTGGGATATCCAGAACATTCTGAGTATCCTGCGAGGTAAAGAACTCGGATTTTCCGATGGGAAGATCCGTGCAGTACTTGTTCCGGCCGGTGCACTCGATGCCCCGACACTGGACAGGCTCATTGCTGAATCTTCAAGTGAGCGCATCGTTGAACAGCTGCCGATCAAGCAGATGTCAGCGATTCTCAGTGAAGGGCTCAGCGAGGCACTCGAGACACATTCCTTTGGGAAGATCGAGAACGAGCTGTACAAGTACTATTATGCAACGCTGATCAAAGCAGCACGTGGCGGTATGAAGGGCGGACTTCCGTTCCTGAAATATGTCATGTTCGAGATCGACATCAAAAACATCACCAGTGTTTTCAGAATGCGTGCACAGGGCGGCGACAACGCGGCCCAGCAGAACATCTGGATCCCCGGCGGTTCCTTCAAGCCTGAAGAGCTCGAAAGACTCAGCAGTGTTGAAAGTACCGATGAAGTGGTCGATTCGCTGAAAAAGAAGATCAAAGTCACCGTACTCCTTGATGCATTGGAATCACTGCGGGAAAAGAAACCGATTTATTCGATCGAAAGCACTCTGATTGCAACACAGCTCAATCAGATGGATAAAGTATCGAAACGCAATCCGTTCTCAATCTCGCCGCTTCTCGTGTATCTCGAAAGAAAGAAGTATGAAGTATCCAATCTCCGTGCCATTGCCCGTGGAAAAGAAGCAGGCCTGGACGCAGAGATTCTCGAAAAGTACCTGGTGATGTAAATGGAAATCGCAGTTATAGGAAAGAAGGAGTTCGTCTTAGGGTTCCAGCTCGCTGGCATCAAAAAGACCTACTCTGCCGAAAATCCCGAAAAACTTACCGAGACCATTACAAAGGTACTTGAAGATACAAATGTCGGAATACTTGTGCTGCAAAGCACGGACCTTGACCAGATCCCGCGTCGCCTGCAGGTAATCATTGAAAATTCTGTCAAACCGACCATCGTGACGATCGGTGGGCAGGAGGCAGGTCTCTCCCTGAGGGAGCGTATAAAACGTTCGGTGGGTGTTGATTTGTGGAAGTAACTAGCAAACCAGGAATACTCAAAAGAATTGCAGGACCAGTCGTCACTGCAGTTGATCTTGATGCACATATGTATGATGTGGTCAAGGTCGGAAACGAGGAACTGATGGGAGAGGTCATCAAGATCGACGGTGCAGACACCGTTATTCAGGTCTATGAATCTACCACGGGCATTCGCCCGGGTGAGCCCGTCATAAACACCGGTCTTTCGCTCGCAGTCGAGCTTGGCCCGGGTCTCTTGACCAGTATCTACGACGGTATCCAGCGTCCGCTCGAAGTGCTCATCCAGAAGATGGGTAACTTCATTGCACGCGGTGTTACCGCGCCGGGACTGGACCATGAGAAGAAATGGACCTTCAAACCGGTCGTTCATGTCGGAGACTCCGTTGTCCCCGGACAGATCGTCGGTGAAGTTCAGGAAACACGCAGTATCGTGCACAAGATCATGGTCCCGCCACTCGCAAAGGGCGGCAAGGTCACCAAGATCAATGCAGGAGACTTCACCGTTGATGAGATCGTTATCGAACTCGACTCCGGTGAATCCTTCCCGATGATGCAGAAATGGCCGGTCCGTGTCCCGCGTCCGTACGTGGAAAAACACAGCCCGAGCATCCCCCTTCTGACTGGACAGAGAATCCTTGACGGACTCTTCCCAATCGCAAAAGGCGGAACAGCAGCTATCCCCGGACCATTCGGATCCGGAAAGACCGTTACCCAGCAGCAGCTGGCAAAATGGTCCGACGCAGAAATCGTGGTCTATATCGGCTGCGGTGAACGCGGTAACGAGATGACCGAAGTTCTGACCGAGTTCCCCGAACTCCAGGACCCGAAAACCGGAAACTCTCTGATGGAGAGAACGATTCTCATCGCAAACACTTCCAACATGCCTGTGGCAGCCCGTGAAGCATCCGTATACACCGGTATCACTCTTGCAGAGTACTTCCGTGATATGGGCTACGACGTTGCATTGATGGCAGACTCCACCTCCCGGTGGGCAGAAGCAATGCGTGAGATCTGTTCACGTCTTGAAGAGATGCCCGGAGAAGAAGGATACCCGGCATACCTGTCGTCCAGACTCTCCGAGTTCTACGAGCGTGCAGGACTTGTCGAGCCGCTCGCAGGCGGATCAGGCTCTGTTTCCGTTATCGGCGCAGTTTCGCCGGCCGGCGGAGATTTCTCCGAACCGGTTACGCAGAACACGCTTCGTATCGTCAAAGTCTTCTGGGCACTTGATGCAAACCTCTCCCGCCGCCGGCACTTCCCGGCAATCAACTGGCTGCAGTCCTACTCTCTGTACATGGCTCAGCTGAATGATTACTACGACGAGAAGGTCTCACCCGACTGGAACAAACTCCGGTCCTGGTTCATGGAAGTTCTGCAGAAGGAAGCAGAACTGCAGGAGATCGTGCAGCTGGTCGGATCCGACGCACTGCCCGAAACCGAACAGATCACCATCGAAGTCGCCAGAATGATGCGGGAACTTTTCCTGCAGCAGAACGGTTTCGATCCGGTCGACACCTACTGTGATCTGCCCAAGCAGCTTGACATGTTCAAGATGATCAGAGCCTATGCAGACCTTGCATATGCCGCCCAGGCAGCCGGCATCCCGCCGTCACAGATCCTTGCAGTCAAAGCAAAGAACGAAATGCCGCAGGTCAAGTTTGCCAAGGACTACAAACCGGTCCTCGACAAGATCTACGCAGGCATGGAAGCAGAATTCAAGGCACTGAGGGCATAATCATGAAAGAATATAAGACAGTCTCTAAAGTTGCCGGACCACTGCTTTTCGTCGAGAAGACAGAGCCGGTCAGCTACGAAGAGCAGGTCAGCCTTGTTCTTGCCGACGGCACGATGAAACGCGGACAGGTCCTTGATACCTCCGAAGATCTCGTCGTTGTCCAGTGTTTCGAGACCACGACCGGTCTTGGACGCGACACCGGTGTCAGGTTCCTTGGTGAAACCTTCAAGATGCCCGTCTCAAAGACCATGCTCGGACGTATCCTGTCCGGCGGTGGAAAGCCCATTGACGGCGGACCGGCGATCGTCCCCGACAAACGTCTCGACATCAACGGAGCAGCTATCAACCCGTACGCACGCGGAACGCCGAGGGATTTCATCCAGACCGGTATCTCCACCATCGACGGAACCAACACCCTTGTCCGCGGTCAGAAGCTCCCGATCTTCTCGTCTGCCGGTTTACCGCACAACGAGATCGCCCTTCAGATCGCCCGTCAGGCAAAAGTGCCCGGATCATCCGACGAGTTCGCCGTAGTTTTCGCTGCAATGGGTATCACCCGTGAAGAAGCAAACTACTTCATGGCAGACTTCGAGAGAACCGGTGCACTCGAGCGTGCAGTCGTGTTCCTGAACCTCGCTGACGACCCCGCCGTCGAGCGTACGGTCACCCCGCGTCTCGCACTCACCACCGCCGAGTACCTCGCATACGAGCTTGGTTACCACGTGCTGGTTATCCTGACCGATATGACGAACTACTGTGAAGCGCTTCGTCAGATCGGCGCTGCCCGTGAAGAAGTTCCAGGCCGCCGCGGATATCCGGGTTACATGTATACCGATCTTGCATCCATCTACGAGCGTGCAGGTATCATCAAGGGCCTGAAAGGATCCGTGACCCAGATCCCGATCCTGACCATGCCCGGTGACGATATCACCCACCCGATCCCCGATCTTACCGGATACATCACGGAAGGTCAGATCGTTATTTCCCCGGAGTTACACCGTAAGGGTATCTATCCGCCGATCAACGTTCTGCCGTCCCTGTCCCGTCTGATGAACCTCGGTATCGGAAAGGGCATGACCCGTGATGACCACAAGAAGGTCTCTGATATGATGTATTCCGGTTACGCAGAAGGTGTCGATCTCCGCGGCTTAGTGGCCATTGTCGGAAAAGACGCACTCTCAGAGCGTGACCAGAAATTCTTAGAGTTCGCCGATGCATTCGAGAACAAGTTCGTTCGTCAGGGATCCGACGAGGACAGAACCATCGCTCAGACACTTGATGTTGGATGGGGTATGTTCACCCAGCTCCCGGAGAGCGAACTTGAGAAGCGTATCGACCGTGACCTCATCAAGACCTATCACCCGAACTACAGGAAGTGATTAAGTCATGGCGCTGAACGTGAAGCCTACCAGATCCGAACTGATCGCCCTGAAAAAGCGTATCAAACTCTCGGAACGTGGGTATAAGCTTCTGAAAATGAAGCGCGACGGACTTATCCTTGAATTCTTCAAGGTGTTAGCGGAAGCTAAAGATCTCAAAAATCAACTTGCGGAGAAGTACGAACGTGCACAGAAAATGATTGCGATCGCAGAAACTGTGGACGGAAGTATCGGAGTCAAATCAGCGGCGTTTTCGGCATCCGAAAACCCGGTGATCGATCTCAAAAGCAAGAACATTATGGGAGTAGTTGTACCAAAGATCGAATCCCAGAGTGTGAAGAAGTCTCTTACGAACCGCGGTTACGGTGTTCTTGGAACATCCGCCGCGATCGACGAGGCTGCTGATGCATTCGAGGAGTTAGTGGAGTGTATCATTCTCTCCGCTGAACTGGAGACGACTATGAAGCGTCTCTTAGATGAGATCGAAAGTACAAAGCGCCGTGTGAATGCCCTGGAATTCAAAGTTATTCCGGAGTTGATCGAGGCCCGCAATTTTATCAAGATGCGGCTCGATGAAATGGAACGCGAAGAGCTGTTCCGAATGAAAAGAACAAAGGGAAAGTCTGCTGCGAAAGCCGCAAAACTTGCCGCTGCACATGCAGCAGAAGTGTAATGCGAATTTCCAAAAGACCGGGAGAACCTCAGGGACTGCCGGAACGATCCGGGGTCTTCTTACCCGAATCTCTTTTTCTTTTTTATCTGTTTTGCCACAGCTGACCTGTGAATCTTTCTTACATCAGTAAACGGTTCTATATGAGTATGGCGATCAGTTCGACTGCGGATACATTGATGTTTGATCCGAAGACAGCCCGTATTTTCTAACAATAATATTCATATTATCTCCCGACCCTTTACTGTAAACAATGAATAATCTGTTCCCCGCCGACAAAGCCGATAAAATAGCCGGTATGTTTTCCTTTACGGATGAAGAAAAACGTCGTTTTGTAAACAATGCCGGAAAGGTCATTGAATATCACGGCAGGGATGATCCTGATAAAATAGTTTCAGCGATCTGCGGATATGCAGATCATATTGCAGAAAGCAGAGGAGCCGGGTATATCCCAGAGATATACGAACACACGCTTGGCGGGATCGAGATCACCCGCATCGAACCGCCGTGCGGAAGCAACACCTATATCCTGAAGACACCTGACGGATTTCTGATGATCGACAGCGGTTTTCCCTGTTATGCAGAAGATCTGAAAAAAACGGTGCTCTCGCTCTACCCGGAAATTTCTGAAAAGAAGACCGAACTTCTGATCACTCATATCGATATGGATCACATGGGAGCGATGGATCTTTTCGACTGCGTGTATCTGAATGCCACAAGCATGGAGAACTTCATGCGGGAAAAGACCGGGGTTCCAAACTACCGGGTCAAAAAACAGGATCGGGCGCCGTTTTACGACATGGTGGTGATGATGACCGGCTATAAAACGCCTTCCTTAGAAAACGTCAGGCTTATAGATTCGGTCAAACCCGATCACTCGATTCCGCTGTCTCCTATCGGCGGGCTGAACGCTGCGGGTCTTACCTTTACGGTATATGAGGGGTTTGGCGGCCATGTCGAAGGTTCGATGATCTTTCTGGAGAAAGAACGCGGTCTGATATTCACCGGAGATATTCTGATAAATCCCGACAGTTTCACGCCCGAACAGATGATTTCCAACAGATATCCGGCCATACTTGCCGGCGGAAGCGTCAACGAAGATTCAAAGAAGGCGGCGGCAGAACGTTATGCGGCATATGATCTGATGCAGGGAAAACGATGGATGGTCTGTCCGGGTCACGGAGCTGTGTTCCAGCTGTGAACAGATACCTTCAATAACCTAAAAATCAGCTTGGATCCGCCCCTTCCCGCCTATTTTGAGAATACTGGATACAATCAATTTGGGAGAGAAGATATCTGAAAATCTGCACGCATACGTACGCGGCAGATGCGAAAAAACGCAGGAAAAAGATATTGGGCCGGATACGTTACCGGCGGGCGGGGGTCGTGTTGACCTTGCGGGTGACGTAGCCTGCGACCCGGTTGCGGATCATTTTGCTCTCAATGGTCGTGATTTCAGTAACAACTTTCTTGTTGTCGTCAAAGTTGCCGTTGAAGCTTTTTCCGTGCTGTTCGAGAAGGGCAATGCCCATTGATTTGATATAACTTGGCTTGATTCCCATGAGTATTCCTCAGATGTCTATATATGTAAGACGTTGAGATATGATAAGTATTCTGTTTGCTACCTCGTCCGGCGTGGTGCCAAGCACGTAGATCCTGCCTGGACCGCGGGCGGATTCCGGACAGGCGATCGCGAGCGGCACGCCTTTCCTGCACACGGAAGCAATACCCCAGTCCATGGTCGAAATACCCGGCGGATACTTTTCCGGCTCATACGTCTCAACGTCGCGGAGTGTTTCGATCGTGGTTTGAAGGATATCATCTTCATACCTGATACAGGCAGCTGAACGAATGCTTGGATCAAAGCGCCGGATCGTGAGAAGTGTCCGGACGATCGGTTCATCAACACCAAACCCGATACTCGTTCCGCGCGCGATAGCGACCCCTTTATGATCGACGGCATTGACCGTTGTACAGGCAATTGCAAGATCGTCCCGGGGAATGATATACCGGGAGACATCGAGCAGCTTTCCGTGAGCTTTCTGGAGATCACGGAGAACGGATGACTGGGCAGCTGCAGACATTACATCAGCCCCAGTTCATCTTTTATCGCCGCGATCTCGGAAATAGCGATCTCATACATTCGTTCACGGGGTATCAGAGCGTCGCCAAGCGCGATCCTGTTTCTGTCGCATCCGGCGGCAAACGAGGGGGCCTTATATTTCTTGGTGACCGTCTTTACCGAGACATCAGAGATATTTCCCCCTTTGATATATGCGCAGGCAACGATCAACCCGGACACGCTGTCTGCGACCTGAAGACAGATTTCAACAGGTGTTGTGTAGTCAGATCCAAACAGCAGGTGGTTATGACGTTTTATCGGGAGAGCGATCTCCTCGCCGATTCCTGCGTCACGGAGGATCTCATACCCGGCGATCCCGTGTTTCTCCATATCTTCGTGTATCTCCTCAAAATCGATGTCATGAAGGATGCCTATCGTTTCCCATACAACTGCGTCTTGTCCCAACTCGGCGGCCAGACCTTTCATAACCGCTGCCGTGGAGAGACAGTGACCAAGAAGGGAAGGAGAGACGACGTGCTGCTTGAGAAGCGTTAGCGCCTCGGTTTTTTCCATGCATATGTATTGGATATGAAAAGGGATAAGAGTCACGACGCACAATGTACATGTATGAAAGATTGGATACTCGATGTGATTATCGGCGTCTCGGCAATCATTTTGTTTGCCGTTCTGCTTCTCGCTTTACCGCATGTCCTTCCGGCAGCCTACGGATATGTAGCGGCATTCCTGATTTTTGTTGCATACCTCACAACAGCCGGACTGACATTAATAAAGAACTCAATCAAAAAATAATTTTTTTTCTCAATAAAAACACCGAAGAAAAGCTATTCCTGCTTTTCCAGTGCTTTATAATCTGTTTTATTCATTTTCGTAAGAGGCATTTTATCCAGGATAGATACCGAGACAGGAACGCTCCAGTGATTCAGATTCGCTTTGGCAAAGGAGATGATGTCTTTTATTGCGGTCTCAGGATCCATCTTATGTTTCAGCGTCACATAGAGTTTGATCCGCGTGTCGGTCTTCCACGGAATCCCCATAGCGCATGACTGGGAGATGACAGGGCATTTTTCCATGACGGCCTCGATCATGAGCGGATAGACATTGTATCCATTGACCTTGACCAGCCGCTTATACCTGCACCGGAAATTGATGTTGTTTCCTTCCTCAATGGAGACGATGTCCCCTGTATGGAGCCAGACACGGCCGTCTGGATGCTCACGCAGAACTGCGGCCGTCTCTTCAGGATTTTTGTAGTATCCGGTCATGATCGCAGGCCCGATCATACACAGCTCTCCTTCCATCGGATTTGGCAGAACATCGGTCGTGCCGGGAGCCACAACACAGATCTCAGTTCCTTTGAACGGAACACCCACGCCGCCCTCTGATAAAGAGGTATAATGGACATCAGTAATCACACAGGCTCCGCCGGCTTCGGTCAGACCGTAGCCCGGACGGAACTCTGCACCGCCGTGTTCTCTGCCGAGAATATCATTATACCGGTACGCGAGATCAAGGGTGACCCGGTCGCCGCCGCAGACCTGATGTTTGACGCAGGAGAGATCCTTGCCTTTGAGATACGGATACATCCGTTCATACATCGCAGGAACACCGCAGAGGAATGCCATTTTTTCTTTGACAACGAGACTGGCGCACTCTTTTGCATCGAATCTCGGACAGAGAACTACCCGCATTCCTGACGCGAGAGGCGTATGGATGCAGACGGTCAGACCAAACGCATGGAAGATCGGCAGGACGGCAAGGAACCCGTCACCGATGTGAGGGTGGCCTTGAACATAGTAAGAGATAAGCTCGGTCGCAAGATAATTTTCCGCACCATTGGAAAGCATCACACCTTTCGAGGGCCCGGTCGTTCCTCCGGTGTACATGATCACGGACGTGTCCTCGGGCCGTACATCGTGCGGCGGGAGATGCGTGATTTTCAGGGATTCACGGCCTTCCGCAAGAAGTTCATCCCATTCACTGGCTTTACCCGTGGTTTTTTTGGCATGACGGACCTTGTGGTTGTACACCGTCTTCATGATCCTGCCTTTGATATTTGCAGGGAAGTATGCCGGCGTTTTACAGCGGATGACTTCGACATCGAGATCGGAACAGTGTTCCTCGTTGAGTTCGAAGGTCAAAACGATCCTGGACTCGGTAAGTTCCACCGCATACCGAAGCTCATCCTTGGTCGACAACGGGTGAACGAGATTGCAGATCGCGCCTATTCTATTTATTGCATATACTGCGATCACACTTTGAGGGATATTCGGCAGAAAAATGGTGACAAAGTCCCCTTTTTTCACACCGTGACGGAGCAGTCCTGCTGCACAGGCATGTACCTGCTCCATCAGACTTGCATAGCTTATATGATTATTATAATACTGAATCGCGGTCGCTTCTGGTCCTGCATGGGTCCCACCATAGGTGAGCATGGTATAGAGAGACCGTTTCGTCTCATCCGAATACTCCAAATTGGTGATGGAATCATTTCTGTATATGCGGGCTGACATGAACCATTACTATATGGAGGGTAGCATATTATAGCTGGCGGTCACACAAAAATATGCCCGGAAATCAGGGTGATTTTTCAACGGCATAAATGTCCCTACTGAGAGAAGAAAGGATTTTTGTGAAAGACGGACAGACCCGTTATGTAAAAAAAGGGAGTGATTATTCTCTGTCCTGCAAAGCCATATAATCGAGTTTATTCATTTTCGTCATCGGCATCTCATCAAGAATGACGACAGCTTTTGGAACACTCCAGTGATTCAGGTGTTCGTTTGCATAGGAAAGGATCTCCTTTTCTGCGTCAGCATGATCCATCTTCCGCTTAAGCGTCACATAGAGTTTGATCCTCCGGTCATCCCGCCACTTAAAGCCTACCGCACAGGCTTTTGCGATGATCGGGCAGCCCTCCATCGCCGCTTCGATCAAGGGAGGGTAGACGTTATAGCCGTTCACCTTGACCAGACGCTTGATACGGGATCTGAAACAGAGATTGTCCTCTTCGCCGATGGCGAATATGTCTCCCGTATGGAGCCAGAGTTTGCCGTCCGGATGGCGTTTGAGGACATCATCCGTCGCCTCGGGATTTTTATAATAGCCTTTCATCAGCGAAGGACTCAGGATGCACAGCTCTCCTTCTTCGCCATCCGGGACTGGCTCGCATGTCCCGGGCTTCACGAGACAGATGTCTGTTCCTTCGACCGGGATCCCGACACACCCTTCCGGAAAAGCATGATACTGATTTCGCGTAAGAGAACAGGTTCCGCAGGCTTCGGTCAGACCGTAGCCCGGACGGAACTCCGCACCCCCCTTGTCCTTTCCGAGGATCTCATTATACCGGTAGGCGAGATCATGACTCACCCAGTCGCCTCCGCAGACCACGTGCTTCATAAACGAGAGGTCGTGATCTTTCAGATACGGATACATCCGCTCGTACATGGCAGGCACGCCGATCACATAGGCGACCTTCTCTTTCAGAAGAAGGCGGCTGCACTCTTTATCATTGAAACGGGGAGAGAGCATGACCCGCATTCCCGACGAAAGCGGGGCCTGGATACAGACCGCAAGCCCGAATGCATGGAAGAGCGGAAGGATCGCGAGAAATCCGTCCCCGATATGGGCGGTGTGCGTGACGTTCTCGAGAAGAAGACGCGTCGTGACATAATTCACCGACCAGTTCGAGATCATCACGCCTTTCGCGGGTCCGGTCGTCCCGCCGGTGTACATAATGACAGCCGTGTCATCTGCTTTCACATCAGAGGGAGGGAGCGGCTTTGTCTGGAGCCGCTTTTCTCCGGCAGCGAGAAGATCCGTCCATTCGGTGACGCGAGACGATGCCTTCGGCGATTTCCGGACCGAGCGGGTGTACACGGTCTTCATAACAAATCCTTTCGGACCCGCTGGGAAGTAGCCCGGCGTTCTGCACCGGATGATATCGACATCGAAGTTGGCCGCCAGACCTTCGTTCAGCTCAAAGGTGAGTATGAGTTTACTGTCCGTGAGTTTGACTGCGTTCTCCAGCTCCGACAGAGTCGAGAGAGGGTGGACCATATTGCATATCGCACCGATCCTATTGAGAGCGTAAACCGCAACGACGCACTGCGGGATATTCGGCAGAAAAATGGTGACAAAGTCTCCTTTTTTTACACCGTGTTCAAGAAAGCCTGCAGCACATCTGTTGACAAGATCATACAGTTCCCCGTACGTGATCCTGTTATCGAAATATTGAATGGCCACGGCCTCACGGCCTGCATGTTCCACACCATAGGTGAGCATGGAATACAAAGACTGTTTCGTCTCGTCAGAGTATTCCAGTTCCGTTTTTGCATCGTTTCTATATACAGGACGTGCCATGATATTACTCGGCCTGCTTTTTTTCGTTCGCCCGGGAAAGTTCCTGTTTCTCCAACAGACGGTAGTCGATCTTGTTGAACTTCGTCATCGGAAGATCGGCCACAAATTCCACTTTGACCGGAACACTCCAGCGGTTCATCTGTTCTTTGGCGTATTCGATCAGGAGCTTCTCTTCTTCCGCCGCATCAAAGGAGCCGAGCGGCTTTTCCGGAACAACAAACAGTTTGATCTTCCGGTCCAGCTTCCAGGGGGTCGCAACGGCGCAGACCTGTTTGATATCCGGATGATTCTGCATCGCTTCCTCGATAAGGGTCGGATACACATTATACCCGTTCACCTTCACGAGTCTCTTATGCCGGGAACGGAAACATATGTTCCCGTCCTTTCTGATAACAACAAGATCTCCCGTGTGGAGCCAGACATTTCCGTCATCGTGGAGGCGGAGAACATCCTTTGTGGCATCTTCGTTCTTGTAGTATCCCTTCATGACCGAAGGACCGAGGAAACACAGTTCGCCTTCAACACCGTCGGGCACGAGTTCGGTAGTTCCCGGTTTCACCACACAGACTTTTGTGCCGGTGACCGGGGTTCCGACGCAGCCTGTTGGAAGTTTTTCATATTCATTTGCAACAAGAGAACAGGCACCGCATGCCTCTGTCAGCCCGTATCCGGTCCTGAACAGGATATCAGCTTTGGATTTTTTCAGGAGAACATTATACTTATTTGCAAGCTCTTCGGAGACGCGGTCGCCTCCGCTGACCATGAGTTTCATCCGTGAGAGATCTCTTTGCTCAAAGTAGGGATACATGCGTTCAAAAAGCGCCGGCACTCCCGGAAGGAACAAAACATCCTCGGAAAAGATCTGCTGGGCACATCCTTTCGGGTCGAATCTGGGAACAAGGACGACTTTCATACCCGAGATAAGCGGTGCATGGACCGATACGGCAAGTCCAAAAGCATGGAATATCGGAAGGATCGCAAGGAACCCGTCACCCACATCGGTTTTTCCGTCACCAATGTCGATTAAGAGCTGGATAGACATGGAGTTGACCGCATAATTCGAGAGCATGACACCCTTTGAATCACCCGTTGTTCCGCCGGTGTACATGATCACCGCGGTATCATCCGGCTTCACGTCATCAGCCGGGAGCTGGAAACCTTCTTTGATCAGCTTCTTTCCTTCAGCAACGAGATCGTCCCAAATAGTGATCTTTGCAACGTTCTGTACCTTTGGATATTTGCGCATCACAAACCGGAATCCTTTGTCCAGAACGAATCCTTTGGGGGTCGAGGGGAAGTAGCCGGAGGTTCTGCAGCGGATGACCTCGATGTTTTTTCCGGAGAGGAACCCTTCATTCACCTCGCAGGCAAGAACCACGTTACTTTCCGTGAGTTTTATCGCATAGTCGATATCTTCCTGCGGAGACAAGGGATGGACCATATTGCATATTGCGCCTATCCGGTTGACAGCATAGATTGCGAGAACTCCCTGGGGAATGTTCGGGAGGAAAATGGTGACATAATCTCCTTTTTTTACACCGTGTTTTACCAGAGCCGCTGCGATGGCATGGACTTCATCCATGAACTGTTTGAATGAAATGTGTCTACCATAATATGCAGCTGCAGGTGAACTCTCACCCGCCCGGTTGAAGCCGTAAAGAAGTCCTTCATACAGCGAACGTTTGTTATCTTCAGAGTAGTTTAATGTCAAATAAGTATCCTCCGATCAAGCGGTAAAAAAATCTAATAGTATTATTTGCTCTGGAACATATAATAGAAACGTAAATATTTTTGGGGATTTTATCAGTTAATAGACAGAATCGTATAACCTGACTCGGAAATCACCCGAGTAAACTCTTCGTCGGAAACATTTCCGGAAAGTTCTACCGTGGCGGTTTTTGCCTTGATATCCACACGTGCGGAGACAACGCCGGGGATCCGCGAGAGAACTTTTTCAACAGTCATTTTGCAGTGTTCGCACATCATGCCGTCAATAGTAAGTACTTTTTTCATGGTTTCCTCTTTTGAAGTAGTTGGGAGCGCTGAAGTAAAAAATCTGAGCCTGAGAGCATTTAATACGACACATACGGAAGACAGACTCATCGCAAGTGCGGCAAACCCGGGAGAGAGTTTCCAGCCGAACGGCACAAAAAAAACACCGGCAGCAAGGGGGATGCCGATCGTGTTGTAGATGAACGCCCAGAAGAGGTTCTGCTTGATGTTTCGAAGCGTGGCGCGGCTCAGACGGATCGCCGAGACGATGTCCCAGGGATCACTTTTCATTAAAACGAAGTCGGCGGATTCTAAAGCGATGTCGGAACCCGCACCGATCGCGATACCAACATCGGCCCTCGCAAGAGAAGGGGAGTCATTGATCCCGTCCCCGACCATGATGACATGATGACCTGCCTCCTGCAGAGTTCTGACCTGACCTTCTTTTTCCGCCGGCATCACTTCAGCGATGACGTTTTTGATCGACAGCTGCCGGGCAACAGAATCGGCAACCGTATGGGTATCTCCGGTCAAAAGCACAACATCAAGACCGAGAGCCTGCAGTCCGGCAACGGCAGCTTTGGAGGTCGGCCGGATCTTGTCGGCAACAGAGATGATGCCGAGCAGTTCGTTTCCGCTCGCGAAATAGAGCGGGGTCCCGTTGACGCTCGCCGGAGTGAGCGGGATCCCGTTCTCTTCCATGAACGCGGCATTTCCGGCATAACAGATCTTCCCGCTAATCGAAGCAGAGACGCCTCTGCCCGGGACCGCGGAGAAGTCCTGAGCTTTGACAAAGGTGATCCCATTCTCCTCGGCATAGGTGATGACCGCTTTCGAGAGAGGGTGTTCCGATGCGGATTCGACCGAAGCGGCGACCGCGAGAAGATCTTCTCTGGTTCCGGAGAGCGTGATGACCTCGGTGACCTCGGGTTTTCCGATAGTGACCGTCCCCGTTTTATCCAGAAGGATCGTGTCGGCACGACCAGCAGTCTCAAGAGATTCTGCAGATTTTATCAGAATACCGAGTGATGCCGCTTTCCCGGTCGCAACCATTATCGCGACAGGGGTCGCTAGTCCAAGAGCACACGGACATGAAATAACGAGGACCGATATCGCGATGGAAAGCGCAAACGTGAACGGCTCGCCAAGAAGCATCCAAACCGCTCCCGAAAGAACGGCGATGGACATGACCAGCGGTACGAATATCCCGCTCACTTTATCGGCGAGTTTTCCGATAGGCGCCTTGGATGCATTGGCATTCTGGACGAGTTCGACGATCGCGGCAAGCGTCGTGTCCTCGCCGACCTTTTCCGCCCGGAACGTGAAACTGCCGAGCGAGATCGTCCCCGCTGAGACAGAGTCTCCTGGATTTTTTACAACAGGGATACTTTCGCCGGTCAGAGCCGACAGATCGATCGGAGCAGAACCTTCCGTTATCGTGCCGTCGACCGGGATGCCGGCACCCGGTCTGACCACGATTACGTCGCCGACCGCCACCTGTTCGGCGGGAATGACAACCTCGACGCCGCTTCGGAGGACGGTTGCCGTTTTCGGGGCAAGGTCGATGAGTTTTCTGACCGCCTCGGTGGTTTTTCCTTTTGATCGTGCCTCAAGATACTTGCCTATCGTAACGAGAGACAGGATCATCGCAGCCGATTCAAAATAGAGATCCATAGACCACATGCCGGCAGCGGTCATATCGCCTATTGAAAGAGCTGAAAAAATAGCATAGATAGCATAGACCCCATACGTAAGCGCCGCAAGAGAACCGATCGCCACAAGAGAGTCCATATTCGGCGCACGGCGGAAGAGTGCCGGGATGCCGGACGTGTAGTATTTGTTGTTCGCGATGACGATCGGAATGGTCAGCACAAGCTGGGACAAAGCAAATATCCCGGCGTTTGCCGGATCATGGGTCCATTGAAGGAGAGGAAAACCCCACATATGTCCCATGGAGAGATACATAAGCGGAATAAGAAAAGCAAAAGAGAGGATGAGCCGGATCTGCATCGGGCGAAGAAGAGATCCTTCCCGCGGAGGCTCTCCCATAACCAGATCATACCCGGCAGAGCGGACAGCCTGTCTGATCTGATCATCAGAAATATCGTCCGACTCAACGACCAGACGATTTTCGAGAAGATTTACCGAGGCGGATCTCACGCCTTCCACACTTTTCGCGGCCTTCTCAACATGAAGAGAACAGGCCGAACAGGTCATGCCGGATACTGAGTAGGTTTTTTTCATTTCGCGTTTTCTATAAAGAAATGAGCGATCTCATCCAGCATTGCGCCGGGACGCTCGATTTTCCTTGTGTCAAGGTTAACGACCGTACTTGGAATGCCCGGAAGAACGCCGCCGTCAAGCAGATAATCATGGGGGACGTTGACCTGATCGACACTGACCGGCGAGACTTCACCGGAGATGTTTGCCGAGGTCGCGGTTATCGGACAGTCGAACACAGATATCAGTTCAAGAGCAAGAGTGTGGTCAGGATACCGGATCCCGATCGTACCTGTCCCGCCGGACAAGTCACCCGGCAGACAGTTTTTCACCGGCAGAACGATCGTGATCGGACCCGGGAGAAATTTGCTGATGAACCGTTCCGCAAACGGGCTGACATCGGCGATCCCGTAGATCATCTCGATATCGGAAACGGCGACCGAGATCGGTTTTCCAAGAAGCCGCTGTTTTGCTTCATACACTTTGAGAACGGCTGTCTCCGATAAAGCGTCCGCACCGAGTCCGTAGACCGTTTCTGTAGGATATACCACAAGTCCGTCGCGGGATAAAACACGGACGGCTTTTTCTATTCTGGTTTCTTCTGTTGGTGTTATCATCAGAACTCTTTCCCTCTCACTTTTTCGATATCAAATACCCCGATCGTGCTTATGTGCATTACGGCCATGACCCCTGCCTGGATCGGATCGGTGACGACCAGATCAGCTGCAGAAGAGGCACTGCCTGCCATTTTCAGGCAGATCACGGGGATGCCGTCCGCCTGGATCGATTTAATTGCCGTGGTTATTTCGCCGCCCATCAATGAGCCGGCAAGAACAAGGATCGAGGCGCGGGGAAGGCGGCCGACCGCTTCAACGGCACTCGCCAAATTTTCCTCCCCTACAAGCGGGATCGTATCAACAGAAATGCGTTCACCGCGAATATTATGCCGGTCGGCCTCGTTCACTGCCCCCATCGCGACCTGGGCGACCTGAGCACCTCCGCCGATGATGATGACGCGCTTTCCAAATATTGCCCCGAACGTGTCGTGCAAAACGACTTCACGAATACCGGTAACGCATCGAAGCTCTGAAAGAACAGCATCGATTTCATCGCCCCCTTCGATCTCGATATCTGCCCAGGCACATCCTTTGTCAGGTCCCCGGGTAAGTATTTCCTGCTGGATGGAAGTGATGTTCGCATTATGTTCAGCACAGACCGAACCGATATCTCTGAGAATACCTTTTTGATTTTCGGCGATGAGGCTGATTGCGTGATGAGGCATCATAAAAATCGAATGCGATAACCGGGGATCGAACCCGGATTAGAGGCTTGGGAAGCCCCTGTCATGCCATTAGACCATTACCGCATCTCAGTAGTATTTTGTTTGCAGGGTTATAGAGATTTCTTATTAGGAGGTGAGTTCGGTGGTCTCAAGCGCATGATGCGTGATCCCGCACAGAGTATATCTTCCCGCTTCCGCGTGAACATACCCTTTGGCTGCAAGAGAGCGCAAGGCCGCAGTCACTTCAGGAATGCTCCGGCCGCTGGTATCGGAGAGTTCGATCGGTGTCAACGGAGCATACACCAAAGCGAGAAGAAGTTCGGCCTCGATAGTGTTCTGGAACACTGTTCTTCCGTTGACGATCACGTCACTCATCATCTCATCGATATCCTTTTCCACGGCCTCAAGATTTTCGATGAGCTTTTCTCTGGAATCAAGGAGCCGGCGTATCATCATGATCTTGTCGGAAAGCGGGAGTGCATCCCCATTTTCGGCACAAACCGGCTCGGGAGGCTGCTCGGTTTTTGTGACCTGGACCGAGAGGGTGAAGTCATTCACGAGATAGTAGTATTTTCGCCGTTTGTCATCCTGATAACTGGAGATGACCGCTTCCTTCTGCATTATCGCAAGGTGTTCGATGACGGCTTTCGGGTTGATGACCAGGCGATCGGATATTTCCGTGACGAAACATGGTTTCTGCCGGAGAAGATCAAGGATCCGCCGGCGGTTCCGGTTTCCAAGGATGTCCAATAAATGAGCTATATTATCTTGGTCAAACATTATTATCGAGATTACATTATGTAAGGGGATATTTCTTTAAATGTCTTCTTATTAACACAGTGACATATCTGGTCGTATCCAAATAGGTAATCACTAAAAAAAGGGGGGATTTTCTATTGTTTGCTGAGTGTCGCCTTCGGCTTTTGTCAGCGTTAGAACTCAGACTCAAAGTCTTCAACCGTCATGGCTGAGACAATGCCTTTCTGTCTGAGGAACTCTTTGGTCAACAGGAAGTAAACCATAGAGAGTGCTTTGCGTCCTTTGTTGTTGGTCGGGATAACGAGATCAACATTGTTTGTACGGTTGTTGATATCACAAAGTGCAATGACCGGCATACCGGACTGGACTGCCTCGGTAATGACCTGGGCATCTCCGATCGGATCGGTAACGATGACGACCGAGGGTTCAACATACTTCGGGAGTTTCGGGTTGGTTAAGGTTCCGGGGATGAATCTGCCAACGTGGGAGAGTGCACCTATCGTATCTGCGAACTTCTGTGCCGGGTACTGACCGTACTGACGGGAAGTAACGACGAAAATCTTTGCAGGCTCGTAGCGTGCAAGGAACTTTGCTACCTGTTTGATGCGCTCATCGGTCTTTCTGATATCGATGATATAGAGACCGTCAGCTCTGACACGGTAGATGAAGTCTTTCATGTCGTTGTCTTTCTGCTGGGTTCCAATGTGGACACCGGCGGCAAGATATTCTTCTACGGATACTAATGGTTCGTTTAATTCAATTCCAAGTTCATTGTCGGTCATTTTAGAAATGCTCCTCAATTCTTATAAGTTCATTTAATTTAGCAATGCGCTCTCCGCCGACAACACCGCTCTTCATAAAGCAGCAGCCAAATGCTGTTGCGAGATGTGCGATGGTATTGTCGGTCGTTTCACCGGATCGGTGGCTCATGACCGATTCATACCCGTAATCACGGGCGAGACTGATCGTTTCGAAGGTATCTGTCAGCGTACCGATCTGATTTGGTTTGATCAGGATACAGTTGCAGGCATCATTTCTGATACCTTCTTCCAGACGGACAACATTCGTAACGAACAGGTCGTCGCCGCAGATAAGGGTGTCACGGCCGGAAACTTCCTCGGTGATACGTGCAAACCCTTCGAAATCTTCTTCCTGGATCGGGTCTTCGACATAAAGCAGGTTATAGGTCTCGGTCAGGTCTGCAATGTATGCAATCTGCTCCTCAGTAGTTCGCTTTGCATTCTTATAGACGTATCTCCCGCTTGCAGCATCCCACATCTCTGACGCGGCAACATCAAGACCCATGCGGACTTCAATGCCGGTCTCGTCAAAGACTTTGGTGGTAGCTTCGTTCACGATTTCAAAGGCTTCAAGGTCAGCGATGTGCGGAGCCCATGCCCCCTCGTCACCCTTTCCACAGCCTTTGCCGCGCGCAATAAGGATCTCTTTGATGCGTTTGTGGACGAGTGCGTTCGTGAATACAGCCTCGGCTGCAGAAGATGCGCCGGTCGGTATGATCAGAAACTCCTGGATATCGGTCGCGTCAACTGCGTGGGCGCCGCCGCCGATAACATTGCCTAACGGCAGAGGGGTCTGGGAAATGAATGCGCCGCCAAGATACTGGTAGAGTTCCATGTTGAGGGAACTTGCAGCTGCTTTTGCATTCGCAAGTGAAAGAGCAACGGCGATGTTGGCGCCGATCCCGGAAAGGTCAGACGTTCCGTCGATCTCGTGAAGGGTCTCATCAAATCCGCGCTGGTCGGCCGAGTCAAGTTCGATAAGTTTCGGGATCAGATGTTCCCTGGCTTCAAAAACAGCCTCGTCGGATGGACGGACTTTTGCCTCGTAGATGCCGGTCGAGGCTCCGCTCGGAGCGCATGCGCGGCCAAAGCCGCCGGAGATCGTGGAAATCTCGGCTTCGACGGTTGGATTACCGCGCGAGTCGAGAATTGTCCGAAGTAAAATGTCAGCAATTTCAGTCATACTTACAGCACCTCTGACCGGACACCGAACTGGCGTTTCACCGTTATCGGGACCCGATCAGCGTCGAACTCCTCAAGTGCAATTTCAAGAGGATCAATCTTTGCAGTTTTCACGAGAACCGGAGCTCCCATGGAAATCTGTAAAGCACGCGCCCCGACGATACGGGCGCGTTCATAACGTGTATATGTCATAGAAAATCACATCCACAAATAAGAGAGAATGGAAAAATGGGGTCGCTGAGATTCGAACTCAGGTCACTACGTCCCGAACGTAATAGGATGGTCCAGGCTACCCTACGACCCCGCAATTCATTCATGTCTCACGTGTACGGATACAACTCATCAACAGTCTCTTTGTGAGAGATAAGCATTCTTCTGCAGCAGTATCGGTCTAACCCGAGTGAATCAAGAATCTCTTTGGGATCCTCGCCTGCAGCTTTTCTCTGTTGATATTCTTCCCATACAGTAGAAATTACTTTTCCACAGGTGAAACATCGAACTGGTATCATAAGTTATCTTTACGTCCTTATTAAATTGTTGATATGTGGGGTTGCCCCCGCATATATTCTGTATGCTGTGCCTTAACGATAAGACTTCTGGAACCGTGCACGGGCACCGCGTCCATGGGGCTTTTTCGCTTCCTTCTGACGGGAGTCGTTGACCAGGAGAGTTCTGTCGTAAGAAAGGTACACTTCCTTGATCTTCGGGTCATTGGTCCAGGAAAGGATACCGCGGCCAAGTGCCGTGCGGATTGCCTCTGCCTGTCCCATGACGCCTCCGCCGGAGACATCAATATCAACATCGACATTGTCGATGGATCCTGGTGCAAGTGCAAGTGCCTCGGAGATCTTCATACGGATGATCTCGTTGCCGTACACTTCAAGAGGGATAGAGTTGATTCTAACTCTGCCTTTTCCCTCGCGAAGGGTGGCGCGGGCAATTGCGGTCTTTCTTTTTCCACTGGTGTTAATAATTTTCATCTTAGATCACCTGTTTAGAATTTTGCTCCAAGGTTTTTGCTGATCTCGCCAACAGAGATGTATCTGGCTCCGCTCAGCCGTTTCCGGTGTGCGTCTTCCAGAACTTCTGCCTCCACGTCTTTGAATTCGTAAGGAACTCCGACGTATGCTTTGACACGGCGGAAAGCTGCTGCTCCCGGCCGGGTCTTGTAGGGGATCATTCCGCGGATGGTGCGTTTTACAAGGTGATCCGGGCGTCTTGGGAAGAATGGACCTCCCTCAACGGATCCGCGAACACGAGTTACCTGGTATTCGTTTAAGACCATTGCACGGGCACCGGATACGATGACCTTCTCGGCATTGATGATTGCAATCTCCTCACCGGCGAGGATGCGGGTTGCAACGATACTGGAAAGTCTTCCAAGAAGGAGATTTTCTCCATCAATAACTGTTACCATATTCATCTCACCTCAGGATCCTTACGCGGCTTCCTTTCGGATTTGCAGCAACAAGCTCTTCGATTGTCATGCAGGTGCCTTTTGCTTCAGTTATTTTCTCACGGGCAGCATCGGAGAAGTTGAGAGCTGCAACTGATACTGAAGTACCAATTACACCTGCTGCGAGCACTTTGCCCGGAACCAGGATGATCTCATTCTCGTTTGCATAGCGGTTGATTTTACCGACGTTCACTTCTGCCTGATTCTTGCTGGACGTGTTCAGACGGCCGGCAATCTCACGCCAGATGTTTGCCTCGTTCTCCCGGGATGCGCGTTTAAGCATCATGATTAAGGATTCGAGACGTGGGTTAGTTTTATTCATTTACAGTCCCTCCTGTAATGCTTCAATCAGATCTGAAGATCGTGATTTGATATGCAGCAGTGCTCTTTCAATGATCTCTTTCACCGGTAAGGACCCGTCGCTTTCAACAACGAAGATGAACTTCGTGCTGTCTGCACCAATAATAATGGCCGGGTCCTCGCCGATGCCGCTGTCCATACATGCAGTCTCACAGAGACGGCATAACGAACAGTCTTTTTCCTTGCTTTCGCCGTTTACAACACGGATGCTTACGGTATCTTTCGTGAGTTCCAGAACGTCGCGGGGACATTCAGAAACACATTTTCCGCAGCCGTCACAGGTATCTTTAATGGTGATGACCGGATACTCAGAGTAGCCGCAGGCAAGAGTCGGCTGCCATTTGGCATGCTCTTTCCCGTAGTTTACTTCTGCCACTGCTTCTAAGACGACCTTCTGATTTTCCCAAAGTTTGACGATCGGGATGTTGTTGTGGACCGGAACGGTGTTTTCGTCCATGGAGATAAGATCACCGGAGGTGACCATCTTCGGGCCTTCAACACTCAGAGTGAACATCACAGTGCAGTGAGGACATCCCGCGCCGCCGCAGGAACATTCGCTTCTTGGAACATACTGCGAGAGATCGGTCTTGATCGGGATGAGTCCCATTCTGTGTGCCAGCATCTCATCAAAGAGAACACTGGTATTGTCATAGATACGGATATCTTCGATGGCGAGGGTTGGCACCTCACCGATCATCGAGCGACGAAGTGCGTTGGCGAATGCAGGAGTCGCTCCGTGAATAGTAAAACGTGCGACAGAGTCATCGAGCCTGCTGAATACCAGATCCATTCAGACTCTCCTGCCCCTTCTGCCACCTTTAGCACGAATGCTGTCGTGTGGTACCGGAGTTACGTCTTCGATTCTGCCGATGCGCATACCTGCACGTGAAAGTGCACGGATTGCAGCCTGGGCGCCGGGCCCCGGTGACCGCTGTCTGCCGTTTCCGGGAGCGCGAACACGGATGTGAAGTCCGGTGATACCTTTGTCCTTTGATGCCTGGGCAATGTTGATCGCCATCTGCATTGCTGCATAAGGCGAAGATTCATTGCGGGCCTGCTTAACGACCATACCGCCGCTTGACTTGCAGACGGTTTCTGCGCCTGAAAGATCGGTGACGGTGATGATGGTGTTGTTGAATGAGGCAAAGATGTGGGCAATGCCCCATTTTTCAGTTGCTTCTGCCATGATTATGCCCTCTGATTCATGATACGCTGACGTTCACCGTTGGCTTCATCAACAAGACTGGAGGTTGCATAGTACATAACTCCTGCTTCTTCCGCGATCGGAACCATGTAGCTTGGAACACTGACACGCTGTCCATTGATGGCAATGTGTCCGTGGGTGATAAGCTGACGAGCCTGTTTCGGGCTGCGTGCAAGACCTTTGCGGTAGACGATCGTCTGAAGACGGCGCTCAAGGACATCTTCCACCTTTAAAGACAGAATGTTATCCATTGATGCATCCGGACCAATAAGTCCATAGCGCTGGAGCGTGGCGACGAGTTCGTCACGGCGGGCAATAGTCTTTGGTGCTTCACCGACAGAGGAGGTCATTGCAAGAACTTCTCGAGCGCCCCCTCTGTGTTTTCTGAGGACTTCGGTGGCTCTCCAGATCTCGCGTTTGTTACGCAGACCATAGGTGATCGCAAGGGTGCGTTCTGATTCAATACGTGACTTCTCGAAGCGGCGCTTCGGGGAAGAGTACTGTTTGGTGTTCTTTCCTGGGTATCCCATTTAAATCACCTGATTAGTTCCGCCTCTTGGAGACACCGACGATCTTTCCAAATCTGCCGGTTGCTTTAGTACGCTGTCCGCGAACTTTGAGACCATTCTCATGACGGATACCGCGGTAACACCGCATCTTCTTCATGAGGTTGATGTCATCATCCTTCGCAAGGGAAAGGTCGCTGCCGTAGAGGTGTTTCGGTTCTCCCGAATACACATCCACCGGGCGGTTGACCATCCATTTTGGCACTGAGGCAGGATATGCTTTAACCTGCTCTTCAATCGCGGCCACATCGTCATCGCCTAAGAGACCCATGGTAGCACGGACATCAACGCCGGCTCGGCGGGCAATGACAAGTGCGGCATGGAGGCCGATGCCCTTAATTCCCGTCAGCGCAAGCTGAACAGGCTGGGTACCGTCCAGATCAGTGTTAATGATCCGCACAAAATATTTTAATTCTGACTCTTCAACCATTTTTTCGCCTCTCTTTTGGAGAGTTTAGTCTAAATTTGAAACACACAAAATGTGTGTGTGTTGCGTACGTTAAGCGCAGACGGAGGGATTTGAACCCTCGAGTCCCAGGGGGACACAGGTTTAGCAAACCTGCGCCATACCAGGCTTGGCTACGTCTACAGAGAACTCCGCATCTTTCCTTCCGACGAATCGGAAGGCTGCACAAAACCCATGTTGAATCGTATGCAGATCGACACTCGCAGTATGCCAGATACTGCTCCACTAAACTGAGTGCTCTATTATGTAAGGGTTAGAGCAATATAATACTTCGCCTATTCCCTTGAGAGAGGGAAGGAAAAAAGTATTAGTTTTTCAGACAGGCAAGAAGAGCGTCGCAACGGTCAACCATATGCTGTGCGGCTTCACGGATAACGGTGATCGGGTCTTTTGCAGATCCGGGTTTCATGGTGACAAACAGTTCCGGGTCGGAGAACTGGTATTTGATCACATATTTGGCAACATCCACTTCGGGATCTGCAAGGATCTCATCCACCAATGCGTTGACCATGGTATGCCCCTCACCTTCCAGGGTGATCCGTATTTTATCCTTCTCAAGCTCGATAATCTTCAGCTTCATTCCCTTATAGATTCGCTCGGCGACACTATATAATTGTGGGGTAGGCGGTAAAAAAAAAGGTTAGAGGATTTTCTGTGTGAAGGCAACCTGACCGGAGATCCTGGTTATGCGCACTTTCACATTCTGGCCGGCCTTGGTTCCGGCAACATACAGGATATATTTCCCGATTCTTGCAACGCCGTCGCCTTTCTTACTGATAGACTCGATATGGACCTCAAGTTCCTTACCCTCCTCAATAGCAGGACCCTGCACCTCGGTCTTTGCTTTTCGTTTCCGGATCGGCCGCTTTGATCCGCACGCTTCACAAAGAAGCATCAATACGCGGTCATCTTTCACAAGTTTCGTGTCAGGCCGGCCGCACTCCGAACATATGACGTAATCGCCGACATACGTATCAACGATCGCATCGAACTGAGCCTGCTCGAACTTTCCATTGAACACCGCGCGGTTTCCGTCGATCTTTCCGGCAGTACCGAGCTCACCTAAAATGAACTTCATGAAATGATCCTTATCGCGGTTGAGTGAATCGATAATATCAGAAAAGTTCTCAAGAACCGTCGTTTTACCCTCGATATAGATCTTCGCCTTCGGCATAACAAACCGTTCGCCCGTCTCCGTAGGCTCGCCCATCCCGGAATACGCGGTCTTTAACATATCTTCGTATGACTGCACCATAATACTTAGACATTGGTCGTAAGAACATATAGGTCTGATGCAGACGGGAAAACCGACCCATGGCATTTGAATCGCGCCGTGCCATAATATTTTGTCAAATACGAAGAGGGGGAAGAGAAAAAAGCGGGCCCGAACACAGAAAGACTTTTGTCATTTCAAAAAAGGAGGTACAGTACAATAACATCTGCGTTTGGAATTTTTTCATGATACAGAGAGTTGAGTCCGGCATATCCCCGATAATCAGCGTCATACTGCTCATATTTTTAACTCTGGTTCTGGTCGGAGCAGCAGCACTGGTATTTTTCAGTTTCGCCGGCGATACCGCGGATGCAAAACACACCTATCTTACTGCCGAAGCGACAGGCAGCAGCATTGACCCCCTCTTGATCCATCTCTGGAAAACTGACGAGGGATCCGCCCTGAAATCAGTATATGTTTCGGTCAGCACACCTGCCGGCATATCCGTCGGGACACCCTGCCCGGAGCAGGAAAGATATATTGAAGGATGCAGCATCCCAATCAGATTCGATATCGGATTTCCTAAAGGCAGCTACCCGATGACCGTGACCGGCGTCTTTGATGACGGGAGCGAGCAGGTTCTCTGCATCAGGACCATGACCCTGGAAGCTGAGGGACAAAAGATACAGGAAGTAAGTACAGAAAAGCTGATCCTGGTTGCAGAATATCGCAGCTGGAAACCAAATCAGATTTATCTGACCGACACAACACCCTACACAAATAGAAGTAACGTTTCCTACTGGATGCTTGACTTGGGATATACCGGAGCCGTCACACAGATATTATTCGAACCGCTTGTTGGTGTTGAGTATACATACCCCTTAGAGGTATTCACCAGCCCGGAACAAGACTTTCTGATCACATATACGGCATATTATACCGACGGGAAAACCAAAACCACCATCCGGAAAACAATACGGCTCCATACAAGCGAACAGGAAGATGAAATCGGAGAATTCATCGGAAATTATAAGATCGGGGGAGAATCCCTCCAGGGAACAGGAGATTCCACACATCACATACCGCTGATTGGAACAACATCCGCCGAGATATGGAGAGAGGATATTGCCGGGAGATATATCATAGTGGACGGACATAACGTCCCTGCTCTTCAGATCAATCTTAATTCACCTAAAAATGGAGCATATTCAGTGACCGTCATCTGCGATACCGAATTCCGCGTGGGCAGTACCGCATATTTTGCGAGCGGTGAGACCTATGAAGGAAATCTGTCGACATTCTACCCGAATACGGCAAACAAATCCTCAATAACCGCCACCCTCAGCGTATATGACATAAACAAAACAAAACTTGCCGAACAGACAACCCTCATCATCATACGGGAATAAAAAAGGAGGAGAAAAAGAGCCGCTCAGTTGCCAAACTTCTTCCAGGACTCTTCGAGCGCAGCGATCGCCGGAAGTTTCTTTCCTGTCAAAAACTCGATACATGCGCCCCCGCCGGTTGAAAGATGAGAGTATTGGGGCTCAAGACCCAGCTGCTCGATGACCGCCGCCGTATGTCCTCCCCCGCAGACAGAAAATTCCGCATTTGCCGCTGCACGAAGCAGTTCAAAGGTCCCGGATGCAAACTTTGCCTCCTCAAAAACACCGGCCGGACCATTAAACACGATCGAACCGGACGCCGCAAGTTCCCGGGAAAACTGCACGATCGAATCCGTACCCATATCCAGGATCGGACAGTCCTTTGGAATCGTGAGAATAGGATACTCTTTGCGCTCATCCTGCTCTTTCACTGCCACATACTCCGGCAGCAGGACCTTATCCGGATACGAATCAAGTATCACCTTCGCTTTAGCGACCTCACCGTCATACCCGAGAGTGCGGATCAGATTTCGTGAAGGCTCGCCGATATCGATACCCTTTGCCAGATAAAACACATTGGCCACCACCCCGATGACGGCGATCTTGTCTGCTGTTTTATTCGCAAGCACATTTCCGGCCACCGCGATGGAATCATCGACCTTCGTTCCGCCCAGAACAAACGTCACCGGCCTGGGCGCCGAGGTGAACACTTTTGAAAGCATCGCGACCTCCTTTTCCATCAGAAGACCCGCCACCGTTTTCATCGCATAGGGCAGGCCCGTGATCGTCGGCTGCGACCGGTGCGCCGTGCCAAACGCATCATACACACAAAGATCGGCCATGGCCGCAAGTTTTCTCACAAGATGGGTCTTTGCCCCTTCTTCGGGTTTCAGACTCAGATTCTCCTCAGCAGAGAACCTGACATTCTCCAGCAGAACAACATCCCCGGGATGAGAATCATAAACTGCGCGCTTCGCGCAGCTGCCGATGATATCGTCCACATACGTGACCGGCATCCCTAAAAGCCGCTCCAGTTTATCAGCGTGGGCCGCGAGAGTCGTGAAATCCTTTTTACCCGGCCGGCTCTGGTGTGCGATGACCACAACGCGTGCGTCTTCCAGCGCCTGCAGAGTCGGAACATGTTCACGGAATCGTTTATCATCCAGGATAGTATTGGAGGAAGGATCTATAGGGGAGTTGAAATCCACACGGACAAGAACGGTTTTTCCGCGTGTTTCAATATCTGCAAGAGTCCCGAAGTTCATAGCAAAAAGATATGCTTTTCGTACCTATAAATACCCAGTGTCCTCAGTCTTCAGATGCTTCTTTTCCTAAATCCCCGCCGTCCGAACCCTCTGCTTTCTTTGCCGTCGCCTCATCCCTCATCCGCATTTTATCCAGCATCTTCTTTTTGGAGCGGTAATAATTCAGCGGGTGGGAAACCGACTCGCAGAGCCGGTCCTTATTCACACAGATCCCATGCGTCAGCATTGTCGCGCAGGAAGGCGTGGTATACTCATTTGTCAGGATATGATCGACCTGATAATTCGTCATATCAGGATTATAATCCGGACTCCGCGCAAAGATCCCGCCGATCTGTTCATTGTTCATCCCCACATTATGCAGAAACGCCGTCATCGAAAAACGCCCCGAATGGGTCAGATTCACCCCGGCAGCCGCAGCGGAGATCAGCGACTGGATACAGGGAGGATACGCCGACTCATCGATCGCCCCAAACTCGGCAAGGGTCCGTTCCTGCACTGCCGAGAGGATCTTATCGCTCCACGGCAGATACTCCCGCAAGATCGGCTCGGGAATATCGAGCGGCAGGCCGCAAGAAAGGATGTTTCGGATCCTTTCGGCGATCAAAACATCCATCTCATCTGCAGAAACCTTCACGCGCCCGGCCAGCACATCACGATTGATCAGCCGCCACTTCGCATCACGCACACGGGATGCAAGCTCCACATACCGGATCACAGCGAGCGATCCGTCACCGGTCTCAAGACCGAGTTCCTCACACACCCGTTTTTTCAGAAGCTGATTCTCCTCGGCATGAAAATACGCATAGACTCGGGCAGCCTCCATCCTGCAGAGCCGGTCGATCGTCCGCTTGTCTTTCGTACAGGATACGAGGACCCGTGCCAAAACATAGGTGATGATATCGGAGACCACATCATCTTCCGACTCAGGATAGACGGTTTTTCCGTTAAGTGCGAGCATGATCCGGTCGGCCGCACGGTCAAGATAGGAACAGCCGGTCGTCGAGCCGGAAAGACCGGCCATTTTGATTCCGCGGGACGCAAGCAGCCCCTGTGCTTCAGGTAAAAAAGGATAGTGAGCCAGATCGCGCTTTTCAACGGACGTACGCATAACGGTTAATCTGCCTCGATCCTCGGAGCAAGAAGATAGCCCACACTTCCTTTGCCGCCTGCATAGACGAAGGAAAACTGGACAGGATGATCAGTCCCCAGACGGATCTGCACCTTGTCCGCACGGCTGATGGATTTGCCCATATCCTTCAGATAGTCCAGAGAGAACAGGGATTTTGCATCGGCACAGGTGATATAATGGACATCTTCGCCGGCAAGCTCGCGTTTGATCCGGTCGGAATCACCGTCGGCATTCATCGTAAAAACGCAGGTCTCGGCAGAAACGGCAAGGGAGATCTTATCAGAAACCATCGCTGATGCCTTGATCGCATCATAGAACATGATGCCCGGTATCTCGAAGGTGGCAGGGAGGTTCAGGTTCGGCGCGTTCGGGTCTTTTCTGATGGTCTTTGTATCGAGGAGGGTTATTGAATATTCATACCCGCCGAAGCTGATCTTAAGTTTTTTGCCTGAGTCGTCGAGTTCAAGAGAGACGATATCCGTCTTGCCGATCATCGACATCATCGATCTGATCTTTTCTATATCGAGACCTATTTCACAGGGTTCTGCCGCAAATGTGAGAAACGCCGACGCAGAGAGCTCTAATGAAACCATGGCCACATTGGACGTATCCACCGTGATCGTTCTGATTCCCTTCTCGTCAACGTGAAGACGGCATTCGTTTACCAGTGCTGAGACCGCATCGATGGTCTCCCGGAAAATATCTGCTTCGATTGTTGCTTTTAACATCAGTATAACCCCTTGACACACTCTCTTATACCAGCGTGACAAACTTTAATAGTATAATTATATCCGCGCTCATATAAGATATACGTTAAGTTGGGAGGAAAACACATGGGATCACAATGGACAAAAGATAATGTATATAGAAAAGCCATGCGGGATGGATATAGGGCCCGCTCGGCATACAAACTCATCGATATCAATGAACGATTCAACGTTATCCGGAACACGGACAATGTGGTGGATCTCGGCGCGGCCCCGGGAAGCTGGCTTCAGGTCTTAAAAACGATGACCGAAGGTCAGCTCTGCGGAGTTGACCTGAACCCGATCATCTCACTGGAAAATGTCATAACCATCACCGGGGATTTCACCGATCCGGCCGTTCAGGCAAAGGTCAGAGAAGCGATGCCGCTTGTGAATGTGGTGGTCTGCGATGCCTCACCCCACCTTTCCGGAGCAAAATCCTATGACCAGGCACGAGTCATGGGTCTGAACGAGGAAGCCCTCAACTTTGCCTCCACCCTGCTCAAACAGGGAGGGAATCTGGTCATGAAATCCTTCCAGGGTTCGGACTTCAACGAGCTTCTTGAACTGGTGAAAGAGAAGTTCTACTCGGTGCGGGTCATCCGTTCCACGGCGACCCGCCGGGGAAGTACCGAATGTTATATCATTGCAAAGAACTTCATTGGGGAAGGAAATGACGACAGAAAGAGACGCGAGTGAGATCCTAACTGACTCATACAACCGAACGATTTCAAATGTCAGGATAGCCGTGACCAGCGCGTGTGATCTCCGGTGTATCTACTGCCACAGAGAGGGGGAGGGGGACAACGGATGTACGCGGGATGAACGGACCTCCCAGATGACCCAGGAAGAGATCGCGGAGCTTATCGGCGTTTTTGCCGAACTTGGCGTCAGGACGATCAAACTCACCGGCGGAGAGCCGCTTCTCCGCCCCGATCTTCTGGATATCATCCGCTCCATTCCCCCCCACATCGAGTCGTCACTGACAACGAACGGGACCCATCTTGCGAAACTCGCAGGTCAGCTGAAAGCAGCAGGTCTTTCCCGGGTGAATGTGAGTCTTGACACTATGGACCGGGAAACCTACAAAAAGATCACCGGGCGTGACCGGCTGAAGGATGTTCTTGACGGGATCGATGCGGCACTCGCGGCAGGCCTTACACCAGTAAAACTGAACATGGTCGTCTTAAAAGGTATGAACGATCAGGAGATCGATGAGTTCCTGGCCTTTGTGCGTGCACGCGGGGAGAATCTCATTCTGCAGATCATCGAACTCATGGATATCAACGGATGGACCGACGATATGGATCCTGCCGTCCACGGAAATGCTCAACTCGTTGCCGATCTTGAAAAAGAGTTCGCCAAACATTCCTCGCAGGTGACGACCCGCCATATGCACCACAGGAGAAAATATCTGGTGAACGGCGCCCTTGTTGAGGTCGTCAGGCCGATGCACAATCCGGAGTTTTGTGCAAACTGCAACCGGCTGAGGGTGACCTCGGACGGGCTATTGAAGCCCTGCCTTCTCAAAACCGGAAACGAGGTCTCTATCCGCGGGCTGCACGGAGACGAGCTCAAGGCGGCGATCGGGGCTGCAGTGAAAAACCGCAGTCCGTATTTTTGTCCAGAAGAGAGCTGAGCTCTTCTTCTCTGTTTTTTCCAAAATCCTCTGCACGTGACGGGTTGAAGATCCGACAGTCAATACCAATCGCCAGCTGCTTACCGGTATCCAGTCTAAGAACTGACCCGCAAAAACTATGCCGAAACGCGTTTTTTCATCCATGCGTTAATTACGGGATAACGCAAATATTATTATAGATATCGCTATGACTGAAGAAAAAGGCAACATTGGAGACTACGAGGAAACCTACAAAACCTTCTCCATCGACGTCCCCAAACATTACAATTTTGCGTTTGACGTCATTGACGCCTGGGCAAAACGCGATCGCAACCATCTTGCGATGATATGGACCAACCAGGACGGTGAAGAAAAAAAGTTCACCTTCTGGGATCTGATGATCCACTCAAACGAAGCGGCCAATATCCTGATGAAGTTCGGCATCCAGAAAGGTGACCGTGTTCTTCTGATGCTGCCGCGTGTTCCCGAGTGGTGGACCCTGGTTCTCGGTATCATGAAGCTCGGCGCGGTGTTCAGCCCCTCGCCCCACATGCTTACTGTCAAAGATATCGCCTACCGTATGAAGGTCGGCGGATTTAAAATGGTCATCACCGACAGTGAGAATATGGCAAAGGTGGATGAGGTCGCGACCCAGTGCCCCCACCTTCAGCTGCGAATGACCGTGGATGATAAACCCGGCCAGAAACTTCCCGGCCAGTGGATCGGCTACCAGAACGAGCTCAAATACCCGGCGCCCGTCTCGACAAAACTGGTCAGTTCGACCGGACGCAAGGTCCTCTCGACCGACCCGATGCTGATCTACTTCACATCAGGTACTACAAAAGACCCGAAGATGGTTCTTCACGATTATGCCCATCCGCTCGGACAGATCGTGACCGCAAAGTTCTGGCACGATCTCACGGAACATGATGTTCACTTCACGGTCTCGGATACCGGCTGGGCAAAATGCGGCTGGGGAAAGATCTACGGTCAGTGGATCTGCGGTGCCTGTATTTTCGTCTACGATTACCGGACGAAGTTCCATGCGACCGAGCTTCTCCCGCTCATCGAACGCTACGGGATCACCTCGTTCTGCGCGCCGCCGACGATCTACCGGATGCTGATCATCGCCGATCTGAAGAAGTTCTCGTTCTCTGAACTCAGGACATGCACAAGCGCCGGCGAACCGCTGAACCCCGAAGTCATCAGGATCTGGCGCGAGGGAACAGGCATCACGATCCGCGAAGGCTACGGACAGACCGAAACCTGCTGCTGTATTGCGACCCTGCCCGGAATGGAAGTAAAACAGGGATCGATGGGAAAACCCGTCCCCGGCTGGCACATCCAGCTCCAGGACGATGACGGACATGAAGTGGTGCAGGGAGATATCGGCAAGATCGCGGTCTCACTGAACCCGCGACCGGTCGGACTTATCAAAGAGTATCTTAACAATCCCGAAGAAAACGCTGCGATGTTCGTGAACGGCTGGTATTACACCGGAGACAAAGCACGTCTGGATGAGGACGGATACTTCTGGTTCGTCGGAAGAAATGATGATGTGATCAAAAGTTCCGGATACCGTATCTCCCCGTTCGAGGTGGAATCTACCCTCCTTGAGCACCCTGCAGTCAAAGAGAGCGCAGTCGTCGGATCGCCCGACGAGATCCGCGGCATGGTGATCAAGGCATTCATCGTTCTGCATTCCGGGTATCAGCCTACCGAGAAACTCGCCAAGGATATCCAGGAGTACGTGAAGCGGACGACCGCGCCGTACAAATATCCGCGTCTTATCGAGTTCGTTTCCGATCTGCCGAAGTCATTTTCGGGAAAGATCAAACGCGGCGAACTCCGCGAACGCGAGATGAAACGGTTCGAAGAGGAAAACACCGATCAGTAAGAAACAAACCAGCGGGTATTCGCGTGAGACGGATATTCCCCTGTCTTTTTTTCCCGGGACGGGGCGGTTCTCCGCGAATAAAACCGCATGTATATTTAGCAGAACGTCGAATATGTAAAAGCACGTCTGTGCAATGGTCCCTTTGTGAAGTCAAAGGAGTCTGATCACTTGCGAAGGTAGCCAAGCCAGGTTAAAGGCGCCAGCTTCAGGGGCTGGTCTCGTAGGAGTTCTGGGGTTCGAATCCCTTCCTTCGCACTGTTTTTTTAACACGTTCTTTAGCATGAGAGCGGAGTGTTTCGATCTTAAAAAAAGGATTTTCCCAACCGGGAAAAATACTCATTCCAGCTCAAACGCGCCGGAATACAGCTGATAATACCGTCCGCCTTCAGCGATCAGCTTTTCATGACTGCCCCGCTCGATGATCCTGCCTGACTCAAGGACCATGATCACATCAGCATTATGCACCGTTGAAAGCCGGTGGGCGATCACAAAAACCGTGCGTCCCTTCATCAGGGAATCCATGCCTGCCTGGACAATAGCCTCGGTTCGCGTATCGATACTCGACGTCGCCTCATCCAGGATCATCACCGGAGGATTTGCCACCGCGGCCCGTGCGATGGAAAGAAGCTGGCGCTGCCCCTGGGAAAGCGTTCCGCCGTCCCCTTCGAGTATCGTATCATACCCCTCCGGAAGACGGGAGATGAAGTTGTGGGCGTTGGAAAGATGCGCGGCGGCATACACCTCCTCATCAGTTGCATCCAGCTTTCCAAATCTGATATTTTCCCGGACCGTTCCGGTAAACAGATTCGTATCCTGCAAAACGATCCCAAGCGACCTTCGCAGATCCGCCTTTCTGATCCGCCGGATATCGATCCCGTCATAGAAGATCTCCCCTTTCTGCACATCATAAAACCGGTTGATCAGATTGGTGATCGTCGTTTTTCCCGCCCCCGTTGCGCCGACGAACGCGACCTTCTCGCCAGGACGGGCATACAGCGTCACATCATGCAGAACATCCTTGTCCGGCGCATACCCAAACGTGACCCCGCGAAGCTGGACATCCCCTTTCAGCTGCGTATAGACCGGACGGCCGTTTTGTATCTCCTTCCAGGCCCAGACTCCCGTATAAACGGATGATTCCGTCAGGGCCGCGCCTTCTATCTCCGCATTGACCAGCGTTACATCGCCGGTATCCTCCTCAGCCGGTTCATCCATCAGCTGAAAGATCCGCTCTGCTCCCGCCAATGCCATGACAACCGAACTCAGCTGCTGGGAGACCTGACTGATCGGCATCATGAAACTTTTACTCAGCTGCAGGAAGGCCGCGATCGCTCCAAGAGTCAGACCGCCCACTCCGCTTATTGCCAAAGCTCCGCCCAGTACGGCCACCAGAACATACTGGATATTTCCGAGATTTATGACGATCGGCATGAAAATATTCGCAAACGTGTTGGCGGATGCCGCATGCCCGCGCAGTTCATCGTTCATTACATTAAACTCAGATTTGACCGTGTCTTCGTGACAAAACACCTTGACGACCTTTTGCCCGTTGATCATCTCTTCGATGTAGCCGTTTACTTTTCCGAGGGATTTCTGCTGGCTGACAAAATAGGTCGCGCTTTTCCCGCCGATCTTTTTCATTACAAAGAACAGGATGACCACCATGAATACAACAAGGATCGTCAGGATACTGCTCGTATAGATCATTGCGGCGAAGACGAAAATGATGGTCACGACCGAAGAAAACACCTGCGGGACGCTTTGCGAAAGCATCTGGTGCAGGGTCTCGGTATCGTTTGTGTAATGACTCATCGTATCGCCGAATTTATGCGTGTCGAAGTACCTGACAGGCAGCTTCTGCATATGGGCAAACAGTTCGTCCCGTATCCTCTTCATGACCCCCTGGGAAATGATGACCATGAGCCGGCTGTAGATCAGCGTCGACAAAACACCGCAGAGATAGATGAGCCCCATGAAAAGGATCGCCTGGAGTAATGAGGTGAAGACCGGATTTTCCATACCAAGAAGCGGCGTGATGTAATCATCGATCAGCACTTCGAGGAAGAGCGATCCGATCACTCCGGCAAGGGTGCTTAAAAGGATACAGACGACGACGACACCAAGCGTTATCTTATACATCCCCGGCAGATAGGAGAGAAGACGGCCCAGGGTCTTTTTTACATCCTTGGGTTTGTTTCCGACTACCGGCATTCCCGGACGTTTGGATCGTGGGGAGGGAGGTCCCATCGGCGGCATTACAGCTCACCTCCCTTCATCTGGGTCGCATAGACCTCCCGGTAGATCGGGTTGTTTGCCATGAGTTCGGCATGGGTCCCGACCGCATTTATGTGACCTCTGTCCATCACGACGATCTTGTCCGCATCCTCTACCGAAGAGATCCGCTGGGTGATGATGATCTTCGTGGTGCCGGGCAGTTCGGAGAAGAGCGCCTGCCTTATCTGCGCATCCGTTTTCGTATCCACGGCGCTTGTTGAGTCGTCCAGAATAAGGATCCTCGGTTTTTTCAGCAGAGCGCGGGCGATGCAGAGTCTCTGTTTCTGGCCGCCGGAAACATTCGAACCTCCCTGTTCGATCCTTGTGTCGTATCCGTCGGGAAACTTTTGGACAAACTCATCCGCACAGGCGAGTCTGCTGACGCGGATCATCTCTTCGTCGGATGCGTCGGGATTGCCCCATTTGAGATTGTCACGGATCGTTCCGGAGAAGAGGACGTTTTTCTGCAGGACCATGGCGACCTGATCACGCAGCGTTTTGATGTCGTATGCTCTGACATCGATCCCGCCGACCATTACCGAGCCGCCGGTCACATCATAGAGCCGGGGGATGAGCTGGACGAGGGTCGTTTTGGAACTGCCGGTCCCCCCGAGGATGCCGACCGTCTCGCCTGACCTGATCTCCAGATTGATCTTCTGCAGACAGATGCGTTCGGCAGCTGAGGAGTAACTGAAGTCAACATCACGGAAGCTGATATCACCGTTTTTGACAAAAAATACGGGGTCTTTCGGGTTATGCAGATCGCTTTGCTCGTCGAGGACCTCGACGATCCGTCCGGCGGATGCGCGCGACATGGTGATCATGACGAAAACCATCGCCAGCATCATCAGACTCATCAGGATCTGCATGGTGTAGGCAAAGAGACTGACCAGCTGACCAGTTGTCAGGGTCTCGGCAACGATCAGCTGGGCGCCGAACCAGGAGATGAGAAGGATGGCCAGGTAGATGACAAACTGCATCAGCGGGCTGACAAAGGCGAGCAGTTTTTCCGCTTCCGAGAAGTAGCGGTAGATATCCTGTGAAACGCCTTTGAACTTGGCGGTCTCGTAGTCGTCACGGACATAGGATTTTACGACCCTGATCCCGCGGAGGTTTTCCTGAACGACTTTGTTGAGCCGGTCAAATGTTTTGAACACCTTTACAAATATCGGCTGGACCCTGGTGATGATAAGATACATCCCAACCCCCAGGATCGGGATCAAAAAGAGGAAGATCAGCGAGAGCTGGGGATTGATCCCGATGACCATGATGTAGGATAAGATCAGCATCAGCGGGCAGCGCATCGCGACCCGTATGATCATCTGATAGGCATTCTGGACATTGGTAACATCGGTGGTCAGCCGGGTGATGAGGCTTGATGTCTGGTATTTGTCGAGGTTGGCAAACGAAAAGTTCTGGATCGCGTAAAAGATGTCCTGCCTGAGGTTTTTTGCAAATCCAGTTGAGGCGGACGCGGCATATCTGCCGGCGAGAACGCCAAACAGCAGTGATAGGAGGGCGGAGATGAGTAACGCAAGGCCGAGCCGAAGGATAACGCCCATATTCCCGCCGGTGATCCCGTCGTCGATGAGACTGGCAAGGATCAACGGGATGAGAACTTCCATGACGACTTCGAGTCCGACGAACACGGGTGTAAGCAGACTGTCTTTTTTATACTCGCGGATCGAGCCTGCAAGGCGTTCTACGGTGCGGTTCATGTCATCTTCTCCAGATTGTTCAGCATTTTCCAAAGAACCGAACGAACTGCTTCGAGTTCTTCTGCGGGGATGTCTTTTGTCAGATGTTTGTCGAGATCAGAGACATTGCGTTTTGCCTGCCGGCTGACTGCCAGGGCTTTTTCTGTGAGCAGGATCTTTTTGAGCCGGGCGTCATAGTCGACCGGTTCTCTGATGATGAGGTCGTTTTTTTCCATCAGCTGGAGTATCCCGGTGGCCGTAGACCGCCGGATGGAGAATTTTGTCTCGATGTCTTTTTGGAAGACGTCGCGGGTTCCTGCGTGGCGGATATAGCCGATTATCTGGATCTGGGTGCCGGTGAGATTTTTCAGCGGCCCCTGGGAAGCGGTATTGTCCAGGTTTCGTTTGATATGGTTTGCCAGGATCCTGATCAGGATCGCCGCAGGGGGTCTGTCTTCCATGTATGGAATAGTTAGGGGGCTAACAATATATACGTTTTCAAGAGGCGGGGTGAGCCGCAAGGCTCGCCCTCAGCTGAGCAAGTCGATAGACTTGCGAGCAAATCTTTGATTTGCGACTGCGGGCATCACACGAAATTCATGAAAAAAGGGAGACAGGGGCGGAAGGATTTGTCGGCTGGGTGTGAAGTTCGGGAGGGGTAAGGTCGGGTGTGGATACATGAGAAAGAACAAACCGCGTTCGCAAACTTTCAGTTTGCTCTCCGACTCGCTTCGCTCGCTTGAATCGGCGCGAACCGCAAATCAAAGATTTGCTCTCCGCTTCGGGCTTACAGCCCTCGCTTGAATCCGCCCTACGGGCGAGACAATCGGATTTGCTTATCCTCACTCTCGCAATCCAGCTTCGCTGTCTTGCTCGTCCCTTCATCGGGACCGTTCGGGCAAATCCTGTCGCCGCCCCAGCGGCTCCCAACTGCAATTCCTCTCTCCGTCTCATTTTGCGATTACCAGAAAAGAACAATTATCTAATATATAATAATCAATGAACATCTCCCTCACAGGAGGCGCTGGGGCGCCGACAGGATTTGCCCGAACGGTCCCGATGAAGGGACGAGCCGTCGTGTTGATAGCGGGTTGGACGCTGAAAGCGGACAACCTTAGCGGAGGCGGATCGACGGCGCAGCCGGCGATCTTAGCTGAGCAAACAGAATGTTTGCGACTAGACACGACGAGCGAGAGTGAGGATCAGCAAATCCGATTCTCTCGCCCGTAGGGCGGATTCAAGCGAGGGCTGCAAGCCCGAAGCGGAGAGCAAACATTCGGTTTGCTCGCAAGTCTATCGACTTGCTCGGCTGAGCCCGCCCCTAAAGGGACGGCCCGCCTCACTCAGCTAAGGGACCCAAAGGTCCCCGCCCCCGCCAGCAGAACCTATATCCACCCTCGCGATGATACGATACTACAAGGGTCATCCGGAAATGAAAAACAGACACTCACCCCTGAGTGAATGGAAAATACTCAGTGATCATCCGGCTTATGACAAAACAGCAGCCGTTCTCCGTGCGGGAAACATCACCTGGTACTGCGAATATACCGACACAACCGCCGGCCGTCATACGATCCTCTTTCTCCACCCGGCGTTTTGGAACACAGCCGAAAGCTTGACCGCATATCAGACGGATATCCTCATATCCCTCATCGGTCTTGTAGCTGACGAGCCGCGAGAATACTTCGATATGATCTCCCGATACCTCAGAACCGCGTTACAGACGGCTCAGGATCTCTGGAACAAACAGACGGAGTTCTGCCGTTTTTATTGTGGAACCGATGTCCTGGACGGCGGACCATGCGAATCATGCGATAGGTATTCAGCTCCCGGGGACACAAAAGTGTCCGCGGATCTGGAAAAATATCTCGTACGGAATGCAAAAGAGCTCCGTCGCCAAACCGCAGAGTTCGAAGCTTTGCTCCGATCGAAAAACGCGGAGAAAACCATCGGCTGGAAGAACATGTACCCGGGCGAAACCAGCCTGCCGGGATCATTTCAGGAGTATGCGGGTCGGTATTTTGAACGGAAAAACGCGATCCTTGCAGGCATCCAAGAAGTTCGTACGTTCCTTGCGGAGCTGCGGGAGGTCACAGACCTATTTGACGAAGGAAAATACAAAGACGTCAAAGGATTCTGCAAACTTGCCGATGAAAATGATTTGCGCCGAAATAACGGATCACTCGATCCTGTCAGGTATGTATAGAAGGGTTTCAGTACCATCATTCCGCCCTCAGGTATGTGTGTATATAGACATATGTGGTAAAAAAAGGATGGGGGGATAAGGACTACGTCCGTAAGTAAGTAAATACGGGAAGAAAATTGCTCATCAATCACTTTTTTTTATAAGTATAGTACATAGTTTGTTTTGTACAGAAGAGAGAGAGAGAGAGAGAGAGAGAGGAAGTAAAAACGCATTTGTCTATGTGTGTATGTAAGTACGTCTTTCCTTACGTCCGGACGTAGTCGGGAGGGGGATATCGTTTTTTTTTTCTTGTGTGTATGTAGGTACATGCGTAGATACACACGCAGTATTTCGCGGCATGCTCTCAATCCAATTCGGGATCCCGGGATCGGTCTCCGGAAACATTTCCCCCGACGAAATTTTGTCCAGATTTCCACTCGCAAATAAGTATTTCCACTCCATTTTGACCTTCCGGTAATCATTTTTGACAGTTTTTTGATGGTGATTTTTCGTGGGTAAATGTCGAAATCGCCAGCATTCCGCGTATATTCTCTTTGTGGCAGGATTTCTCCCCTCCCGAAAAAGGGTATTTTTGATCGGCGGACGGGCATTTTCGAATCGAAACTGTGGTTTTCGAGTGGAGACTGAGTAAAATGAGAGCTGTTTGGATGAGTCAGCTGAGGGGGGAAGGCTAAGCGTACCCCGTCAATGAAAAAAAAGTATGGGGAATGTCTCAGTAGGTCGCGAGATAGCGTCTGATCTCCCAGTCGGTAATCGATTTGGAGAAGTCCGCCCACTCGAGTTCCCCGATCCGGTTGATCTGGGCAAGCACATGCTGCCCTAGAACACTGCAGAGAAGCGGATCGTTCATCAGAGCGGTGTTTGCCTCGTGCAGACTCCACGGAAGACAGCGGATGCCCTCTGCCGCCCGTTCGGCCGCGCTCATTCTGAAAATATTTTTATCAACACTCTCCGGGGGCTCGAGCTTCTGGATCACGCCTTCCATACCTGCCGCCAGCATAACGGCAAATGTCAGATACGGATTGCAGGTCGGGTCGGGGCTTCTGAGCTCCGCGCGGGTGCTTTTTCCCCGGGAAGAGGGGACACGGATCAGTGCGGAACGGTTCATTGCCGACCAGCCCACATAGACCGGAGCTTCGTATCCGGGGATGAGACGCTTATATGAATTCACCGTGGGGTTCGCGATCCGCGTGATCCCGTCGATGTGTCTGAGAATTCCTGCAATAAAATGGCGGCAGGTGTCAGAAAGCTGGTGTTCTCCTTCGGGATCGAAGAATGCATTTTTGCCGTCCTTCATTAAAGAACAGTTGACATGCATTCCAGAACCGTTGATGCCGTAGACAGGTTTTGGCATGAACGTGGCATGAAGACCGCGGTGGAGAGCCAGGGTTTTTGCCGCGAACTTAAAGGTCACGACTTTATCAGCCATAGAGAGGGCATTTCCGTAGGTGAAATCGATCTCGTGCTGAGACGGGGCGACTTCATGATGCGATGCCTCGATATCGAATCCCATCTCTGACAGAGAGGTCACGAGATCGCGGCGCACATCCTCTCCGGGATCGGTCGGGGTCTGATCGAAGTAGCCCCCGTGATCCTGAAGTTCCACTGAGGGGTGACCATTCACCATTCTGAATAAGAAGAACTCCATCTCGGGACCGACATTGAAGGTGTATCCGAGTTCTGCCGCCTTCTCAAGCTGCTGATGCAGAATATACCGGGGATCACCGGTGAAGTGTTCGCCGCGGGTCGTGTAAACACTGCAGATGAATCTCGCAACACGATACTTTTCATCCGACCATGGAATGATCTGATAGGTCTCCGGCTCGGGCCGGAGCACCATATCCGACTCTTCCAGTCTCGCAAACCCCTGGATCGAGGAACCGTCAAAACTGATACCGTCAGTTAAGGCTTTCCTCATCTGTTTCGTCGGAATCGCGACATTTTTCGGTTTCCCCTCCAGATCTGAGAACTGAAGAAGAACCGACCGTACATGGTCATTCTCAAGCTGCTTGAGAACTGCACCAATTAACTCCTCACGATCGCCGCTCTTTGTTGCGGCAGGAGAGCCAAATGGACTTTTACGTTCGTCAGAAACCATGCACATATATGCGTGGTGATTGATAATAAATGTCAAGTTCACACCAGGGAAAAAAGGCAGATCAGACCCGGTTATAGGAGGAAAAGTTTGACATACCTATACAGCACAACTACTCCTTATGACACTACTTACTGCAGAACTCAAAGACCAGATCGCCAAAGTCGGCGTATGTCATCTGGTCACTGCATCGAAAGCCGGCGTCCCGAATGCAGCCCCGATGGGCGCGGTATGGGTCATGGAAAATGATGTGATCTGGATCGCAAATAATTTCATGAACAAAACCATTGCAAACATCAAAGAAAATCCCCAGGTATCCCTCCTTGTCTGGAGCAGGGATATCGGCAACTGTTTCCAGCTGAAAGGAACTGCCGCCGTCGAATCCGGAACCGCCGACCACAAAAAAATGAAGGAGCTCATGGAAGCAAAAAAACCCGGCCTTCCGGGAAAGGAACTGGTCAAAATCAGCGTGAAAGAGATTTTCACCTGCCTGCCGGGACCGGATGCAGGAAAAAAACTCTAACTTTTTTTTTATCTATCCTGTTTCAACGGGATAAGTCCCGGTATCTTTGAACCAAAGAGATGGGCATTTCACCCCCCATAATCAAACACAAGTTCTATTACCACACTCGACCGAACTATTCTGTACTTAAGCATGGCTGCCAAAAAAAGTAAGAAAACAGCTGAGCCGGAATCTGCTCCCAAACTCTTTTACATCTTCTACAATCAGGAGAGATGGGACAACTGGCTCAAGACCCTCGAGACGGCTGACTGGGCCGGGGATGAAGAATCTGATGAAATGCCGGAAGGATTCCGTATCCTCGACGGATTTTCCGATGACATCACGCTTGCCGTGATCAAGATCATCAGACTCTGTCAAAACAGCAGGATACCCCTGGAAGAAGCAAAGTCCAAACTCCGCAGTGTCGAAGAGATCGTCATGGCCGAGGTCCCGGGCGAAGAACTTGCAGAGATCGTCGGTTCAATGCAGGTCTCCCTTGTCGTCCTCTTTGCAGCAGGACAGAAGTATCTCGAAGAGATCCGCCCGCCGGCAGAAGAGGTCAAGAACCTGGTCAAAGAGGGACGCAAAGTCGTCACAAAAGACCCGGAAAAGGCGCTGGACATCGCATCATCCATCGGATCAGCCGTTATCAACGGAGCTTCCTGCTGCGGAAAATATGTCAAAGATACGGATGAACCGACCCTCTTTGACGAGTGGCTCGTTGAGGTCGAACGGATCGCCGACGCAATGAAATCGCTCAAAGACTTTGATGAGGAAGCCGGAGAATCCTCGTGATCGCGGGCAGAGCACGATTTCGTTACATAAAAAAATTACAGCGTGCTGCAGGTCACCGTCTGCCTGACGGAGCCTTTCACCCGGCAAATCTGGAAGCGATCACCGGGTCAATGAATATCGACGGCCTGGATCCGGGAACGCGGGACCAGATCCTCCGTTTTTTTAAGGATTTTCTGGAATGCACCTGCCGCGACTCACCGCTCTGCGGGTGTCCGGAACGTAAATTCGTCATCAGCATCCTGGAACTCAGAGAGATGGGGCTGAACCATAAAGAGATCCACCGGCACCTGATCGATGAGTACGGGATCGATCTATTTCCGGCGGATATCCTGAGTTTTCTTGAAGAATCCGTCCACCTTCTTGAAGCGATACGAAGCGTGGCCGATCTGGCAGATCAAAACGAACTGGTCAGACGGGCCGATGACCACATCAGAGAGATCTCACGCTGATATCCTCCGTCAAATACCCGGGCATCACATAAGGGAACTTCCCAAAGCCCAACTCTTTTTGTCTTGCACACCTAACAAGAATAGTATGTTACTGGAGAAGAACGACTATTCGCAGCAGATCGAGTACCTCTATCGTAAATCCCTTATTCTGGAAACCACTTCCGAGATGGACCCGGTTTTGTATTTCTACTATATCGACACGATAGCGCATCTGGATTATACCCTATCTGCACTGGCATACAGCTCCGACTCGATAAAATGCACGATGACAGGGGAGTATCTCCGCCGCCGCGTGGACACGGCCAAAGAGGGAGATCATGCTCTCTTCCCGGCATTCATGGTCTGGCTGCGGGACAATCACAAAGAACAGTTCGAGGAGACGCCGATCCTCTGGCAGCTCGTGTATGATCCGGATGAGGTCTCCTGTTATCTCGGCTTTCGGATCGTGCTCGATCCAAACTCAAAGATACCCCTGCCGCCCCAGTTCTTCCATGACATGGCCGATGATCTCTTCGGCCTCAAGTTCCTCAGAAGCATCTATCCGGAGGGGACCCTTGGAAAACTCTTCGCGGAATTTAAAAGGAACAATGTATGAATGTTGCAAAACTCTGCTCTGATCTGATAAAGATCCGAAGTGACAACCCCCCGGGCGACACCAGGGAGGTCGCGGAGTACATCCGTTCTGTTATGGAAGGGATCGGGATCCCCTCAACGATCACAAACGGCCCAAACGGCCATGATAATGTCATATCGACCAGCCAGAAGGGACGTCTTCTTCTCAGCGGACATATCGATGTCGTGCCTGCGCTCAATGACGGCTGGACCTATCCGCCATACTCGGGCAAAATCGATGAGACCTGGGTGTATGGACGCGGGGCAACCGATATGAAGGGAGGGTGCGCCGCGATCCTTTCCGCAGTTGCCCGGGCAAAAGATGCCGGAGACGAACTCCCCGTCTCTCTTGCATTCGTCTGTGATGAGGAGGGAGGAGGAAAATACGGGACCAGATATCTGCTGGAAAAAAATCTCATCCACCCGTGTGATGTTCTGATCGCCGAACCGACGCCGGCGCACGCTCCGGCAGTCGGACAAAAAGGCGTATGCAGATTCGATGTGGAGTTTGCCGGAACACCGGGTCATTCGTCCCTGTATCCGCTTTTTGGAGAGAGCGCGGTGACGCAGGCGATGGATTTTCTTGCCTGGATGAAAAAACTGCACTCCCGTGTCTACCAGCAGACCGCGGAGATGGAGGAACTGATCGAGCACTCCATACAGATAACCGGCGAAGGAAACACCGCGGATTACGGACCGATTTTCCGACAGATCATGTACAATCCCGGGGTCATTTCCGGGGGAGAACGGGTCAATATCGTTGCCCAGAAGTGTTCTCTTATGATGGATATGCGGCTCCCCTGGGGATGCGACTGTGATGAAGTCCTCGATGAGATCTGCAGCCATATCCCGAAATCAGCTGTTCTTACTCCGAAAACCAAGGCGAATGCTTCGCTTACCGCGAGTGATTCGTTTCTTGTCCAGAAAACCTGCGATGCGATCGGTGAGGTGTACGGGATCACCTCGCGTCCGATGGTCCAGTGGGCAGCGTCCGATGCGAGGGCACTTCGCCTGGCAGGATTTCGCGCTCTCGAGTACGGACCCGGGGATCTTTCGACCATGCACGGGCTCAATGAACGCGTCATGATCGACCAGTTGAAAAAATGTGAAGATATCTACTTCCGTCTTATTCAGAGTTACACAGATATTACCAAGGATACATTATAATGACAGATTTACGCAAACCTCTCGCTTCATGGAAAGGACAGGACAGATATTTCGGCGAGGTCCTCTCCTCGCTGACAGGGATTTTCCTTTCCGGCGGCTGTTCGTGGAACAGGTGCCGGATGTGCGGATATAAAAATGACCGGGATACCTGCGCAAAGGATGAACTCATCGAACATATGAAAGGGCAGATCCTCTGGATGCAGGAAAACTATGCGCCCGAAGAGTATCAGCTTGGAAAGATCTTCACATCAGGCAGTGTTTTCGATGAGAAGGAGGTGCCCCTTCCGGTTCTCGACGCGTTCGGCGAGTTCTTCGCAGGAAAACCGCTGATCGCCGAGTCCAGATCCGAATACATTACGGAAAACGCGCTCGCCCGTCTTTTGAAGACGCTCGATAAAGGCCAGGCACATCCGCTGACGGTCGCAATCGGTCTTGAGACAACGAATGATTCCATCCGGGAAAAGTCGATCGATAAAGGAAACACGTTCGCCGATTTCATCAAAGCTGCCGAGACGGCGCATAACGCAGGCGTCGGCGTGAAGGCATATCTGATGATGAAGCCGCTCTTTTTAACCGAAAAGGAGGCGCTGGAGGATATGGAAAGATCCATCCGCGAGGTCGCGCCCTATGCTGATATGATCTCGATGAACCTCTGCACGATCCAGGGCAGGACGGAACTGGAACATTACTGGCAGAAGGGAGGTTTCCGGCCGCCGTATCTCTGGTCCGCGGTGAAAGTTCTCCGGGAAGCGGATGTTCCCGTAGCGTGCGATCCGGTCGGCGGCGGGTTCAAGCGCGGCCCGCACAACTGCGGAACGTGTGACAAGGAGATCGTTGCTGCGATCAATGAGTATTCCCTCACAGCCGATAAGGGTGTTTTGGATGATGTGTGGGAGATCCCCTGCGCATGCAAAAAAGAGTGGGAGTATGTTCTTGAGAACGAACGTTCCTGGAACATGCCTCTTACGAAATAATCTTTTTTATAGGACTTATGCGGTGTTATCCTCAATCCAATTCGGAAAGAGTATGACCGGGTATGGATACAAGAGATAAAACCAACCGCGAATCTCCGCGAATCCTCGCGAATCGCATTTTTCTTGCACCGCCGTGCTCTGCTCCGGCTGATCGCCTACGCAGGAATCGCACGCCGTCTGGAAAAATGCT
>LMVO01000013.1 GCA_002287215.1 Methanocorpusculum parvum
AGGAGCCGCTGGGGCGGCGACAGGATTTGCCCGAACGGTCCCGATGAAGGGACGAGCAAGTCGAGGGCGGGCTGACCCGCAGGGGAGGCCTCAGCCGAGCAAGGCTTTGCCTTGCGAGAGACTTGCGAGAGTGAGGATAAGCAAATCCGATTTTCTCGCCCGTAGGGCGGATTCGCGCCGATTCGCGGTTGGCTTTTACTCGTGCTTCCACACTCAACCTTACCCCTCCCGAAGCGGAGAGCAAACTGAACGTTTGTGAACAAGCGAGGGTCGAAGATCCGAAGCGGAGAGCAAATCTTTGCTTTGCGAACAAGCGAGGGTCGAAGACCCGAAGCAGAGAGCAAACCGAAGGTTTGCGAACGCGGTTGTTTCTCTTTCCCGAATCGATCCATTCATCCCCCTTGCCGCACGCTATTCCATCCACACCCGCCTATATCCCCTCTACGATCCATGCATGGCGCTCCAGAACGCATCCGCACCCCCACCCTTCCTCCGACAACTCATTGCCGACGCAAGCGCCAAAGCCGCGTCTTCTTTTCCGGATGGAGATGGTATTCGCCGTTAGCGCCTGCTGATATATAAGTCAAGGATTTCTTAGAGCAGAATCTATTGCCCAATGGATACTCTCATATGAAGGTAAAGAGATATTATATGAGAATACAGGGCGTGGGAACTTGGATACAGCAGATGCAAATACAGCAATAACAGCGATCATACCTGCCTACAATGAGGGGCTCGTGATCGGCAGCGTTGTTTTGAACGCACGCCGGTTTGCCGGTCATGTGATCGTGGTCGATGACGGATCCAAAGACAACACGTCGGAAATCGCCCATCTTGCCGGTGCCGAGGTTATCACCCTCGAAGAGAACGCCGGGAAATCACATGCGATGATGATCGCCTTTGCCCGCGCGAAGGAGATCGGCTCACCGGCAACGGTGATGCTGGACGGCGACGGTCAGCACGATCCTGCTGAGATTCCGGCTGTCGCCGCGCCGGTTCTTGCGGGAGCTGCCGATCTTGTGGTTGGGTCACGGTTCCTGAATGCAAAGGATTCTGAGGAGATCCCCGGATACCGTCAGTTCGGTCAGAAGGTGCTGAACAAAGCGACGAATGTTTCATCCGGGATGAAGTGTTCGGATTCCCAGTCGGGATACCGCGCGCTGTCGCGGAAAGCTTTGGAGAATATGGACTTCGCCGCAAACGGGTATGGTATCGAGTCTGAGATGCTCGCGCATTTTGCGGAACGTGGTCTTGTGATCACCGAGGTGCCGATCACGGTGACCTACGAAGTGCCGCACAAGCATAAGATGAATCCGGTGAAGCACGGTCTTTCAGTTCTGGGGGGCATTATACAGCTGGTGAGTATCAAGCGCCCTCTGATGTGTTTCGGTGTTCCGGGTTTCATTCTGACGGTCGTTGGTATCTTTATGGCGGTCCAGGCGTTTGATATCGTTGCAAAGACCGGTATCTGGTCAACGAATGTTACGCTGGTCGCTATGATGATGCTTATGCTTGGTATGCTGCTCGTAATTACGGCGCTGATCTTGTATTCGATATCTGCGCTGATGAGGAAGTGAACGGCATGTATGTTAGTTCCGGCATTGTAAGATCTCACTCAAATCCCGTGACAGGGCTGTGTGATCCTGATGGGTTACGATTTGTAACGATCAGGCGGCCGGTGACGGCGTTCGGGATCCCCGGGCTGATCATTCTTATCGTCGGGATGCTGAGAGAGTGAATGATGCATGTTGGGTTGATCTTTGGGACACGTCCGGAGATAATTAAGTTTTCAGCATTGATTCGTTTGTGCAGCACACACAGTAATTTATCATTTTTTCTTCTCCATACCGGCCAACATTACTCCTATGAGTTGGATAAAATCTTTTTCGATGAACTGAATCTTCCAAACCCGGATTACAATCTTCACATCGGTTCAGCCCCCCACGGGGAGCAGACCGGCAAAATGCTCATAGGCATTGAACAGATCCTGCTCAAAGAAAACCCGGACGTCGTCCTCGTCCTCGGCGACCCCAACTCAGCCCTGGCAGGAGCCCTTGCAGCTGCAAAGCTTCACATACCAGTCTGCCATATCGAAGCCGGAAGACGGAGCCACAACCGCTCCATGCCTGAAGAGCTGAACCGGCTCATGATCGATCAGATTGCCGATCACCTGTTCACCCCAAACGAGTGGACCAGACAAAACCTTCTCAAAGAAGGGATTTCAGATGATCGGATCATCGTCAGCGGGGACCCTATCGTTGATGTCGTCGCAAGCAGCAAGGATACTGCAGCAGTATGCTCTGACATCTTACAACGACTCAGTCTCGAGCCTGAACAATACTTCCTTCTGACCCTTCATCGCCCGGAGAATGCCGATATTCCGAACAAACTGCAAACGATCCTGAACACCCTGGATATCATCTCTGCAAAGTATGCATATCCGGTCATATTCCCCTGTCATCCGCGTACAAAAAAAGTGCTTGCGATGCATAAGCTGATCCTGAAAAATATTCAGATAACAGAGCCGCTTGGATACATGGATTTTCTTCAGCTGGAGACGCACGCTTCTGTTATACTCACCGACTCAGGCTCCATGCAGGAGGAAGCCTGCATTCTGCATGTTCCCTGTGTGACCCTGCGCGAGGATACTGAACGGTCGGAAACTGTTCAGATCGGCGCAAATATTCTTGCCGGGACCAGGCCTGAGTGTATTATGGATGCTGTAGAATCTATGCTGCATGCGGATAAAATCTGGCAAAATCCCTTCGGGGAACCGGGCGTATCAGAACGTATTATACGCGATGTGCTCTATATAATTACAAAGATAGCATGAGTTACCAGCAGTCCCTTAATAATAAAACGATCCTTGTGACCGGCGGAACCGGCTCCTTTGGTCATCAGGTCGTTGAGAAGATCCTTGAGGTCGCCAACCCCAACGAGATCATCATCTTCAGCCGCGACGAAAAGAAGCAGTTTGATATGAGGAATGAGTTCCAGAACGACAAACTCACCTTTATTGTCGGAGATGTTCGGGACAAAGACTCTGTTACGAAAGTCATGAAAAACGATGTTGACTATGTCTTCCACGCAGCAGCCTTAAAGCAGGTCCCATCCTGTGAGTTTTTCCCGCTTGAAGCGATCAAAACAAATATCCTTGGTGCTTCCAATGTTCTTGACGCCGCCGAGGAGCAGAATGTCGAGAAAGTCGTCATTCTCAGTACAGACAAAGCTGTTTATCCTATCAATGCTATGGGCATGACCAAAGCACTCATGGAAAAACTCATGCTTGCCAAAGCGCGTTCGTCTCGTTCCGAGACTATCTTCTGCGGAGTCCGTTATGGAAATGTCATGTACTCCCGCGGATCCGTTTTCCCCTTCTTCCTGGAGCAGATGCAGCGCGGTCTTCCAATCACTGTTACCGAGCCGAACATGACAAGATTCCTGCTCCCGCTCCCGGTCGCGATCGACCTGGTTCTTTTTGCGATGACAAATGGTGAGAACGGCGACATCCATGTACGGAAGTCTCCTGCGGCCACCGTTCAGCATATGGCTGAGGCGATGAGAGATCTATTCAAACCTGATACCGAGATAAAATCCATTGGTATTCGCGAAGGAGAAAAGATGCATGAGACGTTGGTGACCCGCGAAGAACTGATGAAGGCGGTAGAGTATGATGACTACTACCGGATCCGGAATCTGGAAAAGATCGATTACGACAAATACTTCTCCGAAGGAAAATCGGTCCCTGTTCCAACAGAAGATTACAACTCATTCAATACCAGACGCTTAAGCCTCGACGAGACCAAGGAACTTCTGCTCTCCCTTAGGGAAATACAGGAAGCACTTAAACACCCGATCGTATGAAACTCAGAGTCGGCATAACCGGACAAAACGGCTTCATCGGTTATCACGTAGTGCAGCAGCTCCGCTTATCGCCGGAAAAATACGAGATAATTTCCTTCGAAAAAGACTGCTTCAATGATCCTGCCGGTCTGCAGCAGTTTGTGAAAAGCTGCGATGCTGTCATCCATCTTGCTGCCATGAACCGCGGCGATGAGAACGAAATCTATGCAACCAATATCTCTCTCGTCAAAAAACTCATCGCTGCGATGGGCACAGTCGGTGTCACACCGCATATTCTCTTTTCCTCCTCCACGCAGGAAACCAGAGGCAATCTCTATGGCAACTCAAAGAAAGAAGGAGCCGAGCTGTTTGCAGCATGGGCAGAAGAGAACCATGCTGTTTTCTCTCACTTTGTCATCCCGAATGTATTCGGACCGTTCAGTCGACCGTATTACAACACTGTCGTTGCAACCTTCTGCCATCAGCTGACGCACAACGAGACGCCGAGAGTTGATGTCGACGCAGCGATGAATCTGATCTACGTGGGTGATCTGGCAAAAGAGTTCATCGCTCATCTGCATGATGAAACATCATCCGTCATCTCCCCGCAGCCGGTTGCTGAGATCAGTGTCAGCGGGCTGCTTGCCAGGCTGGAAGAGTTCAAGACATGGTATTTTGAAAAAGGGATGATTCCAGCCTTGCCGACCCGTTTCGATGTTGATCTCTTCAACACCTTCCGCAGTTTTGCAAACGATATCATACCCATCTATCCGGAGCTGCATACTGATCCGCGAGGAGCCTTCGTGGAGGTCATGAAGGAGATGACTGGCGGTCAGACGTCGTTTTCAACGACCGTGCCGGGTATAACCCGCGGGAACCATTATCATCTGCGAAAGATCGAACGGTTCTGCGTGGTGAAAGGCAAAGCACTGATCCGGACGCGGCGCGTGGGAACTGACATCGTGAACGAATACGAAGTAAGCGGTGACAAGCCGGCCTGTATCGATATGCCGATTTATTACACCCATAATATCAAAAACATCGGTGATGAGGAGCTCCTGACGATCTTCTGGATCAATGAGCTCTTTGATCCAAACGACCCCGACACTTACTATGAGGTAGTGTAACATAGGTGCTCTGATAGAGATGAACATACTGCTGATAACTGCAAACTATGCTCCGGAAATTGGAAGTTCTGCACAGATCTATCAGGATCTTGCAAACGGATTTGTTAAGAACGGTCACACGGTTCATATCTTAACGTCATATCCAAGAGATTATACGCTGACAGATGGTGACAGGGTGAGACAGCTTCCATTGGACACTGAAGAAAATGGTGTCGTTGTTCATCGGGTCAGACACCCATCCAAACGCGACAGCATTATTGTCCGCGGCCTTGAACATTTCTATATTCCACTCTATTATTTCAGGAAGTACAAAGAGATATGCAGGTCAGCAGAAATAAAATTTGATGCATGTATCCATCATATTCCACCCCTCCCTTTGTATTATCTGGCTCGGTGGATCAAGAGATATGACGGAACACCATCTATCTTTAATATGCAGGATTATCACCCTCAGGAGCTCACGGATGTTGGATTTATGAAAAATCCGGTTATTATTTCTGTCCTGAAGCATATTGAGCGAAAGGCGTACAAGAATGCGGATTTTCTTGCAGTAAACTCTCATGGCGGTATCCCCTATGTTGTTTCACGCGGTGCTGATGCTGCACGAGTTGGAACTATCTTTAATCCGATATCTCTTGACATCATCGATGACCCTTCCATACCCGGCAATTTTAAAGAGCTCGAAGATATTGATGGTAAGTTCCTCGTTACTTATGCTGGGATTCTCTCCCCGTTCCAGGGAATAGATATAATACTTGATGCGGCCCAGCGTCTCTCACACAGAGATGACATTCTCTTTTATATTGTAGGTGACGGGATGGAACGAGAACGGCTTGAAAAGCGGGTGACTGATGAAAATATCTCCAATGTACGGATTCACAAATTTCTTCCAAGGAGGGAGTATCTGAATCTGATCAAGTCAACAGATGTTGCCCTCATTTCTCTGGACGAGCGGATGAAGGCACCCTGTCTTCCTGGAAAGACCATTAATCTTATGGCAATGAAAAAAGCAATTCTTGCACTTGTCTCTGTTGACAGTGAAACTGCAGATATTATCGGCAAAGCGAAGTGCGGAGAGGTAACTCCGCCCAGTGATGTACAGGGTATCTGCGATGCTGTTATTCGCATGGCAGATAATGCAGAACTGCGTGCTGAGTTTGGTGCATGCGGGAGAGCATATCTGATGGATCATATGGAGCAAAATGTTGTTGTGCATCAGTATGAAGATGTAATCAAACGACTAAATCACATGAATCCAATTACAAAAAATCAGGTGAATTAATATGGGAAAAAGCAAACTGAAAGTCATGACCGTCATCGGCACCCGGCCGGAGATCATCCGGCTTGCCTGTGTGATGCAGGAACTGGACAAGTATGTGAATCAAGTCATCGTTCACACCGGTCAGAATTATGATTACGAGCTGAATGAGATCTTCTTCAAGGAACTGGAGATCAGGAAGCCGGACTACTTCATGAACGTCGACACATCCTCGCTTGGAAACGTCCTCGGCGGCATTCTTATCAAAGCGGAAGAGATCATGCGGGCTGAGCGGCCGGATGCGGTGCTGATTCTCGGGGATACCAACAGCAGCATTGCCGGCATTATGGCCAAGCGGCTGAAGATCCCCATCTTCCATATGGAGGCAGGAAACAGATGTTTTGACTTCAATGTTCCCGAGGAGATAAATCGCAGAATTATCGATCATATTGCCGACTTCAATCTGGTTTACACCGAACATGCCAGGCGGCATCTGTTATCCGAAGGACTGCAGCATCGGAGGATCTATCTGACGGGTTCGCCGATGTATGAAGTTCTCCACAAATATGAGGACAGGATCATGGGTTCAACGATTCTTGAGGAGCTGGGCCTTGCAGATCAGAAGTATTTTGTCGTGAGTGCTCACCGTGAGGAGAATGTGGATAATCCGGCCCATCTGCAGAGCATCCTGACGGTTCTGAATACCCTTGCAAAGGAGTATGATGCGCCGGTGATCGTCTCGACGCATCCGCGTACACGTAAGCGGATGGAGAGCTTATCTAATGTTGATATGGATCCACGGGTGCGATTCCTAAAGCCTTTCGGGTTCTTTGATTATGTGCATCTGGAGATGCATTCCCTTTGTTCGATCTCGGACAGCGGGACGATCTCTGAAGAAGCGGCAGTGATGAAGTTCCCGGCGGTGACGATCCGTGAGGCGATCGAGCGGCCGGAAGCACTGGATACTGGTTCGATTATTATGACCGGGCTGGATGCAGATGTTGTGCTGGCTTCTGTTGCTTTGGTGATGGATAAGCATGGAACGGATGCAGCGCGGCAGGCACCTGTAGAGTATGAGGTTGCGAACTGTGCAGAGCGGGTTGTGAAGCTGGTGCTGGGAACGGCTGGGCTGAGCAATGGATGGTGGGGGATAAAATAGATTTATTCTCTTCTTTCCTATGGTAATAAATACTGACATCTCAAAATAGTCAAGTATTAATAAAATTAGAGAGCATGATAATCTTGAATAATCAAAAAATATATTGATGTGTATTTATTTGATTGACTTAATTACAATTAACCTGTGATGTGTAATATGATAGCTGTACTTGATTGTACTCTTCGTGATGGGGGGTATATTAACGATTGGAGTTTTAGCAAACTTGCAATTAATAAAATAATAGATAAATTGGTAGAATCAAATATTGACATTGTTGAATGTGGTTATCTTAGTCAATCAAAGGGAAAAAAGGGTGATAGTTCACTCTATCCAACTATTGATGATATTACTCCAATATTAAATAATATCCGTAATAATGATACAAAATTTGCATGTATGATTAACTTTGGTGAATACAGGATTCAGGATATTCCTGATCAGGGTCATTCAAAGTTGCACCTTATTCGCCTTGCTTTTCACAAAAAAGATTTACACGATGCTATATCCTATGCATCGTTATTAATTCGCAAGGGGTATGAAGTATATCTTCAACCAATGGTTACTATGGCTTATTCTGATGCTGATATAATGGAGTTGGTTGAAGCGTCAAATAAAATTCATCCACAGGCAGTGTACATTGTTGATAGTTTTGGCACTCTTACCAATGCTGATATTAAACATTATACAACCCTCCTCCATAACAACTTAGAACATGACATTGCATTAGGATTTCACTCTCATAACAATCTTCAACTAGCTCTCTCTAATTCAGTTTATTTTATTGACCTTGTCAAAAACTGGCGATCATTAATAGTGGATTCATCAGTATTCGGCATAGGAAGGGGGGCTGGAAATTTATGCACCGAACTTATTACAAGGCACTTGATGGGAAAAAAAATGGGGAATTATAATGTTCAGCCATTATTGGAAATTATGGATGAATATCTGCTTCCATTGTACGTAAGGCATCCGTGGGGGTATTCTGCAGCATATTATTTATCTGCTATTTGTAAATGTCACCCCAATTATGCCACTTATTTGTTATCAAAACAAACTCTCCAAGTGCGCTCTATTGAGAATATTTTATCTCTCATCCCAGCAAGCGAACGATTACAATACAATTTAAAATTAATTGATGATTTGTATCTTAATTATCAAACAACCAGTATTGATGATAGTAATACATTGGAATCTCTGAAGAGTAAGTTGGAGATGCAAAATATCTTAGTAATCGCTTCCGGAAGATCAATATCGATAGAATGTGAGAAAATAAATTCATATATTAATAGAGAGAAACCAATAATAATATCTGTTAATTTTATTCCTAAGAATATTGAAGTAGATTATCTTTTTATCAGCAATAGAAAACGCTTTGATATGTTGAACCATTTTCCAAGTAATCAGACTATAATAACTTCTAATATTATTGATCGTTCACCTGATTGCTTATCTGTTAATTATAATAAATTGTTAAATCAATCTCCTGTTATCTCAGATAATTCAGGATTAATGTTATTGTCTTTGTTAAAGAAAATTGGAGTAAAAAATATAGTACTTGCTGGATTTGATGGTTATTCTGAAAATTCAACCGAAAATTATTGTGAAGATCGTCTCATATTTGCGATCCAAGATAAGAACTATACCTTGCTAAAAAACGAAGAAATCAGTTCCATATTAAGTGAGTTTGGGAAAACACTTAATATTCAATACATTACAAAATCAGCATATTGCAAGTTATATATGAGGCAGAAGTAACATGTACAAATTGTATATATTTGATTTGGATGGAACACTGTTGAATACTGCATCTGGAATTATTGATGCCTGTAATTACGCTGCCATTCAGATTGGCTGGAATCCACTATCACCATCTGATTTTTCAGGAGTAATTGGAACGCCTGTACTTTCCATTTTTCATCAATACTATGGAATGGATTTGGCTACTGCTGAACAAGGTGTAAAAATATTCCGTAAAGAATATGCTCGTACTGGTGTTTATAATGCCTGTGTTTATCCGGGAATCACGGATTTATTATCTCGTCTAAAAACAGTTGATTGTAAATTAGCTGTTGCAACAATGAAGCCGGTAGATAGTGCTGAAACGATGCTATTGCATTTTAATCTACGATCATATTTTGATTTGGTGTTAGGAAAAGGAGATAATGGTGATATTTCTAAGGCAAACATGATAGAATCATGTTTATCTCGTTATAACATAACCCCGCAGGAGGCAGTATTTATTGGTGACAGTCCTCAAGATCAACAAGGTGCAGAGATTGTAAAAGTGAATTTTATTGGGGTTTCCTATGGTTTGGGATTTGCAAATTCCCTTGAGATAAAAAAAGGCTATCATACCAAAGTTGCTGAATCAGTTTGCTCTCTTTCGGAAACCTTGCTAAATAGTATCGCTTGAATTATCTCTGCACATCTCTGATTTGTTTTTCCATCTATTTTATATAGATGATTTTTAATATAATTTTCTCGGGATGTTGCTAAAATATCGTTATGATTTGTATATAAGAGTTTAGTCATCAATTCATTAAGTGTCTTCTTTTCATATGATGCAAATGCAACCCCTTCTGTCACGTATTTACCTGCATCTTTATTATCACTGAAGTCAAGAACAATGAGCGGTTTGTTAAGTATTACTGCCTCTTGGCCTGTTGCCGATGTTTTTATTAATATTAAATCACTAATATAAATCAAATCTGATGTGCTTACATCTGTTTCAAAGAATAATGGCTCAATTGCATATTTTTTTGCATATATTGTAAATAATTCCCTATGGATTGCTGTTTCTACAGGATGTTGCTTAATCAACAATTTTACGTTCTTTAATTGAGAGATAGCAGAATACACTTCCTCAATATATTCTTTATTTTCTCTTTCTTTCAGACGGTGAGATTCTGTAGTCCATAAAATCAATTTTGTATTTGCATCAATTTTGTATTTATCTACGAAGTCTCGACGAGTGTGGTTAACTGCGATGTCAATTAATTTGTCATAACGTGGATTCCCAACTATTTTTACTGATTTATCCGGATAGTATGCATCAGTAGTAAGAAGACGGTAGTCATTACAACCCCAAACCAGTGTTAAATTTGGAATTGGATATGAAGGACTGGTTGCGTTATTTTTATTGGATGTGTCTATTACCATATCCTTAATTGTGTGAGTCAAATATGCAGGATCATCTGGAAGAATGAGTCCGTGCTGCATACAGATCACAGGAATGTTATATTTATGACCTAAATGTATCCAACTTCTTCCCTCGGCAGATTGTTCTCCTATTAAAAAGAGTAAGTCTGGCCGATATTTTTGAATTCTTAATTCTAAGAGAGAATAATACTCCACACGTAATGGTGCCAAACATGTTATATGATATTCTAACAACTGTAAAAGTTCAGTTATATTTTTCCCCGTAATGCTACTAGCTTTACTGAGCCAATTTGTATCTGACTTTATTTTTTGAAATATTTTTTTAAAGTGACGGATAGCATTTAGATATTCTCTAAAGATATTATGGGACCACTCACTCATTATCGCATCTGTTGTGTAAGAATAATGTTTTTTGATATTGAGATATTGGCGAAATGTTTCTGGAAAGGGGTATCCTGAATATGATGTCCGAATATCGACATCTGAGGGAATCTTTTTAAAAATCTCATCATAGTAGGGATTCTGGAGAGATATGTCTCCATTCTCTTTTTGCCGCGTAATATTCCACCTGCCAGGGAGAATAGGCGTCAGTATCATCGGATCTTTTGAGCTTACTTTTTTTGATGGATTTTGTGTAATTAAATTTGCGCAGGAATAAATAAATTTTGAGACAGGGCTAATTAATGGTATTAATACTGGAGCATGGCGAATCAATTGTAAATAATTTTTTTTCGCCCGTTCCTTTCCAGCCCAGATATTAACATCCAGATCTATATAGAACAAAATATCTATTAATCCCCATACAGATACATCCTTATAGATTAGTAACGATTTGAGAGTTTCTCCCGATGAAAATGGGAGGTCAGAAAGCAATTCTTTTTTGGTCATGTTTACCTCTTTATATAATACTCAATATGTACAAAATATAATCAGGTGTTTAAATTTCCAGAATTATTGGATGCATCCTATAATATTAGTAGTATTTATATCTCTATTGCTGTTTTTTTAAATAATCAACAATTCGCTGTTTATCCTTTTCAGTATCTACTGACATAGCATCAGTTTCAATAAGGAGTGTTTTTATTATCATATGATGTTCTAATAACCGTATTAATTCATTGTCTTCAATGAGTTCTAATCTGCCTCTTGGTGTCGAATGGTAAAATAACAGAGCCTCACGTGTAAAAATGTAGACTCCCACATGTTTATGGTAATCGTAGTTGAGAACATTTTTAGGGTATGGGATTGGGCTGCGCGACATAAATATGAGCTCACCATTATCATTTAATGCAAGTTTGACTGTGGTATTGTTAACTACATCCACTGGATCTTTAAACCGTGTTGCCAACATCCCTGCATCTGCATTTGGATTATCTATCATCATATTGATTAATTTGCGGATATTATCTGCTTGAATTAAAGGTTCATCTCCAAATATCACCACATAATAGTCACCATCAGTATTTTCAGCGACTTCACCAACACGATCGGTGCCAGTTGGATGCTCTGCAGATGTGAGCATAACTTTCATAGAATACTTCTTACAAACATCTACAACTTTTTGCTCTTCAGTAGCTACATAAATTTCATCCAACTCGGTTACAAGTTTGGCTTGCTGATAGACCCACCAAATCATTGGTTTGCCGCAGATATCTGTAAGAGGTTTTCCGGGGAATCTACTTGAATTATAACGTGCAGGGATAACGCCAATCAATTTCATTGTTTTTCATACGTGTTGTATGTATAAATATCATTTGAAGGAGTCTGTCCAATCATGAAAAATCTATTAAACAAGATTTTCTTATCAAGTAATTCTTCTTAATAATCAAATATTCATTTCACTATCTAGTTTATGGCGGTTCTAGATTCTGTATAAATAGTGTTTGTGCAACATGATATTTTATTTTACAAATCCTCTATTTAAATATCTCTCTCTTCATCCACTCTCCAATAAAGAGGGGGTGATATTTTATCTGTTTTGGCATCAAGCTCATTTTCCTTAAGATAGTACATACCCATAAACACAGGTAGAGGGGTTTATTATCATGAATTCGATGAGTAATGCGTATTTCATCGTATTCCTTGTCTGCTACAACATCCGTTTGGCTTTCTAATTTGGTAAGATCTATTTCTGTCGTTTCTAGATTTAATAAAGATGTTTTTCTTCCGTTGCTATGTACTCCTACCTCTCCAATATTGTTTATTAGATTACTACTTGGAACGACACAGAGTCCATCTGTGCTAAATAATGTATAATTCCATGCCCAACTCCATGCACTGGAATCACTAGATAGTGAATTCAGATCGAATTCATATAAATACAATTCTCGGAATTCTGAAATATTATCAAAATATTTATCTTTTAAGAATATTGGACGGTAACTATCCCATCCTTTAAATGATATGTTGTACAACTCCCATCTATCTTTCCAAGTTGCCCAACCCCATATGTTTGCCCAGCGTGAAAAATAGTGGGATTTGGGATGGCTCAGTTGCTTTGAAACGGGATTGTATCCAGAAATCATCATGATTTGATTATCATTTTTATATATATTTAACATTTTTTGACAAAATAAATAGAATGATGTTGATGGTACACAATCATCCTCCAAGATGATACCCTCCTCTTCATATGAAAAGAACCAAGTAATTGCCTGCCGTACTGCATTGGCACACCCCAAGTTATTATCCTGAAATAATGTATAAACGTCGCACTTCCAATCAATTAGTGAGATGATTTTTCGTGTTTCGTTGCACAACTCACTCTCTCCTATTTTATGCGATCTTGGTCCGTCAGCTGCAATATATAGTTTGTTTGGGCGAATCTTCCGAATACTATTAAATACCTCTCTTGTTGTGTCAGGGCGTTTAAATATTATTAATAATATTGGTGTTGAGAACTCCTCTAATTCACTCATATATGCTAATAATGAGTGGTTATAATTAATAATTCCTTTGAGACACTATCCGTTACCAACAATATGTATGAGATAATTTGCTAAAAAATCAATCCAACTTGATTTTGAAACTCCGCCTCTTTGAAAAAAAGCCATAAACTGTGAAGCAAATGTCATGCCCAACAGTATAAGTCAATACGGAACATGATCTAGGAAATGAAATATATAATACGTTATATATATAAATACAATATCTAAATATCAGGGTGAAAAAATTCAATGCAGAACAAGAAAATAACTAAAGCAGTCATCCCTGCCGCAGGATGGGGGACGCGCTTCTTCCCGATCACAAAAGCAATGCCAAAAGAGATGGTCCCGGTCGTTGACAAACCGGTCATCCAGTATGTTGTCGAAGAAGCTGTCGCCTCAGGATGCGATGACATCCTCATCATCACCGGGAAAAACAAGCGCGCCATCGAGGATCACTTTGACAACTCACCCGAGCTGAACGCGCATCTCAAAAACAGCGGGGATATGGAGCTGCTTGCTGAAAGTGAGAAACTCGCCAATCTTGCCGATATCCACTTTATCAGACAAAAAGAGCAGAAGGGTCTTGGAGACGCGATCCTCTGTGCAAAACAGCATGTAGGTGACGAGCCGTTTACTGTTCTTCTTGGTGACACGATCTGCATCCCGGATGCCGGGGCAAAGCAATGTACCGCGCAGCTGATCGATGTGTATGACAGATACATGCTTCCTGTTATCGGCGTTGAAACGGTTCCCGAACATAAGATCAAGGATTACGGGATCATCGACGGCGTGTGTCTCGAAGAAGGACTCTATCAGATAAAAGACATCATAGAAAAACCGACTCCCGAAGAGGCTCCGTCTAATGTAGGAGCAATGGGCAGATACCTGCTCACCCCGGAGATCTTTGCCATCCTTGAGGATACAAAGCCTGGTAGAAAAGGCGAGATCCAGCTGACCGATGCGCTGCGACGGTATAATGCATCACTTGGGTATGTTTCTAAAAGTACGAGATATGATATTGGTGATATCCCCGGGTGGATGGTTTCAAACCTCCAGCTTCTCCTGAAACATCCACTATACGGCGATATGATCCGGGATACACTGAAAAAGATCTGAGCCATCGACGTTAATTTTCGTGTGTGGGTGAGCGCGGATGGATGAGCAGTAACCAACCGCGAATCCAATTCCGGATGGGCACGGTTGAGCGGGGGTGCATGAGAAATAACCAACCGATAACCGCAAATCAGAGATTTGCTCTCCGATTCGCTTGGCTCTCTTGAATCGGCGCGAACTCAATTCGGGAAGGAGGTTGTTGGGTGTAGACACAAGAGAAAAAACCAACCGCGAATCGGCGCGAATCTCGCAAGCCTTCGGCTTGCTCTCAGAATCGGATTTGCTTATCCTCACTTGAACTCGGCGGTCCTTGTCGCAAATCAAAGATTTGCTCAGCTGAGGGTGAGCTTTTCGGCTCACCCCGCTCGTCCCGCCGGTTCATCCCTCATCGGGAGCGTTCGGGCAAATCCTGTCGCCGCCCCAGCGGCTCCTTTACGAGGTATTTGGGATATTCTCATTTTTCAGGTATTTTTCATCAGTATAAACTAATCTCTTCCACTCAAGTTTTCCCTTCTTGCCGAAATTGAATAATATCCCAGTTTTGATACCGGTTGCTTTCAGATAATGGAGGAGCTGAGCTGAATCCGCATCGGTGAGTTTGGTCACTGCTTTGAGTTCAAGGATGATTTGCCCATAGCAGATGATGTCGGTTTTGTAGGTGCTTGGCAACTTTTCACCTTTATAGTAGACATCCAGATGTTTTTCCATCTCCGCAGGAATATCAGTATCCCTGAATTCTATCATCAAAGCATCACGATATATCGCTTCCAGAAATCCGCTGCCAAGCGAGTTATACACACGAAAAGCACATCCTACGATTTTTCTAACCTCGGCAAAAAAGAGATGATTCATTTCTTCGGACTGGATTATATCACCAGACATCATGATTTTTCATTCTTTTTCCAAACACGATATAATTTATGAAAGGGAGGCGCTGGGGCGCCGACAGGATTTGCCCGAACGCTCTCGCAAATCTAACGATTTGCTCCGCTAAGGTCGTCGACTTCGTCGCCAACCCGCTCCCGATAAAGGGACGAGCAAGACAGCGAAGCTGGATTGCGAGAGTGAGGAATAGCAAATCCGATTCTGAGAGCCCGAAGGGCTCAGATTCGCGCCGATTCGCGGTTGGTTTTTCTCATGTTTCCACACCCAGACTTACAAGAAATCAAAGTACATCTTAGATGCACGTCAATTTTATGATTAAGAGTACTCCGCGTCAGTTTATCACAAAGAATTCTCACAACCTGATTGACAGATCGATTGGACATACGTCACCATGATCCGGAAAAAATCCCATACTCTATAACGCTGCAGCAGAAATAGTATAGGTATGAAAATCACTGTCGCAGGAGTAGGATATGTTGGTCTTTCCCTCGCTGTGCTTCTTGCACAGAATCATTGTGTCACTGCAGTGACCACAACACAGAAGAAAGCTGACCTGATCAACGCAAAAAAATCCCCGATCACCGATCACGAGATCGAAGAGTACCTCGCGCATAAACCGCTGGATCTTACCGTCACCACCGACAAGGAAGCAGCATACCGGGATGCCGAGTTCATTGTGATCGCCACCCCGACCAATTACGAAACAGCCACCCATCATTTCGATACCTCTGCTGTCGAAGACGTCATCGAGATCGCCAAACGCGTGAATCCTGATGCCATACTCATCATCAAATCGACCGTTCCTGTCGGCTATACAAAAGCAGTCAGCGAAAAATACGGCCTCGATACCATCATCTTCTCCCCGGAGTTCCTGCGCGAAGGAAAAGCCCTCTATGATAATCTGTATCCGAGCCGCATCATCGTAGGCGCACCTACAGATAATCCCAAGCTCCGCACAGCTGCAGAGCGGTTTGCTGCCCTCCTCAAGGAAGGCGCGATCGAAAAAGACATCCCCGTTCTCATCACCGACCCGACGGAAGCCGAGGCCATCAAACTCTTCGCAAACACCTACCTTGCGCTCCGCGTGAGCTTCTTCAACGAGCTGGACACCTATGCGGAAGCGAAGGGGCTTGACACGAAGCAGATCATCGATGGGGTCTGCCTCGACCCGCGTATCGGCGGCCACTACAACAACCCGTCCTTCGGCTACGGAGGCTACTGCCTCCCGAAGGACACAAAGCAGCTTCTGGCAAACTTCACCGGCGTCCCGAACAAAGTTGTGCGCGCTATCGTTGAGTCAAACGAGACCCGGATGGATGTTATTGCAGACCGCGTTCTGGACAAAGCGGGCGGTCTTCCGTGCACCGTCGGCGTGTACAGGCTCACCATGAAGTCAGGATCAGATAACTTCCGTGCGTCGAGCATCCAGGGCGTCATGCAGCGCCTGCAGGCTCTGGGAGCAGATATCATTGTCTATGAACCGACACTGACTGATGATATGTTTGGATCCTGGCGTGTGGTGCACTCTCTTGATCAGTTCAAAATGGATGCTGCGGTGATCGTGGCAAATCGGTATGATCCGGAGCTTGAGGATGTGATGGAGAAAGTGTATACGCGGGATCTATACTTCAGGGATTGAGGTGTGGATAGGTGGCAGGAGATACTTATTCTCGGTTCCGACTGTGTAACCTAATTTTGTTCTCTCTTCAGTGAAGTAGGTTCATACATATGGGAAGTTGTTGATATTTGATGATTTCATCTGCCTAAGGAGCTGAATAATTTTGGAGAATACGCACTATGTGCTTCATGGAAATGTCACCTGCATCTCTAAACTGATACAAAGCTCTGCACTGAGGAGCTTGCTGATATTTATATGCAATATGGTTCCCTAGTGATTGAATCTGAATTGGTTCTTGAGAGTAAAACAAGGCATTATTGTATTATTTATGATACCCCTTTTTGGGGTGCAGCTATATCATATCTATGATAATGTAGATAAAACTGTATCTCAAAGAGACTCCATCATATTTTAAAGCGATGATTAGGTATATTTTAACAGTTGGTGTTTTTTCGATTTTGAAGAGAACGAAACTCAAGAGAGAAAGAGAGATACGTTCTTCTAGAAAGTGAGGAAATGAATCCCGATAGGAAAATTGTCCATTTTCAGGCTCTTCAATTGAAGAATTTCTTTAGGGGTTTTCATGTATTTATTCCGTGGGTTTTTCGGGACCCAAGGTTAGATGGTGTATAAAATAGTGTGAATATTTGTTACAAAATTTGTGATAAGGGGTTGGTTCACGATTGCGTTTTTGCGGGCTCATTTAGAATGTAATATTCAATTAACGAATCAATATGATTTATGTGTTTGTATGTGATATACTTATATGAGTATATAGGTCCATGCCACCAAAAGTATCTGTAATAATACCAATATATAATACCGAAAAATATCTGAGACAATGTCTGGATACTATAATTACCCAGACATTACAGGATATTGAGATCATCTGCGTTGATGATGGATCCACCGATAAGTCTTTAGAAATCCTCTTACAATACCAAAAAAAAGATGAACGCATTGTCATCCTCACCCAGCAAAATAAAGGTGGAGGGGCTGCAAGGAATGCCGGTCTAAAAGCAGCTAGAGGAGAATTCCTGTTATTTTTAGATTCAGATGACTTCTTTGAAGAACACATGCTAGAAAAATCATATGATAAAGGCAAAACAGATGGGGCTGATATTGTCATTTTTGCTTCTAAGTCATACAGCGAAAAAAAGAAAAGAATGTTACATGCTATTGCTGGTGTGCCCAAAAAGGCTGTATCTACTATCCAGCCTTTCAATCAGATGGTGATACCGGACCATTTATTCTCTGTATTTCTTAGTACACCTTGGAATAAATTCTATCGAGCCGACTTTGTGCGCAAGAATGACCTTTGGTTTCAGGAGCTATATGTTTCCAATGATGTTCTATTTGTATGCATCTCCCTCGCAATAGCAGAGCGAATATCGGTTTTGAATAATGTTTTTGTGTATTACAGGGTGGATATGTCAAAAAATTGTCAGGCAAATTTATATAAGCACCCTTTTGCTACTTATCAGGCGAATGTGGCGCTTCGAGAGAGACTATTGGAGTTAAATGTATATGATAAAGTTGAAACAAGTTATCTAAATAGGGTTACAACAGGTTCTATTAGAGTTTTAAGTAAACTGAAATCACATCCTGAAGAGCATGAGTTATTATATACCTTGTTACAATCCAAAGGATTTGATACTCTTGGAGTTACTGAATCTAATCAATTAAAAATAACCGAGAAAAGGGCATATAATTATTGTATGGTAATCAAAAAAACACCATACTCGGCATTCACAAGGACTAACTTAATTTCAAAACTTCACTATGGCTTTTATCACTATTATTTGATGTATCAAATTCCTTCGCTGCTACATGATGGATTTGCGATTTTGAGAGAGAAAGGATATTTACATACTTTCAGTATATTAGTTGATAAGATCAATGTGTGATAATTGTTGGAATACATATTTTAACTAACTTTGATGCCGAGTTCATTGTGGTCGCTGCACCGACGAATTATGAAACAGCTACCCATCACTTTGACACATCCGCTGTCGAGGATGTCATCGAAATATCCAGACGTGTAAACCCGAATGCAGTGATCATCATCAAATCAACCGTTCCTGTCGGCTACACCGAAGCAGTCAGCGAAAAATACGGACTGGATACGATAATATTCTCGCCTGAATTTCTTCGCGAAGGAAAAGCACTGTATGACAATCTGTATCCGAGCCGGATCATTGTCGGCGCACCAAAGGACAACCCCTCCCTTCGTGCAGCGGCAGAGCGGTTTGCAGACCTGCTCAAAGAAGGTGCGATCGAAAAAGACATCCCTGTCCTCATCACGGATCCGACAGAAGCAGAAGCTATCAAACTCTTCGCAAACACCTACCTCGCACTTCGTGTCAGCTTCTTCAACGAGCTGGATACCTATGCAGAAGTAAAGGGTTTGAACACGAAGCAGATCATCGACGGTGTCTGTCTCGATCCGCGTATCGGCGGTCACTACAACAACCCCTCCTTCGGCTACGGAGGTTACTGTCTCCCGAAGGACACAAAGCAGCTTCTGGCAAACTTCAAGGATGTTCCAAACAAAGTCGTGCGCGCTATCGTTGAGTCCAACGAGACACGGATGGATGTTATCGCAGACCGTGTTCTGGAAAAAGCAGGTGGTCTTCCGTGCACCGTCGGGGTGTACAGGCTGACGATGAAGTCAGGGTCGGATAACTTCAGAGCATCGAGTATCCAGGGCGTGATGAAGCGTCTGGAGGTTCTGGGAGCAACGATCATCGTCTATGAGCCGACACTGACGGAGGATGTGTTTGGTTCCTGGCGTGTGGTGCATTCTCTTGATCAGTTCAAAAAGGAAGCTGCGGTGATCGTTGCAAACCGATATAATCCGGAGCTTGAGAGTGCGATGGATAAAGTCTATACAAGGGATCTGTACTTTAGGGATTGAGATAGGGGGATGGTGGCAGAAGATCCATTCTTCTGTCATCGAGAAGATACAGTGTTGTGATTTCTCTGGTGATGTTGGTTTAGAAACAGGGGTGGAAGGGATAAATATTTTCATTTTTCTGAGGGAGAATAAATTCTAAGGATAATAAAGTAGTTTAGATGCCCCGTTATCATAAACACTTTCAAAATTCAGTGTGTTCTTCTGGAAATATGTGTTTGATTCTTCATCACAATACACACGCTCTGTCTTTGAGGAATAAGCTCCCTTTCCAATTTTAATACTCAATCCTCTACTTAGATATTCATGCTCTCTATAAATCATATACGTATCTGCCTGATACTCAGGCTCACTGGTGAACAATGTTCGCATACCCAATGGGAATGTATAGTATTTTAGACCCATATACTGATAGTTGGCTGAAGTGGGAAAGTAGCGAGACACCGAAAATTCAGAATATATCTCTGACGCGGGAGGGATATATGTATTTATATTCATATACATGGCTATCTCATCTTCATTGAAATAATTTTTTTCACTTAATTCAGTATTTTCGAATGGTGTGCTGTCTTTACTATTGTAAATGATTACTGATGAAATCACAAATAGCAGCAGGAAGATTATAAGGAAGATAGCTGCAGTTTTTCTGGATTTTGTCATCGTATTTATGAGGTTCAACAGTATAACGGATCCAATTCCCATAACAACAGCAAATACTGGGGCCAGCACAATTTGCATTCGTCCAATTTGCTCCATACTGCTGAGAAGCGCAGACGCATCTGCAACCCCTGGTAAAAATATGGGGAATAATAAAAGTGTCAGCGGTAGGAATACGATTGCTTTTTTATGCATATTCTGCGGCTGAATCAGATAAAAAATACCAAACAGAATTGTAACAAGCATAAAAATACCAGCACTCAGGTTCAGGTACGTACTCAGTTGAACTGTTTCTGATACGACTTCAGTTGTCTCGGTAAAATCTACGGATCCAAAGACACCGAAAAACTGCCGGTTGAGAATTCCGACCATGGTTCCCAGATACGTATATAGATAATAGATAAAGGGTATCAGATAAAATAATATCATAATCCCAATCTGGTTTTTAGTGAATTTTCTAAAATAGATCCAGTATGACAGAATGATACCTGTCATCACAGCTATGATCAAAGGGAGCTGGGCATGATGGACCATGATCATATACAGAGCAAAGAGCGCGGTACATCCCCATACTATCCAGGATGACCATTCTTTTCGCTGGAGAAAGAGATACAGAATGATGAGGAATGCAAGTGTTGCCATCGTTCGCGGGGCTGAACGAAAAGCATAATTAAATACAACCGGTGTCAGGAGATAGCACAATGATCCAATTGCTGCTGTTCGTTCAGATTTTGTCAATGAGAGAGCAATATAATAGACAAAGACGACACCGATAATGATTGGGATCGCAGCAGCGATATAGGTTGCCGAGATCGGTGCGACCCCGGTAAGTAGAGCAGTTATGGCTGATTCAATATGGAACAGGAAAAACTCTGCATAACCGCCGATTAAATCTGTTGCAGGTATTCCTCCGCTCTGGATATAAGTAAAGGCATAAAGAGCATGAGCGATCGAGTCTCCGGTATTGTAGTAATAATAATAGCAAAACTGTTTTGTGAGAACGACTATCAGTGATGTGAGTGTCAGCTGCGCAACGACCCATCTGCTTTTTAATGTCTTTGAAAAGAGTTGAACAATCGATACGCCATACATTAATACAATAAGAAGTAGGAATAGCCAATCACGTGAATTCGCAAATAGGATCCAGGATAATGTCAGAAGGAGAAGAATCGCATAGATCTTACAGAACGTTTCAGCCCTGATGTTGAAATCAAAGAGACATTCTTCAGCAAGTTCAGGAAGACTTTTCTGCAGAGATTGTTTTTTCCAGAGAAAAATTATGGAAACCATAATGACTGGAATGAGCAGCATTACTGCAAATGAGAGCAACAACCAGCTGCCGGAAATGGCCAGTAAGGCCATTAGAAGAATACTTGAGAGAATACCAAGATGAGGGACATACTGCAAAAGTTTATGGATAAAGGTAATACTTGTTCTAGGTTCCATTTCTCGTCACTGAAATAATCACCCTCCCTGATTCTATAATTAGGAGAGTGAATGTTAATATCATTTATATGGGGTGTGCAAGTATATTTATCTCTGGTATTTGCAATTTAATAGAGAGAGAACCTCTCCATTGAGGGGTGGATTATTTGCTCATTAGGTACCCATATATAATAGTTGATAATATAGATTATTACCTTATATCTTCTGAAAACGAATTTTGATGAATATTTGTGTATAAGATCTACTTGGAGTTATATTATGAAGATTGGCCTGATTACATTTCATCTTTCAAATAATTATGGAGCTATACTGCAGACATATGCATTGCAGACAGTATTGCAGAATTCCGGTCACAATGTGGAAATAATTAATTACTCCCCTCCGGCACGAAGATCAAAAGATAAGCTTATAGGACCACTTCCTAAATACAATCATAAATCCAGCGGATTGAGGTATGCAGCAGGCATTATCTATAATTTTTTTATGGACTTACTTAATTTAAGCCAGAAAAAACATCGAAGAAGCTATTTTCATCAGTTTTTTGAGAAATATCTCCAGCTTTCCAAACAGCAGTATAATTCATACGAGGAACTCCTGCTCGCTCCTCCGCTCTATGATTTTTATCTGATTGGAAGTGACCAGGTTTGGAATCCACGCAATACTGGAGGTAGATTAGATCCTGCATATTTTCTTGTATTTGCAGGAAATGACAAAGCAAGCGCGTCTTATGCTTCAAGTTTAGGTGGCTTTGATCCAACTAATTCCACTGAGTTCAAAAATTTAATTCAGAATGTGGATCGGATTTCTGTACGAGAATCTTCATCTGTTCCACTCATAGAAGCGATATCCGGACAAAAGGTAACGTGTGTTTTGGACCCGACTCTCCTCCTTTCTGCTGGGGAATGGGAAAATATTGCATTGGCTCCGGCAAAAATCCACAGTGATTTTATTCTAGTTTATCAACTTGGAAACAATAAAGTTCATAATCTTGCAAAGCAGGTGGCGGCTCACCTCCATCTTCCGATAAAATATATCAGATATAACACATATCCGCTTAAGTATAAAGCTTCATTTGTGAGAATTGAAGAGTATGTGTGGTTATTTAGTCATGCCTCGTTTGTAATAACAGACTCATTTCATGGAACTGCATTTTCGGTTATTCATAAGAAGCCATTTTATACAATTCAAAATAAAGGCAATCACAAACGGGTATATGATTTCCTCACTTCACTCGGGATTTCCGATAGGTTATTCATCAATGATGCGAAAATAGACTCCATTGATACATCCATTGATTATGGTTCTGTGTATGAAAAGCTAAATCTTCTGCGTGCGGCATCATTCCAGTATTTGGATGATATACTTCAACTATCTGAGGAAAAGATATGACTACAGTTCTTGATACGGTTGTTAAAAACAGTCTCTGCTCCGGGTGCGGCGTTTGTGCGGCGCTGTGCCCTAAGCACGCACTGAAAATTACGTGGAATGCTAATGGTGAATATACGCCGATACGTGTTCGTGACTGTGGTAAGGAATGTGAATTATGCATCAAAGTATGCCCGTTTTCAGATGGAAATCCTAGCGAAGATCAGATTGGAAAAGAGGAGTTCAGTCTTATCTCAGATATCCATTACTGCTCTGAAACAGGATATTATCTGAGTTCAGGTGTTGGTGCTGTTTCTTCTGACGAGAAACGCCTTGCCAGTGTTTCCGGTGGACTTACGACCTGGCTTCTTCAATCCTTGATGCAGAAAAAAATAGTGGATAATGTTATCTGTGTGTCTCCACGAAGAGATAGTCATAAATTATTTGAGTTTACTATCGCAAAAACAGAGGCTGAAGTTTCTGCTGCTGCAGGTTCTGCTTATTATCCTGTGGAGATGTCAGAAGTAATCTCGTATGTGCTGGAAAATCCGGGACGATATGCGATTGTTGGTGTGCCCTGTTTTCTTAAGGCTCTTCGGCTTGCACAAACAAGAAATAAATTTTTGAAAGAACGCCTGGTCGTAATGGTTGGACTGGTATGCGGCTTAATTCCCAATACTAACCTGACAAGATATATGCATTATTCTGCTGGGTTGGATGATGAAATCGCTTCAGTATGTTTCAGGATAAAACATCCGGATAAACCTGCATCGAGGCACTGCACTCGCACCGAAGGTATTTCGGGTGAAAAATCAGCAATTACTTGGAATAAAAATAATATTTCCTTTGCCCGTCAGTGTCTGGCACTTCACGCATGTGACTGCTGTGATGACGTTTTTGCGGAATGCGCTGATGTTACATTTATGGACGCCTGGCTTCCGGAATATTCACAGGATACAAAGGGGACCAATATTTATCTTTCCCGCTCAAAACTCGTTGATGAATTGATACAAAATGGAAGAGAGCAGAAAACATTGTCTGTAACTGATATTTCTATTGATAAGGTAATCGAAAGCCAGCAGCCCCGTCTGCATCGAAAACGAAATCCCTTACTTGGATATCGTTTGTCTATTTTGAAAGACAGCGGTAAAGTTCTTCCCAAAAAACGTGTGTGGAGTAATAAAGAAAGACTCACAGTAATTGATAAGTATCAATGCCGCCGTCTTCTGAAACTGAAAGAAAGCTCACGGGAAGAGTTCAAAAAAAGTAATGGTGATTGTCGCTATATGTCTACATGGTTCGCCAAAAATGCAAAAGGTAATCCAATTATGCGTACAGGTATTTTTCTTGGAAAAGCTTGTCGATATGCCCTGCGAAAACTTGGGTTTCAGACCTAAATTATAGCAACCACGTGGGGATAAATCTTGCAACCATTTTAGGGAGAACTGATCTTATCAGGATTCTTTCCTCTTTATTTAAAAGGATTTTGCAGAGGAATAATCCATATATCCCCGATATAATACATCCGGCTATTATTAATTCAACAATTGAATCGATATAGACAAAGTATGTCAATATACTGCCTGCTACTAAAAATACAGCAAGGGTAAGATATCCCGGAAGTGCTGGTTTTACAAATGTGAAGAGCGGAGCTTTAAGAATATATGCCCCATATATGGGGCTGAATCCGCCAAACAGAATGAAGTTGGAAAATCCAATTGCAAGTGCAATTCCATACATCCCTATGTTGAATATGATGGGTAAAGCAAAAACCAGAATTAGATTGAAAACACCCACAACAATATTTGCTATGGCCGGCATACGCACCCGCACATAAGCTGCATTGATCGGAGCACAGCATGATGACTGAATTAAAAATATTACTGGAATTACTACAAACCCCATAAGAGTTGCAAGTGCTGCATATTCATTTCCGACCCAGAATGTAAGCAACTGCGAAGCAAAAATGCATACAAGCCCAATAAGCAGCGCCATAAACAGGGTAGTAATTTTTACGGTGAATGAGGTGAATTTGATTATTCCGTCTCTATTGTTTTTGGCACGATATGAATAAATCATTGGTGTAAAACAATTTGTGAGGAGACCGGCAATAGTTAATAAAAGTGCACTCCACATCAAGGTTAACGAATATTCTGTCCCAGCAACATCCCCAAATAGAATATTAACCGCAATTAATGCAATATGTCCTTGAAAGAGAAGCCCGATTTTTATTATTGTTGTCCATCCGGTTATACTTAGAATTTCTCGTAAGCGGGATTTAGAGAATTTCTCAACCGATATAGTCAAAAAAGGACATAAATTTCGCGATAAAATATAAGACAGTGCTAATGCTGCAACTGCCGCGACAAAATAGGAAAACCCTACTAACGGCAGCGATGGTCCAATAATCCAGAATAGCAGGATGACAACGACAACCTGAACAAGAAGATTGGCAACATTTACATAATTACGTAAATCAAGGCGGTTATATGCAAACAAGGTCACCATGAAGTTGCTGCTCCATGCACGGATGAGAATTGATCCAAAGACAAGTGCAAAGAGCAGGAAGACCGCTGTTGGAGATTCGGTTCCAATATTAAAGATGGAAGGTGCCAATCCAGCTACAAGTAAGGAAATCGGTACAAGAATCAGAATAATGCCCAATGTTCCAAAAACAGCGGTATTGAATGTTTCATTGGCTTTTGTAATATCTCCACGCTGCAAATCAATCGTAAGATATCGGGAAATTGCACCATTTACAGCATCGATAATCAGAGTTACATAACTCGTAAGCGATGTCGCCAGCGGAATCAGACCATACGCCGCTTCACCCAGTGTATCCAAAAAAAACGGAACCAGAGCAAGTCCAATAATAACGTTCAGAACAAAATACACCACATTGGAGATCAGATTCTTCGAAAACCTCTGTTGAAACTTGATATCCAGCGGCGCACCCTGTTCTTCCGTCATCTATTCCACAAACCTGCCCAATCTCATTTATACTAATCTGCCTTCACGACACATAAATACTGCCGGATGGATCCTGCCAAAAAAACCCGCTTTACCGCGCCATAAAGATCCCCGCCGCAATCCCCCTCCTCCTTCTCGGATAAAAAGCCCGCCTGTTCTTCGCGGGTGTGCAAGGATAACGGGGCTTGGGCGAAACGTAAGGGGTGAGGATAACGCCCCCTTTTCCGCAGTACACCCGAAGAAAATAGGGGCGCAATACGACTGCGGGTGTACTCGAAGGCTTCGCCCCTTCGTGGCACTCGCAAGTTTCCTCCGAAAACTTGCTCAGCTGAGGCCGCCACTACGTGGCAGCCCGCTCGCGCAAGGGGGAGGAGATGGGGGGCGATAAACGATCACAGATGCACGAGGAGGCTCGCCCCTCGGGAGCAAAAGCGGCAAATAGGATACTCCCACCGCGGGCCGATTCGCAAGGCAAAGCCTTGCTTGGCTAAGATCGCCGGCTATGCCGTCGATCCGCCTCCGCTGAGGGCGTCGACTTGTTCACAAACCTTCGGTTTGCTCTCCGACTCGGGTCTACGACCCTCGCTTGTTCGCCAACCCGCCACCGCGCCGAATCACAAGTCCCTTTCGCTTCGCTCCATGCCATGTCAAGAAAAGAAATTGGGAAATGTGATTCGCTCCTGACGAACTACTTTGAAACGTATATGGGCCCCAGAAATAGGATACTCCACCGCGGGCCGCTCCGCGCCGGAGTCGCGGCCCCGCACCCCGGTTCAGAAAAGAAAATGGGATATTTGAGATGTATTTTGAAAGGGAAGTAATTTGGGAGTGTGGACGTAAGAGAAAAAACCAACCATACATTTCCTGATGTGCACACTTGATTTCTTTCCATTCCTCCACCCCTGTCCCCCTTTTGGTGATTTTCGTTGAATTTTGTGGGTTTTGGTGTTGGGGGACGGGGGAGGGTACGATATGGATCAACACCCAACTGAATTTTCTTTTTTTCGTGTTTTTGTGATTATTTTCGTGAATTTTGTGTGATGATGTTTACATCCGAAGAATCCAGTACACGAAACCAAAGTACATCCAAAAAATCCCACTTGAACAAATTCGATCCTGTTCTCCAGGGTGGGGGGCGATAAACGAAGGAGGGTGTATGAGAAGGCTCGCCCTTGGCTTGCGTAAGGGTAAGCGGATGCTGCGCCCCCTGGTTCGCCTAAGGGGAGGAGAATGGGGGCGCAATACGACCGCGGGTGTACGCGGAGGCTTCGCCCCGTGGGGGGTCGCAAGTCTATCGACTTGCTTCGCTGAGGCCGCCCCTTCGGGTCAGCCCGCTCGCGTAAGGGGTGAGGATAACGCCCCCTTTTCCGCAGCACACCCGAGGAAAATAGGGGGCGCAAAACGACAGCGGGTGTACTAGAAGGCTTCGCCCCGTGGGCTCGCGCAAGGGGGAGGGGATGGTGGGCGATAAACGACTGCGGGTGTACGAGAAGGCTTCGCCCCTTCGGGGTTCGCAAATCAAAGATTTGCTCTCCGACTCGGGTCTTCGACCCTCGCTTGCTCGCCTTAGGGGGGGAGAATGGGGGCGATAAACGAAGGAGGGTGTGTGAGAAGGCTCGCCCTTGGTTCGCAAGTCTATCGACTTGCTCTCCGACTCGGGTCTTCGACCCTCGCTTGCTCGCGTAAGGGTAAGCGGATGCTGCGCCCCTTTTCCGCAGCACACCCGAGGAAAATAGGGGGCGCAATACGATGGCGGGTGTACGCGGAGGCTTCGCCCCTTCGGGGCACACTCGCAAGTTTCCTCTGAAAACTTGGTCGCACGTCTGCGCTTCGCTCAGCCTTGCTCAGCTAAGGGCGAGCCTAACGGCTCACCCCGCCTCAGCTGAGGCCGCCACTACGTGGCAGCCCGCTCGCGCAAGGGGGAGGAGATGGTGGGCGGTACATGATCACAGATTCACGGAGGAAGCTGCGCCCCTTCGGGGAGCGGCATCAGCAAATAGGATAGCCCCACCGCGTCGGGCTCCGCGCCGACTCGCAAGTCCCTTTCGCTTCGCTCCAGGACTTGCTCAGCTGAGGGCGAGCCTGACGGCTCACCCCGCCGTCACCTCCCGCACCCCAAATAAAAAAAGAGATTCTCTCTCCCCTTTTAAAAGCAAAAGAACCCCCATCTCTCCGCCCCTGTCCCCCTTTTGGTGAATTTCGTTGGCGGGTTGGACGCTGAAAGCGGCCGACCTCAGCCGAGCAAACCGAAGGTTTGCGAATATGTGGGTTTTGGTGTTGGGGGACGGGGGAGGGTACGATATGGGTCAACATCCAGCTGATTTTCCTTTTTTCGTGTTTTTGTGATTGTTTTCGTGAATTTCGTGTGATGGTGTTTACATCCGAAGAATCCAGTACACGAAACCAACGTACATCCAAATATCCATAATGGCAATCCCGATTCGTTTCATCACCTGAGAAAGAGTGTGGTCCCTGTACACACGAAAAAGTAGATCCGCCCCCTCACGCAGCACACCCGAAGAAAAAGGGGGGCGCTAATCGACCGCGGATGTACACGGAGGCTTCGCCCCTCCGGGGCTCGCGCAAGGGGGAGGAGAATGGGGGCGATAAACGACGGAGGGTGTACAAGAAGGCTCGCCCTTGGCTTGCGTAAAGGGGAGGATAACGCCCCCTTTTCCGCAGTACACCCGAAGAAAATAGTGGGCGAGATACGACGGAGGGTGTACAAGAAGGCTCGCCCCTTCGGGAACAAAAGCGGCAAATAGGATATTCCCACCGCGTCGGGCTCGCAAATCAGAGATTTGCTCAGCTGAGGTCGTCCGCTTCGCGTCCAACCCGCCTCCGCGCCGACTCGCAAGTCCCTTTCGCTTCGCTCCAGGACTTGCTCAGCTGAGGGCGAGCCTGACGGCTCACCCCGCAGTCACCTCCCGCACCCCAAATCAAAAAAAGGAATCATACCTCCTCTTTTACACATATTGAGATAGAAATGGAATATAAGAAAAACCCGCACGCGGGTTTTTCCCAGCATTTTTCCAGAGAGGGTGCGATTCTGCGTAGGCGAAGCCCAAATGGGCAAAGCCCATTTGAGGCGGCACGCAAATCTTCGATTTGCACGCATCAGCCGGAGCAGAGCACCCGAACGCAAGGAAAATGCGATTCGCGAGGATTCGCGGAGATTCGCGGTTAAATTAAATCAGGTTTCCACACCCAACAAACTCCTTCCCGAATCTCACCCCTCCGTCTTCTTTCCCTCCACTCGCACGTTTTCTTCAAAAACTTGCTCAAGCTTTGACCGCCCCTTCGGGGCAGCCCGCCTCGGCTAATGTCGCCGGCTGCGACTCCAACACGCAGTCACTCCCCGCACCCCGGAATCAAAAAAGGGATTGGGAGATATGGGATGTATTTTGAAAAGTAAATGGGTCACGAAGCGTACTATCCACCAACCGCATCACCCATGATCACTACCGTTTCGCTCCGCTCTTTTTCTCGTCATACCCGCCCACACGCAAACCTTCGGTTTGGTCGCAAGGCAAAGCCTTGCTCCGCTAAGGGACCTAAAGGTCCCCGCCTCAGCTAAGGCCGCCCTTACAGGGCAGCCCGCTCTTGCGCGTCCACCGCGCTCCCCCTTCCAACACGAAATGACCCCCAAAAAACACACCTCCCAAAAAACCAAAAACCTTAAATACTAAAACCCGATTCGCAACAATGCTTGACCCCCTCCCCTCCCACTGACCACCGCCTTACTGCAAAAACCCGGGGCACTATCGCACCGCGCGGTCAGGGGTTTATATAATTCAACAGCATAACTCAACAACAAAACAGACAAACGACCGAAAAATACACATAATACGTCAAAAACAACCATTAAATACTTCAAAAACACACCAATTATTAACAACATCAGGCAAGTGAAAAACAGCCTGGACTAGCCCGAGCACGAGTCCTATTGGACGGCGAGTTGCTAGAGGCATGGGATCCCGCATTACCTTACTATCCCCTCTGCCAAGGGTGAACCCTCAAGCCTTTTTCATCAGCCCGGTGAACACCAGGCATGGGAATCGTGCCGGTCAACGGAAAAATCCCGGAAGAGGACGCTTTAGCTCCTCTCCCGGGTCAGCAGGAAAAGGTATGCCGCTGGGTAAATCGGCATGCATCGACGTAGAACAGCCATGCCGATCAAAAGGCAAGGAATTCTAATGACTGAAAAAAGTAATGAAAAAATGGAAGAGTCAGGCTCCAACCTGAACTCAAGTCCGCATACGAAGATCTGTCTCAAAATGAGCCAGGTCATCATGGAAACGCCCGTCGAATACAACGGCCGGATCTCAACCAGGATCCCGATGAAAAACAAGGAATGGTTCTACCGCCATGCAAAAAAGGAAGGCATCAAACCGTCCGAACTCCAGCGCCGCATCGTCATTAAGGAAATGAACAAATGGCATGAAGAGGAACTGGAGGAAGAGCGCCGGAAACGGGAAAGAAAGTGAAGGCCGGGAAACCGGCCCCCCTCCACTTTGGGTTTGTGCTCCGGTGACCTGAAAGTGGAGGTATCGAATATCTATTACCCATCTCATGTGTCCATTCTAAGCTAAACCCCTCTAAACCCACCAAACCAACTCTTTTTTTTTAATCTCCCATTCTCACTCCCTGCTCGGTCTTCATTCTCATGGCAATCACTCATTTCAGATATGGTATGTTCTGCTGCAGATGAAGATGAACTACCTGGAATCGTGTAGGGGTCTCGAAAATAGAGATACTCTACCGCGTCGGGCTCGCAAATCAGAGATTTGGTCGCAAACATTCTGTTTGCTCGGCTGAGGGACCTAAAGGTCCCCGCCTCCGCTAAGATCACCGGCTGCGCCGTCGATCCGCCTCCGCTGAGGCCGCCCCTTCGGGTCAGCCCGCA
>LMVO01000014.1 GCA_002287215.1 Methanocorpusculum parvum
CTTGTTCGCAAATCAGAGATTTGCTCTCCGCTTCGCTACGCTCGCTTGTTCGCAAATCAGAGATTTGCTCTCCGCTTCGCTTCGCTCACTTGTTCGCAAATCAGAGATTTGCTCTCCGCTTCGCTTCGCTCACTTGTTCGCAAATCAGAGATTTGCTCTCCGCTTCGCTACGCTCGCTTGTTCGCAAATCAGAGATTTGCTCTCCGACTCGGGTCTACGACCCTCGCTTGACGGCTCACCCCGCATCTTAAATATTTTCCACACCCAATGGAATCACATATGGACACCTTCTCCGCCATCCTCGCCGAATACACAACCCTCGCCAAAACCAACCCCCTCGGAACATGGATCCTCTTCGAAAACACCTCTCTTGCAAACACCGCCTTACAAAAACTCCGCGAAGAAGGTGCTATCCTCCAAAACCACATAACAACCATAAAAGGCCTTGCAAAAAGCATCCTCCATACCGTCTCCCCTGCCGCACGGATCATCGACCCCGAAGAACAGCACCTCCTCTTCACCCGCATAGGAGCAGACGTGCTCGGAAAAAAACGCATCACCGACACCCAGACCGAAAACCTCGTCAACCTCTTCATCACCCTCAAAACCAACAAACTCGCCCTCCCCGCGGGGGATGACAAATTCAACGACTTCCGGGAAATATTCCGGCAATATGAACAATTCTGTGAAGAAGAAAACTGCTGCGACTCCATCCTCGCCATCGAACGTGCCGCCAGAGTCGCCGGCAAAATGGAAATCGGCACCGTCCTCTGCTACGCATTATACAAACCCACCCCCCTCGCCGTCGACCTCCTCCTTGCCCTCAAAGGCGTCATCATAACCCGGCCCCCGGTTACTGAAATCCCCGGCCTCCCGGAAACATGCAGAGGTGTCTTTCACTACACCGACACCCGGACCGAACTCCGCTCCGCTCTCGAATCCATCGCCGCACTCATCGAATCAGGCGTCCGGCCAAAAGACATCGCTCTCCTTACGCCCTCCCTCCCGTCCGCCCTCCCCCTCCTCGACGAACTCGTCCCCGACTTCAGCGTTCTCCGGGAGGGAACACGGCACCCCCTCCGGTTCACCGCCGGCGAAGACATCCCGATCGAAAACCTCCCGCCTGTCCGCTCTGCCCTCGCCTGGCTCGCCGCATTCGCCTTTGACTGTAAAATCGACGACCTCAAGATCATCATCGAAAGCCCCTACTTCGCCCTGAAAAAGGACTGGCTCACCGCCGGCAGACTCGAAAAAGCCGGCATCATCACCAAAACCGAAAAAGGCAGGGCCGCCTGGCGGACCGTCGCCGAACGGCTCGCCTCTGCCCGGAAAAAAGAGATCAGCGAACAGGACGCCGCATTCCAGGCAAGCCTCGACCGGCTCATTGACCGGCTCGACGCAAACCTCAAACACGCCGGCAGTCTTGCCGGACACTGCCGGGCCTTGAAAGCCGACCTTGCCGCACTTGGATGGAACGACATTCCGATGAAGCCGCAGGACGAAGCGGCCCGTCACGCCTTTTTACGCCTGCTCGACAAACTCGCCCTCACCTCGCTTTCGGAGATCCCGTACACCGCCCGCGAATTCTACGCCATGCTCTGCCGGTTCTGTGAAAAAACCACCAGGATACGCTATCCCGAATCAGGGGACGCCTTCTTCGCAGGCGATCTGCGTTCAGTCGCCGGCACGAAGATACCCTGCGTCTTTATCACCGGCCTCTCCGCCGACCGGATCCCGAGGATCGAGGCCTCCATCCCTCTCCTGAACGCTCAGGAGACCGCCCGCATCCAGCCGGACAGAGTCCAGAATCTCCTGGATGCGAGCAGATACTACTTCCACGCCGCCATCATTGCCGCCGAAAAACAGCTCATCCTTTCCTGCGCCGGTCACGACGGAGAAAAAAGCCTGATCCCGTCCCCCTACCTCACCCGTCTCGCCGAACCGGAGGAGAAGAGCCCGGGATTTCCGGCCCATTCGATGACCGCAAACCAGACGAGGGCCGGAGAACTGCTCGCCGCCGGCAGGGAAAACGAATGCGCCGGCCTTTTCGGTATCCCCTCGCTGGAGGCAGCGGCACAGATCATCGGGATCGAGACGGTGGAGCGGACAGGACCGCCGGGCATCTACGATGCGGAGTTTGCCGGCGACGATATCGCCGAAGCATTCGCCGCCGCCTACACGGAAAAGACCGAGTTCGCCCCGACCGTCCTCGAACGCTACCGGGAATGCCCGTTCAAATGGTATCTCACCGACCACCTCCGTCTCGAAAGCCCCGCGGACTTCAGTGCTGAGAGGATCATTGTAGGTACCGTCATGCACAAAGCAATGGAGCGGTTTTTCCGGGAATTCAAACAGCCATTAACCGAAGAAAACCGGGAAAGTGCCGTATCCGTCCTCAAAGAGATCGTCAAAACCGAGTTCAATGAACGAAACATCAAAACCCCCTCCTGGCAGGCGATGCTAAACGGCTATCTTGGGGAAGGAGAGCTGGAAAGCAGCATTGAAAAGATCATCGGACTCGAGATCGGATTCTATACTGAAGGATACCGGACCCCGGAAGAGTGGCTCGAACGAACCGTTGCTGCCAATATCATCGATGAACAGTTCACCGTCTCGGGCCGCGTGGACCGGGTGATGTTCAACGAACGGACCCGGGAGTTCATGGTCGTCGACTACAAAACCGGGAAGTCGAAGACCCATAAGGAACTGATCGAGGGAAAAGCCCTTCAGATCCCGCTCTACACAGAAGCCGTCTCTCAGGAAACCGGCTTCCCGGCAAAACCGGGAACATATCTCTCCATCTCAGACGATGATGCAGCTGATAATAACCCGTATTTTTCTGGGAAAAAACAGGAAAGCGTGGAGGAGATCCGGGATCTGGCATTCAAAACCTGCCTGGACATTCGCGAACTGATGAAGACCGGGCAGTGCGCCCCGATCTCTGCAAACGAATGCCCTGATAAATACTGCCCGTACAAACGGATCTGCAGGTTCGCTGCGTTCAGGGAGGGGGAAGCATGACTCCGGATCTGACCGAAGCCCAGAAACTGGCACTCGTGATGGAAGAAAGTATCTGCGTGACCGCAGGCGCCGGGACCGGGAAGACGTATCTTTTGATCCAGAGATATCTTGCCTCGCTCAGATACCGGCGGGAAACCGAGAAAACCGGTGCGGGAGATATTCTCGCTCTGACCTTCACCGACAAGGCGGCCGCCGAGATGCGGACGAAGATCGGCACGGTTCTCCGTGACGACCCTTCCCTTCAGGATGCATGGGAGAGTTTTTCCCGATGCAATATCAGCACATTCCACGGGTTCTGCCTCTCTCTCCTCAAAGAGTTCGCCTACGAGGCAGGACTCGACGCGGGATTTTCCGTGATGGACGAACTCGACCGGCACGAACTTGTGACCGGCACGATCCATGAGATGCTGGAACATCCCCCGCGGGACCTTTTCAATGACACCGTGCTGCTGTTCACCCATCTCCATGAATCAACCATCGCCAAATACATCAGGATCCTGCTGCCAAAATGGGACGAAGCAAAAGAGTGGTTTGCCGGACTGGAAAATGACCCTGCCGGTGTTCTGTCCGTCTGGCAGGACGCTTATATCGAGAACGTTGAGGACAAGATATTTGCCGAAAACGAAGGATTCGAGACGTTTGCAGAGATTCTGAAGACCGGAACAAAGCAGGAGATCCTCTGGTCTCTGCGGGATTGGATCTGCACCGATCCAAAAATTTCCGCACTTATTTTCGAGATAGAAGCGGCAGGCTATCCGAAGAGCACGAACATGTACAAACTCGGGGAGCGTGCAGCCGCGTTAAGAAAGGCTGAACAGCGCGATCTGGACAAATGTTTCGCAGAGCTGACGAGATCCGTCACCCCAAAGGAGGAAAAGCCGCTTTCGGCAGATCTTATCGAGCATTTCTTTGCCGTACAGAAGATACTCGCGTCGCTTCCGACACTGCCGGCAGCCGGTGACCCGAGTACAAAAGTCATCCTTGAGGTCCTGACCTCCCTTGGGAAGATCACCCGGGCGATCCGCCAACAGATCGAATCGGAAAAGGAGCGCATAGGGGTTCTCGACTTCGATGACCTAATCAGAAAAACGCTGGACCTCATCAAAAGCGGGGAGATCCAGAGAACGCTGAACGCGAGATACCGATACATCCTCATCGACGAGGTCCAGGATAACGACCCGGCACAAACAGAGATCATCAAGATCCTCTGCGGCGACCCGAAGGAGAACAACCGGCTGTTCATCGTCGGGGACGCGAAGCAGTCGATCTATCTTTTCAGAGGAGCGGACGTCTCGGGATTCAACACCTTCCAGAAGGTTTTCGCGAAAAAACCGGTGGAACTCGACACGAGTTTTCGAACCGTTCCCGAGATAATCGGTCTGGTGAATCATGTGTTCAAAACCATTTTCAGAGACCCGACGGAGATCTGGGATGCAGGATACGGCGAGCTGACGGCCCACAGAGAAGGCCAGAACGGGTCGGTGACTATTCTCAGGCCGCAGGGTGAAGGGAACAAGGCGGAGATGATGATCAACGAGGCGAAACTCCTCGCATCCTGGATCTCTGATTCCATATCGAAGGAGAGACTCGCCGTTTATGAGAAGGACGGCACCTCGCGGCCCGCACGGTTCGGAGACGTCGCGATCCTCATCGAGGCACGGACCCATATGGACAAACTCCGGTATGCTCTGGAACTCTACGGGGTCCCGTATACCGAAGAGAAGGGGCGCAGTTTCTACGAAAAACAGGAGGTGTTCGACTTCACGAATCTCTTAAAGGCGATCGTGTATCCCGAGGAGGACATTTCGCTCTACGGCGTGCTGAGATCTCCCTACTTCGGGATCTCGGACGCGGAACTATGCCGGGCCGCATCAAACAGCGGGGGGCCGCTGATTTGGCGGCTGCGGAAATATGCGGCCGAACATCCCGACTCGAAGATCGGGAAAGCGGTCGGAGATCTCGCCCGCTGGCATGCGGAGATCGGAACCGAGCCGTTGGTCCCCTTCCTTTCCCGGCTGATCGCGGAATCGGGGATCGCGGCGGTCTACGGAGGTCTGCCGTTCGGGCGGGAAGCGGCCGCCAATCTGGAGAAGCTGGTCGGAATCGCCCGTTCGCGTTCGATGAACCGGCCGTTTTCGGTGTATGAGTATCTCGGGATCCTGGACACCTGCATGGAGGAGGAGTTCGATGAGCGGGAGGGAACGATCGCAGGCGGGGAGGACGACCGCGTGAAGATCCTGACGGTGCATTCCGCAAAAGGGCTGGAGTATCCGGTTCTTGCTCTCTGTTTTGCCGGGAATGAGAATAAGCTGAGGGTCCCGGAGCTTATGTTCGATGCGAAGCTGGGTGCCGGAATCTCGCTGAAGCTTGCGGGAGAGAAAACCGGGGAAACGTTTGTGAAGGTGTGTCTTGCTCCAAAAGAGAGGGAAAAGCTGCTTGCGGAGCGGAAACGGCTGTTTTACGTTGCGATGACACGGGCACGCGATCATCTGGTGATCTCGGGAACGAATGGAAAAGAAGGACCGGGGGCGAACTCGTTTCTTTCGATGTATGACGCGGGAATAGGCGGATATCCGTATCTTCCGGAGCTGATCACCGAGGTGATCACGGAGCCGGGTGAACTTTCCCGGATCCGGCCTAAGGTCCCGGAAGGCTGGACGGATACTCCTCTGCCGGCAAAAGAGGAGGGGGCTCTCCAAAGCCTGACCGCGGCCGTGAAAAACCGTGCCCCGTCAGCTGCGGAAGAGGCGGCGATGCTGCGGGGAACGGCTCTTCACGAGGTGTTTGAGGGAAAGCCGGCCGAGGCAGTGGTGAAACGCTACGGACTTCACCCCGCGGCGGCGGAAGAGTTTGCGGCGAAGTATGCGGCTTTTCTTGCGTCGCCCGTTATGCAGAATGCGGTTAAAAGCATCTGCGAGCAGGAGGTCGCGTATTCCTTCGAGGGAGCGCCGCTGAACGGCGTGATCGACCGGCTCGTTCAGTATGCGGACGGGAGCTGGATGATCATCGATTACAAGACAGGTAAGCCTTCGGCGAGGGAGCTGGAGAGATACGAGAGCCAGCTCGCGGTGTATTTCCTGTGGGCGAAACGTCTGTTCGGGACGGACCCGGGAGTGTGTCTGTATCTTTCAGATACGGACGAGGTCGTGTCGTTTACGATGGATGAGGAGCGGGCGAAGGGGCTGGTGGCGGAGAAGAGGGGGGAAAGAGGAGTGGAGTGAGGAACTCCCAATTACTAATCTATTACTAATATCTGTCAAATTAGTAATTGGACAAACACACGTTTCGCACTTTACTCATACAGGTGTTTTTCAATAGGACTTACGCGATGTTATTCTCAATTCAATCCGGGAAGGGTATGGCTGGGTGTGGAAACATGAGATAAAACCAACCGCGAACCGCAAATCAGAGATTTGCTCTCCGACTCGCTTCGCACGCTTGAATCGGCGCGAACCGCAAAGCTTTGCTTTGCAGTTCGCGGTTGGTTTTTCTCTTGAGTCTGCACTAATGCCGCACACGAAATCGAAGTGCATCTCATAAGTACGTCAGTTTTTTCGGTTGAGATCACACCGCGTAACTCCTATTCAAAAAAGAAAGATCAGATTGATCGAGCATTCAGCAGTTTCCACCAACTAACCAGTCTCTGGACCTCACATCACTCATCCATATCCTTCAGCCGCTTCTTTGGTTTTTCATTCAGATAATTTTCCGGCGAAGAAACAGGGTGACCAAGTTCCTTCTCCGTCTCTCTTCGGGCAACGCCGGCAACATTTCCCCCGCGTTTGGCTACTTTTTTATTCTCAGGGAGACCGGACGGTTTTTCCGTCTCCGAGATCTCCGTCGTCACCCGCTCGCCAAGCATCGTAAAAATCAGTTCCAGATCAGTCATATGGTCACGGAGATTTTCGTTCTTTCTGGCAAGACCTTTAAACTCCTTATACTCAGAAGGAGTCATGCCAAACGCAGCATTGGAGATTTCAGCAGTCAGGATAGCAAAATCCTTCTCTGAAGAGATCCCCCTTTCCTTCCACTCATCGGTAAGATTCTGACGGATCGCAATTCCCCGGAGGCGTTTATCGATCCAGTCTTTCGAATACCCCTTCTGTTCATACAGATCCTTCATCCGTTCCTGGGCGCGTTCCGGATCCTCGATCTCCAAAACCCTGTCATATCCAACCTCGGCAAGCCACACCTTGAAAGGCTCAGCTTTTGGAGAGGGGATTGACTGGACGAGACGGAAAAGCTGCTTGGTATTCAAAACATCTGTCTTGTAGTATTTCCCGTCCTTTGGAGACGCCATTTTCAGTTGGTTACAGGTTGTAACCGACTGATTACCTTCCTTAATAAGCCTGGATTTGAGGACCTTCCAGTAATTATTCGGATTCGCACTTTCCGTTAATACCGCAATAATGTCCACGATCGAAAAATACCACTGTTCTTCCTCCGGATTCCAAACTGAACGTATCTTCCTATCCTGAAAAATCTTAATCACATTCTTTTCATCAGTCATATCCTGCACCCCGGAGTATCCGGCCCTCTGATGAATACCCTCTTGTAGGGATCGGCGGATCACTCGGCATCATTAGCAGAATATAGGTAACAGAGACATATAAAAGAGATGAGAAAAGAGGAAACCCGCATAAGATGTTATGCAAGGCAAGTTAGGGTTTTTATCTCGATCGGAGAGCTACGGGGAGCCCGTTCCTTCATAGCGTGAATTAATTATACACCCACTCTGCCGCAAAAAATAGAGATAAATTCAAGATCTGTCAAAATACCGAATGAAATGCCAGATGTTTTTTCAGGTCCATAGAATCACTTCGTGAGTTCGTTTGAGATATTCACCCCGGATAGTATTTTATATCTTCTGCCGGCCAAACTGCTGACCATCCGGACATTATATGCAGGGGTACATTTTCGCGGATGTCGTGCGGACAGATAACAGAAAATGACGGGGAACGACCCGGAGTCGTTTTGGCGTTGGATTTTATCTGATATCACGCCCAACTGAAATAACAGCAGAATATGTCAGATACCTACAGATATCATCCGGCAGAATTTCCCGAACCCCCCGTTCGTGTCGATCACATCACCGCCGCATTCGATATAACCGAAGAACGTGTCAGTGTCTCCGCCGAAACGACCTTTACCGTTCGCACTGAAAAACTCAGCGAACTCATTCTCAATGCCAAAAATCTTGAGATTCAAAGCATCAGGCAGAACACGCGTCCGATAAACTATACCTATGAAAACGATCTCATCACCATAACCCTCCAGCGCCCCTTATCCAAAGGAGCCGAATTCAAGATCGTGACCTATACCACCTGCCGCCCGACCTCCCACATCCTCGAAGGCATCTACTTCGATGTTACCCCTCCGGGTCTCCCCCGGACCATGATCACCCAGTGCCAGCAGTGGGGTTTTCAGCGGATCGTACCCTGTATCGATGATATGCGGGCCAAATGCACATGGACCACCACCATCATTGCGGATTCACGATACACCAACCTTATCTCGAACGGAAACGTCATCCGCGAACGGATGAGGTATGATGAACGCCGGGACACCATCACCTATCAGAACAACGAACCGATGCCCCCGTACCTCTTCTTCCTCGGTGTTGGAACTTGGGATACCTTCTCGCGTGACTTCCTCTATCCTGACGGAAAAACCGTCAGACTAGAACTTCTCGGACCCAAAGGCTCGGATCCCGTCTCTGCCAAAACAGCGCTGGATATCATGGCAGACTGCATTCTCTGGACCTATCTCTACACCGGGCCGGAGCGGTATGAATCGATCGATCTGCGAAACGAGATATACCGGCTCTGTAAAGTCCGTGACGCCCTTTCCCGCGGGGCAGAGCCGGACGAACTGGAAGAGGCGATCGAGCCTGTCCGCCGGCAGATCGCCTCCCTTATGAAAAATCTGATCTGCGGGTATCAGTATCCGTATGAGGTCTATCGTGAGATCGCGATGCAGAACTCCGACTTCGGCGGCATGGAAAACACCGGGAATACCACGATCATCGCCAGCCGGATCATGCCGGACCCGGAGATCACGGACAGTTCATTTGAGTATCTGATAGGGGTCAAACAGCATGAATTCTATCACAATCTGAACGGTTCGAGCGTCACCGGGGACACGCCGTTCTCCATCTGGCTCAACGAAGCGGTCACTGTGATGATGGAGGACGAGTATCTCGCCTTCCTTTTTGGAAAAGAGTATGTCAGACTCCAAAATATCCTGCAGATGTACACTCCCGGGACCGGGACCTTCTCTCTGGATACAGGTTTGGTCGCCTTGCCCATAGAACCCTCGGGTTTCAATGATCCAAACGATCTCATCAGTTCCGTGACCTATGTAAAGGCCCCTGAATTTACCCGGATGATCGAGACGATGCTTGGAAAAAGAGCGTTCGCCTGGGCTCTTGATCTGTATCACAAACGGTTTGCCGGGAAAAACGCATCTCCACGCGACTGGCTGCATGCCATGGAGGATGTCGGCAGGACCGACTTCTCCTTCATGGCGGACCGGTGGCTCAAACAGACCGGCTACCCGGTGGTTTCGGCTTCTGCCCGCTATGATCCGGAAAACGATGCGGCCGAGATCTTTGTCTCGCAGAAGATCCCGGCAGGCAGCAACCCCTGGATCTTTCCGTTCACCGGCCGGCTCATCAATGACAAAGGCGAGGTCGTTGCCGAGTTCATGAAAAAAATCGATTCCGAGCGGCTGACCTTCCAGGTCCCGTGCACGGGAGCATTTTCATTTGCCGTCTGGAATCTGGATCATGCCGCCTATCTGAAGATGGAGACCGCCGCATCCGATGACGAACTCTATATGCAGCTTAAGTATGATACGGATGTCGTGATCTCATTTTTGACCCACTGCACGCTTTTCGAGCGGGAGATGGTCAGGCTCTGCCGTGATGAGAACAGAGAGGTCTCACCCCGTCTCGTTGATGAGTATATCCGTGCCCTCTCCGATTCTGCAGAGATGGAACGCGTAGGAGCGCTGCCTTTGACGCTGTTTGAATCGGTGAGCGATCCCGAGTTTGCCAGCTCACACACAAAACTCTATCAGGCAAAGCGGAGGTTCATGTCGGCAGTTGCGAGATCCGGCAAAGAAAGACTCCAGGCACTTCTTTTCGCATACTCGACCCCTCCGGAAACGGCCGTCTCTTTGGTGAAACTTGCCAGGATTTTCAAGACCAGGAGTGTGAAAAACCTGATCCTCTCACTGCTTGCAACGCTGGATACTCCCGACATCCATGCGATGCTCAAAGAGAGCTATGAAAACGCTGTCTGTTCAACTGACCGGATGACCGCGTTGTCCCTGTATCTTTCAGGCAGCGCTTTGGACCGGATGGATATGCTGAATGCCGAACTTGAGCGTTCAAAGAATAATCCGATCGCATTTGAAAACTTCATCTCGGCAGTTTCCGCAACCAGCTCACCTGATACGGTCAGCTATCTGAAAATAATCGAGTCGTCAGACGCCTTCGATCCGGAACAGACCGGACTTGCGCGTTCACTATATCTCCGTTTTGCGCAGAACAGAAAGATCTCGCTGGAAACGGCGGAAGGCCGGGCGTTTCTGGAAAGTGCCCTCCTGCGTCTTGCGCCCCTCAACGAGTACATGACGACCGGTCTGCTTTCGGTCTTCTCCCATCTGAACGAGTATGAACCTGCTGTCAAAGGACCGCTTCTTCTGATCCTGGAAAATCTGCGTAATACGGTCACGGAGGAAAAAGCCCCATGCGTTCACCGGACTGTTCTCCAGATGCTGAATAAGATCACCTGATGCCTGCGGGTTTCACGAAAACCCCTCACCTTTTTATCCTGATCTTGCATATGGCAAAACCTTCTGTTCCAGACCTTCGGCCATCGGTTTTTCCCCCTGATTTAGAGGGCGCATCGCCTGAAACGGCGTGTTTTTTTTATTCGCGTTTAATCATGCCGATTTTGATTCTATGGTCTATAATTGGCCTGATTTTGATTTTATGATGAAATAGGCCGCAGATGGTGAAAATGAGGAAAATACGTCAGCAGATGACGAATCAGACGATTTTGCACAGAGATTTTTCAGAGAAAGATTTAAATGCTGTACTGCTGACATATTATTATCCAACGTGTGCTGTAGGGAGTAAATAAGCCGTGTTCCAAACGAGGAAGAAACGGTGCTAAACCTCATAGATGAAGCCCCAGGCAGAAGTCTGTCTGAGGCGGGATGCAGCCCGAAAGGGAGGCAGACACGCCACGATGGAAGGACTTTATCTATGAAACAGATGACAGCAAACCACCTGACCGACGCAGAGGTCATTGCAGAGTTTAAGAAAGAAGACTGCTGGGGTCTTTGCACCTCTATCGACCTGAAAGAGTGTGACCCGGCAACGATCCGTGACGCAGAGAAGATCCACCAGTTCGTACTGGAACTTGCCGACCTGATCGACATGAAACGCTTCGGCGAACCGCAGATCATCCACTTCGGTCCAAATGACAGAGTCGCCGGGTATTCGATGACCCAGCTCATCGAGACCTCCCTCCTCTCAGCTCACTTCGCCAACGACACCAATGCAGCCTATATCGATATCTTCAGCTGCAAAGAATACGCACCCTCGGTCGCCTCAGCATTCTGCAAGAAGTTCTTCGGCGCAAAGGGAATGAACACCACAGTGTTCTTCAGAACCATATAATCCAACCCCCAATATTTTTTTCTCCCGGGTTTTTTCAGACCCTGTTTTCATGTTTCCGCACCGCCTGTTATGAAAATCATTACTGATGGCGGCCAATTATTTGCGGCCGCTATATTCTGTGTCTGCAGACCTGTTTTTTTCTGTGCCGGCAAAACCGCACAATACTATCAACTCACGCGCTTTTGGATTTTTGCCGGGTCGTGATGCTGCGTAACCCCGGGTATCACCCTGATTTCCTATGCCTGAGTGGCAACCCTTATAATCCCTTAAGCACTCACCAAAAATATACCAATTCTCAAAAGGACATTCACCCATGGTAAAAGAAAACGACGTACTCCATATTGCCGAACTGGCAGACATCGGCATTTCCTCCCCGGAACTCGGCAGATTCACCGAGCAGTTCAACGCGATCCTCGAATATTTTGACATTCTCGACACATTTGAAGCATCAGAGCCGCTGATGCGTCCTCTTGTGAACGTCTTTCGCGAGGATGAAGTCACCCCGTCGATCTCTCAGGACGATGCTCTTAGAAACTCGCACAACCCTGAAGACGGGTATGTTCGCGCGCCAAAGGTGATCTGAGATGAACGATATCTATAATGCATATCTCAATATGGACGAGATCGCCGGAAGCAAAACGGGAAGCCTGGCAGGGGTCCGTGTTTCAATAAAAGACAATATCTCCACCAAAGACATCGAAACGACCTGCGCATCAAAAATACTCAAAGGCTATATCCCCCCTTATGATGCGCATGTCATCACTCTCCTGAAAGCAGAGGGCGCGGTGATCGCCGGAAAAACTAATCTAGATGAGTTCGGTATGGGCTCGACCACGGAAAACAGTGCTTTTGGCCCTGCCCTCAACCCGCGTGATGTGACCCGGGCCCCGGGAGGGAGTTCCGGAGGTTCGGCCGCCGCGATCGCCGGAGGTCTTGTTTCCATGGCTCTGGGAAGCGACACCGGCGGTTCGGTCCGCTGTCCGGCCGCATGGTGCGGGATCGTCGGTCTGAAACCTTCCTACGGCAGAGTGAGCAGATTCGGTCTGATCGCCTATGCCAACTCATTCGAACAGATCGGCCCGATGGCGGCCAATGTCCGGGATGCGGCAAAACTCTTCTCCGTGATCGCCGGCCATGATCCGAAGGACTCGACGTCGGTCAACAAACCCTGCGACGGAAACGTCGTTCCCGAGATCAGCGGAAAAACGATCGGCATTCCAAAAGAGTACTTCGGCGAAGGCGTCGACGCAGGCGTTGCGGCGCAGGTCCGTAAAGCGATCGGCAAGCTCGAGGAGCTTGGCGCGAAAATCGTGGATGTGTCGCTTCCTTCGATGAAGTATGCACTTCCGGCTTACTATGTTACCTGCACCTGCGAAGCGAGTTCGAACCTCGGCAGGTTCGACGGTGTGAGATTCGGTCCGGAGCCGGAGATGAACCTCCCCTGGCACGATGCCTACACCAAAGTCCGCGAGGCAGGCTTCGGCGACGAGGTCAGACGCAGGATCCTTCTTGGGACCTTCGCGCTTTCAGCCGGCTACTACGGCAAATATTATGTCAAAGCCCAGCACGCAAAACAGCTGATCGCAAAAGACTTCGCAGCAGCATTGCAGACCTGCGATATGCTCGCGGGCCCGACGATGCCCAACATCGCGCCAAAGATCGGCGAACTGACCGCAGATCCCCTGCAGATGTATCTTGCAGATATCCTCACCGTCCCGGTGAACATCGCCGGGATCCCTGCAATCTCCGTTCCCTGCGGAACCGCACACGGAATGCCTGTCGGACTCCAGCTCATGGGCCGGATGTTTGGCGAAGAGACCATTCTGAATGCCGCTCTGGCTTTTGAGGAGGCGGTTTAAATGGCGGATGAAGAATTCATCGTCGTGATCGGCCTAGAGGTCCACTGTCAGCTGGACACTGCTTCCAAATTATTCTGCGGATGCTCGGCTGATTTCCGTGCCGATGCCCCGAACACGCATGTCTGTCCGGTCTGTCTCGGCCTACCCGGAGCAATGCCCGTCCTGAATAAAAAGGCGATCGAGTATGCCCTGAAGGTTGCAAAGGCGCTCAACTGCCGGATCCCTGAAGAGGGAGAATTCTGCAGAAAGAACTACTTCTACCCGGATCTCGTCAAAGCATATCAGATCACGATGGGAGACAACCCTCTCGCTCTCGGCGGCTACATCGAGATCGAAGACGACGCCGGAAATCCGAAGGTCGTCAACTTAACGCGGATCCATGTCGAAGAGGACCCGGGCAGACTGGTCCATATGGGGAACAAGGAACGCGGGCATTACACCCTCGTCGATTACAACCGGTCCGGCATCCCCTTAATCGAGATGGTCACCGAGCCGGAACTTTCCTCGCCGAAAGAAGCACGCCGTCTGTTAAACAAACTGCGGGCGACGCTTGAGTATCTCGATGTCTTCGATCCGGAAAAGGAAGGAAGCATCCGTGTCGATGCGAACATCTCGATCAAAGGACATGAACGCGTCGAGATCAAGAACATCTCCTCCTACAAAGGCGTGGAGAAAGCGCTGACCTTCGAGATCACGAGACAGAAGAATCTGATCAGAAGAGGGGGCACGATCTCCCGCGAGACCCGGCACTTCCAGGAGGGAAAAGGCACGACCACTTCGGCACGTTCAAAAGAGGTCGCGAATGATTATCGGTACTTCCCCGAACCGGATCTGCCCGTGATCAGGGTTTCCGACTGGGTGGAAAAGATCGCTCTGCCGGAGCTGCCGGACGCACGCCGCGACCGGTTCATGTCCCAGTACGGTATCGCCGTAAACCATGCCCGGACCCTCACGGGAGATCTGCATCTTGCAGAGTTCTACGAACTCGTTGCTCCGGTCGGAGCACAGATCGCCGCATCCTGGGTCGCCGATATCCTGATCGGCGAACTCAATTACCGTGATATGCCTCTGTCGAAGGTCACCTCCCACGCCGACCAGTTCAAAGAGCTCATCATCCTCGTCCGCGACCAGAAGATCACCGACAAAGCCGGCGTCGAAGTTCTGCGTGTCTGGCTCGATTCCCTCCAAACGGAAGGCGCTCCCGAGTCACCTGCCGGGATCGTGGCACGTCTCGGTCTTACCCGTGAGTCCGGAGAAAGTTTCCGGGGGATCGTAGAAAAGATCCTTGCAGAAAATCCCCAGCCGGCAGCCGACCACAAGGCCGGGAAAAAAGGCGCTTTGAACTTTATCGTGGGGCAGGTCATGAAGGAAACCAAAGGAAAATCCGATCCCCGTGAAATTCATGCGATGATTGCTGAAATCCTCGGAGAGTAAGCATGCACCTCATCATCGCCGAAAAGAATATTGTTGCGGAAAGGGTAGCAGCATTTCTGGCAGGCAAAGCGAAGGTCCAGGTCACACGGGACGGTGCGGCGGCGCATTACGTCTTCGATGATACGGTGGTCATGGGTCTTCGCGGTCACGTGGTCGAGGTCGATTTCGTGGAAGGGTACAACAACTGGCGGAGTGTCGAACATCCGCCAAGATCCCTGATCAATGCCGACATCATAAAAAAACCGACTGAGAAGAAGATCGTCGGCGCGATGCAGAAGTTTGCCAAAAAAGCGACCCGCGTTACCATCGCGACCGATTATGATACCGAAGGAGAACTCATCGGAAAAGAGGCGTATGAACTCATCCGGGCAGTAAATGCCAAAGTCCCTATCGACCGGGCGCGATTCTCAGCGATCACAAAGGATGAGATCGTCAAATCGATCCAGGAAGCTACGGCGCTGGATTTCAACCTGGCGGCGGCCGGCGAATCCCGGCAGATCATCGACCTCGTCTGGGGAGCCTCGCTTACCCGTTTTCTCTCGATAACCGCCCACCGCGGTGCTGACAGTATCCTATCTGTTGGAAGAGTGCAGAGTCCGACCCTTGCTATGATCGTTGACCGCGAACGGGAGATCGAAGCGTTCGTTCCGACAAAGTACTGGATGCTTTCCCTCGCAACGGAGAAGGCCGGCATCGGGGTGGAGGCCCGCCATATCCACGGAAGATTCACCGATCCTGCCGAGGCGAAGGCCGCATACGAGGCAACCAAGGCGCCGGTCAAAGTCACCGACGTTATTACCGGTCATAAGATCGACCGTGCGCCTGCCCCCCTTGATACGACGGCGCTGATCGTCGGAGCGAGCAGACTGGGCATCTCGGCTTCATATGCCATGAACCGGGCAGAGGATCTCTACATGCGCGGATTCATCTCATACCCGAGAACCGACAACACCGTGTACCCGAAGAGTCTGAAGATCGCCGAACATATGGAGATATTTGCGCACGGCGCATTTGCAAAGGAAGCAGGATACGTCAAAGATCATCTGCGCAGTGTCCCGACCCGCGGCAAAAAAGAGACGACCGACCACCCGCCGATCTACCCGACCTCGCATGCAAACCGCGAGGAGATCGGCGACGATGTATCCTGGAAGCTGTATGAGTTCATTGTCCGAAGATTCTTTGCCACGATCTGTATCGATGCGGAGTGGGAAACGCTGAAGATCAATCTTCAGGCAGGTTTCGAGCCGTATACGATAACCGGAGGCAGGATCCTCGAACCAGGATGGCGGGGCGTCTATCCCTACAGCAAAGCGGAAGAGAACATCCTTCCCGAGTTCACCGTCGGCGAGACGCTGCCTCTTCTCTCGAAAAACTCCGAGGAGAAGGAGACGCAGCCTCCCGCACGCTACTCCCAGAGCAGGCTCATCCAAAGAATGGAGGAGCTTGGACTTGGTACGAAAAGTACCCGCCATGAGGTGATCAGCAAACTCGCCGGCCGGAAATACATCGAAGGAAATCCGATGAAACCGACGATCATCGGCCGCGCCGTGACCGAGTCGCTCGAGGAGTTCGCCGGAACGATCACGGAACCGACGATGACCAAGACGCTGGAAGAGCATATGGGCGATATCGCCGGCGGAAAAAATACGATCGACAAGGTGCTTTCCGAGTCACGCAAGATGCTTTCCGGCATCTTTGATGATCTCGAAAAGAACGAAGCGGCCATCGGCAGGGATCTTATGGAGAGGACACGCGAGGAGCAGACGATCGGACCCTGCCCTGTCTGCGGCAAACCTCTCAGGATCAAACGGGTCGGCAGTTCCCAGTTTATCGGCTGTTCCGGGTATCCGGACTGTACGTTCAATGCAGGACTGCCGCCCGCGACCTGGGGAAATGCCGTGAAAATGAATGAGGTGTGCGAGATCCACGGACTGAACCATGTCCAGCTTCTCAGAAAAGGAGCTCCCGCATGGAAGATCGGCTGTCCGCTCTGCTCCCACATCAAATCGAACACCGACGCATTTCTCCTTATGCCCGCAATGACGGAGGAGGGAGTCAGAAAGCTCAATGCGGCCCATATTTATACCGTCTCCGAGCTGATCTCACGGGGACCTGCTGTCCTTGCAAAGAATCTCGGCGTCACGACTTCCGCAGCGGAAAAGCTTATCCGGGAGGCTGAAGAAGTGCTGGCTCTCCTGAAAAAACGGACCGAGCTGAAAAAGTTCGTATCGAAAAATGTCACGCCGAAACGCGGCCGCGGCCACTCCAAAGTGAGTGCCGCCCTGATCAGCAGGGGTATTGCCGATGTCGAAGCTCTTTCCCGTGCGGATCCGCAGGATCTTCTTGAGGCAAAACTCAGCGAGGCAGAGGCCGCATCTCTTGTGGCCGAGGCAAAAAGCCTGATCAATATCACCCGCATGAAGGAGTACGGCGTTCCGGCGATCACGCTGAAGAAGTATGTCAACGCCGGATTCGATGATCCGGAAAAGTTTGTATCGGTCCATCCGGCAGGTCTGTCGCTTGCGACCGGCGTGTCGGTCGCGACGATCTGCAATCATCAGAAGCTGGTCGCTGAAAAACTCTGCCGGCCGTGTCCGGAAAAGATCAGCAAAGCCGCTTTCGATGCCGGCATCACCCCGTTAAAAAAGAAGGCTGACCCTGAACTCCTCACCCCGCTTGCCTTGGCAGGCGTCTACAGCCCGGAACTGCTGGTCAAGGCGGATGTAAAGACACTGAAAGCCGTTACCGGCATTGAGGAAAAGCAGATCGCCGATCTGCAGAAATATGCAAAGAAGGTGACTGAAAAATGAGATGGCAAACCTGGCGTCACATCACCAAACTTGACCCCGACAAGGTCATAACCAAAGAAGAGATCGCAGAAATCGCAGCAAGCGAAACGGATGCTTTGATGCTTTCGGGCACGCTGGACGTTACGCCGGAAAACCTGGCGCAGCTCTATGACAATGTCAGGGATGCGGGTCTTCCGCTCACCGTCGAGCCGGCCGATCCCTCCTGCGCGAGATTTGCAGGCATCGACTATGTGTTTGTTCCAAGCGTGTTCAATGCCGGCCACCCGGCCTTTATCACCGGCCTTCACAAGGAATGGGCACAACATGCTGAGATCCAGTGGGATAAAGTGGTCCAGGAGGCCTATGTCGTGCTGAATCCAAACTCGTCGGTGGGCAGACTCACCCGCGCAAAATGTGATCTCTCCCCTGCCGAGGTCGCGGCCTACGCGGTCATCGCAGAAAAATACTACGCCATGCCGGTGTTTTACATCGAGTACAGCGGGATGTACGGCGACCCTGCGGTCACCCGCGCCGTTTCCGAGGCGGTTTCACAGACCCGGGTCTATTACGGCGGAGGTATCAACTCCGGTGAAAAAGCCGCGGAGATGGGGGAATACGCCGACACGATCATTGTCGGAAATGCGGTTTACGAAGCAGGACCTTCAGTTCTCAAAGAGACGGTGAAGGCGGTCAAATAATGCCCGAGATCGACATCGTCCTAGTGGAACCTCTGTACGAAGGAAATATCGGATTCGCCGCCCGCGTGATGAAGAACTTCGGTTTTCACAACATGGTCCTGGTCAACCCCCCCAAACTCACGATGGAGTGTACGGCCCGTTCGTCCCATGCGAAGGATGTTTTGGAAAACGCGGAGCGCATCACGCTTGAAGAGGTCTTTGCCAGAAGCGACCTGTGTATCGCGACAACCGGAGGTCTCTCGAAATCCGTTTCCAACCCGATGAGGATGCCGTATTATTCGGTCGCCGAACTCCGCGAGATGATAAAAGGGATCGACGGCAGGATCGCGATCCTGTTCGGCCGGGAGAACTGGGGGCTGAACAATGAAGAGATCGCCCGGTGTGATATCGTCTGCACGATCCCGACCAGTGACGAGTACCCCATCCTGAACATCTCCCATGCGATCGGAATCGTCTGTTATGAACTTGCCCACCTCCAGCGCGGTGAGTATCTTCTTGCGAATAAAACCGAAATGGATGCCTTGTATGCGCACATCGAACGCTTCCTGGAAGGGATCCGCCACCCTGTGGAAAAACGTGAGACGACGGTCCTTCTTGCAAAGAGAGTGCTCGGCAGAACGAAGCTTACGGTCAGGGAAGCCAGCACGCTCCACGGAATCCTGCGAAGGACCGAGTGGCATCTCAAACATCCGGGTCAGGCATATGATGCCGAAGACCGCGAATACTGGTCAGGAGATGAGGAGTAAAACCTCCCTCTCCATGACTGCAAATAGTAATCCTTTTAATGTTTATACGTCCTTGTAATTAGTGCAAGCATCGATAGTGTAGTGGTTATCACTAGGCGTTGCCAACGCCTAAACTCGGGTTCGAGTCCCGGTCGATGCATCTTCTGTTTTTGAGATTTTGGATAGATATGTTTTTAGAAAGGCCGGTATGACAGTAATTCTTCTCGGGGTCGGCAATCCTCTTGATTCTGATGACGGCGCAGGACCTTTTCTTGCGGATATGCTGCGCGATTTTCCCGGCGTAACGGCTTTCAACTGCGGGACCGCACCGGAGAACTTCACCGGCCTCGTCAGAAAACTCAGACCCGACCTTCTTCTCATTGCCGACGCCGCCGACATGGGGCTGCCCCCGGGATCTGTCCGGATCATCCCGCCGGAAAAGATCCATGACACGGCGGTCGGCACCCATATGCTCCCTTTGTATCATCTGGTCGATTATTTGGCAGATTCCGCAGGCAAAACACTGATAATCGGCATCCAGCCGGCGAGTCTCGCATTCGGCGGGGAGCTGAGCGCGTCTGTTGAATCGGCATTGAACGAATTAAAGATGATGATTGCCGAAAATACTCTTCTGAAAATCCCTGTTTTGTGATTTCGGGTAAAGATAAAGTTAATCTCTGTCGAAGAACAGAGATTAATACGATCATGTCCGATATCAAAGTCCCTCTCGACGTCCCAAAATCCATGCGGGACGTCTATATTGCCAATTACGATCTGATTACTGCCGGATCAGGCCGCCTGATGCTTTTTGCCGGCGACCAGAAGATAGAACATTTGAATGATGATTTCTATGGTGCAGGGATCCCAATAGACGATGCCGATCCGGAACATCTCTTCCGCATTGCAGCCAAAGCAAACATCGGTGTTCTTGCAGCACAACTGGGACTCATTGTCAGATATGCGATGGACTACCCCGAAGTGCCGTATCTTGTCAAGATGAACTCCAAGTCCCATCTGGTGAACGTCTCGCAGAAAGATCCGGTCTCACCCCAGCTTTGGACCGTCGAACAGGTCGTTGAGATCGCGCAGGAACACGGTCTCAAGATCGCAGGTATCGGGTACACGATCTATCTCGGCAGCGAAAAGGAGGCCGAGATGCTGGCAGAGGCCGCTCAGCTTATCAACGAGGCGCACTTCTACGGACTCGTCACCGTTCTCTGGATATACCCGAGAGGCAAGGCAGTCGGAGATGAGAAGGATCCGCATCTTATCGCCGGGGCGGCAGGTGTGGCCGCATGTCTCGGAAGCGACTTCGTCAAGGTCAATGCACCCAAAAAGGATGGAAAAACCTCGCCTGAACTTCTCAGAGAGGCGGTCCTTGCGGCCGGACGGACAAAACTTGTTTGTGCCGGAGGGTCGGCAACCACCGAAGAGAAGTTTATCCGGGAACTCTATGAACAGATCAACACTGGCGGAGCTTCAGGAAACGCGACCGGCAGAAACATCCATCAGAAATCACTGGACGATGCGGTCAAATTCTGCAATGCGATATATGCGGTCACAGTTGAAGGGAAAAGTGCTGAAGAGGCACTCAAACTTCTCGAATAATTTTTTTGACAGGTATTTTTCAGGTGCGGATGAAAGGATCTGCAAAGGGCGCATCCACTTCCCGCAGTCGCAAATCATAGATTTGGTCGCAAGTCCTCACTCCGCTCAGACTTGCTCCGCTGAGGCCACCCCCACGGGTCGGCCCGCAGTCGCAAATCAAAGATTTGCTCGCAAGTCTATCGACTTGCTCAGCTAAGGGCGAGCCTGTTCGCAAATCAGAGATTTGCTCTCCGACTCGGGCTTGCAGCCCTCGCTTGTTCTCAAACCTTCGGTTTGCTCTCCGACTCGGGTCTACGACCCTCGCTTGACGGCTCACCCCGCCATTTAATTCATCATCTCTTACACCCAATACCTACATGATTATGCATCTTCTCAGTCAGACCGAAGGCCAGCTTGCCCTGCAACTCGCACGACTCTACGCTGAGTCCGCAGTAACCGGAACCCCCCCCCGCGGAGACCCGGAGCTCACCGAGATCTTCACCGAAAAACGAGGCGTCTTTGTCACCCTCACCAAATGCGGCGACCTCAGGGGATGCATAGGCTTCCCCTTCCCCGTCATACCGCTCGCCGACGCCATCAAAGACGCCGCACAGCATGCCGCGATCCATGATCCCAGGTTCTACCCCGTAAACGAAGGAGAACTCAGGCAGATCAAGATCGAAGTCACCATCCTCACCCAGCCCGTCCTTCTCGAATGCGAACCGGGCGAACGCCCGTCTGCCGTCATCGTCGGCAGACACGGACTCATCGCCGAAATGAACGGGCATACCGGCCTCCTCCTCCCTCAGGTCGCGGTCGAATACGGCTGGGATGCGGAAGAATTCCTCAGAGAAACCTGCTACAAAGCCGGTCTCCGCCCCGACGCATGGACAAACGCATCATGCAATATTCTTACATTTGAAGGACAGATATTCAAGGAATAATCCCATGGCAATAACATTCGAAGTCATCCATAAAGACATAGCAGGCCGCGTCGGCAAACTCAAAGCCGGCGACAAAGTCATAAAAACCCCCGCACTCCTCCCGGTCGTCAACCCCCACCTGCAGATAATCCCGCCCGCGGAAATGAAAAAGATGGGCGTCGAAGGCATCATCACAAACGCCTACATCTTCTCCAAAAGCGAAGATTACCGGGCCCCCGCCCTCGAAAAAGGCCTCCATGAGGTCCTCGACTTCGACGGACTCATCATGACCGACTCGGGATCCTTCCAGATGTCCGTCTACGGCAGTGTCGATATCACGAACGTTCAGACCCTCTCCTTCCAAAGAGACATCGGCAGCGACATCTGGGTCCCGCTCGACATCCCCACCCATCCTGACACCGAAAGGGAAGAAGTCATCGCCCAGATGGATATCACCATGGCGAGAATGAGAGAGGCAAAAGAGATCTTCGGTCCCGACGCCCCCCTCTCAGGCCCTGTCCAGGGAGCCGTCTTTGAAGACCTCCGTGAATATGCAGGGAAAACCGTATCCGACATGGGCTTTGCCTACTGCCCGATCGGCGCCGTCGTCCCCTTAATGGAAAGCTACCGATACCGCGAACTTGTCGACGTCATCATCGCCGCGAAAAAAGGACTCAACCCGGGAGCCTGCATCCACCTCTTCGGTGCCGGCCACCCCTCGATGTTCGCCCTCGCCGCAGCGCTCGGATGCGATGTCTTCGACTCAGCCGCCTACGCGCTTTACGCAAAAGAAGGACGCTATATCACGACCTACGGAACGCTCAAACTCGACGAGATGAGCGAACTTCCCTGCGCCTGTCCCGTCTGCCGCAGTCATACCGTCGAAGAGCTGAAAAAATCGCCCGATAAACAAAAGCTCCTCGCCTGCCACAACCTCGCCGTCACCATGGCCGAGATCTCGAGGATCCGCGCCGCCATCCAGGACGGAACACTCTGGGAACTCGTCGACGAGCGGTGCCGGGCCCACCCCAAACTGCTCGACGGTTACCGGAGACTTCTTGAGCGGGTCGACGAGATCGAACACCTCGACCGGGCAAGCAAACGCCGGTTCTTCTACCGGGGCAGCGAATCATGCCGCCGGACCGAGGTCGCGAATTACCATGAGATGATCCCTCGCGTGAAACTCTCGGACGTATCCCTCATCGCAGCAGGCGGACCTGTCCCGCGGGTCTTTGAAGAGGTCATCGAGTTCAAGCCGCCGTTCGGCCCCCTGCCCTACGAACTTGCCGAGACCTTCCCGGCGGGGCCTGCCGAAGTTCCCGCATGGGACGATGAAATGATGAAGTACGGGATCAAAGGCCTCAAAGGCCTGCTCGCGACAAACCCCGACACCAAAGTCACCATCTCAACGACGCCCCAATGGGCCGACCTCTTCAGAACCGAGTTCCCGGACGCCGAGGTCATCACATGAGTCTGTTCGATGCACGAAAACGCGACGGAAACGCACGGATCGGGAACCTGAAACTTTCCGACGAGGAAAACATCAGCACCCCTGTGGTGCTCGATACCGAATCGGTCTTCCCCTCGCTTAAGGAACGCGGGTTTTCAAACCTACCGCCTTCTGCAGGCAAAGCCGAGTTTGAAAAATACTTCGTCCCAGGCGAAGAGCCGACAGCCGTTCACCCGCAGAGCGAGTCCGTCGAAGGAAGCGTGCTCCTGTTTTCGAACTGGAACACCGTCATCTCCGACGCACGCCGCCATGCCGACTACATGGAAAAACTGCTTGCGGTCTGTCCCCCGGACGCCGCACGCTATGCCCCCGCATGCGGTCTTCCCTCGAACGCCGCCTCGCTCATCTACCTCGGATTCGACCTCTTCGACTACACCGCGGTCGATCTTGCGTCCGTGCAGAAAAAGTTCTGCACGCCCGAAGGCGAGTTCGATGCCTCCTATATGGAAAAAGGCATCTGCGACTGCCCGGGCTGCAAAGCCGGCGACCTGAAGCTCCACAACCGTCTGGCTCTCGAAAAAGAGATCGCCCTGGCACGGGTCTGGATCGAACAGGGCCAGCTCCGCGAGTTCATGGAGATGCGCTGCAGACTCCACGCCGAGCAGGTCTCCCTCCTCCGGCACGTCGACCGCAGACCAGGCTTTGCAGTGAACCTTCCGGTCGTCCGTTCGTCCCGGTTCTTCGCAAACTCCTCCGAGTCGATGACCCGTGCCGAGATCGCCTTCTTCGAAGACAGGGTCATCAACCGGTTCGTTCCGGGAAGGACCGATGTCTGTGTCCTTCTTCCGTGCGCCGCACGAAAACCCTACTCGCTCTCGAGATCCCATCAGCTGTTCTCCCGCGTAGTTGACGGACGTGCCCATGAAGTGATCGTGACCTCGCCCTTAGGCGTCGTCCCGCGGGAACTCGAACTCATCTATCCGGCAGGCCACTATGATGTGCCGGTGACCGGATACTGGGACAAGGAAGAGTCCGCGATCCTGGTCGAATACCTTACCGCCTACTTAACGAAGCACCGGTATGACAGAGTCATCTGCCATCTGGAAGGCGGGGCAAAAGAGGTCGCAAAGACCGCCGCACAAGCTGCCGGCGTGGAACTCGAGTTCACCTGTAATGATGACAAGCCGCTCTCGCAGGACTCGCTCCGTGCCCTGAACGACACGCTTCGTGAGAGCAGAAAACGCCGCACGGATCCGATCCGCGGCACGCTCCTCTGGCAGTTCGGCGAACTCGTCGACACGAAAGGCTGGCTCCCGAAAGGCCGGTACCCGAACCAGAAGATCTACGATAAGAAGACCCAGCTCTTCTCGATCGACCCGGAGACGGGTCTGCTCCGCCCGACCCACGAAGGCTGGAAGCACATCAACGGATACCGGGTCTGGATCTCGGACGGGTTCGTCCCGCAGGGAGATATCCTTGCGCCGGGAATCGCCGACTGCGACCCGAATATCCGCGAAGGTGATGAGGTGTTCGTCGGCGGAGAAGGCTATCAGGCGACCGGGAAAACCACGATGGGCGCGGACGAGATGAAACGCTCGAACCGCGGCGTTGCGGTCCGCGTGCGGAAAACGAATCGGAAATGACGACAAAAGCAGAGCTTCGCACTATACTTAAGGAACGACGCGAAGCTCTGTCTTTAGGCGACCGGCGGGCGAAGGGATACTACATCACCTGCCGGCTGCAGGAACTTCTGAAACCCTATCAGACGATCCTTGCCTATGTGGCGAAGGATCCGGAGGTCGAGTCGATGGTGATCATCAACTGCCTTCTGGAAGAGGGAAAGACGGTGCTCGTCCCGATCATCGAGAAGGAGACCCATACGCTCCGGCTCTCGTATCTCACGTCGATGGATCAGCTCGAACCGGGCACATTCAAGGTCCCGGAACCCCTGACGAAAGAACGACCCGCCCCGGCATCCTCTATCGACGCGGTCCTCGTCCCGATGGTGGGGTTCGATCGTGCGGGGCACAGGCTCGGCTACGGGGCTGGATATTATGACCGCTTTTTTGAAAAGAATCCGCATATCCCCAGGATCGGTATGGCGTATGCCTGTCAGGAGGTGGAATGTATTCCGACGGAGCCGTTCGATGCCAGGATGGATCAGATTGTGACCGAGGACGAGGTCATCAGGTGCGGGCGGGTCGGAGACGAAGTCGACGACCTCAGCGGAGCAAGTCGATAGACTTGCGACCAAATCTCTGATTTGCGAACAAGTGAGGGCTGCAAGCCCGAAACGGAGAGTAAATCTCTGATTTGCGAACAAGTGAGGGCTGCAAGCCCGAAACGGAGAGTAAATCTCTGATTTGCGAACAAGTGAGGGCTGCAAGCCCGAAACGGAGAGTAAATCTCTGATTTGCGAACAAGTGAGGGCTGCAAGCCCGAAACGGAGAGTAAATCTCTGATTTGCGAACAAGTGAGGGCTGCAAGCCCGAAACGGAGAGTAAATCTCTGATTTGCGAACAAGTGAGGGCT
>LMVO01000015.1 GCA_002287215.1 Methanocorpusculum parvum
GGGAGGCGCTGGGGCGCCGACAGGATTTGCCCGAACGGTCCCGATGAAGGGACGAGCCGTCGTATCGAGCGGGTTGGACGCTGAAAGCGGCCAACCTTAGCGGAGCAAGGCTATGCCTTGCGACTAGATACGACGAGCGAGAGTGAGGAATAGCAAATCCGATTCTGAGAGCAAGCCGAAGGCTTGCGAGATTCGCGCCGATTCGCGGTTGGTTTTTTCTCTTGTGTCTACACCCAACAACCTCCTTCCCGAATTTGGGCAGCCCGCCTCAGCCGCAAGTCTTCCCTTCGCTCACCCCGCATCCGCCAAGATTGCCAGCTGCGCCGTCAATCCGCCCGATCGCAAATCAAAGATTTGCTCGCAAGTTTCCTTCGAAAACTTGCTCCGCTAAGATTGCCAGCTGCGCCGTCAATCCGCCTCTGCTGAGGCCGCCCTTCGGGCAGCCCGCCTCAGCTGACCTCGCCCCTCCGTGTCAGCCCGCATCCGCGCCTCTTCGTGCCTCTTCGCGCCTATCAGGCAACCAAAAAACGCACCATCATCTCCAAAAACATCCAACAATAGTATGAGGAAAAACCCTCAGGAAGTGATACAAACAACAAACAAAAACAAAAAACGTGTCTGCCCGATTCTGACTTTAGACCGAAAGAAAAGAACAGACACTATTCTCTTGGACCTTTCGGATAATCAACATACCCGGTCCATCCAAAAAAGACCAGCCGCAGTAACCAGCCGGATGATTCCATCAATCATCAATCATCAATCATCAATCATCCATCATCAATCACACACAAACAGAAAAAAAAGAAAGCACGGAAAAAACTTCGAGCCGCACTCTCCCCTAGAGAGATGAACTGCCGAAATACTCTTGTTTTATTTCTTTCTTTCTAAAAGTATATATAGTTACTGTAAGGTCTCGAAAAAATCGAAAACAAAAAACGGGGGTCAGCGTCACAATCATCCAAACGCACTGATGGATGATTGATGACTGATGATTGATGATTGATGACTGACCCCAAAAACTCACAACAATGAGACAAAACACCTACGTCAACATATCAAACGAGGAGTTCAAGACCCTCGACCGTATAGCGAGCGACCTCGGCTTCATCAGCCGGACCGACCTCTTCACCGCCTGCGCGCACCTCCTCATCTACGGAGAACTCGCAGCCGGCGAACCGACCCCTGACGGCATCACCGCCGGCCAGCTCACGAGACTCCATCATTACAGCGAAAACGTCAGCTGCATGCAGCAGACCTTCATGGAGATCATCCGCGAGACCGCTCTCCCCGTCATCGCCATGAAAGGCATCGCCACCGCGGAAAACGCATTCGGCGAAGACATCAAACACCTCATCTACGAACGCTGCGGCATGGTTCCCGAGGATACCGACATCCGCACCTGGTTCAGGATCTTCAAAAACCTCCACAGAGCAGAGCTCCTCGAATACCGCAGCAGACAGTTTGCCGCAGCACTTGCAGGAGACGAAGAATGAGCGAACTTATCGGCGACGCGCCGGGCGACTTTGCCGCCTGGCACAAACTCATCACCGGCTGCTGGGTCTACAACATCGTCACAGGCGAGGTCATCAGCATGACCACGCAAAAACCGCTCACCTTCGAACCAGGGCCTGACGGCGGCTCAGTTCGGACACGCGTCCATGGTCACCGGTTCAGGGTGACGAAACAACGGATCGCGAAAATAGCCGTCTGGATCGGCAGATGCGAAGGCAACATCAAGACCGGAGGGAGCACATGACGGAAGAAACGACGGAGAACACGGGCGGCACAACGGCAGCGTGCGATGCAGTATGCCCTGCAGGATCCGCAACGGAAGATCTCACACCCGCCTCTCTCGAGATCCTTCTTCTCGGGCACCGGCCTCTTCCCGCGGGCGAATTCGCGGCGGCATACTGGTATCAGGAGTTCCTCTACTGTATGAAGGAGCTGACGAAGGTCTTCGAAGCCCGCCATAAGGAGCTGATCGAAATCATCAGAGCAGAAGATCTTGCATCGGACGAGTTCGTGCTCGAGATCCCGAAGGACGATGTCGTGGATAAAGATCTCCTGATGGATGAGCTGCCCGACATCTATGACAGCCTCGTGTTCATCAAGGCTTCGGATGCGAAACGGTTCATCGGCCAAAAGGCGCTGTATGATCTCGCGATCGAGACGGCGGGCCGCGAACGGGTGGCGAAGGTCGAACAGGTGAATCTGCTGGATCTGAGAAAGGCGCTCCCGGCCGGCGAGGCGGCGAGATATGTGAAGAAGGATCCGCATGAGAGCCTGACACGGGTGGTGCGGATCGCGGAATGATGTGGTACGAATATGCCGAACTGCGGGATAAGGAGACGTTTCTTTGCATGCTCCGGAAAGGGATGACATGCGAGGAGATCGCGGAGGAGACGGGGTGTTCCGTATCGGCGGTGCATACCGCGGAAAAGCGGCATAGGCTCCGAAAGCCGGTGATCATTATGTCCGAGGAGCTGCGGCGAAAGCTGGAGCTCTAGGGCTTCTTATTTTTCACACCGCTGAAGCATGTGGTCCAGATAGATATACTCAGCTTTCATGCCTCTGCCTTATTTGCTTCGAACAGTATCATATCACGTTCTATGTACGGGCGGAGTGAGGGTGCCAGCCATCGTACGGGAACTAAATCGACCGTTCGTCCAAACAGATCTTCCAGATACTGTTTGAAGGCAAAAAATTCCCGAAGAGGCACCCCGCCTGTTTTGAACGCATACAATACATCCACATCAGACTCAGCCGTATCCTCTTCCCGACTCACCGAGCCGAATATTCCTATTGTTTCAATCCCGAAACGCTCGCGTATCTCCGGAAGGTTTGCCTCTAATTTCGTGAGTACCTCCTTTTTGATGCTTGTGTATTCGGACATGATACAGGTATATGATACTTTGTCGGTGGATGGTAATGCGGTTTTGCCTGCTTCAGGCAGGGTGTGCTTTTAATGGAATCGGAGTTGGCATGACTGGGGATAAGTATAAAACAGTAAACTACTAATTTCATAATATTAGTAGTTTGGAGATTAGTATATGGCTGATGAAAATACTTTGGGTCGCGATATCCACATTAAAGAATTAAGTAAACAGCTCACCGGTCTGAAAGGTGCACTGTCACTCGGGAATTTGGGCGAATATTATACCAAAGATGAGTTAAAGTACCGGGTGCCGAGAGATCAGTGGGAGGATAACTGGGCGATTCTCAAATTGACACGGGCATTATCCTGTAACCATCTGCCGTATAAACCGCTGGATATCACCTATGTTCTTACGCCGGAGATCTCGCGGGAACTGCATGTGTGTGACCAGAATCTCTCAAAAGTTTTTTCACAGGGCAGTAAGTCTCTGGAGTCTGCAACGGAATATATTATTGAGGCTTTGTCCGATGAAGCGATCGCTTCGAGTAAGCTTGAGGGGGCTGTTACTACAGAGCTTGCAGCAAAGAATATGCTCCGAAAAAATATTCCGCCAAAGAATAAGGATGAGCAGATGATCGTGAACAATCATCTGGCGATGCAGTTTATCCGGGGCAAGACGGATGATATGCTGACCCCGGAGTTTATCCGGGAAGTGCAGGGTATCGTGACGAAGGATACGTTGAAGGACGAGACGCAGTCGGGTGTTTTCAGGAGTACAAATGATGTTTCCGTAATCGATAAGATGACCGGCAAAGTGATTCATTACCCCCCGAATGCCGAGGAGATCGAGCCGATGATTGCCGCATTGTGCGATTTTGTGAATCATGACAGGCATTATCCAAATGACGGGGATTCATTTGTTCATCCGATTATCGTGGGTATTGCACTGCATTTTCTGATCGGCTACATCCATCCGTTTTATGACGGTAACGGGAGGACAGCCCGAACGCTCTTTTACTGGTATGTGTTGTCAAGGAAGTATGAGGTGTTTGCATATATTCCGATTTCGAAAATCATTCAGCAGGCACCGGCAAAATACCGGGATGCGTATCTCGCGACGGAGGAGGATGATCTTGATCTGACGTATTTCATTTTGTATAATATCCGGTGTATCAGAAAGGCACGGGAGGCGCTGATCAGTCACCTGAAGCGTGAGAGCAGCAGAAAGAGTAATGCAGAGAAGGCAATTTCTGTGCTGCCGGATGTGAGCAGGCGGCAGGCAGCCGTCCTTACCTATATGATTGAGTATAAGACAGAAGAATTTGGCATTAAGGAGATCGCGGACCGGTTTTCGGTGACGTATCAGACGGCAAGGACGGATCTGATGCATCTGGCGGATTCGAAGTATCTGAGTGTAAAGAAGAAAGGAAGGGCTTTTCTTTATTCAGTGCGGCCTGAGTGGTTACAAAAAATCGACTAATTTTTTTTGAATTACTAATGAATTACTAAGTTGTGTAAATTTAGTAATTGGATCCATTTTACTCGTATTCACTGACTGAGGAAGAGGGGACAATGGGCCAACTACTAATGAATTACTAAGTTGTGTAAATTTAGTAATTGGATCCATTTTACTCGTATTCACTGACTGAGGAAGAGGGGACAATGGGCCAACTACTAATGAATTACTAAGTTGTGTAAATTTAGTAATTGGATCCATTTTACTCGTATTCACTGACTGAGGAAGAGGAGACAGAAGGCCAACTACTAATGAATTACTAAGTTGTGTAAATTTAGTAATTGGATCTGCAGACTTCCCGACACCCCCTCCGCATACCCCCATATAAACCCATCTTTTTTGGTAAAAATCCGCAAAAACTTTACCGCTATCCCCCACCCTCTCCAAGAATATAATCAGAGGTTGGACGGGGCCCCAACTGATCTCGGGACAAAAAACCATGACAGCAGATTTCATTCAGACAGCAATCTCGAAGTCCGCAAAGCGGATCTTCACTGCAGAGTTTACAAACGCCGCCGCGTATGATGCGATCATCGCAGAAATTACCGGCGTGGAAAATCCCCTTGGCCTTGCCGAAGTCGAGCTCGGGAAACAGACCTACAAGACCTATGTCGGCTACTTCGACCCGAACACCTCCGAAATGACCGGCAAGGTCCAGGTCACCGCCTACAGCAGGGCTGAGTATTCGGCAGCAATCACCGCCCTCACCGGCAGTGCGGATCTTAAAGCAGCATTTGGAAACGGCGGCACGGCCGAGACGACCGAGATCGGTACCGAAGCCACCTGGAACGTCCGGATCTCCGCAAAACTCGGGACCGATACCTTCCAGATCAGTCTCAACCGCGATTCGATGACCGTCTCCGGCTATGCCGATGACGCAACCGTCGCCGCGGTCGATGCCTGGGCAGACACCAAGCCGGCCCTGAACTGAGGGAGGCAGGAGATGAGAATCTCCAGCCGCCTCCGGAAGCTGATCCTTGTGTTCCTCGGGTTTCTCATCATGCTTTTTGGGAAACTTGTGGAAGGGTGGGTTGGACGCTGAAAGCGAGGGTCGTAGACCCGAGTCGGAGAGCAAACCGAAGGTTTGTGAACAAGCGGACGACCTCAGCTGAGGCGGGGTGAGCCGTAAGGCTCGCCCTTAGCCAAGCAAGGCTTTGCCTTGCGATCAAACCGAAGGTTTGCGAGTGGCGGGGACCTTTAGGTCCCTCAGCCGAGGCGGACCGGTCCATAGGACTGGCCTTAGCTGAGCAAGGCTTTGCCTTGCGACCAAATCTTTGATTTGCGAGCTTGCGATCGGCGGGAACATTAAAACGGGGTGAAGAAATTCACCCTGCGTCTCCTTTTTTATGTGAGAGTTAAGCGGGTTCATCCTCGATCCAATTCGGGGTAAATGATCTCATGCATACATCCTCAACCCCTTTCTCCTGCGCAAACCTGCGCTCCCCCGCAGAAGCCGCATACGCCGCGTCATCAAAACGTACCACAAAGCCCCCCCCCAAAAAAAACAAGAAAAAGCCTCCCGATATTTCACCTAATTAAATACCCAAACAAATATTTTACCATCCTTGACCCCTTCACCACTCACTGAGCATCGTATTTTCGCAAAACCCGCGGCACTACCGCACCGCGCGGTCAGGGGTTTATATAATTCAACAGCATAACCCAACAACAAAACAGACAAATGACCGTAAAATACAGATAATACGCAAAAAATAACCATTAAATACTCCAAAAACACACCAATAATTAACAACATCAGGCAAGTGAAAAACAGCCTGGGCTAGCCCGAGCACGAGTCCTATTGGACGGCGAGTTGCTAGAGGCATGGGATCCCGCATTACCTTACTATCCCCTCTGCCACGGGTGAACCCTCAAGCCTTTTTCATCAGCCCGGTGAACACCAGGCATGGGAATCGTGCCGGTCAACGGAAAAATCCGGAAGAGGACGCTTTTGCTCCTCTCCCGGGTCATCAGGAAAAGGTATGCCGCTGGGTAAATCGGCATGCATCGACGTAGAACACCATGCCGATGAATAGGCAAGGAATTCTAATGACTGAAAAAAGTAATGAAAAAATGGAAGAGTCAGGCTCCAACCTGAACTCAAGCACACATACGAAGATCTGTCTCAAAATGAGCCAGGTCATCATGGAAACACCCGTCGAATACAACGGCCGGATCTCAACCAGGATCCCGATGAAAAAGAAGGAATGGTTCTACCGCCATGCAAAAAAGGAAGGCATCAAGCCGTCCGAACTCCAGCGCCGGATCGTCATTAAGGAAATGAATAAATGGCGCGAAGAGGAACTGGAGGAAGAGCGCCGGAAAAAAGAGCGCAGACCCTAAGCATCCAAAGCTTCAGCAAACAGAAATGCGGCGCGTGAATGCGTCCGGCATCTGCAGACAGGAGGTCATAGAGAAGCGGTGTGCAGGAGAGAGACGCACATCGCTCAACGATCATATCCTGAGATGAATATCCGGGATATATACTATTTTTCGTGTTATGGGTGTAAGTCGGTTTCGTGTACGGGGTTCATTTTTATTGGAGGGGCCATCACACGAAATTCACGAAAAAATCCACGAAAACACGAAAAATAAAGAATCAGTTGGACAGGACACATGTAGTACCCTCCCCCGTCCCCCACACGAAATGGCACAATTCGCAAACCTTCGGTTTGCTCGGCTGAGATCGCCGGCTGCGCCGTCGATCCGCCAACGAAAATCACGAAAAGGGGGACAGGGGCGGAGGATATTTTTGTGCGGAATCTGTTGTCATATGTGAGATGGGTGATATTTATTAGTTTACGCCGGTAAAATAAGAGATAATGCTCTATTACAAAGAGGAATCCTATGCAATCTTCGGTGCTATATTTGAAGTCTATAAAACTCTTGGAAACACATTCATCGAATCATTCTATCAGAAAGCTCTGGAACATGAATTTACGCTGAGAAGCATCCCCTTTGTTCCTCAGAAACGTATACCGGCAATGTACAAAGGTCGGGAGATCGGCTATTACACACCGGATTTTGTCTGTTATGATCGAATTATTGTTGAGTTGAAGTCACGGGAAAGTACCACAGAGGAAGAACAAAAACAAGTAATAAACTATCTCAATATTGGCGGACACGATTTGGGGATCTTAGTCAATTTTGGTACATACCCGAAGGTGTATGTGCAAAGGATCGTGCGGAAAGGAGCATCTGTTCCTTCAGTGGAGGAAGAGGAAACGCCGTATTATTTTGAATGAAATAAACTCCAATACTCTCACTTTTTTAAGAGCCGAAGAAATCCTTTTCTTCCACCCCTGCCCCCCTTTTCGTGATTTTCGTTGGCGGATCGACGGCGCAGCCGGCGATCTCAGCCGAGCAAACCGAAGGTTTGCGAATTGTGCCATTTCGTGTGGGGGACGGGGGAGGGTACTGCATGGATTCGCATATAACCTAACCTTATTGATTTTCGTGTTTTCGTGGATTTTTTCGTGAATTTCGTGTGATGATAGGTACATCCGAAAAATGTCAAACACGAAAACAAAGTATACTCAAAGAATCCCGATTGAATAAATCCAATTATGACAGGCAAAACCTCATAACATACGAAAGACAAATACTCAGACATCAGTCAATGTCCGAATATGTAAGTATCAAAAACCGCGTCCTTACACAACTTGCCTCCTCTCTTTCAACTCTCCAGACAGTCTACGGCATTGAGTTCCTCGCTCTCTTCGGCTCAGTCGCACGCGGAGAAGACACACCTTACAGTGACATCGACCTCCTGTATACATGCAAACCGGAATTTGACACATTCGACAATTATCTTGCTCTCGCTGAGTATCTTGAATCGATACTGGAACGCAAAGTCGACCTCGTCTCCTTTGAATATCTCAAACCGCGGATCCGATCCAGCATACAAAAAGATGTCATCTTCTGCAGTCCAGGACAAGCTGCTGTATGAAAACGCCTGATATCCTCACATATTTAGATGACATCTGCGAACAATCTGAAAACATCATGGTTGCTGTCGGCCGCATGGATTATCAGGAGTTCTTAACCGACCCGCTCTACAGCGGAGGCATCATCCGTTTCATTGAAATCATCGGTGAAGCGGCAAAACATATCCCGGAAGAGATCCGCACCGAATATCCTGATATCCCCTGGAGAAAAATGGCCGGAATGAGAGACCGTCTGATCCATGCATATGCGAATGTCAATCTCAAATACGTCTGGGATCTTGCAGTAAACGATTATTCCGCCTCATTATAAGCAGATATCTGCCCTGCGTACAGCACTTGAATTAAACCAATGATTGATTTTTTGATGCTGACATTTTTATGTGTGCCTGAGGCGGGCGGCCTCAGCGGAAGCGGGTTGGACACGAAGTGGACGACCTTAGCTGAGGCGGGCTGCCCGAAGGGCGGCCTCAGCAGAGCAAACTGAAAGTTTGCGACCAAGTCGATAGACTTGCGAGCAAATCGTTGATTTGCTCAAGCTTTGGTCGCCCCTCCGGGGCAGCCCGCAGTCACCTCCCGCACCCCATAATCAGAAAAAAGGAAAGAGATGTGGGAGAAGTATATTTGCCAACAGTCACTTTCAGGGTACAAGGGTGATCCGTTCCAATTCTCTCTGCATATCTATAGCACCCGCCGCATTCCTCCTCGAACCAAAAAACCAATCGTATCGACGATTCCATGACAGCAAAACCTATTATCTTCCCCTCCCCATTATCAGATACGATCATGCAGGCGAGAAATGGAGACAGAGGAGAAGAGTATGGCGTTATATTTCTCCATTCAGTATTCATTGGCGAAGAGATGAAAAAGCTGAAAAAACCCTTGCCGTTAACATTGAATATTGCAGAAAACGGCTATATCCAACTGGCAAATACGGAATACTCGATCCTTGTTTCATCTCCAAACGTCAAAGAGGCCATTGAAGAAGCGCAACTACAGTTTTCAGATGGATTCGGGTTTTTCAACAACCCTGCTCTGAATCTCTCTCCAGCTGCAAAGGCCCGCGGCGAACGCTTTAAAGATGCCGTGTGGATATGATCTCGATCCAATTCGCGAAGAGTGTGGCATCAGTGCAGACGCAAGAGAAAAACCAACTGCGAATCGAAGTACGTCCCATAAGTACGTCAGTTTTTTCAGTTAAGATCAAACTAACTCCTATTCTATAGTAACATCCACCTTATGTAATCTGGATTTCAAATCATCAAGCTTCCCGATTGTCTCAGCCTCCACATTATTAAGCGGATTATAATCAGGATCATCTTCAAGGTCTAATATGCCGCTGACTTCTTCCCACCTCAAAAACAACGCACGGCCATAATTATCAAGATTCTGCTTTTGACGTTGTAAATCTTCAAGCTCACATGCCAAATTCTCAATTTTTAACTGAATGGCGTCTGCTTTTACGTATTTTTCATGCAACAGTGAATCATACTTTTCTGTCTTGATTTTACGTGAATCTTCTGTGTCGCCATCTTCAACACCTTTGAATTGTTCAAGCCATTTCAGTGAATCTGCATCATCCAGTAGTTCCTCGATTTCTGATTTAATATCATACAATTCTTTGGAAGAGTGGCGATGTCTCTCCACTTCATTTAACGAAGCAAACCCCCCATTCCCTCTAAATATTTCATCCATATTTGATTCTAGAAGTTTTTTCTTCTTTTCGTATAGTAAAATCAATGCAGAAATAGAACAGAGAACTTTATCGGAAGGTGATTGTGTATCGGTCATAACAGGTAGTTGTTTGTGTAAGATAAAATACATCTTGGTTGAATTTCATGATCTTACATGAGAGAATTAAGAGAGACTCAAGTCTGCAAAGAGAGATATAGAATCTGAAAAAGATATTCCTCAGAGATATCTTCGATGTCAACCTGAAATATATTACAATAGGAGTTACGCGGTGTTAATCACAATCCAATTCGGAAAGAGTATAGCTGGATATGGATACCTGAGATAAAACCAACCGCGAACCGCAAATCAAAGATTTGCTCTCCGACTCGGGTCTTCGACCCTCGCTTGAATCGGATCGACCCAAACACAGCGTAACTCCTATTCCTTATACAGCCCGACCACTTCACCGATCACGATGATCGCCGGAGGTTTCAGTCCCACCCGAGCTCCGACCTCGCCGATATCCGCAAGCGTGGCACACGTGACCCGCTGATCAGGTCTGAATCCCCGTTCGATCACCGCGATCTTCGTCTGCGGATCTCTCCCGTTTTCGATCAAGAGTTCCGCGATCCTGCCGAGATTTTTCACGCCCATGTAGATGACGATCGTTCCGGGACTTCCCGCAAGCCACTTCCAGTCGATTGACGAGACCTCCTTTTCCGGATTCTCATGGCCGGTGACAAACGTCACCTGGCTTGCAAAATCCCGGTGGGTGACCGGGATGCCGACGCATTCTGGTACGGCGATACCGCTCGTGACCCCGGGGATCGCTTCGCAGGGGATGTTGTGCTCGCGGAGAACCTCCATCTCCTCGCCGCCGCGTCCGAACAGGAACGGGTCGCCGCCTTTCAGCCGGACGATGATCCCGCCTGCCTGGGCTTTCTCGACGAGCAGCTTCTCGATATCCTCCTGCTTCATCGTGTGATGACCGCCGTATTTTCCGACATCGATCTTCTCTGCACGTTCCGGCAGAGAGGCGATGATCTCGTCACCCGGCAGCTGATCATACATGATCACATCCGCGGAATCGATCACCTCGCGGGCACGGAACGTCAGAAGACCAAGGCCCCCCGGACCTGACCCGACGAGATACACCTTCCCGGATTTTTTCGCCGGTCCGGCAGATTCTCCTAGGGCAAGCTTCGCCTCGGCGATCAGTTCGGCGGCAACGGTCCGAAGCTTGATCCCGGCTATTTTCGCTCCCTCCAGATCCATCACATCCGCAGTGATCCGCTCGGCACGGGTCCCGTCGAGCGAAAGGACCTCGGCCGTGAGATGCTGGTTCTCGCAGAAGATCCCCATCGGCGTGAAACATCCGCCGCCGACCTCTTCCATAACGATCCGCTCGATGGCGCAGTCCAGAGCCGACTGATGATCGTTCAGGGGAGCAAATGCCGCCCGAAGTTCGGGCGTGTCCCGGCTGACGACCGCGACCGTCCCCTGATTTGGCGCCGGAACGAACATATCGGCCGGCATCCTGAACCCGTTTCGCTTATAATCGAGCCGCTTAAGGCCCGCCTCAGCGACCACGATCCCGTCATACAGCCCGTCGTCCAGTTTTGCAAGCCGTGTATCCAGATTTCCCCGCAGCATCTCGACCCGGATCCCTGAGCAGTTGGCATAATATCTGAGGAGCTGGGCTTTTCTGCGCAGACTCGAGGTCCCGATCACCAGCAGATCCTCCATCGTCCCGTTCATCACCAGATAATCATACGGCGGATCACGTTTCAAAACGGCGACCGTGAGAAGACCTTTCGGCCGCTCGGCGGGGATGTCCTTCATACTGTGGACAGCGCAGTCGATCTCGCCGCGGAGGATCGCATTGTCGAGTTCCCGCACGAACATCCCGAATCCGCCGATCTGATGAAGACCGCGGTCGGTGATGTTGTCGCCGGTCGTTTTGATGATAACATACTCAGCTTCGATACCGTTCTCTGCAAGAAGGCCGATGACTTTTTCTGTCTGGGCAAGAGCGAGTTTGCTGCCCCTTGTTCCGATCCGTATTTTAGACATGCTGATATACCGAGATGATTTTTTCCATCGAGGATGCGTCGTGGGCGGTCGAGAGGAAGTTGGTCTCAAACTGCGAAGGCGGGATGAACACGCCGCTCTTGAGCGCTTTCTCGAAGAAGACGCGGAACGCGGCGGTGTCCGACTGCTTTGCCTCGAGATAATTCTGCGGAGCAGTGCTTCTGAAGAAGTACTTGAAGAGCGAGCCGAGTCTCACAAACGAGCCGGAGGCATTCGCCGGCAGCGACTCTTCGATCGCCCGGGTCTTTTCGTCGAGCTTCCCGTAGAGGCTCTCGTTTTCGTGGAGGTAAGCGTTTGTCGCGATGCCCGCAGCCATCGAAAGGGGATTGCCGTTGAAGGTTCCGGCATTGTAGACGCCGCCCGACGGGGAAATAAGTTCCATGATGTCCCGTCTGCCGCCGAACACGCCGATCGGGAGACCGCCGCCGGTGATCTTGCCGAGCGTGGTGAGGTCGGGTTTTATGCCGTATTTTTTCTGCGCTCCGCCGATACCGAGCCGGTATCCGGTGATGACCTCGTCGAAGATGAGAAGAACATCATGGGCCGCTGTGATCTCGCGGACCGCGGCAAGATAGCCGTCGTCCGGGAGGATCGGGCCGATGTTTCCCATCACCGGTTCGAGGATGAATGCGGCGATCTCTTTGTCCTTTGAAAGCAGCTCTTCGAGCGCTTCCGTGTCGTTATACGGAACCTGACGCGTCTGGGCCGCAAACGACGGGGGGACGCCAAGCGAATCCGGCGTTCCGTGCGTGGTCGCCCCGCTTCCTGCGGCGATCAACACCGCGTCATGGGCTCCGTGGAACCCGCCTTCGAGCTTCACGATCCCGCATTTCCCGGTAAAGCCGCGGGCAAGCCGGATCGCGGCAAGCGTGGCCTCGAGACCGGTCGAGACGCATCTGAGCATCTCGATCGAGTCGTGATCCCGGATGATCCTCTGCGCAAGGTCGATCTCGAGCTTCGTCGGCGTGCCGTAGAGCCAGCCGTCGTCAAGCTGTGCCTCGATCGCCTTTTGGATCACAGGATTCGCGTGACCGAGAAGCAGGGGGCCGTATCCCATGCAGCAGTCAATAAGCGAAGCTCCGTCTTCTGTTTTGAGGACTGCTCCGCTCGCAGATTTCACATAAAACGGATACGGTTTTATCGCACGCACCGGACTTGAGACCCCGCCCGGAAGGCAGGTCTTTGCTGTGGTAAATAACTCTTCACTTTTCATGGCAGCATCTCCGCGGCCTCTTTTGCAAAATAGGTGATGATCAAGTCGGCACCTGCACGTTTGATCGCAAGAAGCGACTCCATCATGATCTTCTTTTCATCGATCCAGCCGTTCTGGCCTGCAGCTTTGATCATCGCATACTCGCCCGAGACCTGATAGGCCGCGACCGGCAGATCGGTCGACTCCCGCACATCCCGCAGAATGTCGAGATAGAATCCTGCGGGTTTCACCATCAGGATATCCGCTCCCTCCACCTCATCCAGATAGGATTCGCGGATCGCTTCCCTGCGGTTTGCCGGGCTCATCTGATAACTTGTCCGGTCTCCAAACGAGAATCCCGAGTCGGCGGCTTCGCGGAACGGACCGTAAAGGGCGGACGCGAATTTGGTCGAGTAGGACATGATCGGGGTGTTTGAAAAACCTGCCTCGTCCAGGGCTTCGCGGATCGCGAGTACCTGCCCGTCCAGCATGCAGGACGGGGCGATCATATCTGCTCCGGCAGCCGCCTGACTGACCGCGATCTTCTCCATCAAAAGGAGCGAGGCGTCGTTGTCGAGCTCTTTTCCGCAGAGGATCCCGCAGTGTCCATGCGAAGTGTATTCGCAGGCGCAGGTATCGGCGATGATGACCAGATCTGGCACGGCTGCTTTGATCCGTCTGGTTGCTTCCTGAACGACGCCGTTTTCGGCAAATGCGCCCGACGCTTCGGTGTCTTTGCATTTCGGGATCCCGAACAGAAGAACAGCGCGGATACCTGCGGCCTTCATCTCCTCTGCGACCTCTTCGGCACAGGAGAGGGGATAGCGGAACTGACCGGGCATGGAGGCGATCGGAACCGGCTTTACCGCGTTCTCGTCGAAAAAGAGCGGCATGATCAGTTCATCTTTTGCGAGTCTCGTTTCCCTGAACATCGGCTGAAGGATATTCTGCCGGAGTCTTCTCATTCTGATCTGCGGATACATGATACTTCACCTGAAATTATTGCTTTGAGGAGATTTTCTGCGGTCTGTGTGTCGGTACATTCTGCGCTCGCCCGGATGCTTTTCGCCGCATCCTCGAGCAGTTTTTTTGTAAGAGCGCTCGTCAGGTCGTCGATCACCGATTCAAGATAGGGATCGGCATCCCTTAGACGGGAAAGCGCTTTGTTCTTTTCCCGCTGGCGGATCTCCTCCGCCCACGTGTAGAGGCTCTTTGTCAGATCGCCGGAAGCCGCACGGTTGAAGGCCTTGATGAACTCCGGGAGAGCGGCTTTGGCAAGAACGTCCGCATGCTCGCACTCGGTTTTGCGTGCGGCGAGATTCTTTTCCGAGATGGTTTTCAGATCGTCGAGTGTTTTCAGCGAGACGCCCGGAACGTCCCGGCAGGCATCGTCGATGTCCCGCGGCTGGGCGATGTCGATCAAGAGAAGATGCCTGGGCTCGGGATCGAGCGGCCAGAACCGTTCATTCATCGTCTCGGCAAGTTCGTCCGCATGGATGATCAGGTGCGGGGCTCCCGTGCAGGAGATCACGACGTCTGAAAGAGCGATGCACGGATAGAGCTGATCGAGCCGCATCGCCCGTCCTTTGATCTCCTCTGCGAGAAGGACAGCCCGGTCAAAGGACCGGTTCGTGACATAGATCGCCCGGAGATTTTTCTCGCAGAGGGCGCGGGCGACCAGGGTCCCCATCTCGCCGCCGCCGACGACCAGGATGTTTTTTCCGTCGAGATCGCCCATCAGCTCCTCGGCGAGCAGAACCGCGGCCGAGCCGATGGATACCGCCCCTTTGTTGATGGAGGTCTTCTGCCTAATCGACACGCCTTCCCGGATCGCGGTGTTCAGACAGACGTCGGTGATGACGTCATTTGTATTGTGCGACTCGGCAAGTAAAAGCGAACGCCGCATCTGTCCGAGGATCTGATCCTCGCCGATGATCATCGACTTCGTGCCGGCGGCAAGTTCCAGAAGATGCATGAGGGCGGCTTCGCCTTCGAGGATCTCGAAACCGAACCGGTTTTCTCCGTGCAGGAAGTCCCGCAGCTGCTTGGCACTCCCGTGTACCAGGATCTCGACCCTGTTGCAGGTCTCAAGAAGGACCGCTCCGGGAAAGATCCTGGCGGCTTTTTCAAAAAAGGCGGCTTCATCCTTGAACCTGAAAAGGCCGAGGACATCCTCGCGGTATTTGCTGTGATCTGCGGTCGCCACCGCGATTTCGGTAAGAAGTGTCCGGCTCATAGATATTTTTTACAGATTTCAGTCGACGGAACGCCTGATACGCAGGCATTCTGTATCTCCTCATCATCGATCACGGCCCGGAGGATCTCTGCCCTCCGTGCCTGATCGGGAACGATCGTTTTCAGCTCTTCACGGAGCGTGTTTTGCAGGAGGATCATGTTGTCGAGCCACGGAAGATGCGCCTGCAGATAGGTCCTGATGAAGGCCGGGACGACAGGGGCCGCTTTTTCGGTCGTGACGGCGATCTGATACTCGGCCCCGGAAACAACGGACGGGATCCGGATGTTTCCTTCGCCGGTCGCATTGTTGTATAACTTTCCGGCTGCTTTTGCGATGGCACAGAGCCGCTTGTTCTCTTTTTCATCCGAAAGGGCGGCAATGACGATGTCGTGGCGGCCGATCAGTTTCTCGAGATCCTCGGGTTCCATATCCGAAATCGCCAGCTGCTTGATGGAGGCATTGGAAAAGGAGAAGATCTCGGGCGAAATTTCTTCGGCAACGATGGTCATCCTCGCGGCCGACGTGAAATGGCGGGCTTTCCGGACTCCAACCTCACCCGCGCCGAACACGAGGACACGGGATTCTGACAGATCGAGGAACAGCGGGATCATACTATAACGTCTGCGGGGAATCCGCTTTAATGTACTGTTTTCCACGCTCTGCAGAGAAGATCTCCGCTAAGATGCCTTTCGCCGAGACAGGCATCAGATGAGTGTAGGAGCCAAGAGTATTGTTGAAAACAACACCGTCCTTTCCGTCGATTATGCCGGTCCCCCGCGAGAGCGTGTAGACAAACCGCGTGCCCGGATCCATAACAACCCCGCTGTAATGGAACTCGTGTCCCTTGAACGGATATGAGTTCCCGGACAGAACGGCGGATCCTTCCACATATCGAAGGGTCTTTCCGGCAGGCATCACGGTGTCGCCGGCAAAAACGCCGCACATCGGACAGACTGTGTCCTCGCCCCTTCCCAGCCAGCCTTTTTTCAGGGTGATCGACCGGGTGAGGTACATCAGACCGCCGCACTCCGCGTAGATCGGGATCCCCGCCTTTGCTTTTGCATGGATCGCCTCCCGCATCGCGGTGTTTCTCGAAAGTTCCTCCGCGAACATTTCCGGGTAGCCTCCGCCGAAAATATACCCGTCGGCATCCGGCAGGGTGTCATGGAGCGGGCTGAATTTTGTGACCTCACAACCCTGACTCTGTAAAACTGCTTCCAGTTCGCCGTAGTAAAAGGTGAACGCCTCGTCAAAGGCGACCGCGATCCTTCGCGATGCCGCCGGCCGGGAGGCAAGCGATCCGGTGACCTGATTAGGCTCCGGCGTCACATCTTCCGCGAGGGCTTTGACCGCTTCGAGATCCACGTGGGCGCCGACATGCCGGATGATCCCTTCGATCGTCTTTGCAAAACCCGGGTCCCGCATCCCTTCCACGAACGGAACGAGACCGAGATGCCGCATGGAAAGATCCATATCCGGGCTTCGGGGGACTGCGCCGAGAACGGGGATCCCGCAGTAATATTCTATCGCCTCGGTCGCCTTGGTCACGTGATGTCCGCCGCCGGTGTTGTTGAGGATCACGCCCTTGATCCGGACGTCCGGGTCGAACGCCTGGAACCCCTTCACGAGAGCGGCCGCAGACCTGGTGATGCTTCGGGCATCGACCACGAGGATCGTCGGGAGGGAGAAGCGTTTCGCGATCGCCGCGGTACTGCCGACGTCGGTGAACGAGTCGCGGCCCTCGTAGAGCCCGCGGACCCCTTCGACGATCCCGATGTCGGCACCTTTCGCTCCGTAGGAGAAAAGACCGGCGAGCTCCTCATCGGTCTGGACGAAGGTGTCCAGATTGTAGGACGGTCTGCCCGTGACACCTGAAAGATAGGAGGTGTCGATGTAGTCCATCGCGACCTTGTAGGTCTGGACGACCGCGTCCTTTGCAAGAAGGCCGGCAAGACCGAGCGTTATGCTGGTTTTTCCGGCGCCGGAACGGTCTCCCGAGATCAGAAGCGACTTCATCACATACTCCGCAGAACAGCTCCAAACTCGCTTTCAACGATATTATGGACGCCAAGCGTTTTTGGATGGAGATCCACCTCGACCATGACATGGGCATGTCCCTGCTCTTTCAAGGGGAGGACCTGACGCGGCCCGTTCGTGACGGAAAATACCGTAATGCCTGCGAGGGCGGCGGGCGAAACTGCGTGCGGGACCCCGACGAGAAGAATGAACTCGGGTTTCACCTCAGCGATCCTTTCCGCGATCCGCGGGCCGTTTCCGCCGTACTCGTCCAGGGCTCCGATGAGTTCCGGATCGATCCCGCGGTCACGCAGCTCCGCAAGGATCATCGCGGCGTCTGCTCTTACCTTCGGCAGACCGCGGGCTTCGAGGTTTGCGACAAAGGTAACGTTCGCTTCCGGCGCACATTCATACACGGCGCAGAGATGGTCGGCGAACATATACGCCGTCTCCTTCTTTGCGTTCATGATCGCCATGCCTTTTTTCCCGGAACGAAGCAGCTCGGCGAGTTTTGCGGCGGCAACATGTTTCAGATCGCCGCGGGACGGGGCGATGTAGGTTTTGCAGGCCGCCCCCCGGTCCCGTTCGGTCTGGTTTGCGGAGGCAAGGACGCCTCTCTGCCGTTCGAGTTCCTCCTCGGAGATCCAGCCGGCTTTTGCCGCCGGCTCGAGCGCGGCGATGACCCCGGCGATGTTCTCGCGAAATCCTGCATGGATCGAGACGCCTATCGCGGGGGTCGTGATGCCGGATGCTTCGATCGCGGCATCGAGATCCTCGCCGATGATCATCGAAACACAGGTCCCGACAACGGCGATCCGGCGGGGAGAAAACTCCTTTTCCGCATACCGGAGAACATCTTCGAGGATGTTCTGCCCGCCGAAGATGAACTCCTCGTCCCCAAGCGAGGTCGTCAGAACGCGGATCCCGTCCTCCTCCAGGAGTCGGGCGTGTTTGAATGAACAGCCGGACGGGCCGTGAAGGATCGCGAGATCGACATTCAGATCCCGAAGGGTGTAAAGGGCTGCAACAATCGAACTTGGACGCGGCTGAACGTAACGCATTGTTATCTCCAGGTTTTTACGGCGAGAAGAACTGCCGCGTTGTGTTCTTTTGCAAGCGAAAGAGCCCGGACCCTGGCGTCCGCGAAGTTCAGACCGCCTGTTTTGCTCACGGCGATCGTCTGGACCGGGGAGATGTCTTCGATCGTCTGACGGATAGCGTCATCCAAAAATCCCTCACAGACGGCCTTATGTTCCTCCCCGATCACGAGAACGATCTCTTTGTCCGGAACAAGGTTCCTAAGGTAGGCGGCCGCGGCAAGGGTGGTCGCCTTTGTCGTTCCGCTGTTTGCGTTGTCGAGGAACGGCACGCCGTCTTCAATATAATACTGCATACGTCCTTCGATCGCGGCAAATCCCGCAAGCCTGCCGGGGTCCAGGCCGAGCAGAAGACCGGCGGCCGCGGCGCATTTGAGCGGGTCGCGGTATCCGGCGAGCGTAAGGAGCGGATTTCTGAACGATCCGCCATTCCAGGAAAGGACATCGCCTTCGACGGATACGAGATCGTCGATGACATGCCAGCCGGCTTTCAGCGGAACACCCTTTGGGACGAGAACGGTTGTGCATTTTGCAAGCGACTCAAGTTTTGCGGCAAGGGCGCTCTTCTTTCCTGCGGCGATAGGATAATCGTCCGGGGATGTCAGAACGCCGAGTGTGCCGATCCCGGTAACGCCTGCGGAGACTTCGGCAACGAGCCATTCCGCATGATGCGTCTTCGCTCCTCCTGCGGCGAGAAGAACGGATGCGGGCGTGATGCTTTTCTTCCAGAGGAAGGTCCCGTCCGGATACACATAGGTGCCGCGGCTCGTGTGAAGCACGCCTTTTGTCGTGAAAAGTGACGCGATCGCAAACGACACGGTGGTTTTTCCCCGTGCGCCGGTCACTTCGATGACCGTTTTCGGCAGAGGACCGGCGAGGCGGCGGGTCATTTCATGGTGGGAGATGACCGGGGTTTTTGTATTGAGGAGAGGATATGCCGGATCGAGATGGACCGGGGAGGTGACCAGATCATACTGCCGGGAAGCGGCCTCTTCGGGCGTGAGACCGACACCCCGGTAAACATCCAACGCGTCCACATCGTCGCCGTTTCGAAGAAGAGCTTCGGCAAGGATCGTTCCGCCGTGGATCGTGTCGAGAACGAGGACCTTCATGCATCCTCCGGAAGAGTGAGGGCATTGGCCGCATTCTTGAGCATCAGTTCTGCGAGCAGCGGATCGATCCCGATCGGCTCGGCATAGACGAGAGGGATCACGCGGCCGTCAGCAAGCGTGAAGGTCCCGCGTTTTTTTCCGGCTTCAAGCCCGAGGATCTTTGGGATGTCACGCAGGATATGGATCCCTTTTGCAAGGAAAAGCGGGACGACGATGAGGATCTCCAGATCCTCGCTTCGCATAAGATCCAGACCTTCGGCAACGGTCGGATTGCTGTATTCAAGAAAACAGGATCTGATCAGATAGTCACCGCCGTGCTCTTTCATCATCTCGGCGGTCGTTGTTATCAGCTCCTTGTTGTACTGGAGTCTGCTTCCATGACCGACCAGTAAGAGACCTTTCACACTCATACGTTTTGATAGGTTATTCACACACATAAATTAGTATGACTAAATGTTCGCAATCGTAATATTAAGTTTGGCAAGCCAAACTCATTCATATGATAAAAATCGAAAGTATGAAATATGATATGATTAGTACAATCTAACTATGACATCTGCACTATCGGCGTACCTCGCGCTTCTTCATTCGGCAAAGAAAGAGGAACGTCAGCTTGCCGCAGAAAACCTCGGGGGCCTGGGTCCGGCGGCCATCGACGCGATCCGCCCTCTTCTGGCTGATCCCGAGTGGCGGCTTCGGTATCGTGCGGCCGAGATCATCGGATTCACTGCCGAGCCGGCGGGCGTCCCTCTTCTTACCCCGCTCCTTTGCGATGAAAAGGATCATGTCCGGTATATGGCGGTCAAGTCACTTGGACGCTGCGGAACCGGCGATCTTCTGCCGGTCGTCTCGCCGCTGCTGGATGATGAAAATCCGTTTGTCCGGCGGATCACTGCCGGGGTGCTTTCCGGCTGGAAGAAATGAGCCGCGGAGACGGGATGTTCAAAGAGGGTCTTGTGTTGTTTGCGGCCCGGGATTTTGCCGGAGCGGCAGGGTGCTTTACGCACGCGCTGCAGGAAAGCCCGGAGAATGCGAACTATTATTATTACCGCGGGGTCTGTTTTCAGGAAACCGGCGCCAGAGATAAGGCGATAGCCGATTATACTTCTGCTCTCGTCCGCCAGCCTTCAGCCTGTCCTGTCAGATACAACCGTGCGGAGCTGTATCTGGAGACGGGCGATCTGGGGAAAGCAGAGGAGGATTTTGCCGAGATCCTCAGATCTGCAGAGCAAAAGGATCCCCACTGGTCTGCACTTGCCTACCTCGGCCGGGGTCTGATCCGGCTTGAGGAGGGGGAGGTGGAACTGGCGGTGAAGTATCTGTCGGCAGCAGAGGATCTGGCAAAAATGGATGGGGACAAACTGCTTCTTGCGAGGATCGGGGACGAGCTCGAGAGAAGCGGGTTTTAGATTTTTTAGTTCATTCCTGAACGGACGAACCGTGCAAGCAGGGCGTCCATCTGGATGTCGGCGTCGGCCCCTTCGCTCATGCGGAAGTCTGCTTCGCCGAGGTGGTCGATGAGATCGACTTTGAGCCGGCGGTCGAGGGTCTCGGAACGGGAGATCTCCCGGTAGAGCTGGTTTAGGAGTTCATTCGGCGCGATCCCCTTTTCATACATGAGGGTATGGAGCATCCTCTCCGCGGTCTCAAAGTCGCCTTCCAGACAGAGGGAAAGAAGAGCAGTGATCTCGTCGGGTTTTGCATTCGAGGTGATGGCGTAGATGTTTTCGGCGGTGACATGGTCCGAGACGATGGCGGCCCCCTGCAGGGCGTTGATCGCTTTTCTCATGTCTCCGAGCGATACGTAGGTGAGAGCGGCGCAGGCTCCTTCGTCGATGGTGATCCCTTCTTTTTCTGCGATGCGGGCCATTTCCTGACAGATCGCGTCATCGGTGAGGGGACGGAACCGGTAGATCGCGCATCTGGACTGGATGGGGTCGATTATTTTGGATGAGTAGTTGCAGGAAAGGATGAACCGGCAGGTCTCGGCGTAGTTTTCCATGGTCCGGCGAAGGGCGGCCTGGGCATCCTGCGTCAAAGCGTCCGCTTCGTCTAAGAAGAGGATCTTGAATGTTGCTTCCCCGAGGGGAGCGGTCCGTGCGAACTGTTTGATCTGGTTTCTGACGACATCGATCCCGCGTTCGTCGGAGGCGTTGAGTTCGCGGAAGTTCATGTTCCAGGTGTCGCCGAACATTTCACGGGCCAAGGCAACGGCGCATGTGGTTTTTCCGACGCCTGCCGATCCGGTGAAGAGGAGATGCGGAAGGGCCCGGGTCGCGACATAGGAGCGGAGCCGTTCGACGACGTCCTGCTGCCCGACGACTTCGGCGAGATTTTTGGGCCGGTATTTTTCTATCCAGATTTCGGGGGAGACATCCATAATGAATGATAGTTGGATGTTAGAACCAATTAATCATTCGACTGCGGGGTGAGCCGTCAGGCTCGCCCTTAGCGAAGCAAGTTCGAACGTAAGTGAGAACTTGCGATTGCGGGTTGGCGACGAAGTCGACGACCTCAGCAGAGCAAGTTCCTGAGCGAAGCGAAAGGGAGTTGCGAGTTGCGGGTTGGCCGCTGAAAGCGGCCGACCTCAGCTGAGGCGGATCGGCGGCGCAGCCGGCGATCTTAGCGGAGCAAGTTTTCGAAGGAAACTTGCGGCCAAGTCGAGAGACTTGCGAGTCGGCGTGGAGCCCGACGCGGCGTGGAATCTTATTTTTTGATTCGGAAGAAGTCATTCTCTTTTTTTGCGAGAGTGTAAACCACCATAAAATTTCTGGTGTCTGATTTCGAAAATAATCTTGTTTCCTGCGGGATTTTGAGGAATGATAATCATGAAGAAGGGACTATTTATTGTAATATGGATGATATACCTGAAGAGCGGGGTCAGGAGCTGTATAACAAACTGAATTCAGAATATTTGATCGAGTGTGCAAAGAATAACCGGATACAGGAGTGGAATGCTGACTATCTAGAGTATCTTCAATTGGAATGGAACAGATTGTATCCTGAAAGGATAGGGGATCCGAAATATGTTGAGGTGTTGTTTTTTCACTATCAGTTTAGAATATCCAATTTGAATTGGGAAGATGATAGTATAAAATAGAGAAAATGTATTCCACGCTCTCAGAACATGAGAAATTAATAATCATGTACCGAAAACATATAAAAATCAGTTATAAATACTTATCACCCCACACAGTCAGTTACATATCCGCCCTTGACCGAAATATCATACAGTAAAAATTTTCGACCATAATGAAACTCTCCCAAATTGTTTAATGATGACACATCCTATTCACCAACAACAATTGGAAAACAGCAGAGAAAATATCTACACCAAAAATCTTTTTATGTGGTAAATACAATTAGTATAATGTTATACTCGCTATTGTTCCTGAGGATACATTAGTGTCCTCATGGGATGATAGTTTTTAGGACTTTTCTTATGGTAGAACGTACTGCTGTTTTCATTGATGGAGGATACTTGGATTCTCTGCAAAAAAATGGATTCCGAGGAAAACTTGATTATAAAAAATTAGTGGAACATGCAGTTGGAACAGAGGGGAGGCTTCTTCGGGCATATTATTATGCATGTATGCCGTATCAATCTCAACCACCAACCAAAGAAGAGAACGAAAGATACTCAAAAAAAGATAAGTTCATCTCTAAAATTCGTAGATTTCCTAGGTTTGAGGTAAGGCTTGGAAAATTACAGAAAATATCTGATGACGAATTTCACCAGAAAAAAGTAGATATCCTGTTAGCAATTGAACTAGTCAGTCTTGCATGGAAGGGGTACATTGACAAAGCAGTAATTATCGCAGGAGATAGTGACTTTGTCCCCGCAATCCAGCAGGCAAAAGACGCAGGCGTCATTGTTTCTCTTTATTATATAAGTGGAGCCTGCAATAATGAACTTCTTGACTCAGTGGACGAACGTGTTGAGATTACTAAAGAGTTACACAGTGGTCTTTTGTTAGATTCATCATAAGTCACCTCCTATTTTGTTTTATGTATATCTGGACAAAGATACTACACAATAACTGTCAGTTGACACTATTTGAATAATCTAATTGGGAAAAATTTTCCAGTTTCACGTTAATCCAACGCCTTGCCAGTATCATTCACGATGAAGTAACTCACACAAGGCAAAGCCTCACTCAACTTAGGGCGAGCCTGCTCGCAAATCAGAGATTTACTCTCCGTTTCGGGCTTGCAGCCCTCACTTGTTCGCA
>LMVO01000016.1 GCA_002287215.1 Methanocorpusculum parvum
CCCCCCCCCCCTCCCTCCCCCCCCCCCCCCCCCCCCCCCCTCTCCCCCTCCTCCCCCTCTCCCTCCCCTACGCTGCCGTTTCTCCTCGAACCTGTCCGGACACCGGAGCAGATCAAAAAAACCGCAGAACTTGCAGAGATCATCTGGACCGAACACTACACCCCCCTCATCGGCGCAGCGCAGGTCGCTTACATGATCGAAAAATTCCAGTCAGTTTCTGCCGTCACTGCTCAGATCCGACAGGGATACCGATATTATCTCATGCAGTCCGGCGGGATATCGGCCGGATACACCGCAGTCCTTTCAGAGCCGGTGGAAAAATCCCTCTTTCTTTCAAAGATCTATGTGGAAAAATCATACCGAGGCAGACATTTCACCTCAAAGACCCTCGCAGCTTTGAAAAAGATCTGCCGCGAAGAAGATCTTGAAAAGATCCGGCTGACGGTGAACAAAGGCAATCACTCCTCCCTCGCCGTCTACGAACATCTCGGATTTGTACAAGTTCAAGACATTGTCACAGACATCGGCGAAGGCTATGTCATGGATGACTACATCATGGAAATGATCATCTGATACGTCTCTTCGCGGCTGAAAGATCCGGTGTTGATCACACTCAGCGTGTCTATATATGCATAACAGGTCGCCGTACACTCGTAATAGCTGGTGAGATTTTTCTCATACTCTTCATACAACTCCTGATCATATGACTGACCAAGGAGTGTTTTCTGATCTGCTATCTCATTTTGCAGGATCCTCATCTCCTGACCCAGCGCGCCTCGATTGCAGAAACGATCTGGCCGCGCTCCTCCAGGATCGTGTCGATCTGCCAGGACGCCGAATAAGCGGCAGCTCCTCCTCCGACAAGGATCACCCCCTCCTCTCTCACGCGTGTCCTGTTTTTGTTTCTGTTTCTGATCAGAGCGGAATCCTCGCCGATATAGGCAAACCTGGTCGTTTCGATCAGAATATACTCGCTGATCTGATTTTTACTCCTCCCGCTCTCCCCTTCCTTCGTTTTGACCGCAGCTGTCATATGGTTTTCTTCGCTCAAAACCACGACGCCTGCCGCATATCCGGATCTCGCCAGAAGGCCTGCAAGAAGGATACTCTTGTCATCACAGTCTCCCTGATCCTCGATCACCGTCTCGATCGGGAAGTTGACCTCAGCTCCGACCGTTTTATAGGGAATGTTCTGGACATAGGTCGTCAGCAGCTCGACATACTCATCGCCTGTCAGCCCGTGACTCTCTGCATACCAGGTAAAAAATCCGAGAAGCTTTGCATACATCTCATCCTGCGCCGGATCCTGCGCGACCGCCGCGTAATACTTCTCCGGCGAACAGCCAAACAGCGGCGTCGATTTGGATCCCTCATGTTTTGCTCCGTAATACGGGGCAAGGCCCAGGATGATCTCTGCGCTGACCGTCTCACCTTTGAAAGGAAAATCGATTTCAACGACCTGTGTTGATGTATCGCCGGGATCTGAAGTTATCGAAGGATAGACCGTCGGCATCGCCCCCACGCTCACGGCCGATGAGATTATCATACCAAAGATAAGTACCGCCGCCAGGAGTTTTTTGAGTATCTTCATCTGCTGAATGCGAATCATTGCAAAAAATCCGTTCCGATCTCTCTCACCAGCCGTCACGGGACTGGATCAGCCGCCCCGAAACGATCGTCTGATACACGTTTTCCCGGTTGTAGGGCTCGGAGTTGATCATATGCAGCACCGAACGTATCCTGTTCCCGGCCTCTATCCCCTCATTATACTCATCCAGATGAAGATCATATGCGGATCTCAGCGTCGTATTCGATGCATTCTCCGGATCATCGAGCATCGTCTTCTCACTCCCGATCGTCCTGCCAAGACCGTTCAGCGCCTGATACAGAAGATCCAGAGCAGCATATGCCGTATCCCGCACATCAAGGATCGTCTGGATCTGCCAGGAGGCCGTATAGACGTCCGTTCCATCACCGATCCGGTAAAATGCGTAATTCCCGTGATCGGATTTTTCATGCAGAAGCTCCGGGACCTCCCCGATGTAGGCATATCTCGTCGTTTCGATCAGACTGTATCCGCTGTTCTCATAGTCGGTCTGATACCCTCCTTTGACTCCGGCAGCCATATGATTGTCTTTCTTGAAAAGAAACACGCCGGCGTCATACCCTTTTTTGTCCAGAAGACCTGCAAGAAGAATACTCTTGTCATCACAGTCTCCCCACTCCTCGATCACCGTCTCGATCGGGAATTTTATCTCTCTGCCGGATGTTTTGTAGGGGATGTTCTGGACATAGGTCGTCAGCAGTTCTATGTACTCATCGCCTGTCAGCGAATGATCTTCTGAATAGGCGTCAAAAAACCCGAGAAGCTCTGCATACATCTGATCCTGCGCCGGATCATAGGCGATCACCGAGTAATATCTCTCCGGCGAACAGCCAAACAGCGGCATCGATTTGGCCCCCGCTGATTTTGCGCCGTTGTAGGGAGCAAGATCAAGCATGATGTCACCTGTGACCCGGCCCTCCATGAACGGAAAATCCAGATGAACAGCGGTCGTCGAGGTGTCGTACTGATTCACCGGGATCGACGGATACGCGATCTGATCAGCGGCCAGACCGATGCCTGCCGCAAGCAGCAGAAGAATGAGAAGAGAAAAAAGGAGTATACGCGGTTTTTTCATCGGTTGTATGGAAATACACCGTATTCTGCTTTAATTGTATCGTTTTGACGGTCATCTCCATGCATCAATCATCGCGATCCGTTCCAGAACAAGTTCATCGATCCGGTCCGGTCCTACGACCTCAAGCTCCTCATCGGTGATGTCGAACTCCTTTTTCAGCGTCTCGTTCGCCGCCGAAACTTCTTCGGTCTCACAGACGAGTTTTCTGATCTCATCTTTTGCCCTTTGTGTTTCGCCGTCGAGGATCAGGACATAGACCTGGTTTTCACCTGCCTGCAGACCAAATCTCGGTGCAAGAGAACACTGTCTCTGGCCCGAAGCATACACCAAAATCTCCATCGAAAGGGTCCGGGCAATATTTTTTCCTTCGGCAAAAGACCTCTTCGCATGCATGACAGCCGATTCTATATGGGGTTTTCCGGCGATTTTTGCTGCGTCGAAGAGAACGATCGTTGACCCTGTGTCTTTCCCGATCCTGTTTATCGTTTTCAGCGTGCCGCTGACATCCTCAACATCCAGTTTTCCTGAAAAAATTTCCATCGTCATGTTCATTCTCCAAAATCGAAAAGGGTAGCCTGCGGTTTTTTCTCGGTCGGCACATCCTCTCTCTCCTCCTCTTCACGATCCGGCCGGCTCTTCTTTGCGGATCTGCGGCCGGCCTGTTCGAGAACTTTTTGTGCGATCGTTGCGCCCAGGATCGAGACGACCTCATGTTCTTCTGCGGCCATGAGCCCCTCCGGGTTCGTGATCCCCCGGTCGAAAAGTCTGCGGGCTCTGACGCGTCCGATGCCTTTGAGGGAGATCAGGGGGAGGAGCTCCTCTTTCACGCCGTGGTTCACTCTGAGTTCAAGATCCTGCATCTCACTATCACAGCAGGAGGCGAACTCATGACAGATCCTGCCCGCCGCATGCATGAGCCATCTGAGGTTTTCAACCACCGCGTGAATATCGCCGGCTCCTACCCCGAACCGTTCGCAGATGGAGTCTTCGCTGATCTCGGAGATCCACTCCTCGGCAACGAGAGCCGTCTTGATCGCTGCAAAAAACTCCTCGGAGATGTCTTCGAGCAGGAGTTCATCGCTTCTTTCCTTGAGGATCTTATCCACGAACTTTTCGTCCGAAGCTTTGAGATAAAATCTGAACATATCCGGCGTCATGCAGAGAAGGTGCAGCATCCCAAACGCCGTGAAGTTTTTCGCTGCAAGGCCGTCTTTGATCATCATGGCCGACTCGGGGTCGAGATAGAGCCGGGACGTCAGCGCTCCAAAGAGGGTTCCGTGGATCCCGTCTCCCTCTTTTTCGATCATCCCGGACTTTTCCAGATAGGCAAGCGTCTTCTCGATGTTTTTATCGAGACGCCGGTGAACGGACTTCTGACTTGCGTAGAAGGATTTTTCCATGAATCCCCTGACTTCGTCCGCGGTCTGTGCAAATCCCGAGGTGATGAGTGCAAGGAGATGGCTTCTGAGTTCGTTCTCTTTCTGGCACTGGGAGGTGATGTCCTCTGCCGGCGCATCGATGAATTCTTCGAACAATCGGTCCACGTCACGCTGTTCTTTGGCGATGAGGACCGCCTCGCCGTAGGGGTCGAGTCTCGGCCGTCCGGCCCTTCCCGCCATCTGCCGGTACTCAAGGACCGGGATCGGGTTCATGCCGGTTCCCCGCTCATACCGCTGATAATCCCGGATGATCACCCGCCGTGCAGGCAGGTTGAGTCCGGCGGCAAGCGTCGGGGTCGATGATATGCAGAGGATGTCTCCGTTTCGAAATCCCTCTTCGACAGCCGATCGCGCTTCACGGGGGAGGCCTGCGTGGTGAAACGCTGCTCCGGATTTTACCGCAAGGGCGAGATTTTTTCCGGATGCGGTCGTGTCGGCTTTGGCGATCCGTTTTGCGAGTTCGTCGAGCGCGTCCGAGGTTTTTTTCAGCGTTACCGCCGCCCGCTTGGCATACGCCTCGGCCGAACGCCTTGACGAGACGAACACGAGACACTGCCCGCCCTCGTTTACCGTATCCAGAAGAAGATTCAGGTCGTCGTCCTTTTTCGGGGTCTCCAGAAGACGTTCCGTTCCGTGGAAATGGATCGCTCCGTTATAATAGACCCCTTCCCGGAGATCGACCGGCCGCCACTCGCTCGTGATGAGCGCGGCATCCAGCCATTTTGCGAGGCTTTCGGGATTGCCCATCGTGGCGGACAGACCGATGATCTGCATATTCGGGTTCTGGAACCTCAGCTGCGCGATCACCATCTCAAGGGTCCCGCCGCGGGAATCGTCGCCGATCAGGTGTATTTCGTCAACGACGAGAAGAGAGATGCTTTTCAGCCACCCGGCTTTGTTTCTGATGAGTGAATCGGTCTTCTCGGATGTTGCCACGATGATGTCGTACCGTCCGAGGTACTCGTCGCGCTGGTCCGGGTCGCCGGTCGCGATCCCCACCTTCACGGATTTGCCGCTGAAGTCTTCGTATTTTTCCGAAGCAAGGGCTTTCAGGGGAACAATATAGAGACACTTTCCTCCCTCGGCGATCTCCTTCTGCATCGCCATCTCGGCGATGAGTGTTTTTCCGGAAGCCGTCGGAATGGCGGCCAATATGTTTTTCCGGTCGAATAAACCCGCAGTTACACACTCGGCCTGGGGAGGATACAGCTCCTCGATCCCATTTCTCAGATACGCCTCGCGCAGGTGATTTGGGATCGGCATTTCGTGTATTTTCATGAAACGCGCCCGGATGTATCAAGACCCCTTTGTTTCCAGTGGAACTCTGCAGAATCACTCATCATATTTATTGATTTTTATTTTATGCGGGCCGTCAGTAGTAGTAGTTCAGAACGTCCAGCTTTGCTTCCTTCTTTTTGCGATCCAGGAAGTTAAAGACGGTATTGTGATCCGAACCGTTGATGAGCATCGTGACTGCAGTGTGGGCATCGTTCATCTGGTCCGGCATGCCGATGATGCCGACGGTTTTTCCGTAAACGGAGATGAGAGCGCCGCTCATGTTTTCTATCTGTTCGCGTGCTTTTCCGTCGCGGCCGATGATCCTTCCTCTGATGCGTGCGAGTTTCTGGGGGGTGTCGGCGATATCCGAAAGGTCGATTAAGGTTAAGATCATGTCGTCGTCTTCGAGGAGTTTCTTTGCCCGCTCGGGCGAGAAGCCGCGGCCGATCGCTTTGATGACTTCCATCGAGCGGATCTCAGCAAGGGAGTCCTCTTCGTTGATGATCTCGACAAGTCCGGTCTGGCTGTCGATCTCCAGTGTTACGTGGAGGATTTTTTCCAAAAATTTTCTGGTGTCGCCGCTTTTTCCGATGATGGCGCCGATTCTGTCGTTGGGGATCTTTACTTCCTGTGTCATGATTTATATCTCGAAAAATTCTTCACCGACGATGTCCCTGAAAAGTTCGTGTTCGTCGGTTGTTTTGCATTTGGTGCCAAAAAATCTGTTGATGTTTTTGATGTCCCTGAAAAGGAAATTGTAGGCTCTGGGGTGTTCCGGAGTTACCGCCTGGGCCATGTCGATTAAGATGAGTCCGTTAGGCCCTGTGAGGATGTTGTACTCGGATAAGTCGCCGTGAACAAGGCGTGCTTTCTGATACAGATCGCGGATGAGTCCGATGGTTTCCTCATAGCCTTCGGCGGGAGTTCCGGGGAGGCGGAGACGCATCTGGGGGTAGGGGATGTTTCCCTCTCCGAGGAACTGCATGACGAGGATGTTTCTGTCGAATGCGTACGGGGTCGGGCAGGGGATGCCGGCTTCTTTTGTCCTCGAAAGGTTGCTGTACTCTTTTTTGGTCCAGGCAAAGATGATGTCTTTGTGGGTCCGGCGGATGCCGGCGAATCTGGGATCACCGAGGATGTAATCGCTCATTGTGGTGAAGTTCCCGGTCCGCAGACGGTAGATCTTGACGGCGGCAGAGATCTCGTTTCCGTCTTCGTCGGTTTTTCCTGCAAGGAATACGTTGGCTTCTTTGCCGGTGGAGATGGAGCCGCCCATGGAGGCGATGACGTTTTTCTTGACGAGTTTGTAGAGTGCTAAAAGAGTGACTTCGTCAAAGACTTCGCCGGTGACTTTTCTTGAGTCGGCGTCTTTGAGTCTGATGCCGAGTGCGGAGAGTTTCCGGTCGAGGTATTCGATCCTGCCGTCCTGTTCCTGGTGGTGATCGGGTGAGGATGCGGATCTTGGCGGTGAGCAAGTTTTGGGTTTGCGGGTTTTTTCGGGGGACATGATGGGGTTGATGTTTGGTTCAGCTGTGCTGTTGTGCTATATGTTTCATTTATAGGGTATTAGTTTTTGGGGAGGGGGCAGGTTGAATGTGCCCCCGTTTTTTGTTTGTTTTGCGGGGGGCAGGTTTCAAAAATCTACGTGCCCCCAAATTCTGTTGATTTAAGGGGGATATCTGGGAAAAAAGCTGATTTGCTGAGTTTTTGGTGCGGGGGCACATTTTTCCCGAAACTCTGTATTTTGTAGGAAATAGGCTAATATTTTGGGTTTAGAAAATTTTCCCAGGGTTTTCGGAAAAATGTGCCCCCAAGATGGAACTCTGTTTGGAAGGAGTTGGTAAGGTTTACTCACCATGAAACATGAGTGTCGAGTTTGGACACGTTGTATTTTGCATACCTGTCCAACTCGTTTCCATCTCGTTTTTTGCGGGATGTTTTGGACACGTTCTGAAAACCGGACGTGTCCACGAAAATCTTTGTAATCCGGGCTTTTTGTCAAAAATAGCCTGATATTGGGGTTTTATTATGTTGGACACATTTTTTCCAAAACTCTGTTTTTTTGTAGTAATGAGGGTTAGAGGTAGGTTTTAAAAATTTTCCCAGGGTTTTGAGAAAAATGTGTCCAAATGTATTTTGGGTTTTTGAGTCCAGTTGGGAAGAGGTTTGTTGGGTGTGGATACCTGAAATATTTAACCGCGAATAAGCCCAAATGGGCAAAGCCCATTTGAGGCGGCACGCAAGCCTTTGGCTTGCACGCCTCCGCGAATTCCCGCGAATCGCATTTTTCCTGTTCCGCCCTCTTGACCTTCGGTCGCGTCACTACGCTCCGCCTGATCGGCTCCGCGTGGTCGTGACGGCGGAACGAAAAATGCTGAAAAACCCGCGTCGCGGGTTTTCTTAAAGGAGTGTTCGATATCCTTGATTTTTCAATAAATATGAAATGTTTACCCTGAGAAAACCCGAGACGCGGGTTTTCCAGCATTTTCCACGCTGGCGTTCCGGCCACGCGGAGCCGATCAGGCGGAGCGTAGGAACGCGACCGAGGAGTGAAACGACGAGGTCAAGAAGACAGCGTAAGGAAAATGCGATTCGCGTTTATTCGCGATTGCGTGCAAGCCAAAGGCTTGCGTGCCGCCTCAAATGGGCTTTGCCCATTTGGGCTTATTCGCGGTGGGATTTCTCATGTATCCACGCCCTGCCGATTATGATTTCTCAGCTTGGGCAGGTTTTGAGGTATAATTATATGAGGTGATGACTATTCTATCATATTATGGTGGAGAGACCGGAAGGGTGGAATGAGGATCTGTATAATAAGCTAAGTTTAGAATATCTGATCGAGTGTGCGAAAAATGAGCAGTTCGATGAATGGAATCAGGCATATGAGGCATATCTGAAATCTGAATGGAAGAGGCTTTTTCCGGATGAAAAATATGATCTGGGAAATATTGGTAAATTGTTTTATGATGGTTCAGAGTTTGTACGACCTGATTTTCAAGAGATAGATTTTACCGATGCCATTAAAGAACAAGCCTATTTTATCGATGCCCATCTTGAGGACGCCAATATCGACAGAGCTCATCTTGAAGGAGCAAATTTCAACGGTGCTCATCTTAAAGGAGTAAATTTCAACGGTGCCCATCTTGAGAACGCCAGTTTCGGATATGCCAATCTTGAGAATGCCTATTTCAAAAATGCCCATCTTGAGAACGCCGATCTCCATGATGTACATCTTGAAGGAGCATCTTTCAACGGTGCCCATCTTGAGGATGCCCGTATCGAATATGCCCATCTTGAGGGAGCACAAATCACCTTAGCCGTCGTAAATGGGGATACCCTGTTTTTCGCTAACACAATAGATGATAAAACCGATTTCACCGGGACCTCCCTCTCATCAGCCCGCATTCTCCCGGAACTCAGAACGCAGCTCGAGCGGAACATCCGGCAGATACGCTGGGAAAAATGGTATAATGATAACAAACTGCTCGAGATACCCGCGAGAATATTCTGGAAAATTTCCGATTACGGCAGCAGCACTCGTTCGATTTTGTTTACCTTTTTGTTTTCGAATTTTATCTTCACGATGATCTATCTTGCACTCCGTGATGCTAATCTTTTACATGGAACGATTCTCTCATCTGGAAATGATATCCTTTTAGTTTTCATGCAAACGACCCTGGTCCCCTTTGGCATATTAGGAATTGATCTAACAACCCTTTCGCCGATTCCCATAACCATAATCTTTATTCAGGTAATTTTCGGCTACATCATTCTCGCAGCTTTGGTCACCAGAATGGCGATCATGTTCCAGAATCTGAGTCCATAGACTCTTTTTTACGGGATGAACCTCACCACTCGATCTTCAGCCCGACCCCGACTTCATGCACCGGAATCTCCTGGTGAACCGCTGCTTTCACCGCAAACGAAGTACAGTGGCAGGGATACATCTCCGTGATCCCTTCTTTCTGCATATACGAAATCGTCTTCTCTGCCCGCTCATCCATCTTCTTCATATGCCAGCCGCCGATGATCCCGAGGACCGGTTTATTCGTCAGCTCTTTTGCATACGCACACATATTACAGATCCCTGCATGCGAACAGCCGGTAATAACGTAAACGCCCGACGCCGTTTCATAAATCAGCGCCGAGTCCTCCAGAATATAATCCGGGACATATCCCTCCGGCGTTTTTCTGGTGTCCATCTTCGGTCTCTGCTCGAACTCCTGTGTGATCGGGATCTCGCCAAGGAACGTGATATGATCGCTGATTTTGACCGGCTCCTTCGAGAGAATCAGGCGGGTCTTTTCCCGCATGGTCTCTTCGGAGACGGGCGAACCTGTCAGCAGATCGCCCCGGCGTTTCTCGGCGAACGTATCAGGATGTGTGATCACTTGAAACGACGACGTATCGAAGCGTTCCAGCAGATGAGGCAGTCCGCCGGTGTGGTCGTCGTGCCCGTGAGAGATCACGACCTTTGTCAGAGCCGACAGATCGATCCCGAGCTTTTTCGCGTTCCGGATAAAAAGATCCGAGTAGCCGGTATCCAGCAGGATCTTCTCCTTCCCGTCCTCGATATAGAAGCACAGTCCGGGTTCTCCGTAAAAATATTTATCGATATAGGTGTTGTTGTCAACGAGTACAGTCAGTTTCATGTTTGTTACCATGGTTTTTTTCCGGCAAACCAGCCGTTTTCTTCCCAGTATGCTGCATCAGATTCAATAAACCGGTATTTTTTCTGCACGAATCTCATCAGATAGAAGAGTATCCTGACTTTGAGCCGCGGCCCGGCTCCCTGCTGTCTTCGAATTTTTCGGGCTGTTTTCGTGACTTCTTGTGCAAACGCCGCTCTGCTCTTTTCGGTGACCTCTGTCCAGTCTCCCGCCAGGACCGCATTTTTGAAACTGTAGGTCCGGCCGACTCCCCACCAGTCAAAGGAATCCTGAACATCCTTTCCTGCACTCCGCATTCCGGCTCTTGCGGCCGTTATAATAACAAGTGCCTGTTTGCGAAACATCTGCGGGTTTGGCTTGTGTCCCATCCACCGACAACCGAAGTGGTCTAAGAGTGCCTTGACCTGGCCGGGCACATGGAACACATACACGGGAGCAGTGATAATGATCAGATCCGCATTCTGCATTGCCTCCTCAATTGGCTGGATGTATTTGTAGTGAGGACAGGTTGTGGTGTCGGAAAAACAGTTGAAGCATCCGGTGCAGAATGCCGGCATGTCCTTTGGGAGGTGGAATTCAGTGACCGGATCGCCGTCTGCGAGTTCAGCCAGGAACTGCTGGGCGATGTTGTACGTACTGGATTTTTCCGTACGGCTCGTTCCATAGATGACGGTGATTTTCATAGCGTTATGGAGTATTGGGTTTTCGCGATGTTCTATTTTTTCCTGCGGGGGTGTCTCTCCCGTTATTTCAGGGATAGGGCGGTGAAAAATCTGACTTTCTTATTTTGCTCAGAATACTTTTTGACAAGAGGAGTTGTGCGTTCTAGGTGCGGATCCAATTCGGCAAGGAGTTTGTTGGGTGTGGATAGATGAGAAAAACCAACCGCGAATCGGCGCGAATCCGCCCTCCGGGCGAGAGAATCGGATTTGCCTATCCTCACTCTCGCAAGTCTCTCGCAAACCTTCGGTTTGCTCAGCTAAGGGCGAGCCTATCGGCTCACCCCGCCTCGGCTGAGGCCGCCCCTACGGGTCAGCCCGCCCTCGACTTGCTCGTCCCTTCATCGGGACCGTTCGGGCAAATCCTGTCGCCGCCCAGCGGCTCCTGTAAAGGAGATGTGCACTCAGCATTACTAAATGTGATATTGTTCTATTCTGACAATTTCAAAATGATGGGGTGAAGGGAATCACCGTTGGGAGGCACCGGGGTGCCGACAGGATTTGCCCGAACGTTCCCGATGAGGGATGAGCAAGACAGCGAAGCTGGATTGCGAAAGTGAGGATAGGCAAATCCGATTCTCTCGCCCGGAGGGCGGATTCGCGCCGATTCGCGGTTGGTTTTTTTCTTGTGTCCATGGGAATACCATACACGAAATCGAAGTACATCCCACAAATACGTCAGTTTTCTCAGTTGAGATCACCCGCGTATCTCAGATAAAAAAAAGGAAAATTAGTTTTTGTAGCTCTGCACATACGCGTACGCGTCTGCGAGGAGTTCAGTGAGGGCATCGCCGCATGCGGCTTTGAGATCCATCGGGTGGATCTTTCCGCCGGCGTATGCGGTTTCAAGCTCTGCATAGCTGTGGAACTCCAGATCCCCGCCGAACTTCTCCGGCCGGCGGATCGCGATCGTGTCCATTCTCGGGAAGACGTTGTACCGGAAGATCTGCAGGATCGGGTTTCCTTCGGTCTCCGGCGGGCAGAATGCCTTCTTCATCTTCTTTTTGATCTCTTCAGGCGAATCGGCGACCGAGACGACGTTTCCTTTCGAAGAGGACATCTTCTCACCGTCGAGACCGTTGACGATCGGGGTGTGGATACATACCGGCGGTTTGTATCCGAGGGCCGGCAGGTGTTCGCGTGCGAGCATGTGGATCTTTCTCTGGTCGATCCCTCCGACCGCTGCATCGACGTTGAGGGTCGGGATATCGACGACCTGCATGACCGGGTAGACCATCTGGGAGACCATCGGATTATCCATCGCACGGCCGACTTCGTCCATACTGCGGGTGGCACGATTCAGGGTGATCTGCTGGCAGAGGGTCAGCACTTCGGTCTGATACTTCGGGGTGAGCTGGACGTCCGTTCCGAGAACGAACTCCGCGCCTTTGAGACCGACCGCCTCGATGCAGGCTTTGTTGTAGTCGGCGAGCTCTTTGATCTGTTCGAAGGTTCCTTTTCTGTTCAGATAGGCGTGCAGGTTTGCGATCAATACCACGACGTCAAATCCTGCTGCTTTCATATCCATCAGTTTATTGATGGTCACCAGGTGACCGAGGTGAATCTCGCCGCTTGGTTCATAACCGGTATAGACCCGTTTTGTTGGTTTGTTCAACAAAGCTCTGAGCTCGTCTTCGGTGACGATCTCAGCCGTATTACGGGTGACGAGTTCGTATGCGTCCATATCGGGATATGTTGTCCGTGAAATACTATAAAGGATGTGTGAGAGAGTGTGGACCGGGACACGGTCTAACATATAGACAGGAAGAATGTTCATTCGGGAAATGCCGGATCTCTCCCTGTTATGTCCGGAGTTCGGCTGGGTGATCTCAAATGAAAAAACAGACGTACTTCGATTTCGTGTAAGGGAGGGTGTGGAAACATGATATTATTTAACCGCGAATCTCCACGAATTAACGCGAATCGCATTTTCCTTACGTTCGGGTGCTCTGCTCCGGCTTATCGCCTACGCAGGAATCGCACCCTCTCTTGAAAAATGCTATCGGAAAAACCCGCGTGCGGGTTTTTCTGTTGTTTCATTATTTTTCGATTACACACAAAGAGAAGTTTACGGAGAGAAAAACCGGCACGCCGGTTTTTCCCCAGCATTTTTCCAGACGACGTGCGATTCCTGCGTAGGCGATAAGCCGGAGCAGAGCACGACGGCGCAAGAAAAATGCGATTCGCGTTAATTCGCGGAGATTCGCGGTTGGTTTTTTTCATCCATCCAAACCTGACCATCTCCCTTCCGAATTAGATTGTGATAAACACAGCGGAATTCCTAAACAAAGAACATCATCATGATCCAAAGCTGAAAGATCCCGGAAAAAAGGAGAGGTGTTTATTGGAAGAATGTCATCTTCCGAACTTTGAACCGGACACGGCGATCGTGATGATCAGAACAACGAGTCCTGCCACGATTTTATCCAGCACTGAGGGTGCGTATTTCATACTGGATTATTGCCTCTATATTATCATAAATGCGGCGTTAACTACAAAAATATTGTTAGTTATCCAAATATTCGAATGATCAGGCAAATAATATCCGATGCCTGGAATGCTCATGTTTCCATGGCGATGCGTTCGCCGCCGCCCACTTCTCCACGCTCCATTCTGAAATACGTATCATTGGCATCCGGGCTGAGCGAGTAGTACGAGATCCCTCCTTCTTTCACCCCGGTAAGTAACCGGCCGTCGAAATTCTTCAGATGAAAATACACGGTGTCCGGAGATTTGTCGATGATCCCGGCGATCTCGTGGCGTGTCAGGTTTGGATGAAGATATAATGTTTTGAAGATCGAGCCGGTGGTTTCATTTTCCAGAATACCGTATATGACCGGTTCTAAAGATTCCTGATCGATCGGGTGTGCTGAATAATACGTTTTTCCGTTCACTTCGGCTGCAAATATCTTCTGCTCGATCTGGAGCCGGTGAAGCTGATAGGCAACGGATCCCCGGGAACTTTCCACCCCGTTGACGATCTGTTTTTGCGAAGAGAATTTGTGCTGCCGAATGTAGGCAAGGATTTTTGCCGGGGTCGACTCCGGATTTTTTTCGGGAGATTTCCGGCGGCAGAAGACGATGAAGGTACCGCAGATACCAAAGATCGTAGTAAGAAGCGGAATCATCATTGTTCTGGTCATGTCTCCAAGAGGCGTTGGTTCAAAGTAGTCAAAGTATGAGCCGATATAGATGGGAAGCACCTCTTTCCAGTAAACAAGGTTCAGCCATCCGGTAATAGTCACTCCCTCAATTCCGTCATCGACAGGAACTATCTCATAGTCGATCGGGGTTATTACCAAGTCATCTTCGCCGGGATAAGTATAATAGAAGTTAAAGGCGCTCACAGGTCCGCATACACCTGCAAGTACGCAGAGGATCACAACACATAGGAAAATGTGGATTTTGTATCTAAACGGCATTGAATTGCAAAGTATATAGCTGAGTACCGCTCACCGATGCCCCATTAATAGATATAGTCCATTGGCCTGCTGCAATATTTCCGTTTATAGTAAGGGGAATCACTCCATTTGCTATTCCATCAAATGAATCGTAATACGGTCCATATGAAGATTCATCCGGTTTTTTTATCAGCATGTAGAGAGTATTTTGCGTATTTCCCCATGAGAGAGCAATCTCAATTCTTGTTTTACCGGCAGGAAGGAGATATGAGTGACTCTTCCATTCCCCTTGTGTAATAGTATCGTAAAGCGGCAGAGCCTTACACCCATCGGTAAACTTGTACCAGGGAGTTATCGTATACTTTGCGGCATTATCAGAAAAATCAGCTGCACCCGCAGGCATTACACAGCATGCGGTCAAAAGGAGCATGCCGATGAAAAGAATCTGTATCTTCATACGTTGGTATGTTCTGTTGTTTCTTTGTTATAAATACATTGAGCCTAGTATCCAATTCTGCCTCTTTCCCTTTACCTCTTGAATACATGAATTGGAATCTATGCTCAATGTATTGATAATAGATGAGGGAGAAAGGGTAGTTTTGGTGGTGGTGTAAAAACCATCATCATCGAAGAAATGTAAGAGGATATGAAAAATGAAACAGATTATGAAATTAATTCCAATTCTCATCTGTCTATTAGTGATGAGTATGATGTTCGTTTCAGCAGTATCTGCAAATTCAGTTAATTCCGAATTAAATTCAGATACAGTTTTTGTAAATGAAGCATTATCATGTACAAATACTCAGACAAACTCACCTGATGTCTTTTCTTCACCTGAAAATTTCATTACGTATTTGAAATCTTTCGATGGGAAATATGAAAATGTCTTAAATCAGTAATCTTCATTATCAGAGGAGCAACAGAAAATCTTTTTGGAAAAATTAAAGAATTTTGAAGATATAGAGGTCTCTATTCAAAAAGTACCAGTTACCTCAACTAAATCCTCTGAACAGTATATATCTATGGATGCTATCTTCTCTCTTCAGGGAATCAACTTGATGTCTATCAAAATGGATGGAAGATATACTACAAGTGGATCAATGGCTGTAAGTCCTCTTTACGCTGATGCTTACGTAACCACACTTTATGTACCTTTTGTCTCCTTGACGAGATCATCGTTGAATTCTTATGTCAGTAATGGTGTATTCTATGAGAATTCTGCATTTGCTGCAGTGGTGAATGTAGGTGGACTTGGTATTACTTCCCGCACTTTCTATCTCGAAATGAGAGGGAACGGTTATGGAAGAACATACGCTAATACGTGGTAAAGAGTTCCTCAACGAAGTAAAGAGTTCTTCAAAATAGCATTTGGTATTATATCTGCTATTTGTATTCTATTTACTATCTGTGGTTACCTCCGGCATAGTTATTATCATCGCACAGATGATTCCATAATCCACATCTGTTGGCAGACCAAAAATGGCAATGATCCAAAGCGAGCTGTAGTTTTCAGCCCGACTTTAAACCATTGCAGCCTCACTAATTGCAGTTATATGGATTATTCCAAGATTAATTACATTTGTATTAATGGTTTATTTTTTACAAACAGGAGTCCTGATGTTTTTAAGAAGGGATAGATTGGATTATCTATTTTTTTATCACAGCATACCACCAGCATTGGATTCTATGCTCAAAGTATTGATAATAGATGAAAGAGAAGGTATAGTAATGATGGTTCTAAAAACCAGCATCTGATGAAATGTACGAGGACATATAATGATGAATGATAAAGAGTTTTCCAAAGATGTTATGAAAATAGCATTAGGTGTTGTATTAGGCGTTGTATCTGCCGTTTGTATTTTATTCATACTGAGTGTGATTGCTTCCGGCGTAGTTCTTCTCGTCGCACAGATTATGTCATGATCCGCACACGTTGGCAGATCAACAATGGCAATTATTGCAGTTATCTGAATGAATTATAAATGGATTAATTAGATTTGGCTTAATCAGTTTATTTTTACAAAAAGAGTCCTGATGTCTGTAAGTGAAGATATATTGGGCTATCCATTTTTAATCAGGGTATACAACCTGCATTGGATTCTATGCTCAATGTATTGATAAGAGATAAAGGAGAAAGTAATTCTCATGTCGTTGAAGGTATATTACACAATCTCTCAATGTCAGGTACCCAGGATAGTAATTGTGAGAATAGGTACAATTGATACTCCGATTCTGCTGTAACTTAATCCTGACAGGCAATTCACCATGACCAACAATCGCATAAAACGGATTTCGTGTTTAATTTCGTGTTTAATAATACTGATATTACTCTCTGTTATTCCAACGCATCTGCTCAGAGTATATGATATGCAGAATGGGGTCAGTATGTCGGTGGTTCTCCCGATGTATTTTGCAGGCCTGATTATTGGAGGTATTATTGCTGTTGTAACGCAATGGGTGGATAAAAAGTATCCTCCTCCAAAACAGGCCCGCGTTGTTGTACAGCCGGTTTCGGATAAAAATGCCGGGAGAGTAAAATGGGTGCTCACCGGGATCCTTACGGGAATAATACTTCTCTTTACATGGCTGATCGTCGTGTATGTGCCTACTGCAAAGATCGGATTTACATCAGTTGCCTATATCTGCGGTGTATGTTTCGGTATCCTGATACTGCTTGCTTTCATGAAAAGTACCGCGATCTACGGATATCTTTCAACCATACATAAAAAATAGCGGGATGAATTTTCGTCAGCAGGGAATACAGCCTGCATTGGATTCCAGGCTCAATGTATTGATAAGAGATGAGGGCAAAGGTGTAATTGTAGATCATAGAAACCATCTCCACAATCATACTTAGATTTCATACACCTTGCCTGATTATGACTGAACAAACCAAAAATACCCAACGAAGTGTCATCTGCATGGCACTCATCTATCTACTGCCGCTATGCGTTTTTTCGGCATATTTCTCATGGAGTATATCTTTGCCAAATGCCGTCACCGATGGTCTGTTTGCGTCTCTATTTTTTATTCTGCCGCTCGCAGTCCTTATCGGGGTGATAATGTATAAGAAAACGCTCGGCAGAGAAAACACGACATGGTTCACGGTCCTTATAATTGCCCTTGTTCTTTTGCTCGTCATCAACATCGGAATGGGCATCACAAATATCATCGACGGAGCATTCACTTCTTCTCAGTCAATGCTGACGAATTTCCTGCGAATGCCGGTTTTGGTCACCGCCCTCTACTTCTTCCTGATCCTTGCCCCCCTCTTCTCCCTTGTTGTCCCAAGACTCTGCGAAGCACGAAAACCGCAGAAGATCCTGTCGGGAGTCTCGAAAGGGTTTGCCGTATTCAGCATCTTCTATCTGATCTATGCTATGTTTCGTGGAATAGCAGGAGATGCATATGATGTTGTTGTCCCCGGAATGCCTCCCGCTTATCCCTGGTATATATCCCCGGTATTTATGTTGACCCTCTCCATTATCTGGGTCGTTTTCGGTCTCGCGGTTGGAGCCTGCATGATTTGGCTGTGTCGAAAATCTGAAAATGATGTATGCATGCGTAACGGATGTGATGAAAAATGAACAAAGACCCAAATCACGTGGGAAAATTTTGGATAATACTATTGGCTGTTCTTATTCTGCTGCCGCTCGTATTTGTCGTGCCTATCCTGATAGAATCCACCGGTATCTTGGACAGTAAATCAATGACATTAACCTATTCATCATATCCTGAAAAACCGATCCACCACGTATGGAACGAATCCGGATATGCGATATTGAATATTACTGATGAGGATTTCGAAAAATATCCTGAGATAAAGGAGTTGTTTCTTACGAGGGATACCAGTATAAAAAAATCGGACCCTGGAACAGATAACCCTGTATTGAATAGTGTCCAGGTTCTGACTCGACAACGAATCGATGAGATCCGGGAAAAATACTGCATTCATAGAATTCTCTACTGGGAAGGAGAGTATTATCAGGCAGGCATCCCGTATTCATAACTTTTGTTAGCTCTTTGACGAATTGAGTTGAGGAGGAGACAAATCAATGTTTACTATGTGAGGTTCAAATGATGAAATTGCGTATAAAAATTCTTGCTGCATGCATATGCTTACTCCTGTTAACCCTTAGTGCCGGCTGCATCTCACCGGAACACCACTCAGAAAATAATAGCCTGCCTGACTTCATGCCTGGTATGTTTGATGGGGGATTTTTGATATCACCCCCCGAAGTAGTATCATATACCACTCCTGCTCTAGACTGGTACTACGATCTGGATAATGCAACAGGTTTTGTAAGCGTGCAGAGACGGGATGACCGGTCAAATCAGATTCCCATTTACGTTGCAGAACCGGGTGTTGAGGGAAGAATTGCCATACAAATCACGGCATCCGGGGAGGATATTATTGTTATGCTCAATAGAACATTTCCTATGTCTCCTTTGCCGGAAGGGATGTCGCTCACCCTCGAAGGTGAGCCGATCTACGTGAAGGACGGTGAAACGGCAGATGCAACTCTTATTCTCCAGGTAGATCCCTCTGCAGTGAATACTGTTACGCACACGGTGGTCTGGCTGGAGACGACGAGCGGGTGGGGACGGGCACGTGTCTGTCAGTTGTATTCAGCCGCTGATGCAAACAGACCGGATATTTGAATACTGCACTGCAATCTGAGGATGTGAGACTCCTCCCTCTATTTTCTCAAGCTTGTTTTCACGATCCCGACGGATACATTCTGCATTGGAGTCTAGGCTCAATGTATTGATAAGAGATGAGGGACAGAATAATCATCATGTCGTTGAAGGTAGATCACACAATCTCTCAACGTCAGATACCCAGGATAGTAATTGTAAGAATAGGTACAATTGATACTCCGATTGGGGTGTAGATCAATCCTGACAGGCAATTCACCATGATCACCATGACCAATTACCGCATAAGAGTCATCTCGTGTTTAATACTACTCGTATTATTCTCAAGTATTCCAACGATTCTGCTCAGAGCGTATGATATGCAGAATGGGGTCAGTATGTCGGTGGTTCTCCCGATGTATTTTTCGGGCCTCATTATTGGAGGTATTGTTGCTGTTGTAACAGTATGGATAGATAAAAA
>LMVO01000017.1 GCA_002287215.1 Methanocorpusculum parvum
GAGTGGAAGTGTCGTAAAATGAGAGGCGGGGACCTTTAGGTCCCTCAGCTGAGGCGGGGTGATCTTAACCGAAACAACTGACGTACTAATGAGGTATACTTCGATTTCGTGTAAGGGGTTTATGTGGGCACATGAGATAAAACCAACCGTACCCTTCCCGAATCGGATCCATACCAACACCGCGTAACTCCTCCAAAAAAGAGAACAGGTTTTTGATATGACCGTGTTCAGGCCGTTTTGTGCTGAAGAAAGCCGAGGGTCAGATCGAGTGCGTCGAGGAGATCCTCTTCCGCGAGGGCATAATCCCGGATCGCCGAAAAGAGCATATACAAAATATCGTAACCGTAAAACGCAAGAGCATCCTCCGCTGAAAGGGGCGAGGCATACGTATCGACCACAAAACCGTCGGTCGAGAACATCAGCTCGAACAGTTCTCCCTTCTCCGATGCCACACAAAACTGCTGGGTGACCTGTTTTTTGGGATCATCAGGCCGGAAACTCGCCGGGCTTTCGGATTTCCCGAGGATGATCATTTTGTCGGGGTAATACTTCTGGTCGTAGAGATCCCCTTTTGTATCCTGTTTTGCTTTCTGGAGGAAAAGCGAACCTGCCGCCTGCACTACCGGAACGACTGCCGAGATCATCTTTTCGAGAAGGACCTTGTCCTCTTTAACGATCAGGTCGGCGGTATCCTGCTGTTTTGCTTTTGTTTCCTTGATAACATCCAGGAGACGGTCAAATCCCTGTTCTACAATAGGGTCCATACAGTATAGTTTGACCGTCCCGATAGATTAACTACATGCCTTGTGCTATCAGTATAGAAGAACAATGGATTATTTCATCGCCCTGAATCAGATCCTCATCCTGTTTATCCTGATCGGGATCGGATACTTTGCACGAAGGATCAAACTCCTGAACGACGCGTCCGTCTCGTCCCTCTCGAAGTTCCTTCTGCATATCTGTATTCCCGCGATGGTGATATTCTCCATGCAGATCCCTTTCACGAACGAAGTTCTGATGAAGGGCGAGTATCTGATCTTGGCAGCGTTTGCCTACTACGGGATCGCGTTTCTGGTTGCCTGGTTTTCCCCTATTCTGATGCGGGCAAAGAAGGAGGAGTATGGGGTGTTCCGGTTCATGATCATGTTCTCGAACTCGATGTTCATGGGATTTCCCATCCTTTCGATGCTGTACGGCCAGGACGCGATATTTTATGCGGCGATTTTTAATATCCCGTTCACGATACTGACATACTCAGTTGGAATCTGGATCCTGCGGGCACAGGAGAAGGGCGGAAAAATCTCGTTCGATCCAAAACTTCTCCTGAACCCGGCGTTTCTCTCGACGATCCTTGGGCTGATCTTCTTCCTGACGTCGTTTTCGATCCCGGACCCCATTTACAGTTCCTTAGAGCTGCTGAATAACGTTACCACGCCGCTTTCTCTTGTCGTGACCGGCGGGTTCCTTGCCCAGCTGAATTTCACCTCGATCTTCAAAAATGTCCGGCAGTATATCGTTGCGGCGATCCGTCTTCTTGGTATGCCGGCCCTGGTATATCTGATCTTTTCGCAGTTCATCGCTGATCCGCTGATCCTCGGCATCATCGTGGTAACTGCAGGAATGCCGGCGGCAGTAAATACGGTGATGCTTGCAGATGAGCATAAGGCCCATCCGGATATTGCGGCCCAGGGGATCTGTATCTCAACACTGCTTTGCCTGGTGACGCTCCCGCTTCTCGCGGTGTTTTTGACGGGATGAGGGAAATAAAAATAGTAGTTACGCGGTGTTATCCTCAATCCAATTTGGGAAGGAGGTTGTTGTGTGTAGACACAAGAGAATATTTAACCGCGAATAAGCCCAAATGGGCAAAGCCCATTTGAGGCGGCACGCAAGCCGAAGGCTTGCACGCAACGTATAGGGGCCTCAGTAAATAGGATATCCCACCGCGGGCCGCTCCGCGCCGGAGTCGCGGCCCCGCACCCCAGATCAAGAAAAGGGATTGTTCATCTATTTTTTGGAGAAAAAAAGACATGCAAGATAAGAAAAACCCGCATGCAAGTGAGCGAAGCGAAACGGAGAGCAAACTGAAAGTTTGAGAACAAGCGAGGGCTGCAAGCCCGAACCGGAGAGCAAAGCGAAGCTTTGCGAACGGGTTTTTCTTATAGCATTTGTCCAAGAGCCAAAGGCTCTTGAGACGTCTCACGAGCTTTTAGCTCGTGGACTTTTCAAGAGAGGGTGCGATTCTGCGTAGGCGAAGCCCAAATGGGCAAAGCCCATTTGAAGCGGCACGCAAATCTTCGATTTGCACGCATAAGCCGAAGCAGAGCACCCGAACGTAAGGAAAATGCGATTCAAGCGAGGGCTGGAAGCCCGAAGCGGAGAGCAAATCTCTGATTTGCGAACGCGTTAATTCGCGGAGGCGTGCAAGCCGAAGGCTTGCGTGCCGCCTCAAATGAGCAAAGCTCATTTGGGCTTATTCGCGGTTAAATAATCTCATGTTTCCAAACCCAGCCGTACCCTTCCCAAATTGGATTCACAACCACACCGCGTAAGTCCTATTCATAATTATTTTGTCTGATACCACGCGGCACCCTCATGTATTTTTTCTATAAATTCATCCTCGGGAGATGACCGAAGATCCATAAGAGCTTCCAGAAGGTTTTGGACGGCCGCTTCGTTATACGGATTTTCCGTCTGAATGGAGTAAGAGAGTTCGGCGTTTTCCCGGGAAACAGCGGACGATACCGCAGTCTGTCTGGAAAACGTTGTCGAAGCAGCGGCAGATAGTCGTTTTGACGAAAATCCGCTTCGGACAAGAGCTCCGCTGAAAGCAAGGTTCACCGCATGGGAAAGCCCGAGAACGTAGGCAGCGATCGGGTCGTGCTCCCCGATCTCCATCTGGAGAATCATCCCGCCGCTGAAAAGACTCGCCGCTTCATCCGCCGCGGCATCGTTGCCGCACGAACATACGATGATGTTTCTGCCGGCTATCGAGGCGGCATTGGGGCCGAACATCGGATGTACCGAGCAGACTTTTGCACCGGACGCCGCCGCTTTGCGGAGAACCGGGATAAGGGGAGTTTTGACGGAGAGGATGTCAAAGATGAGCGCGTCTTTGTTTTCTGAAAGAACCGTCCCGAGGATTTTTGCAGAGATTTTTATCGGCGTTGCTGCAATGATGACATCGGCATCCCTGCATCCAAAGGAGATATCCGTAACCGGATAGAGAGCTCCGTCGGGTTCTGGGTCGTTGATCGTTACCGTATGACCACGTCCGGCAAAAAACGCAGAGAGCCATCTGCCCATCCCGCCGTTCCCTCCGATAATGAAGATTTTCCGCGGAACAGTACGGCGGGGTATCCTTCCCTGCAGATCAACAGACTCATCTATGACCGCCCGGGCGATCCGTGCGGCCGTTTCCGCACTCACGCCGGAAACCTGTCCGGCGTCGATATATCTCTGGACGACATTTTTTTCGACCGCGGGAACCACGACCTCTTCGTTTGCCTCGGCCTTTTTTTCGCCGATCACCAGAGCTATTCTATTCCGGCGGCCGACCAGTTCCATGATCTCGCGGTCGATCGACGCCAGTTCATCTCTGAACTCATTAATTTCAGACAAGGAATCCTCCCCGGGCCGCGAGATCTGCGAGGGTGAACACGGTCATTGCCTCGACGACGATCGCCCCCCGATTTGCGATGCACGGATCGTGACGTCCTTTGACCGAAAGGTCGGCATCCTCTTGGGAGACCAAATCGACACTCATCTGCTGTTTTGAAATCGAGGGGGTCGGTTTGAATGCCGCGGAAAAATCAAGAACGGATCCGTTCGACATCCCGCCAAGCACGCCGCCCGCATGATTCGTGGTTGTAACTACAGAATTTTCAAAGAAACGATATGCATCGTTATTTTCGGATCCGCGAAGACCGGCGGCGGCGAAACCCTCGCCAAATCCGACTGCTTTCACGCCGGGAATGGCGAAAACAGCTTTGGCGATCTCGCCGTCGAGATTGTCAAAAAACGGTTCTCCAAGACCCGCGGGCAGACCCGCAGCAAAGCACCGGACGATCCCGCCGACACTGTCTCCTTTCGACTTCGCCGAGAGGATCTCGGCTCTCATCCGCTCCTCGATCTCCGGAGACATTGCACGGAGCGGATTGGTCCGCGATCTCGTCATGATGTCTGCGACATCATAAACATTCATATCGACGACGCTGCCGATCCGGGTAACATACGAACCGACGGAGATTCCGGCGCTGCCGATCAGATCCCGAAGCAGAGCGCCGGCCGCGACGAGGGGAGTCGTCATTCTGCCGGAAAACATCCCGCCGCCCCGGATGTCATGAGCCGGACCGAATTTACAGACTGCCGGATAATCGGCATGACCCGGGCGGGGAATACGGCGGAGCTGTTCATAATCCGAACTCCGGGTATTGCTGTTTGAAAAGGTGATCACGACCGGACAGCCCGTAGTGATCCCATCCACAATTCCGGATATCTCCGGAACGTCCGCCTCCACACGGGGGGTCCCGATACCTTCGGCCGGTTTCCTGAGCGCCAGATCCGCCGTGATGATATCCTCATTCACGGGATATCCGGCAGGGATCCCGTCGATAACGCAGCCGATACGGCTGTCATGACTCGCCCCGAAGAGAGTGAGCGTTATGGATCCTCCGATTCGATTCATTCTTCCCTCATATCTGCACCGAGTCTCTGCATATCCCTGACGAAATCAGGATAAGAAACAGCACAGCAGCCTGAGTCGTCTATGATAGTATTGCCAGCGGCAATAAGTCCGGCGACCGAGGCGGCCATCATTATACGGTGGTCGCCAAATGTAGTAACATTTGCCCCGGAAAGCCGGGAGGGTCCCATAACAATGCACCCGTCCCCGGTCTCGCTGATATCTGCACCCATCGACCTGAGGAAAAGAACGGTGGACATGATCCGGTCGCTTTCCTTGAATCTCAGATGGGCGGCCCCGTATAATCTGCTGGTGCCTTTTGCCTGCGACGCAAGTACGGCGATAATGGGGAACAGATCCGGAGCATCCGCAAGATCGATGTCTGCAGCCTTCAAATCCGCTTTTTTGATCGTAACATTTTCGCCTTCACGAACTACTCCTGCCCCGAATGTTTCAAGGATGGAGATCACCACCTTATCTCCCTGAGGGTCAGCCGGGTCGAGTCCGGAAACGGTGATCTCGCCGGTGAGTGCCGCCGCCGCAAACAGAAATGCGGCTGACGAGTAGTCGCCGCCGACCTGAACATCCACGGGAGAATAGACCTGACCGGAACGGACAAGATACCCGTCATCGATCGTTTCGACCGAAACGCCGTGTTTTTTCATGGCGGAAATCGTCATGTCCACATAGGGTTCTGACGTAAGGGGCGTTGTAAGATGGATCCTCGTGTCAGCTTTGCCAAGCGGAGCCGAGATCAGCAGCGCCGAGATAAACTGGGAGCTCACATCCCCGCGAATATGCACATCGCCGCCGGACCCCGGACCCGTTATCGTGAACGGAGCACAGCCGTTTTTGGATGTTACTCCGGCTCCAAGCTCTGAGAGGGCATCAAGCAGCGGTTTCATCGGGCGGGAACAGAGCGAAGCGTCGCCCGTGAACGCGGTCGTTCCGTCCAGACGGGATGCAATTCCAGCAAGCATCCGCATGGATGTTCCCGAGTTTTTGCAGTTTATCACCGTTCCTTTCGGAAGAGGGGCATGCAGATCGCCACCCCGGATCGTGATCCGATCATTCGCTTCACATACATGTGCCCCGAGCGCTTTGACCGCATCCAGCGTAGCTAGAGTGTCCTCGCCCAGAAGCGGAGAGAAGACAACAGACTCGCCTTTTGCAAGAGCCGCAAGGAGAAATGCCCGGTGCGTGTGACTTTTCGAAGGGGGTGCGTGAACACACCCCGATATCTGGGAGCGGGATACGATAAGTTTCATCTCACACCCCGTTCCTGATATTCGCAATGAGGATATCTTCCCGACCGAACCGGTCGAGAAATTCGTCTAACCTGCCCTCAGGCACAAGGATCCCGGTGGCGGGACCCGTCCCGGAAAGTCCGGCGGCGGCGGCTCCGCATGAGAGAGCCCGGTCGGCCGTCTCCGGCGTGATGCCGATCGCTTCACAGGTACATCTTCCATTTACATACATCGCTGAAAAAACATCTCCTTCGATCGCCATATCATATGCGGCAGAGACCATATCACGCATTTTTTGCATCTTCTCACTCGGAAATGCGGATTTCCGGATCTGGAACGGTGGTATGTGGATCACGGCCGTGTAGCCTTCGGGCATCGGGCGGCGGAGCAGAAGTTCGCGTTTTGCATTGTCGGTGAATACGAGACCCCCGAGCTGACAGGCGCAGGCATCATCAAATGCCCCGGTAATACTGACGCCCGCTTTGACGGCGGCTGTCGCGCCGATCCGGCCAATCTCGAGCGGATCGATATGGAGGGAAAGCGCAGCGGCGGCGGCCGATATTATAGCGTTCGCGGCCGAACTGCTGCTTTTCAGGCCCTGAGATATGGGGATATTCGACGTAGTTCTGATCACCGCACCGTTCATCCCAGAACCTGGATACCGCCGAAGTACCTCCTCAACGGAAAAACGGGCGAGGGAAACGGACTCGGACGGGTGGCCGCCGATCTCGACGGAAAACTCGGGTTCCGGAATCAGTTGGACGGTCGCCTCGGTTTTGAGATCGATTCCAAAGGCCGCCCCTTTTCCGGTAGAGATCGCGTTGATCACCGATAACGCACCGTAGGAAACTCCTTTGCCGATCATGCCGCCCTCGCTTCGAATGCTTTTCTCATCACGGCCCGGTCAGGCGTGATGCCTGTCCAGAGAGTGAATGATGCGGCGGCCTGTTCGATCAGCATGGTTTTTCCGTTGATGCAGGCACGAACTCCGGCGGCTTTTGCAGCGGCAAGAAGGGGAGTCACTTCCGGATCATAGATCATATCCATAACAACCGTGTCTTTGGTGAATATCGTATGCGGAACCGGCGAGCAGTGTTCAAACCCGCTCATTCCGGCCGGGGTCGCGTTCAGAATCAGCTGATACGCGGGAGCGAGATCCTCCAGCTTCACTGCCCGGGCGCCAAACAATTCGGCAAGCGTCTCTGCCCGGGAATGGGTCCGGTTGGTGATCGAAAGACGGGCACCGGCGACTTTCAGATACGCGGCGGCTGCCTTTGCCGCCCCGCCGGCGCCGATGATGAGCGCCTCGGCGCCCTTTGGATCCATGTCCACCGAAGCGAGCGACGCCGCAATGCCCAGCATATCGGTATTGTACCCCTCGAGACCGGCGGGAGAGTTTCGGATCGTATTTACTGCCCCGGCGGACGCGGCAAGGGGATCGATCCGTTTCAGGAGAGGAATGACCGACTCTTTATGAGGAATGGTTACGTTCATCCCGATGATCCGGTATTTTCTGATAACCTCCGGGATAAGGAGCAGTTCCTCAGGAGCTGACGGGATCTTCACATATCGCCCCCGGATCTTCGCGGCTTTGAATGCCGCGTTGTGGATCTCCGGCGAGAACGTATGGGTGAGGGGATAGCCGGTTACGGCAGTGACCTGCGGATCGGTGCCGAGCCTTTCAGCCTCTTCGAGCGTTATCTGACCCGGAGCGGACGCAAGTTCCGGCCGTAACGCACAGTAGTTGAGCATCGATCCAAGATCGGATGAGCGGATACGGGTAACCTCGCCGGCGGCCCCCATGCCTATAAGAATAAACGGAGCTCCTTTTTCTCTAAGAACAGATGCGGCACTCCAGACTGCAAGCAGATCCGCCGGCCCCCTCACCATGAATGCGGCTTTGGGGATTCCCGAGGATCGAAGATCGTTGAAGATTGCAAGGATCTCATCCTCTGCGGGCGTTTTCTCAAAGTCATGATACGAACAGATGACCTGTTCTTTTGGGAACCTGTTTCTCAGAACCGAGTCCGATTCTATGTCGATGTACTTTGCGCCGGACGCGAGAGCTCGGAGAAAGATATCTTTTCGCTCCTCGTCCAAAGGAGACCTGAGTGTAGCGACCGAAGGAACGCCGCACGCAAGAAAGGAGAGGTCTGCCGGTATGACCGGAAAGGCATCGAGCCGGAATTCCAGAGCCTCTGCTCCTTTCAGGATCGCTTCTTTTGCAAGGGTCCACGCTTCCCCCTCGTCTTTCGCCACAATAACGGCACAGTTTGCAGTCATTTTTCGCAGATCGTTTCCGCCATCGTATGTCCGAAGTGGCGGCCGCCGCTTTCAAGTCTGACATAGACCAGATCGCCGATCGCGAGATCGGATACGGAAACCGCTCCCGAAGGCGTTCCAAGGCGTATGGTCTCGGCGTTCTGGAGAACGACCGAGTAGGTCTTTCCTCCGGCTTTTGCCTCGATATAGAGCATGGGGCGGATCTCGATTTTTACTCTGCCGACATTCACGCTTCGCAAACGTCCATCAGGCATGCGGGAAAGGAGTTCGTTCCCGCTCGCGATCTCGGAGAGGTATTTCGTCGTACCGTCAGGGCAGAGAATGTATGAATGGACGGCGCCGGCGTTCACCCGAAACGGCCGGGCGCTGACGTATTCGCTTTCAAAACTCTCCGAGCAGACGAGGAAGAGGCAGGAGGACTGAGAGCCGATCAGCATGCCCTCTCCCCTCTCCAGAAGCGAGCATGTGTCGATACATACCCGGTCCCCTAAAGAGAGGGTGGATATTTTGGTGACCACGGCGGTTTCCAGATCGACTACCGGGTATTCAGCGGTCCTGATTCCGGAAAATGCGGCAAGATCGGCCGGACCGTCCGGCGTGATGACGATACCGTCAGAGCCGACCTCCATTGTTTGGAAAGCGAGACGGGCTTCTTCGGGGGTCTTCACGCAAATATATACACTCGTCTCGGCGTTCTGGAACCGGGAGATGAGATTTTCAAGAGGGATGACCTTCCAGTTTTCGGGGGAGATGATCAGAGTTGAAACGGCATTCTTCAGGCTGTACGCCTCCTCCATCTCCTCGGCACCGGTCAGGTTCAGGAGAACGCCGATGCGTTCCCCGGAATACATGAGGTTTTTGCCTTCGGCTAGTATAGCAGTATATCTGCCGAGGTGGCTGAGAGCCTCGTCTTCCGGTCTCAGGATGATATGGGTATACCCTGATTCCAGAGCTGAGGCGACGACGGCTTTTCGTTCGTCATAGGTCTGCAGGTGGTCGGCACGGATCAGGATTGGAGGTAGTTGGATCGTCATATATTTTTTCACCGGGTGAGGTGTTTTGCTGCTTCTTCCACGGATGCGTCCCTTAACACGATATCGGTGACGGCCGAGGTAATACCAATGATATCATTGTGCTGGAAGATGTTTCTTCCGATTGAGACCCCTTTTCCTCCTGCATCGAGAGAGTCACGGACCATCTGAAGCATCTCCAGATCAGAGCCCATCTTCGGACCTCCGGCGATGACGACCGGGATCTGGGCTCCGCGGACGACTTCACGGAACGTATCGATATCTCCGGTGTAACTGGTTTTTACGATGTCAGCACCAAGTTCGGCTGCAACGCGGGCGCAGGTTTTGAGGGCATCCACATCGAACGAGTCTTTGATGTTTTTGCCGCGAGGGTAGACCATCGCAAGAAGCGGCATGCCCCACTGCTGGCATTTGCGGGAGATCTCTCCGGCATTGCAGATCATCTCGGGTTCGGTATCGGCTCCCAGATTGATATGAATGGATACGGCGTCCGCTCCAAGCGTTATGGCCTCCTCAACGGTCGTGACGATGACCTTCGAGTTGGGATCGGTTCCAAGACCGGTGCCGGCGGAAAGATGGACGATCAAACCGATATCTTTTCCGGATGTCCGATGACCGTAGGGGACCATGCCTTTGTGCATGAGAACTGCCGTTGCTCCGCCGATCGAGATTTTATTTATGGTGTCACGCATGTCGGTGAGCCCGGGAATCGGCCCCATCGAAATGCCGTGATCCAATGGTACAATAACGGCACGACCGGAGTTCCGGTCTATGACCCGTTCCATACGGATATGTTTTCCAAACATGTGTGCTAATCATTAGCACGGTGACAACATCAATCTTCTGGACAGAGCAAAGACCAGGGATATTGCGGGATATATGCTGAATTATGACGGCATTTTTCAATACATAAGCCGCAGTCGTCAGTTTTCTCTGCACAAAATCCAGATCAGAAACCGAAAAAGTCCGGAGATGTCCAATCAGAGAGAGGATGAAAAGTAGAGATAATACGCGTGACCGGCGCAGAAAAACAGATGATCTGAATCAAAAAAGGATGATAAATTATTTTTCTCCTCTGCCGAGTTCTCTGTGCGCTTTTCCAAGATGCTGGGCCCCAAGCGCACCGAGAAGAGATAATTCTCCCGCGAGAACGCCGGCTGCCACGATCTCGGCAAATGCTTTTGCGTTGTCTCCCGGATTTTCCGCCCCGCCGGCAACGCCGAGCATCGTAAGATTTGCATTCTGGGTGGCAATACTCGTTCCCCCTCCGACCGTCCCGACCTGAAGCGAGGGGAGAGTGACGGAAACATACACGCCGCCTTCCGCCATATCCACGGTCGTGATCGTGTTGCTCCCCTCAACTACATGTGCCGGGTCCTGTCCGCAGGCGATGAACATGGCGGCGATCACATTTGCAGCCTGGGCGTTGAATCCGAGAGATGCCGCCCGGGCAGATCCTGTCAGATTTTTGCGGGTATTGACCTCGGCAAGTGTAGCTGAGTTGGTCTTGAACACGGATGCCACCAGTTCATCCGAGAGAAAAACCCCGGCTGAAACGGTTTTGCCCCGGCCTTCGATAATGTTGATCGCGGAGGGTTTTTTGTCGCAGCACATGTTTCCGGATACGGCGATAAGTTTTGCCCCCGTCTCCTCTTCGATCAGATGAGCTGCGGCTTCCGAGGCAATAGTCGCCATGTTCATGCCCATAGCATCCTTCGTGTCGAACTCAAAGCGAATAAAGACGCTGGTACCTGCCGTATATGTCGTGAGCCCGATCAGTTCGCCGTGGTTTGTGGTCTCTTCGGCGGCGACCTTCAAAAGAAGGAGATTGTCTTCCGCCCACCTCGCAACCTCGGCCGCGTGGGAAACGCTTCTGGCTGCAAAAACCGGTGCACGGGTCATGCCGTCTCTGAGAATTCGCACCTCGGCGCCGCCGGCTTTGGTGATGGCGCCGCACCCTCTGTTGATCGAAGCGACCAGAGCGCCTTCTGTCGTCGCAAGCGGGAGCCAGTACTTTCCATCGGCATACTCCCCTTTGACCGCCAAAGGTCCCGCAACTCCCAGCGGGATCTGAACACAGCCGATCATATTCTCGATGTTTCGGGTAACTACCCGGTCAATAGGTATCGAATAGGTCCCGACAGCGGAAAGATCCGTACCGGTCTCCTCTTCGATATATCTACGGCGAAGAGATACGGCATCATCTGCCGGCATACTCTTCTCCAGCGCGTAAAGTTTCAGATCCCCGGAACGGATCTTTGCAAGATACTCATCCATAAGTATACAATAGTTCAGAAGGGACTAATACATTTTTCTGTCAGACAGGCAAATAATATTCAGGCATATGCAGAGATACGCTCACATTTTGGACCTTGTCAGGGAGAGAAATCCCCTTGTGCATCAGATCACCAACTACGTCACGGTAAATGACTGCGCCAATATGACGATATGTTTCGGGGCATCACCGGTGATGTCGCACGCACCTGAAGACGTAGTGGATATGATAAAAATAGCGGGCGTTCTTGTGCTGAATATCGGAACACTGGATGAAAACCAGATCGAAGGAATGCTTGCAGCGGCAAACGGAGCAAAGAAATGCGGCATCCCAATAGTTCTCGACCCCGTGGGAGCAGGGGCGACACCATATCGCACACAAACCGCGGAGAGGTTTATGAACGAATTCCCCATCTCGGTCGTGAAAGGTAACGCCGGAGAGATCAGCACGCTTGCCGGCGTCTCGGCAACGGTCCGGGGCGTTGATTCCGGCAGCATTTCCGGAGATCCCAAAGAGACCGCACGCAGATATGCAAAAGAATACGGATGTACGGTCGTCATAAGCGGAGCGGAGGATATCGTAAGTGACGGAAAACGCGTCGTGGGCGTATTAAACGGCGTGCCGATGATGGGTAAAATATCTGGGACCGGCTGTATGGCGAGCGCTGTCTGCGGCGCCTTCACTGCAGTAACTGACCCGATGGACGGCTGTATCGCCGCGATGACCGCGCTTGGGATCGCCGGCGAAGAAGCGGCAAAAACTGCAAAAGGCCCGGGATCGTTTAAGCCGGCATTTTTCGACGCCGCGGCCGCGCTCACCAAAGAACAGTTTCTCAAATCAGCAAAGATCACTGAGTATTCATGACATATGACCTCTATGTGGTAACCGACGAAGAACTCTCAAACGGTCATTCCCATGCAGAAATAGCAAAGCTCGCGGTTGAAGGAGGAGCGGATGTCATCCAGCTCCGTGATAAGAGGATGAGCGCGGCGGATCTTTTTGCCGAAGCGGAAAAGATCCGTGCGATCACCAAAGACAAAGCCCTTTTCATCGTAAACGACCGGATCGATATCGCGCTCGCGTCAAAAGCGGATGGCATTCACCTTGGACAAAGCGACCTGCCGGTGAAGGCCGTAAGACGTCTTGTTCCGGATGATTTCATCATCGGCATCTCTGTTGGTTCGGTCGAAGAAGCAGTAAAAGGCGTTTTGGACGGCGCGGATTATGTAGCAGTGAGCCCGGTTTTTTCGACAGGCTCAAAACCGGACGCTGGTGAAGGCCGCGGACTTGCCTGTATCTCAGCTGTAAGAAAAGCCGTACCAAAAGAGATCCCCGTGGTCGGTATCGGCGGCATCAACAGTGGAAATATCAGTGAGGTCATCGCGGCCGGATTGGACGGGATCTGTGTCATCTCCGCAGTGGTAAGTGCACCAGATATCAAAAAAGCCGCCGGAGATCTGCGTGAAAAGATCAGGAACATAAAAAATGAGTGAAAAAGTCATGCAGTGGTGCGTGCGGATCCCAGTCCTCGAGGGAGAAGCGGGACGCAGAAAACTTATTGCCGAAGGAAAGGCAGACCGAAGCCTCCGGCCGTACGTTGAGGAGGGCTTCCTGTTTGTCCCGGTTCTGGAAGAGACCGGGATGCAGGCGGAGTTCTCCACAACAAGCCCCCGCGAGGAGCTGCCCCGTCACGAACAGATCGGCGGGATCGTTGTTCTTCAGGAAGATGATCAGATCGAAGCGGAAAAGATTCTGGCGGCACGTCCTTCGACGCATACCGTACTTTTTGCCACATCACCGGTCGAAGGAGAGTTCAGAACAAAAACATTCAAAGTGCTCGCCGGAAAAAATACGACCGAGACACTCTACCATGAATACGGCAGAAGAATGATCATCGATCTGACCGCAGCCTACTTTTCCGCCCGGCTCTCGAACGAACGCCAGAGAATTCTCTCTTCCATGAAAGAAGGAGAAAAAGTTCTTGATATGTTCGCCGGCGTCGGACCGTTTCCGGTGATGCTGAGCAGTAAAGCGAAGCTTATCGTCGCAAACGACATAAATCCATCCGCGGTTTATCTGCTTCAGAAAAACATTAGATTAAACCATCTGCATAACGTAGTGCCTGTTCTCGGCGATGCAATGAATCTCCCGCATATGCTCGATTCGATGAGATTTGACCGCATAATCATGAACTTACCATTCGCAGCATACGGATTTTTAGCAGGAGCTGCAAAACTTGCGGCTAAAGGCGCCGTCATCCATCTCTACGCGCTTGTCGAGAAAGAAGGAGAACACAATGAAGATATTCTGCGTGCGTTTCCAAACGCGAAAATCACCGAACGGTTCCTGCGGTCGTATTCGCCGGCCAGCTGGCATGCAGTATATGATATAGAGGTCGGCGATGAAATGTAAGATCTGCGGTACCGGAAGTTTTGCCGATCTGAAATGTGCCGTTGACGCGGGAACGGATGCGGTAGGTTTTCTGATGGGCATCACGCACGTGACCCAGGATGCCGTAAGTCCAGAGGAAGCGGCGGCGATGATAAAAACACTGCCCCCGTTCATCGAACCGGTCGCGGTGACCCATCTGCAGGATGCCCGTTCGATCATCAGCATCGTTCAGCAGTCCGGCTGTACCGCGCTCCAGATCCAGAACACGATCACGCCTGAAGAAATATGCATGATCAGGAAGAGTCTGCCGTATCTTCGCATCATAAAAGCAGTCCATGTGATGGATATGTCAGCTGTACAAACAGCTCAGCGGGAAGCAGCCTATGCTGATGCGATAATCCTGGACACGCGGACCCCTGACCGGCTCGGCGGGACCGGACTCACTCACGACTGGAGCATCAGTGCAAAGATCGTGGAATCGGTAAAGATCCCCGTCATACTCGCCGGCGGCCTCACTCCGGAGAATGTGGCCTCGGCGATCCGCCAGGTCCGCCCCTATGCGGTAGATGTTCACACCGGCGTGAAGAAAAATGATGTCAGGGATGCTCTTAAAACGAAAGCATTTGTCAAGACGGCGCATACGGCCGTCTGAATCAGACGATCCTTTTTTTCAAAAAAAATGATCAGACTTCAATCACTGTCTGTTTACAGGTTTTGAAGTGATTTGCATAACCGGCCATATCGAGCAGCCCGTGACCTGAAAGATTGAAGACGATAGTCTGTTCCTCATTCTTTTTCTTTGCTTCAAGAGCGAGGTCAACAGCAGCGCGGATTGCATGAGCTGATTCCGGCGCCGGGATGATGCCTTCGGTTCTCGCAAAGGTAACGGCTGCCTGGAAAACCTGTTCCTGGTTATACGATACAGCGTTGATAGTTTTGTTATCATATAACCTGGACACCAGCGGATTCATACCATGATACCGAAGACCTCCTGCGTGAACGGCGTTCGGGGTAAAGTCATGCCCAAGAGTATGCATCTTAAAGAGCGGAGTGATGCAGCCGGAATCACCGAAATCATACCGATATTCGCCTTTTGTGAGGGAAGGGACCTCGGAAGGTTCAACTGCCAGGAAATTTGTGTCGATTTTTCCATGGAGTTTTTTCTGGATCATAGGGAAGCTGAATCCGGCAAAGTTACTTCCTCCGCCGATACATCCGATCATGTGATCCGGAGTGACATCGATCTCATTCAGCTGAGCGATCAGTTCCTGACCGATAACGGTCTGATGCATACATACATGATTTGCAACGCTGCCAAGACTGTACTTTGTTTTTCCGGTGGGATCTTTGACTGCCATTTCGACTGCTTCTGTGATCGCAGTTCCAAGGGTCCCCCCGTAGGAAGGATCTTTTGCGAGGACGGATTTTCCATACTCAGTGACTGAACTCGGTGAGGGATACACAGTACCCCCATAGGTTTCCATGATCGATCTGCGGAACGGTTTCTGCTCGAAACTTACTTTGACCATGAACACGATAAGGTCGAGATCAAAGTAGTTGCAGGAGAGAGATAAGGCAGAACCCCATTGACCGGCGCCGGTTTCTGTGGTGAGATGTTCTGTTCCGTCACGTTTGTTGTAGTATGCCTGGGCAATGGCACTGTTGAGTTTGTGGCTGCCTGTCGGGCTGACATCTTCACGTTTGAAGTAGATCTTGGCAGGCGTTTTTAGGTATTGTTCAAGATGATATGCACGCTGAAGCGGCGTCACGCGGCCGAACTGGGCATATGCTTCTCTGACGACTTCCGGGATGTCGATGAATCGGTGAGTGGTGTCGAGTTCCTGCTCGACCGATGTTTTACAAAACACGGGTGCAAGATCTTCATGAGTCACCGGTTTCATTGTCCCGGGATTAAGGATCTCCGGGGAGCCGATGTCGACCGCGATATTATACCATTTTTTAGGGATGTCATCTACTGTAAGGGTCGTACGACCATCTTTCGGGAACATAGATACAGGTGGTATCCAATAGTATTTAAAATATGTACAACAATAACCAAATTATTACTTCAATGATTATATTTGTACATGTTCGGGATTGTAAATAGAGGGAGGCGCGCAGACCTATTTCCGAAGAGAGAAGGGAGACCCCGGGGATAAAGGTCGGACCGATACGGTCCTGACGGCTGATGAGGAGGGGGGCCTTTTGGCCTGATCAGATCAGAGCCGGAGCATGCAGAACGGTCTGATATACATGTTCCCGATTATACGGCTCTGTGATGATGAGGTTGTAGATGTCTATGTGCCGGTTCTGTTCGCTGACCGTACTGCTGTAATCTGTGTAAGAAGCTGCATACGCTGCGTAGTATGCCTGATACTCGGCATAGAGCTTCTGATACTCCGCGTAATAGGCAGTGTAGTTTTGATACGCATCATCAGCCTTTGTCAGATACTCTGTATAGGATGCATTGAGCGTTTCCCATTCTGAAGAATAGGCATTGTCGGTTATTTTGCCTGCGCGAAGATCGCGGTTCAGCTTTTTCTGCTGTGATACTATGGAGTCTGCCAGATCGGCATAGGTATTATATGCGGATATTGCCGTTTGCATTGAGGAGTCAAGTGAGGAAAGGCGGATCTCATATTCGGTGAGTGCATCTTCCATTTCATCGAGATCTTCGGTCTTTTCAGCACCTTCCCGTGATAACCGATCGATCAGGGAGGCGGCTTTATCCCGGTAATTCAGGATGACGGTTATTTGACTGCCGGAGGTGTAGGTTTTTGTACCGGTACCGACACTGATGACTGAAGGGGCGCTGGAGAGTGATGAGCCGTCTTCAAATTGGAACGATCTGTCGGTGATATAACTGAAGTCGGTTGTTTCGATGACCGCGTATCCCCCGGTATCCGGATAGGCTGTTGCGTCAGCTGTTTTTATTCCGACTGCGGCGTGGCTTTCTTCATCAAAGATCAGGAGGACAGCATCATAGCCGGCACGGGTCAATAACCCGGCCAACAGGATACTTTTGTCATCACAATCACCATACTGGTCAATAATGGTCTCTACCGGGTAGCGGTACTCGTCTTTTGTATGGTAATGAATACTTTGGACAAATGTCGAGAGCAACTCCAGATACTCGTCGTCCGTTAAATCCAAGGTATGTTTCACGGATGCCGTTTGTGTCAGGATCTGTGTGTACATCTCTTCCTGAAGGGGATCATTGGTAAAATCAGCATAATACTCGCGCGAGGTTATTTTTGTGTAAGGAAGGTATTTTGATCCGGTATCTTTCGCCCCATGATAGATGGATGCGGGAACGGAGACGAAAAGTGTTATTGAGGTGTTTTTGAAGGGGAAGATGTATTCTGCCGAGAGGGAATCCGTGTAGGCGTTATCGGGATATATTTGGGGATTTGCACTGAGGATACAGAGATAGCAGCCGGCGGAGGAGATGATGACGAGCAGGACCGCGAGCAGGATGATCTTTTTCATGGTGATACAGAGATATGTTTTGTATTTGTTCTTCTGTATTATATGTTAGGTTTGATCATGCTACTGTATCCGGGATGAAAAAAGGTTCGTGCGGTTAATTTCTGTGGATATTCATTTTCCCCCGTTCTTTCTTCTTGTATGCAGGATACCCCGGGGTATCCGGATAGAAGACGAAAGAAGAAGGGACGACAACCAAAACATGAGAGCTTGCGCTCAACACAAAAAAAACACAAACACACTATTTCAAAAGAATAAGGGGGGTGCAGCGTTGACCAGTTCCCGAGAATTCGCATATCTCA
>LMVO01000018.1 GCA_002287215.1 Methanocorpusculum parvum
CTCTGCTCCGGCTGATGCGTGCAAATCGAAGATTTGCGTGCCGCCTCAAATGGGCTTTGCCCATTTGGACTTCGCCTACGCAAGAATCGCACGCCGTCTGGAAAAGTCCACGAGCTGAAAGCTCGTGAGACGTCTCAAGAGCCTTTGGCTCTTGGATAAATGCTGGGAAAAACCCGCCCGCGGATTTTTCTTATGTTCAGAATCCCTCTTTTTTTATTCAGGGTGCGGGGCCGCGACTCCGGCGCGGAGCGGCCCGCGGTGGAATATCCTCTTTTTTGGGCATAGATACATTTTCCGGCAGTTCATCCGGAATGAAGATTGCATCTAGGAATTATGCGATGATTGCGAGGATAACACCGCGTAACTCCTATTTCAGCAATCCTTATATCGGATGACGATATACAATTATATCGCAAGACGATACATCGTTAAACGTTACATCGCCGCACGGAATAAAACATGACACCTCCTTTGGAAAAATCCCCCCTCACGGAAGCAGCTTATTACATCCTGCTCTCGCTCTACGAACCGATGCACGGCTACGGGATAATGCAGAATGTCAAAGTACTGAGCAGTGACCGGGTCAATCTGGGCCCCGGGACCTTATACGGAGCAATCAATACGCTGCTCGAAAAAGGCTGGATCATCTCTGCCGGTGAATCGGATTCGAGAAAAAAAGAGTATCAGATAACCGAATCCGGAAAAAAAGTCGTGAGTTATGAAATACAGAGACTCGAAGAACTTCTTAAAAACGGCAGAAAGGTTACGGAGATAACATCATGAAGCACACAACATGGAGGTGGATCTCCGATTATGAAAAAGAGGAGAAGTGGCTGAACGAGATGGCGGCAAAAGGCATGTCCTTGTACAGTTTCTTCTTTGGGAAGTACACCTTTGAAGAAACCGAGCCCGGAAAGTACATCTACCAAATCGAGCTTCTGGAAAATCTCCCGTCGTCGCCGCAAAGCGTTGCCTATCTCAGATTCCTGGAAGAGGCCGGCGTTGTCTGTGTAGCATCTGTGTTCAGATGGGTCTACTTACGAAAAGAGGCGGCGAGCGGTCCGTTCGAACTTTACACCGACATCGACTCAAAGATAAAACGCCTCTCAACGATGAAAAATCTCTGGTTTACTTTAGTCTGGCTCGAGTTTATCATCGCAGCGGCAAATCTGGCTGCGTTCCTCTATGGTTGGATCGTTATACATCAGATGGCGTGGCTGAACCTTGGCTGTGCGGTTATGCTTGTTGCCCTGGGTCTTCTCCTGCTTCATTTAGGGTTAAAACCTGCACGAAAGATCAAATCCCTCAAACGCGAACAGCTGATCCGCGAGTAAAACTCCTCTAATTTTTTTATTCTCGGGAAAGATGTCTAATTAAAATAGGATTTACGCGGTGTGGGTGTGGATAGATGAGATAAAACCAACCGCGAATCTCCGCACCCGACAGTATCCCGCCCGAATTGGATCAACCTCTCTTATGAAAATACGCCTCTTTCGTCACCGAAAAGCAGTCCTTATCCAGCACCTTTCCGTCATACCGCTTTTCTGCGAGATCAAGTGTTCCCTCATACCGGAACCCGAGTTTTTCAAGGACACGCTTTGAGCGGAGATTAAAGGGATAACATGTAGCCGAAATAAGATCCAGCTGCATCTCCTCAAACCCGTATCCGATGACTGCGCCGGCTGCTTCCGTCATGAATCCCTGTCCCCAGAACGCTTCGCCGAGCGCGTATCCGAGCATCCTGGCCGAATCGTTCTCACGCAGAGGATCATCGATCAGACCGACACTGCCGATCATCACGCCCGTCTCCTTCAGGACCATCCCGAAAACACTCTCCTGTTCGAGAAAAATTTCCTGCATGATCAGCCTTGTCTCCTCCAGGGTTTCGTGCGGCTTCCACCCGGCATCCCGACCGGTGTTCGGCCCCCGCGAATAGGCAAAAATATCTTCTGCATCCGAATCAACGATCTGCCGAAGGATCAGCCTCTTTGTCTCGATCATCATCCACTCAGGAACTCTTTCAGCTCATCCCGTCTTGCATCATAATCCTCAATGCCGAGATCATACTGCTCATGGATATCCTCAGAGTCTTTGGTCGTCGTCTTCACCTTTCCCGCCTGAGACGGAGCAAAAACAAATGCCTTGCCTGTCGCCTCCAGATCGTTGATCTGCGCTATAACCTGATGATACCGGAGATGCCGGTCATCGATCTTTTTCACCACTTCCGGGAACCGGCGCAGGATCACATGATAAAACGGCTTGTATCTCTGGGGCTGACGGTGGAAACTTCGCGGATTTTCCAGAATCACCACAAGCTTTTCGCAGCCGTCATCAAGCGCCTTCTGCACCGGGATCGAATCGGCAACCCCGCCGTCAAAATACAGCTTCCCGTTCAGCTCGATTGGTTTGCACACAACCGGGATCGCACAGCTCGCCATGATGGCACGGAAATCATCCTTCTTCATATCGGCTCCGGATAAATACTCGGCTTCACCGGTTCTGGCGTTCGTCGCCGTCAGATAATACTCCGCCGGATTTTCCTGCAAAGCGTCAAAATCCACCGGATCGATCCCGGTCGAGTTCGAGATCGTGCCGTAAATATACTGCAGATTAAAATACGACCCGTGCTTCAGATAGTTTTTCATCCCGAGATACTCGGGGTGTTTCTGATATATCGTATAAAAATGCAGATTCCGCTCACGCTGGTTTGCAAGATACGACGCCAGATTCCCCGAACCCGCTGAAACCCCGATACACTCATCAAAACAGATCCCGTCATCCAAAAACCGGTCAAGGATGCCTGCGCTGTATGCACACTTCATCCCCCCTCCTTCGACGATCAGCCCGTTCTTACTCATGATACTTGATATTTATCAGACTCACCCTTAATACCGCGGTATTTGTTCCGGGCGGACGGCCGAAAAAAAAGGATCAGGGCCGGAAGTACTCGACCAGCGACTCGAAGAGTTTCATATCGAACTGCTCATCATAGTTCTTGTACAGCCCCTCGCCGATACGTTCCGCGTGTCCCATTTTTCCAAGAACCCGGCCGTCGGGCGAGGTGATCCCTTCGATCGCCATCATCGAATCATTCGGATTGTAGCGGATATCCGAGGTCGGATGATTGGTCAGATCGACATACTGCGTTGCTACCTGACCGTTTTCGATAAGGTGCTTCAGCACGTCGTCGTTTGCGAGGAATCTTCCCTCCCCGTGGGAAATAGGCACCGCGAACACATCGCCGGGCTTCACCTTCGCAAACCAGGGGGATTTCACGGACGACACGCGTACGCGGACGATCTTCGACTGATGTCTGCCGATCGTATTGAACGTCAGCGTCGGCGAATCCGCATCCACGTCGATAATCTCACCGTAGGGAACGAGCCCCAGCTTGATCAGGGCCTGGAATCCGTTGCAGATACCAAGGATCAGTCCGTCCCGGTTCTTTAACAGATCATGGACGGCGTCCTTGATCTTCGCATTGCGGAAGAACGCTGTGATGAACTTGCCCGATCCGTCCGGCTCGTCCCCGCCGGAGAATCCGCCCGGAATGAAGATCGCCTGGGACCGGGAGATCGCGTCCGCCGCCCTATCGACCGACTCGGCCGTATCCTTCGCGGTCTGATTATTGATCACGAGAATTTCAGGAATGGCGCCGGATCTTGCGACGGCCTTCGCGCTGTCATACTCGCAGTTCGTTCCCGGAAACACCGGAATGAAAACCCGCGGATGGGCAGTCCGCTCCCGCGGTTTGATGAGACTTCGTGTCTCGTACTTGATCTTTTTGATCCTGCCCGACCCCTGCGGAATATTGCACGGATAAACCGATTCCAGTTTTGCTTCGTATGTATTCAGCAGCGTTTCCAGCGAAAGCTTTGCCCCGGCATACCGGATGAAAGCGTCCGGCGTCGTCATCCCTAAGGGGACACCGACCTTTGAATCATCGGCGAGTTCGAGAACAAACGCTCCGTAGTTGTATCCGAAGATGTCCTTTGGATCGACACTGCTGTCATACGCGAATCCGATCATGTTCCCGAATGCCATTTTTAATACGGCCTCCGCGATGCCCCCGAGGGAAGGAGTATAGCAGGAGAGGACTTTCCCCTCTCTCATAAGCATGGTGACAAGATGGTAATTTGCGGTCAGCGACTCCGCCTTCGGGAGACCGTTTTCATCAGACTCGGCCTTCAGCAGAACGACCTTGTGACCCGGACTCTTGAACTCGTTCGTCACGATGTTTCTGATCTTCTCCGTCGTTACGGCGAACGAGATCAGTGTCGGAGGGACATCTAGTTTCTCAAAGGAACCGCTCATCGAATCCTTCCCGCCGATCGCGCCGACGCCGAGCCCCATCTGGGCTGCAAATGCGCCAAGAAGCGCGCTCATCGGCTTGCCCCAGCGTTTTGGATCTTTGCCCGGCTTCTCGAAGTACTCCTGGAACGAAAGATACACGTCTTTGAACTCGGCTCCGGTCGCGATCAGTTTTGAGACGCTTTCGACGACCGCGAGATACGCCCCGTGATACGGACTCTTCTCCGAGATCATCGGATTGAATCCCCATGCCATCAGCGAGCAGTCGTCGGTATCGCTTTTCTCCACCGAAATCTTGTTCACCATCGCCTGGATCGGGGTCAGCTGATACCGTCCGCCAAACGGCATAAGGACCGTTCCGGCGCCGACCGTCGAGTCGAACCGCTCGGAAAGTCCCTTCCTCGAACAGCTGTTCAGGTCGCCGGCGAGCGCGGTGTAATTCTCCTCAAACGTGCCTGTCACCGTCTTTTCATAAGGCTTCGGCTCGGCGAGTTCGATCTCGATGTGTTTTTCCGTCCCGTTCGTATCCAGAAATGCACGGGAGATATCGACGATCTTTTTCCCGTTCCAGTTCATGATCAGCCGGGGATTCTTTGTGACCCGGGCAACGACCGTTGCTTCCAGATTCTCCGCGTGAGCGAGAGAGCGGAACGTTTCCGCGTCGTTTTTGTCCACGACCACCGCCATTCTCTCCTGCGACTCGCTGATCGCGAGTTCCGTCCCGTCAAGACCTTCGTACTTTTTCGGGACCGCGTTCAGATCGATCTCCAGCCCTTCGGCAAGCTCTCCGATCGCGACCGAGACCCCGCCGGCGCCGAAATCATTGCAGCGTTTGATCAATTGGGACGCCTCCCGGTTTCTGAACAGTCTCTGGATCTTGCGTTCCTCGGGAGCATTTCCCTTCTGAACTTCCGCTCCGCAGCTCGTGAGCGAAGCCACCGTATGGGACTTCGAGGATCCGGCCGCCCCTCCGCATCCGTCCCGCCCGGTCCGTCCGCCTAAAAGGATCACGACATCCTCGTCTTTTGGGACCTCGCGTCTGACATTTTCCTTGGGAACTGCCCCGATAACGGCGCCGACTTCCATCCGTTTTGCCACATATCCCGGATGATACAGCTCATCCACGATCCCGGTGGCAAGCCCGATCTGGTTTCCGTAGGAACTGTAGCCCGCCGCCGCCGTCGTCGCGATCTTTCTCTGCGGAAGTTTGCCGGCAAGCGTCTCACTCACCGGCGTTAAGGGATCTCCGCCGCCCGTCAGCCGCATCGCTGCATACACATAGGCCCGGCCGGAAAGCGGATCGCGGATCGCGCCGCCGAGACAGGTCGCCGCCCCGCCAAACGGCTCGATCTCGGTCGGGTGATTGTGGGTCTCGTTTTTGAACAGTAAAAGCCAGTCCTCGTCCTGCCCGTCGACAGAGACGGTTATTTTCACCGTACAGGCGTTGATCTCGGGTGACTCGTCCAGCTTGTCGAGTTTTCCCTCCTGTTTCAGATATCGTACGGCGATCGTCGCGATGTCCATCAGATTGACCGGTTTGTCCCGGCCCACAGCTTTTCTGACCGCGAGGTAGTCGTCGTATGCTTTCTGCAGAAGCGGGCTTTCTGTGGTCACTCTGTCGATCGTCGTTAAAAATGTCGTATGGCGGCAGTGATCCGACCAGTAGGTGTCGATCATCCTGATCTCGGTGATGGTCGGGTCACGGTTTTCCGCAATAAAATACTGCTGACAGAATCTGATGTCGTCTTCATCCATCGCGAGCCCCAGTTCGCGGATGAGAGCGGCGAGGCCTTTTTCATCCAGTCTGATGAATCCGGTAAGGGTTTCAACGGTTGTCGGGATATGGTAGGAGACGGAAAGGGTCTCCGGTTTTTCGAGCGACGCTTCTCTGCTCTCGACCGGGTTGATCACGTAATTTTTGACCGCACGCAGCTGTTCTTTGGAGATCTTTCCTTTGAGAACATACACGCGTGCGGTGTTTACGAGCGGCCTCTCTCCCTGGGAGATCAGCTGGATACACTGCGCTGCGCTGTCTGCCCTCTGGTCGAACTGGCCGGGCAGAAACTCGACGGCAAAGACGTGTTCGCCCTTTTCCACCGGTATTTCGTCAAAGGTCAGATCCAGCTGGGGTTCGGAGAAGACCGTTGTCTTTGCGTATTCGAAGAGGTCCTGTTCTATATTTTCGACATCGTACCGATTGATTATTCTGACCGATGTCAGTTCTTTGATGCCCAGCAGACTCTGCAGTTCATTCTGGAGCGAGCGTGCTTCGTTTGCCAGAGCGGGTTTCTTTTCAACAAATATCCTGTAGACCATATCAGTATCCCTTTCCTGTACCCGGACGTTTCTATGCCTATATGTAGGCTATGCATGCAAATTAACTGTTCCCGTGCCGGGGTTTTGCGGCCCATAGTTTTATGATTGTTCGACATGCATCATATCCTGTATGACTACATTTTTCGAGTATCTGACCAAAGACGGGGGCGTCCTTTCGACCGCTCTGGTTCTGCTCGGTGTTGCCGTTATTATAGGGTCGGCAGTTGTTTTGTCAAGCTACAACTTTATCCTGATGATCGTCGGGATCTTTGTAGGGGTGATCATCATTATTATCGGAGGAAAGTATTCGAAGTTTAAAAAAGAGGAGAACTAGGGATTTAGGAGAAGGAAGAGAAAAACTCCGTCAGGTCTTTTTTTGTTTCGGGGGAGAGCGCTGATTTTTTTACGCCCAAAACCGCGCCTTCAAGTCCGTAGAGCCGGTGAAGGCAGGCAGTATCATCTATGGATCTGATCATCAGCCAGGCTTTTTTGCTGCCTGTTTCACGAAGTTCTGCGGCTGTGGTGATGCCGACTTTGTTCAGTTTTTCTTCGGTGTCTTTGCCGATGTTGGGTAACGATGCAAGTTCGCCCATGGGTTTTGCCTATGGTATCTATTGGCAGGAGGGGATGTTAATCTTACGCGGTGTTGGTGTTGATCCATTTCGTGAAGGGGGTGAGAGGGTGTGGAAACATGAGAAAAAACCAACCGCGAATCGGCGCGAATCCGCCCTTCGGGCGAGGCGAATCGGATTTGCTATTCCTCACTTGAACACGGCGGGTCTAATCGCAAATCAAAGATTTGCTCAGCTAAGGGCGAGCCTTTCGGCTCACCCCGCTCGCCCCGCCGGTTCATCCCTTCATCGGGACCGTTCGGGCAAATCCTGTCGGCGCCCCAGCGCCTCCCCATGGTAATTTTCTTTCTCCGTTTCATTTTGGGCCTGGAGTAAAAGAACATTTTACAAGTTTTAGAACTGCTCAATGCATATTTCCCTCACAGGAGCCGCTGGGGCGGCGACAGGATTTGCCCGAACGGTCCCGATGAAGGGACGAGCAAGACAGTGAAGCTGGATTGCGAGAGTGAGGAAAAGCAAATCCGATTATGAGAGCAAGCCAAAGGCTTGCGAGATTCGCGCCGATTCGCGGTTGGTTTTTCTCTTATGTCTACACGAATGCATTACACGAAATCAAAATACATCTTATCCGTACTCCGTCTTCCTCCAATCTATTTCGAAATCCATCAATTTAGAAAAACATCTAAATAGTTTCGCAGACAACAGAGTATGAATAATATGGGATTTCCCGAGACATTCAAAGCCTTATCCGATCCGGTCAGGCGCGAGATCCTCACGCTCTTGAAAGAGGGGAAGATGTCTGCCGGCGATATCGCCGGACACTTCGACATGACCGGAGCGACGATTTCGTATCATCTGTCCCAGCTGAAAAAAGCGGATCTTGTGACGGAGACGAAGTACAAGAACTTCGTGTATTACGAGCTGAATCTTTCGGTGTTCGAGGAGCTTATGTGCTGGATCTCCCAGTTTAACGAGGTACAAAATGAAAATTGATAAAACCCTGTTCATCACCTCGGCGCTTTGTCTTGCGCCGATCCTGCTTGGCGTTCTGCTGTATGACCGTCTGCCGGATATGATTCCGATCCATTTCGACTTCGCCGGCGACCCGGACAACTGGGGGGCAAAACCGTTCGTCGTGTTCGGCATGCCGGCTCTCCTCTGTCTGCTCAATATCGTCTGTAATGTTTCGACCAGAAAATACGGCGGGGAGAACCAGAGTATGCTGCTGAAGTTTGCCCGCTGGCTGATCGCCGTCATCGCGCTGATCGTTGTGCCGATCACGCTCTTTAAGGCGATCGGCGCCGATATCCCGATCGAGGTGATCGTTCCCGTTCTGGTCGGTGTCATCTTTATCATCATCGGGAATTATCTTCCGAAGACGAAACAGAATCCGGTCGCCGGCGTGCGGGTGAAATGGACGATGGAAAGCGCCGAGAACTGGCGGCGGACCAGCCGGTTCTCCGGGTATCTCTTCATCATCGGCGGGTTTGTGATGATCCTGAACGCGTTTCTCGCGTTGTTCTGGATCCCGGTGTTTTTCGGGATCCTCATCGCGATGATCGCGGGACCGATCCTCTATTCGTATCATCTGCATAAGAAAGGGATCTGATTTTTTTTTTGGAGAAATCAGGCATAATCTTTTTTTGGTCGGGTAACAGAATCGGTTTTTGTTGGGTTTATCTCGGTTTGGTGTACGTAATTTTGCGGATGGCGGCACCCATCACACGAAATCCACGAAAAAAACGCAAATCAAAGATTTGCTCTGCTGAGGTCGGCCGCGTTCCGCGTCCAACCCGCCAACGAAAACACGAAAAATAAAGAATCAGCTGGGTGGAGATACAGATAGTACCCTCCCCCGTCCCCCACACGAAAAATCACAAATTCGCAAACCTTTGGTTTGCTCGGCTGAGGTCGTCGACTTCGTCGCCAACCCGCCAACGAAATTCACGAAAAGGGGGACAGGGGCGGAGGATTGAGATATTGGGTAATAGAGGAACAGCCAGATTATTTTGAGTGAAGGAAAATCCTTTCCTCCGCCCCTGTCCCCCTTTTCGTGCATTTCGTTGATTTTCGAACGTTTCGTGTGGGGGACAGGGGAGGTCACTACATCTTTCCCACCATTTTTCATTTTTTTATTTCGTGTTTTCGTAAAATTTTTCGTGGATTTCGTGTGATGGATCCGCTCATAAAAAAAGAATCCAGTACACCAAAACGAAATACATTGTTGTCATCTCAGATGAACCGGTACCTCCCTCACCCCGCCCGTATGATCGTCCCTTTCGCTCCAAAAACCAGCATCCCCGTAAACCCTTCCGGCACAAACCCGCTCTCCGCCAGGACCTCACTTCTCACCGCCGACAAAGCATACTCCTCCTCAATCAGCTTCACCGGGAAAAACCTGACCTCCCAGAAATTCGTCATCGCTCCTCTCTGAACCTCAGCCGGCTCACAGAGCGTCTTCCCGTCCGGGCAGACAAGCGTCACCAGGATCTCCCTCCCGGGCGCGAAGTTCGTCGTTCCGGTTACCGAAACACTCCGCTCCTTCATCGACGCAGAAACCGGCTCCATTTTGATCCAAAACACCAGATCGTTCGAAAAAGCCTTGATCCGCAGATTCGTCTCCCCGTCCGCGCTCAGATCCGTCCATCCCGTCCCGTTATCCAGAAAACTCTGGCCCGCACGGGCAAACGTCGTTGTGGACACCTCCTCTGAAACCGCGGACGTATCGATCGAAATATTCAGCGGCTCCTCCCCCTCGAGATCATACACCACCGAAAAGTTCTGTCCCTTCTCGATTGGGACAGGATCATCCAGCCGGATCGTGTAATATCCCGGGAATGCGATACCCCCCGTCTGCTCTGCAAGCAGCGTTCCGTCATCCGGCATTCCGGGAACCGGATCGGTGTAGACACGCAGCGCGTAGTTCACGGACTGGTTCGTATCAAGCGTTACGGCCCGGATCTCTTCATTCAAGCCTGCCGTGAACACATTCCCGACCCTCGCCGAACTTTGGTTCAGCGATCTGTTTTCGACCAGCGTCCCGCCGTCATACTGATACGTATGCTCAAACCAGGGTTCTGTCCCGAGGAAGAACGTAAACGGGTAGGTCACCTCCTCATACGGCATCCAGATGTAGGTAGAGTTCGAAAGATCGCTTCCCCACGAGTTCTGGATCAGCCATGCCCCGTCATGTTCCGGCGGGACCGCGAACAGCTCTTTTGCAAAATCATCGTCCCAGCCGATCAGAAGAACGGCATGCCCGCCGGCATACTCAAGGTTTTCTCTGTCGGTATCTCCAAAGGAAAACACCCAGTCCCCGTTTTCCAGCTCCTGCAGATACGGCTCGACCGGGTTAAAGAAGAATCCGAACGCGGCGGCTCCTTTTTCGAGGAGCATGGTCTTTACGTCGTCCTTTTCAGAAGGGGGGATCATGACGGCGGAGTCCAGCACGATCTCGTTTTGGAAAATTGCCGTGTCATCGGACGGGGCGGTGTTGTTCCCGTAGGAGTCGAAGGGGGCAGCGGATTCGTTTACGGCGCCGAATCCGGCGGCAAGGGTATACATCGCCTGGGTGAGCTCTCCGCCGAGAATAAGCCCGGAGATGTTGTCCTGCGGGTCGGTTTCTTGAACATGGGTGTAGTCGCCTGCGATGCCTTCGAGCCCGGGCCAGGGGGACGCCGGGTCGATGAGGGCGTCCCGGTTATAGGTGAAGTAGGCGGTGTGGAAAGCGGAGAGGTCGATCCCGGCGTATTTTTCCGGATCCTGTTGAATCATGCCGGATTCAAGTGAGCTTATCGAGGCGAAGGTCCAGCAGAGACCGAAGTATCCCTGGTCGGTGATGAGGGGGGTGAGGTTTTTGTCCCGCATGTCGTAGGAGGATGGCAGGTCGGCCGCGGCGGGGCAGATAAGGAGAGCGGCGAGGAGGAGGGCCAGGGGGAGGATTTTCCGGGACATGATGATAGTATTCTGAGATTCTATGGAGAGGGGAGGGTATTTATGGTTTGTGGGGCGGGGACCTTTGGTCCCTCAGCGGAGCAAGTCTAAGCGAAGCGAAGACTTGCGACTGCGGGTCGGACGCTGAAAGCGGAGATCTCAAAATTTACCACAGATACCAAAACCTTAAGAGTCATTGAACATTAATTTGATTGTGAAATAATGGATAATTTTTATATAATTGTTAATGAAGCTTTTCTGGCGACGGTTGATTTAAAATCCCAGCAAAAATTGAAAGAAATAATTAATCAAGATATAAATAGTGTCGGGATAGATACGGATAGTCGCAGATGTTACATAAGACTGTGCCCATATTGCAATGCTTTTGGTGTAGTGAATTGCAGAAAATTCGAAAATGATGATTCAGCACCATGCGGATTATTTGAAATAGGTGATTCAGATAGTACATTCCCAAATACGTGTGTGTTCTGTGGAGAGACCGCACCATCTTACAAAATAAAACAAAGTGTAAAAAAATGCCAAATTCTTTATGATTTATCTTTAAATTGCTCATCTACAGATGGAGCTCCAAAAAATAATCAAAATGAAAGAGTCTTGTTAGAACAGTGTGTTGTGATATTGGCCACTGGAATTGAATTGTTTTTAAAAGATACCTATGTTTTAAGCATGAATTTAAAATATGTCAAACCAGAATTAACACTTAATCGAAAATTTAGTCGGGATGTTAAAAATGAATTTCTAAACATCGACAAAGCTGTCAGAATATTTAAAGATGAATTTGAAATTGATTTGAAAGAAATTTTAGGTAAAGAAACAATAAAAAAATTGAATCTGTTGATGTCAATGAGAAACGTAATTGTTCATAATAATGGAATCCTTGATCAGATTTTCCGGGAAAGACTTACCGAAGATTTATGGGCAAAATATCCTATTGCTTCAAACATTCCAATTACCGAGAATGATATAATCGAATTCATTGATATAATAAAACTTGTGTTTCAAAAGATAGAGATGAAATTTGACGAAATAATAGTCCCAGAAATTCAGAAACGAATAGAAATAAATCTACAAAATTTTTAATTTACGTATAATTCATATACGAGTTATGGGGTGAGGGGGTCTCCCCCTCATGTAGGATGTATGTAGGTTATCATGCAGGATAAAGTCCATCCAATCATCTTAGATTCATAAACAAGCCATAATTCAGGAAGTATGTAGGTAATGTAGGATAAACTGAGATCCATCTCCTACGGCAGAACATCTCTCACCTCAAATCCCCTATACGCTGGACACCCGATCATCCTACATACCTACATAAAATCACACATCCTCCTCTAAATCCAAAACAAAGAACGATCCAGCTGTAAAAGTATGTAGGGTTGAGGATTTTCATCCTGCATTCCTCCTACATTACCTACATATCTTACAGAGTATCCGTAATGCTTGTCTGTTTTTCTACAGGAACGAGTTTATATCGAACACCAAGAGGCGTCCGGCTCTTCGTCAAAAACCGGTCATATCCCGCAAACTTCTGATCCGCCAGCTGCGAGATCCATCTTCCCGTCATAACATCCGTCAGCGTTCCGGCCACCGCCGCCTTCACCAGATGCTCAGGCGCATAATCCAGGATCATCTGCCCTGAAACCTGATGCTCCTTCCTCTGCTCCCCCTCACGGATCAGAACCGCCTTCAGTCCCGCCGGCGAAAACATCTCCGTCCCGAACATGGCATCCAGCCGGGCAAGCAGCTCGCAGCCCTCCGTCTCCGCCTCATTATCTCCCGTCTGGACCTCGCCCAGATTCGAAAGCACCCGGGAAAATCCCGCCGCATACAGCGAGCCTGCTATCGTAGAAAACCATTCCGGATACTCCGACAGATTCCCCGGAAGCGGCGGCGGCGCCGGTCTCCCCTTCGAAATCCAGTTCTTCAGAAACACCGAAAACGCCCACACCAGCTTTGCATGCATCTCCTCGGCATATCTGATCAGCTCATCCTTCTGCCGGGAAAACCTCAGCTCCTGCCATGGCTTCTGGGCAAGGATATTCGTCACCACCACTCTCCCGCAGACATCCGCCGCGATCTTCAGATGGTTCCCGTTCACGCAGAACTGCGTCGTCACGGCCCGTTCCAGCTGAGTCAGACTGCCGAGATCCCGAAACGCCGCCGTTCCGTTTCCCGACGTCGCCGAGAGAAGAAACTCCGACACAAAATCCGCACCCGGCGCCACATTGTCGATAACCGCATACAGCGGGCTTTCCTTCACGATCGTCTTATGCAGTTTCTCCATCTCCTCGGCCCGTGCCGGCGCCGGATACACCTTCGGTTCAGCGCCAAACGCCGCGATCCCGTTGATCCTCTGCAGAAAACTCCCCCCGGTCCGCGGACTGTTCTTCTGCACGGCAAGGATCGGAAACGGGCCGGCAAGACTTGGTCTAAGCATCGCGGAAAACACCGAAGCCAGATTATTTTCATAATCCGCCCGGTCTTTGAACAGGAACTCGTGATACACACTGTCGAGATATTCGCGTGCGAGGGCGAGATCGGATTCAGACGGGATCTCCGGAATCTGCGGGACAGCCGTTTCCTTCAGGAAAAACCATCCGGTCTTTTTGTCAAAACCTTTCGCGGAAACGACTTCGCCGTCAGGCTTCAGCATAACGCCGGGATGCAGACCGCTGATCTCCGGCAGATGATCCAGCTCCTTTGCCGAGGCTTTCAGCACGCTTTCGAGCAGGTCGAAGGGAAGCGGGATCTCGGTCCTGGCTTCATCCCCCGGTTTGTGCCAGGAGGAAAGCGCCGTCAGCAGGATACGGAGTCTGCCCCGGTCAAGGGGCGTGACCGCTCCGTTTGCGATCTCGCAGAGCCTGCCGGCATAGATCCCGACAAACGAACGGTTCGCGGAATTGTAATACCGCAGAGCCTTCCCGGCGCTTTTTACTGCCGCCGCGGTATTTGCCGGCAGTTCCCGGGGGATAGGGACCGGCGAGACGGGGCATAGTTCACCTTCGGGTTCATTTTGGTCATAGGTGAGGGTGATGGTCGGATGGCTGTTCGAAGGCGGAGAGAAGATCGAGAGGTCGATATCTTCCGCCGAAGGGGATAGGGTCCCCTCTCTGGATGGAATCGTCGTATCAAAATACATAGATCGGCTCGTATCCATGCCGGCGGGCGGGTCGTTTCTCAAAATTATGAGTGGTATATTTCAGACCGGCAGAATGTAATGAGATATATGCTTTATAAGTGTAAAAAACCCGGGGGAAATGTCTTGATTTCTCTGTATTTAGATAAATTAATATACAATATCATCCTCTGCCAAGCGGCAGGATCTCGATCGTATATCCGTCAGGATCCTCGAGGTAATAGATACCACTTGCCTTGTTGACCGACTTCACGCAGCCCATCTTCTGGTGTTTTTCAAGGGATCCCTGAAAATCGTCGGTCGAGAACGCGAGATGCCTTCCATTGTCTCCCGGCTCATATGGGTTTGTCCGCCCGGTGATCTGCGTGAGTTCCAGTTTGTGGTTCGATTGGCCGTCCCCCAGAAAAACTATTCTAACGTCCCCTGACTCGGGCACGATCCGTTTTACCTCAAAAAGTCCCAAAGCTTCTGCATAGAACTTCATCGATCGGTCGAGATCGAGCACGTTGATATTGTTGTGGATCATCTGAAACTGCATACAGATACCTCTCTTCTGAAATATTTAAGCGATCCGGGGATCAGAAAAAAAGCTGAGAAAGATTCTCAGATATAGTATTATAGAATCAGATGAGAAGGTTCAGCACGTAGATAAAAACGCCTACGATACCGGCGACCACTAAAACGACCGTTGGTCTGATGTGAAACGCTTTCTTGTCATCCGCATCGTAATAGGTAACCAGACCTGCCGATGAACTTAGTCCTTTGCCCGAGCTCTTTGCTGCCATATCCTATTATATTGCTCCTCTACCCATATAAAAGAACAGGAGAACACAAAGATCCATGCAGCAGGAAACACTCGAGGGGCTGGCCTTTGTCGGAGAAGCGTTTACGCCGGAAAATGTCAGGATCGTGATCGAAAACGGCCGTATCGCCGAGATCACCGAGAGGAAAACCGGCTCCGCGAACTGGATCGTTCCGGCGTTTTTCAACGCGCATACGCATATCGCCGACACGGTCGGGATGGACACCCCGGCCGACCGGCCGCTTGCGGAACTCGTCGCTCCCCCAAACGGGCTGAAACACCGGCTTTTACGCGAAACGCCGCCGGACCGTCTGGTCTCTGCGATGCGGGACACAATTGGGTTCATGAAGGCATCCGGGACGCTTGGTTTTGCGGACTTCCGGGAAGGCGGCCCTGAAGGGGTGGATCTTCTCCGGCAGGCGGCCGATCCGTCGGTCGGGATGGTTGTTTTCGGACGGGACGGCGGGGAGATGACCGCTGACGGACTCGGTCTTTCGAGTGCGAAAGGAACGGCCGGCGAGGGCGGGGCTGTCCGCCGTGCAAAGGCGGCCGGGAAACGTTTCGCCGTGCATGCAGGCGAAGCAGGGGTCAAAGACATCGAAGCGGCGTTCTCCCTCGACCCGGATCTGATCATCCATGCGACCCACTTTACGAAGGAACACATCCGGGAGGCGGCCGACCGGGATATCCCGATCGTCATCTGTCCGCGATCAAACTGGCGGCTCGGCGTAACGGCCGACGCCCGCCGGCCGCCTGTTCATGACATGCTCAAGGCCGGATGCCGGGTGTTTCTCGGCACGGACAATGTGATGTTCGTTTCCCCGGATATGTTTGCCGAGGCGGCATTCCTGCAGACCGTATACAAAACCGACTCATCTGACCTCCTCCGGATGATGACGGGCGGCTTTTCCCTTCAGGGCAGGCGGGGGACCATCGAAGAGGGCGGCCCGGCCGATCTCGTTGTTCTTGACGGCGGATATGCCGGCCGCTGGACGAAGGATCCGGCCGCCTCGCTTATCACGCGGATCGGATCTGCCGGTATCCTTAGAATCATTTCCGGCGGATATACCAACGCTTTATAAGCTTGGAGAGGTAATTTACTCATAAGTAGGAGGTTTCAAACTATGTTTACCAAGATACTTGTTGCGATCGACGGATCCGACATCAGCAAGAGTGCTTTTTACAAAGCGATCGAACTGGCAAAGCTGTCCAAAGCTGAACTGCATGCCATTTATGTTATCGAGTCGGGTATGATCTCGCCGGGTCCGGTGGATACATCCTGGGAACTGATCTATCAGCGGTTTGAGAAGGAAGGCCGCGATATTATGGCGGAACTGGTCGAGGATGCAGCGAAGAAAGGCCTGAAGGCGACGCCACATCTGGAGGCCGGACATGCCGGCGACACGATCCTTGAAAAAGCAGCCGAGCTGGAATGCGATCTGATCGTTGTTGGTTCCCGCGGAAAGAGCAAGCTTGACCGCCTTTTGATCGGCAGCGTCTCTTCGCATATCGTGAACTATGCGAAAACCAACACGCTGATCATTAAAAAATAAATCCCCTCTCTTTTTTCCGCGCGATTTGCCGGTTCGCCGGCATTTTCGGTGCCGCCGGGGCGTCGGAATGTATGTGTTATTTATCTGCCGGAGTTCAAAAAATTACACACGGATTTTCTGAAACGGAAAATCACCGGGCCGAGTCAAAGCGGCAGGCCTGATCCTTAAGGTGAATATCATGATGGAAATGTTAGCAAAAGATTACATGACAAAGGATGTTGTCACGGTCGAGATCCCCTCGGGCCGCGATGATGTTCTGCGTATTCTCAAGCGGACCGGGATCAGCGGTGTTCCGGTAGTGAAAGGTCCGGAGAAGAAACTTCTCGGAATCGTTACCAGAAAGGATATTCTTCGTAAGCCTGAAGAGACCCAGGTCGCTCTTTTGATGTCAGCAGAACCGCTGACGATCCGCCCGGATGTTACACTTTCGCAGGCTGCCGATATCATGACGAAGATGAATGTCCGCCGTCTGCCGGTGGTCGAAGGCGAGAATCTTATCGGGATCCTGAGTGTCTCCGATTTGGTCGGCGCGGTGGCAAAACTCCGGGACGTTCGCGAGATCAGGGACGGGTTTGTGAGCAAAAGGACGTATGCTCTCTGGGAGGAGACTCCTCTGCCGGTCGTCGGCAGGATCATGGAACTGGCGCACACGGATGCGATGCCGATTCTGAATTCGGAGAATAAGCTGACCGGTATCATTTCGGAGCGCGATCTTATCAGATGTTCGAGTATCGAGGATGATGTGCAGACGAGCGACTTTTCGACCGGGACGGATGATGATGAGTGGACCTGGGAGAGTATCCGGGACAATCACACGATATCGTATGGC
>LMVO01000019.1 GCA_002287215.1 Methanocorpusculum parvum
TCAGAAAAAAGGAAAGAGATGTGGGGGAGCATATTTGCCAACTGTCAAATTCAGGCTACTGGGGCAAAGGGATCATGACGCAGATGGTGAAAGAGGTCTGCGGTCTGGTGTTTTGCAGATTCCCGATCGACGCGATCTTCGCGGAGCACTATGAGTGGAACGCCGCATCGCAGAAGGTTTTGGAAAAGGCGGGCTTCGTGTACAAAGGGGCTAAGGAAAAATCCCGGGTGTATACGCTTGTAAAGAGTAAAGTGTAGATTTCGAGAGATATCTCCACGCTTATTTTTCGGTGTAAGCTTCAGTTTCGTGTACGGTATTTTTTTAGTGGTACCATCCTCGCAAGGCAAAGCCTTGCTCGGCTGAGGTCGTCCGCTTCGCGTCCAACCCGCCCATCACACGAAATGCACGAAAATAAAAACGAAAACACGAAAATAAAAAAATCGATGGGATGGGGATACAAATCTTACCCTCCTCTGTCCACTCGCAAGTCTATCGACTTGCTCAGCTAAGGTCGACCGCTTCGCGTCCAACCCGCCCCCCACACAAAATTTTCTAAAATCAACGAAATTCACGAAAAGGGGGACAGGGGCGGATGAATGGGAGAAAAGAAAGGAGTCGGGATGAGTGTGGATGTATGAAATTATTGAACCGCGAATAAGCCCAAATGAGCTTTGCTCATTTGAGGCGGCACGCAAGCCTTTGGCTTGCACGCCTCCGCGAATTAACGCGCTCACAAATCAAAGATTTGCTCTCCGCTTCGGGCTTCCAGCCCTCGCTTGAATCGCATTTTTCTTGCGCCGTCGTGCTCTGCTCCGGCTTATGCGTGCAAATCGAAGATTTGCGTGCCGCCTCAAACAGGCTTTGCCTGTTTGGGCTTCGCCTGCGCAGGAATCGCACGCCGTCTGGAAAAGTCCACGAGCTGAAAGCTCGTGAGACGTCTCAAGAGCCTTTGGCTCTTGGACAAATGCTGGGGAAAAACCCGCGTGCGGGTTTTTCTATCTTTGAACAATTCTCCCTCTTACATCTAACGGCATGTTTTCAAATCTACTGCTTACTGGAAAAAATGGAGGGGGTGAAATCTATTGTATGATTGCCTATCCTAATATTTTTGCAGGATAGGTGTTAAAACTTCAGACAAAGCAACCGTATTTCCAACCATAAACGAATTTATTTGCGGCCAGGTGGATTCATCCATAAAATCTATATCGTCGAGCCTAATAGACAAAAAGGAAATCCGGAGAGAATCCCCTCTTTCCCAAAAAATAGGCAGACCTATTTTATTTTCGATCTCATCTTTGTGTGAGTGAATATAGTCGTACAGTTTTTTATTCTTCATTATGTCCATATTGTTGCATTGGAATCCGACGGTGCATTTCTTTAGTCTAATTGACATAAAATAGTTCATGCCGCCGCCAAGGATCGATTTTGCAGTAAACCAGCCGCTCCTGTTTGGAGTTCTGTTTTGGTAGATATCTGTTTTGGTATTTATTTCAACGAGGAGCTGGTCCCAGAATTTGAAATACATATCTCCTTTCTGTCGAGAATTAACGGGATTGGCAGTCGATACAACAGGATTTGATACGGTAATCGTGATCTCTCCCGGCTCAACGTCAAAGAGTGACAGATACTTTTTGATCAAAGATATTTTTGATCCGGTATCCCCGTGGACTCTCAGATATATGCCTTCGGCAATACGCCGGGAATCACCCGGGGAAAAAGCATCTTCACTTGCTGAAATAGCCTGGGCTACAGGAGTTTTTTCGGATGAAAGAGCAAGATCCTGGAGGACCGCACCATCTCTTTCATGCAGTAAACCGATTACGGAGGCGAGGAACTCACGCCAGGTTTTCACGCTGTATTTTGTCCCGGCAAAAGTAAAGGAGTAAATATTTCGGTTGTATAAATCAACATCCTCATCCAGCGAAAAAGTATTTCCCTCTTTTTGTGCCGGAACAAAAGAAGACACATATGTCGGCCATATCTTCAGTGCGAGATTTGTTAACTGATTATTCCTTTCAACAAGCTCCTCACGAGCCCACTTATCACAGGTCGCAACATAGTGATTCAACTTCAGATGACTCTCTTTAAATCCCTTTGGCATATTCTTTTTATCAAAAAATGAGTTATTGCTGTATTTTGAGTTATATGCTGTTAACGAAAGATTTGCCAGCTTGTGCAGCCATTCTTCATGAACCTGTAATGCGGTCTCAGAACCTCCGAGTTCCTCCTTCCATTTATCGGATAATGTTTGAGGCATGATATGTTCAATACTCAGCTGACCCTCAGAAATGAGATTTTCCAGATCTACCACTTCATAATTGTCCTGATTTTCCAGAGATTCGAGGAGATAAAGCAAATATGTCAACTTCATATCCTGATAGAGATTCCTGTTCAGTAAATTGTCGCGAACCTCCGTATCTGTTGGGAAACGGCCTGACCCCTGTTTTGAAAGAAGAATATACTTGAGTTTTTCCACATATCCTGTCTCATTGCCTTCCTGTCTCAAGACATCCTTATGCAAAGTCATAAAGACCTTATTCAAGCCTTGAGCAGGAACACCGCAGATTATACGCCTTACGAGATAGGTTTCCAGGATGCGCAGAATACTGATTATCTCATTTGATATAATCATTCCCGACTGATACCCGTCCAGTATCTCCATTACATAGGGATTAATGACACTGTTATCCAGCTTCCGGAGTTTTGTGAGGATTTTCTTGATATCTCCCTCTGCCGTTTCAGGAGATTGGATCATATAATAATATTTTGCATACTTTACCATGTCCTGAAGTAAGGTCTCTTTATCAGCAGTTTCAGCATATACCTTAAATTCGGAATATATATTCGCGATGGCGGGAATCCGCCGCAACTTGATTGTCAGGTAATCGCGAAGGAACGCATCGGTATTTTTAGGCGTGTATTTTTCTATCTTGTACCAGTAGGATGTATAATATTTTTCCTGCATTTCCAAGGGCAATGACATTAATACGTAATTTCTCACTTTATCAGATTCAGAGAGGGCGAGTCCCGTAGAGTTCAGACTTTCGAAAATGAGTTGTGCATCATCATCTTTTTCAAGAATAATGTCAATTACAACAAGCCGCGAAACTGCTTCCATCAGTTCGTCGATCGTCACCTCGCGCTTGAGAATGGAGGTATAAAAATACTGATAGTTTTTTGTGATTCTGGAATCTTGTTCTAAATCGCCCAGGTCTTCTGAAAAGAGTGCATTATACGCATTCTGACTGTTTGCGGCAGGTATCAGTTTGATTGTATGATCATATTCATCACGGAGATATTTATTATGGATTTTGTCTGTTAATTTTTTATCAGCAGAGATAAGAATGCCTTGTTTCAAAATGTTGTAAATAGCTATCAGCAGAATCGAGATGGTCGTAATTCTCTGTTGACCGTCGATGATGACGTATTCTCCGCGGCCTCCTTTGGGATTTGTGGCACTTACTATACTTCCAAAAAAGTGGGTTGGACGGTTATTTATGATAGTTGACAGCAAATCGCTGTATAATTGTTTACAGTGTTCCAGCTGCCATTCATATTCCCGCTGATAGACCGGGATAACGAATATGTCATTGGAATCTAAAAGACGGATCAGAAATTTTTCATTACCTTTCATACTGTACCAACCTGAAATAATACCTAATTGATTCCAGAAGTAATAACATTACGGGTATTACGTATGATTTGCATGATAAAGGCACTCGGGAGTGAGTGAAAATATCATGATCCTAACGAAAATTATCCCATCCCAAATAAAACAAACCCTGATTACCCAATCCTCCCAATACTATACCATGGATCCGATACCTCAGGCATCATACGATCACCGCCTCACCATGAAAGAGGAGGACTACCTCGAAGCGATCCTCAACGTATCCCTTACGAAAGGATACGCCAAAAGCCGCGACGTCGCGGTCGAACTCGACGTGGGGCCCTCCTCTGTCGGGGAAATGTTTGCGAAACTGGATAAAAAAGGCCTGGTCGTGTATCGGAAATACGAAGGTGTCACCCTCACTGAACCCGGAAAGATCATCGCCGAGCAGGTGAAGTTCCGCCACGATGTCCTGGTCGAATTTCTGGAAATGGTCGGGGTGCCAAGCGACATTGCAAACAAAGACGCCTGCTTCATGGAACATGAATTAAGCACGGTCACGATCCAGAAGATCCGGGAGTTCGTCGCCGCAAAAAAACAGAAATAAGTTTATTTTAATAGGAGTTACGCGGTGTGATCTTAACCGAAACAACGACGTACTTATGGGATGTACTTCGATTTCGTGTAACGCCGGATGCGGAACCCTGAGAAAAAGAACCGCGAATAAGCGGTTCAATAATTTCATGGGTCCGCACCCACCCATACATTTCCCGAATCGGGTTGAGATCACACCATGTAACTCCCATCCCAATTACTAATCTATTACTAATATCTGTCAAATTAGTAATTGGCCCCGCTGCCCCCTGACCCGCAAAAAAGAGGTCAGGCACCCCCTCCGCATACCCCCATATAAACCTACCTTTTTTGGTAAAAACCCGCAAAAACTTTACCGCTATCCCCCCTCTCCAAGAATATAATCAGAGGTTGGACGGAGCCCCAGCTGATCTCGGGACAAAAAACCATGACAGCTGATCTCGGGACAAAAAACCATGACAGCTGATTTCATTCAGACAGCAATCTCGAAGTCCGCAAAGCGGATCTTCACTGCAGAGTTTACGAACGCCGCCGCGTATGATGCGATCATCGCAGAAATTACCGGCGTGGAAAACCCCCTCGGTCATGCCGAAGTCGAGCTCGGGAAGCAGACCTACAAGACCTATGTGGGCTACTTCGACCCGAACACCTCCCGCACCCCTTGATCAGAAAAAAGATTGGGGCATTTCTATTTGCAGGTCATGAGAAATGACCCCCAAAAAGAACAACCCGCACGCGGTTTTTAACTCCTGTAAAAAAAAAGAATTACTCCCGCGACTCGATCACCGCGATGAGATTTTCCATCACCTTATCCACCGCATCCCAGGTAGGGCTGACCTTCCCCGGCGTCCGGACGATAAACGGCCGTCCCTCATCAGCGGCTTTGCGCATCTCGATATCAAGCGGGATGGCGCCAAGATACGGCACCTTATACTGCTCCGCCGCCTTAGCTCCGCCGCCTTTTCCGAAGATATCGACGACCTCGCCGCAGTGCGGACAGACCATACCCGACATATTCTCGATCACGCCGAGGACAGGAAGATCCATCATCTCAATAAATTTGATCGCCTTCGTCGCATCCAAAACAGCCACATCCTGCGGGGTCGTCACGATAACAGCACCCTCAACATTCGGCGCGAACTGAATGATATTCAAAGCCTCATCACCCGTTCCCGGCGGAAGATCCACGATCAGATAATCGAGCTCTCCCCATTCCACCTCGCCCAGGAACTGTTTCGTCGCAGCGGCCTTCATCGGTCCGCGCCAGACCACAGGACTGTCCGTCTCATTCAGGAGAAGAGCGATCGAGACCACCTTCAACGACCCCGTCACCTTCACCGGCATAATGTGCTCGCCGATCGCCTGAAGACGCATATCCTCGATCCCGAGCATCTTCCCGATCGAAGGACCGTGAAGATCAAGATCCAGAAGACCCGTCTGATACCCGTGACTCGAAAGCGCATAGGCAAGATTTACCGACACCGTGCTTTTTCCGACCCCTCCCTTTCCCGAGAGGACCAAAATCACATGGCGGACATTGATTTTGGACTTTTCCGGTTTATTTTTCGGCGATTCGGTTTTTTGTGAACTGCTCGCGCAGTCTGTATTGCTGGTTTCATTGGTCATGTATAGATAACTCCGTTGAAAGCTCCGCCGCAGACAAAAAAATCACCTGCAGCAGAACACATGTAAGAGAAAAATCTGCTTAAGAACGCCGGGGACCGCAGGTCAGACAAAACAGCCTGACCAGTATCCAACATCCGGCGTTCCATCCTGATAGGCTCCGCCCCCGCAGTGATCACGTTACGGACCCGGTATTGCGGCATTTGCAGTAATGGGGGGCGGAGATGTATGAAAGTTTAGAGGAGGACGTGGAGGTTGTTACTTCTTTTCGCGTCTGAAACACATGAACCAGTCAAGACAATACTGATCATCGCTTGTCGACTCCATGCGTTCCTTTGCCGTCCCGCAGGAACCTGCAGTCGGTACGATCACATCATCACCCGGACGCCAGTCAGCAGGCGTTGCGACCTGATCACTGTCTGCTTTCTGCAGAGCGAGAATGATGCGTTTGATCTCGTCGAAGTTTCTTCCGGTCGAGAGAGGATAATACAGAATGGTTCTGATCTTCGCCAAAGGATCGATAACGAATACCGCACGCACTGCCTGCGTATTCGACTGACCCGGCTGGATCATCCCGAATTTGTTGGCGACCTCCATCCGGATGTCCTCGATCAGCGGGAACTTCACCTCGATGTTCTTCTTCCCGTTCCACTCGATCTCCTGGATCTTGCGAAGCCAGGCGATGTGGGCGTAAAGAGAATCTACCGAAAGTCCGATCAGTTCGGTGTTCAGTGCGGCGAACTCATCAGCCATCGACGCAAACGTCATAAACTCGGTCGTACAAACCGGGGTGAAGTCTGCCGGGTGCGAGAAGAGAATGACCCACTTCCCGGCATAATCCTCGGGAAACCGGATAGGCCCCTGTGTCGTTACCGCCTCAAACGAGGGAGCGGTGTCACCGATCAGCGGCATTTTTGCGCCGCTGTGCGGATGTCCATCGCTGAATCTGTGGAGGCGATGGTGGTGATGATAACAGCAGATCTCCTGCTGCTTTTCATCTTCCATTGCATGTACTGGTGTTTTTTCCATAGTGATGACCTCCGTAAAGGATCACGGCAGATATGTCTGAACAGCACGCCCTGTCAGCTACACGTCGCGGGTCTGCATTCCGCAGCCGTGCGGCTGAACCCCGCCGTCTGTGTGCGGACAGCAGGAGACTTTTATCATCTTGCCGTTCGTCAAAGCATCGGCGACTTTGTAGCGCGCCTCATGAAGGTCGCGCCATGCCGTCTTTCTTGAAACACCCAAAACGCCGGAGGCATCCTCCTGCGAAAGACCTTGCAGATCGACCAGTTTCAAAACCGCGATCTCTTCGGGATACAAAGTGACCATCTCAATGTTTGCCTTCCTGTTAGGACAGACCGGGGCATAACATCCCGGAGGCTCATTGAGCTCGACACATCGCCGCACCCGCGGTCTTCCGCATTTACCTTTTGGACAAATCTCAGGGTTTTCAGGCATATCTTTACTCGTGCTGGATATCTTCTCATGCCATCCCTAAAGTGTTTTCGATTAGCCGATGACACCTGAGGAAATATTCAGTAAGTACTCATATGCGCCAAAATATATTAATGTATGTGAATCGAATGATGTTAAGTACAAGTAGTAAAGAAGTAATTTCCGGAGATGCGTATGTCGACACCATTTATAACAATAGAAAATCTGTGTATGGATTTTGGCGAGGAGCACAAGATCCGCGTTCTGGACAATATCTGTCTTGAAATCGCCGAAGGAGAGATCGTAGGTGTGATCGGAAGATCAGGATGCGGAAAGACCGTGCTGATCCATCTGATCCGGGGGATCGACACGCCGCCGACCGGCGGCAGGATCGTCTATCACCTTGCGCGGTGCAGAAAATGCGGCAGGATCGAGTTCAGAAGCGATGCGGGAAAAATCTGCCCTGCCTGCGGAGAGACCCTTGCCGCAGAAGATATCGACTTCTGGGCGCCGGAAAACGAAGCGCTGAAAGCAAAGATCATGGCGCGGACCTCGCTAATGTTCCAGCGGACCTTCTCTCTCTACGGGGATGACCGCGTGATCGAGAACGTTCTTAGGGCGCTCGACGACATCAGCTACCCGGCAAATCAGGCGCTTTCCCGTGCGGCGGATCTGGTGGATGAAGTGCGGCTGAGTCACCGGATGATGCATGTCGCCAGGGATCTTTCGGGCGGAGAAAAGCAGCGCGTGGTTCTCGCCCGCCAGCTCGCCCGCGAACCGCTGTTTTTGTGCGCCGACGAGCCGACGGGAACGCTGGATCCCAAGACTGCGACGATCGTGCATGAACTGCTGAAGACCGCGGGAGCAGAGAAGAAGATGGGGATGGTCATCACCTCCCACTTCGCCCAGGTGCTGGAGGATGTCTGCGACCGGGCGGTCCTGATGGATGACGGAAGGATCACACAAATCGGCAAACCTGAAGAGATCGTGGATGAGTTCATGAAGGGATGCAAAGATGACTGCACCTATGTGTGCACCGACTGCGGCAGTGCGGTCGTGCGGGCGAAGGATCTCTCAAAGAAGTTCATCGCCGTCGACCGCGGGGTGATCAATGCGGTGGACAAGGTCAGTTTCGAGGTGTACGAACGCGAGATCCTCGGGATCATCGGCGTTTCCGGAGGAGGAAAGACGACGCTTTCGAAGATGATCGCGGGTCTGTATGAACCGACCGGCGGCACCCTGGAGGTGCGGGTCGGGGATGAATGGGTCGATATGCGAAAACCTGGATATGAGTTCCGCGGCAGAGCGAAGAAGTACATCGGCCTTCTGCATCAGGAGTATGATCTGTATCCGCACAGAACGGTGATCGACAATCTGACGGAAGCGATCGGACTGGAGTTTCCAAAAGAGCTGGCTGTCCGAAAAGCGGTGATCACGCTCCGGATGGCGGGATTTACCGAAAAGAAGGCAAAGGACATCCTGAACAGAAAACCTTCCGAGCTCTCCGAAGGCGAGAAGCACAGAGTGGCGCTGGGTCAGGTGCTTATCCGGGAACCGCGGATCATTCTTCTGGATGAGCCGACCGGAACGATGGATCCGATCACGAAGATCGATGTGAAGCACTCGATCGTCAATGCAAGAGATGAGATGGACGAGACGTTCATCATCGTTTCCCATGACATGGACTTTGTCCGGGATGTCTGCGACCGGTGCATGTTCATCCGCGGAGGAAAGATCATTGCGGAAGGACCAACGGCGGAAGTGCTCGCAAAGATCTCTGAAAAGGAGGTCGAGAAGATGGCGGCGGATCTGGAAGCAGGACAGAAATAATCCCCTCCGCTCCATTTTCACCTTGCGCAAAGGCTGTTTTGAATATTCTGATAAAAATAGGTGTTTCCAGACCGGGATGCGCTTACTTATACTCTTTTCCGATCAAAAACCGGTAAAGCACCATATATTTCGACGCTGACCGCGGGATCTTTGACTCGACTTCGTAGTACGTCCCGTCATGCAGCGAGAATAGGATCTTCATCTGCAGGGAAAACGCAAACCCTTCGATATCCGCAAACGGAAACACAAACTTTCCTTTGTCGCCGTCGAACTCGAGCCGGTCAACATAGATCGAAAACTTCCCGGTGCCGAGATCCTCGACCGACTTCATCGCCCCGATCTTTCCCAGGATCTGTCCTTCGTCCGACTCGATCGGGACATCCTTTTGGGTCGCGAGATACGCCGGCAGACGCTCTTTGATCAGATCACGCTGCCAGTGATCCCAGGAGACGATGTTGTCATGATGCAGCGGATGGTCCGACGCCGGCTCGAACAGACCGAACTCATTGAACTTCACCGCATATCCGCATTCGCAGGAGAGAATATCCCCTTTGCTGTGCAGTCTGCCCATCTGTTTACACTCCGGGCAGATGTAGAGGATCGTTTCAAGATACTCGGCGAGATCCGTGCCCGTGTAGGGCCGGGGATCTTTTTTCTGGTCATCGAACGTGTTCACATACAGATCGCGGTTGATCGCTTCATTGATCTGATCGACCGTCATGCCCTTCAGCTCTTCGGGAGAGTATTCGTGGACGAACTCACCCTGCATGGTGCCGTCACGGGGGGTTTTTCCCCATCGCGGGCGGCGCAGATACCCGCCGTGCATCCGGTAGGTGATGAGAGAAGCGCCGAGCTCTCCGCACTCTTTCACCAGTTTCCCGGTGGCAGGCGAGATGAACGCTGTCTCGCCGTTGATCGATCTGACCCCTTCGGGAGACATCCAGACATTATTGCCGGCACTCAGCCGTTCTTTGATGTCCCTGATCACCTCGCCTGCCGGGGCGCCTTTCTTGCGGATGATCGGATCCAGCAGACACCGGCCGGCAAGGCGGGTCGATTTCTTTCTGAACAGATGTTCGCCGGCCACATAGAACATGTGTCCTTTGATCGCCATGCCGATCATCAGATGGTCCCAAAGGGTCGTGTGGTTGGAAAAAACCATATAGGGAGTATGCTTTGGGACGACGATATCGTAAGTATAGTGTAATTTTCGGCTCATCGCCGGGGAGGCAAGAAAGCGTGCCGTTTTATACACGCCTTTATACCAGAGAACGCGGATATTCTGCATTGCCCTATAGTATGGGAATTTACCCATGATATATCTGAGGGTATTTGTAATGCGGCGCTCTTTGGAGGATCATTTTTCCACGGCCGGCAGCCTGCAGGGAATACAAAAAAACGAAAGGATCCAAAGCGGGAAGTGCGGCAGCATATTTTTCCCGGTGCGCCCTTTAACTGACGCAGATCACCGGAACAAAACCTTCACCTCTAGCTTTATCATAAGAAAAAGCAAATATTATCCCATGACCGAAACGGCACACAAAGCCGGGCGCAGTACGCGTTCGACCGAGCGCGAGCATAGATCCGAGGGATTTGTGCCCCACAACATGATGGATTACGAGGAAACCTACTCCACGTTCTCCATTGCTGTGCCTGAGTATTACAACTTCGGCTTCGACGTTGTTGATGCATGGGCGAAAAAAGACCGCAACAAACTCGCCATGATCTGGACAAACCAGGAAGGAAAGGAAAAATACTACACCTTCCGGCAGATGATGAATCTGTCCAACCAGATCGCGAACATGATGTTCAAACAGCATATCGGCAAAGGCGACCGCGTGATGATCCTTCTGCCGCGTGTTCCCGAGTGGTGGACCTTTGCTCTTGCTGCAATAAAAATAGGCGCAGTCATCTGCCCGTCTCCGGTCATTCTAACCCCGCACGATCTCAAATACCGAATAAACCAGGGCAAATTCAAGATGATCGTGACAAACACTGAAAATGTCTGGAAACTTGAGGATATAGCAGGCGAATGCCCGACGCTGCAGGTAAAATTCCTGACCGACGGCGATGCTCCGGGATGGATAAACTATCAGAAGGAACTGATTCACCCGGCCCGCGCCTCGACCAAACTCAGTTCGATCGTCAGAAGCGTTCGAACCAAAGCGACGGACCCTATGCTGATCTTCTTCTCGTCGGGAACGACCGCCGACCCGAAGATGGTGCTGCACAATCATGCCTATCCGCTCGGCCACATCGTGACCGGCAGGTTCTGGTATGATCTGACAGACAACGATCTCCACTTCACGGTCGCGGACATGGGCTGGGGGAAATCCTCCTGGGGCAAGTTCTACGGACCCTGGATGGAAGGCGCCTGCGTCTTTGTCTACGACTACCGCGGGAAGTTCAATGCGACCGAGCTTCTGCCGCTGATCGAAAAGTACGAGATCACGACGTTTTGCGCTCCGCCGACGATCTACCGGATGCTGATCCTTGCGGATCTGGAGACGTTTGACTTTTCCGAGCTGCGTCACTGCCTCTCGGCAGGCGAGACGCTGAACCCGGAGGTCAACCGCGTGTGGGAGGAAGGCACCGGGAAAAAGATCTACGAGGCTTACGGTCAGACGGAAACGGTCACGGTGATCGGAACGTTCCCGTGTATGGAAGTCAGACCAGGTTCGATCGGCAAACCTGCTCCGGGCTGGAAGATCGAGCTCCACGACGATATGGGCAATCCGGTGGCTCCGGGCGTTGAAGGCAGGATCGCGATCCGCACGAGTGATCCCTCGCCGGTCGGTCTCTTCACGGAATATCTCGATGACCCGAAGGCGACGGCGAAGGTGTTTATCAACGGCTGGTACTATACGGGAGATAAGGCGACGGTGGATGAAGACGGCTACTTCTGGTTCATGGGCCGCGATGATGATATGATCAAATCATCCGGCTACCGCGTTTCCCCGGCGGAGGTCGAGTCGGCGCTTATCGAGCACCCGGCAGTGAAGGAGTCGGCGGTCGTGGGAAGCCCCGACCCGATCCGCGGCGTGATCATCAAAGCATTCGTGGTCTTAAAAGACGGTTATACCGGGTCCGAGGCCCTCGTCAAAGAGATGCAGACCCATGTGAAGACGACGACCGCCCCGTATAAGTATCCGCGGGCGATCGAGTTCGTGGCAGAACTGCCAAAAACGATCTCCGGGAAGATCCGGAGAGTGGAGCTGCGCAATCTCGAGATGAAGAGGTATCAGGAAGCACACCACGAAGAGTTCTCTGAAAAGAAGAACTGAATTTTTTTTCTTTTTTTTTTTAGCGTTTGTATTCGATCTGAATTCCCAAAGGACGTTGTTCGTCTCCTAATCTTCGGGATGTTTCAAGGATTTGAGCGGGATTCTTTGGGTGGTACAATTCACGCAAATCAAAGCCTTGGTCGCAAATCAAAGCCTTGGTCGCAAATCAAAGATTTGTTCTCCGACTCGGGCTTGCAGCCCTCGTTTGAATCGCATTTTTCTTGCGTTCGGGTGCTCTCTCAGGCTGATGCGTGCAAATCGAAGATTTGCGTGCCGCTTCGAATGGGCTTTGCCCGCTTGGGCTTTCCAGGCAGTCCTTCCTCAAAGAAAGTTCTTCGATGTACGACCCGGCGCTTCTTTTGATCCACGTGCCCGCGAGGGGCACGACCAGAATCAGGGTTTTCAGCAGAGTGTTTCAATCCTTATTTTACTGGATGCTTCTCTTTTAGACGAAGATGACAACCAACTTGAATGTTGGATGTCCGTTTCAATCCTTATTTTACTGGATGCTTCTCTTTTAGGACACTATCGACTCTGATTCCGTGTATTTCATTTCGTTTCAATCCTTATTTTACTGGATGCTTCTCTTTTAGCCGGTATGACTTCTGTAGCTGGGAATATACCTGATGCTATGTTTCAATCCTTATTTTACTGGATGCTTCTCTTTTAGGCTAAGAAAAAATGCCAGAAATATACTACCATTCCAGTTTCAATCCTTATTTTACTGGATGCTTCTCTTTTAGCCGAACACCTTCGCGGTTCTTCGTAAGGGACTGATGTTTCAATCCTTATTTTACTGGATGCTTCTCTTTTAGCTGATTACAAAATTGCCATCTAACGAGAGTCCATCAGTAGGTTTCAATCCTTATTTTACTGGATGCTTCTCTTTTAGTGCTTGTGAGAAAGATCATAGGATCCCTGTTAAGTAGTTTCAATCCTTATTTTACTGGATGCTTCTCTTTTAGTGCCCTTGATGTGGGAGCCGCCTCCGGTGTAGCACTTATGTTTCAATCCTTATTTTACTGGATGCTTCTCTTTTAGCCGGCATGTCTCGCATGATATCGAGGCAGTCACCTAAAGTTTCAATCCTTATTTTACTGGATGCTTCTCTTTTAGGAATCATATCACAGGAGTACTGAGCGCATAATGGCAGGTTTCAATCCTTATTTTACTGGATGCTTCTCTTTTAGCATCGAGATTTCCTTTTTCAATGGCCAGTTTTTCCAGTTTCAATCCTTATTTTACTGGATGCTTCTCTTTTAGGATAGGGGCCATGCTCTGGGCATTATCTCAATCAATGTTTCAATCCTTATTTTACTGGATGCTTCTCTTTTAG
>LMVO01000020.1 GCA_002287215.1 Methanocorpusculum parvum
AATATCTGAATATTCCATCTCCATCGACCTACCCGGAAACATATGGGGGCCACGGCATATAGGATATCTCCACCGCGTCGGGCTCCGCGCCGAAGTCGCCCTCCCGCACCCCATAATTAGAAAAATATGTGATACATTGAAGATTTATTCTGAAAAGTAAGTGACTCACGAGAGAGTTTATCATGGCTTTTGAAAAATGCTTAGGGGCATTCATTATGTGGCATTTCCACTAACTGTCAAATTCAGGTTTTGAACGGATCATCTCTGAAGACGTATACGTGTCTTTCGGAGAAACAGAAACGATAAAAAAATATACTGGCGGCAAAAAGCCGCGGGTATGACCGGCTTAGAAATCGGTCATGATACGGAACTGATCGATCTCTTCCGAGTCGAGTTCCTCAAGGAAGCTTTCTGCTGCATTCTTGATATCCTTGCTTGCGGTGATCGCTCTGCCGACAACAACGATATCTGCTCCTGCTGCGAGAGCTTTCTTCACGACCGGCTGACGGATACCGCCTGCAGTCGCGACAAGGATCTTTGCATTATAGGTTTTTGCAACTTCCTTAATCTTCATGATGTCACCCCAGCTGTAATCGCCGCACGATTCCTTATCGATCGCACGGTGCATCTCAACATACTGCGGGAGAAGTGCCGCGCCGCCCATCTTACCAAGGGACGCGATAAGCTTTGCAGGCTCTTCGACATTCAGCATATCGATGATCGCGTAGATACCGCACTTCTTTGCCTCTTTGATGAAGGCTGCGATGGTCTCGACCGGAGCGAGACCGGAAACGACTGCGGCATCTCCGCCAGCGTTCGAGACCATGCGTGCCTCAAGATTGCCCGTATCCAGGGTCTTCAAATCGGCAACGATGAAACAGTTCGGACGGATCTTTCTGATCTCATTGATAACACTGAGACCGAACTGTTTGATCAGCGGGGTTCCTGCCTCGAAGATGACGTGGTCGTTCTGCGGGACGCCGGTCAAAACACGCTCGACCTGCTTCATGTCGACAAGATCCATAGCGACCTGGAGGTACGGCGGGTTCCACAGACGCTGGACCTTGAATCCCATAACGCCGTGAGCTGCTCTGTCCTTCTCTTTCAGAACAGTGGCTACGTCCGGGAACTTGTCAAGCGCGCGGGATAGTGCGAGGCGCGTTGCTCCGTAGTTGAAACGGTAGAGTTTATTGAAGTCTTTTGCCGAGGGGTCGATGAAAACACTTGCAACAATGACGTTTTCCTCAACATCCATTCCCTCAAAGACGCCGTCTTCCAATGCATCTGCTATTGCTTTGGAAACCGCTGCCTGTGCGGGACCAAAGATCTGGGTAACCTGCTCGGTGTGTTTGAGCGTTACTTTCGGAACGATCAGAACTGCCGGTTTTGGCAGGAGGTTGGGGCGGATAACGCCGAGGAGCGGAGTGTGACCGGCAGAAAGCTGCGTCAGACCATTTGCGAATGACATGCCGACCGGGCCGTTTTTATCTCCGATCATAAGGTCGATGTGAGCGAGTTCCGCTCCATCGCCGACGAGTGCTTCACCAATTAAGAACATAGGTATAATCTCTGCAGTAGTGTTTGCGTCGGGAGCGTATAAAGACTTCATTCAACAACCAATAGGGGATATAGCTTCCCTATATTTCATATATGATAACCTTGATGTAAGATGCCAGACGAATGTATGTATTACTCAGGGGTAACTGATGGGTCTAAAAAGCATAATCGTACCGCAGGACAAGATTTTTTTTGAACTGTTTGAAGAACAGGCATCCGTTGTCTGCACCGCGGCTGAGCTGCTTGTCGATATATTTGCCGACTATACGAATATCGAGGAAAAATACCGGAAGATGAAGGAGATCGAGCATCAGGGAGATGCGATCGCCCACAGAGCCTATGATGAACTGAACCGGACGTTCATTACTCCTTTTGAACCCGAAGAGATCTCCCGGCTTGTTACCGCGCTGGATGATGTGATCGACTACATCGATGACGGGGCGCGAATGCTTCTCATCTATGAAGTGAAAAAGACGGATCAGTTCATGATCGAGTTTGCAAAATGCATCAGGCAGGCGGCAGATGAGATCAAAACAGGCATCAGCGGTCTTCGCACGCTGAAAGACACCGAGACGATCAAAGGCTGCTGCATCGAGATCAACCGGCTCGAGAATGTGGCGGACGAGATCCTTTCCAACGCGATCAGGAATCTGTTCAAATCCAATGATCCGGTCGATATCATCAAACTCAAGGATATCTATGAACACCTGGAGATCGCAACCGATAAATGCGAAGATGTTTCCGATGTATTTTCCGCGATCCTGATCCGTCATACGTGAGTAAAGCATGGATACAGTCACGTTTATTGTTGTTATTCTCGGGATCATCATCGCGCTCGCGTTCAACTTTTCGAACGGGCGAAACGATGCGTCCAATGTTGTTGCAACCGTAGTTGCGACCCGCGCACTTTCCCCGAGATATGCGATCCTGCTCGCATCGGTCTGCTGTTTTGCAGGCCCGTTTATTTTCTCGACCGCAGTTGCGAAAACTATTGGGAAAGGGATAGTAAATCCGGAGATCTTCACCCCCATTCTTCTTTTGATCGGCCTTTGCGGAGCTGTTTTCTGGGTGAACTTCTGTTCGAACTACGGCATCCCGGTCTCTTCTTCGCATTCTCTTGTGGGAGGTCTGATGGGTGCAGGGATGGCGGCCGGCGGTCTTTCGGTCGTGAACTGGCCGACAGCGGAAATGGCGATTGGGATGGTCTATTATCTGATCATTGGGGCGATCATTGGAGGAGCCCTGATGACGATGATCGCACTGATCTTTAAGGATTCGGTAAAACTGTTTCTGATGATCGGTGCGGGCGTCGGGGCTATAATCGCAGTTCCGATTGCGATGATGCTGGGGATTTTTGTTTTTTCAGGGCTGATTGCGATTCTTTTGTTCATCTGTGTATCACCGATCCTCGGGCTGCTCGTTTCATATGCGTTTACGACGATCTTAACCCGGATCACGGCGAAGCGTTCCTCGCACCCTATGCTGCTGAACAAATGGTTTCAGCGGGCGCAGGTTCTGGCGTCCGGGTTCCAGGCGGCGAGTCTTGGCGGAAACGATGCCCAGAATGCGATGGGTATCATTCTCGCGATTTTGATCTCGACGGGGCTTGTTGCTTCGAACGGAGAGCTTCCCCTCTGGGTGATCCTTCTTTCAGGCTTTGCGATCGCCGCAGGAATCATGTCAGGGGGCTGGCGTGTCATAAAAAAAATGGGATCAGGGATCACGAGGATCCTGCCGTATCAGGGCTTTTCCGCGGCAGTTTCCGGCGGAGCCGTTTTGTCTTTTATGACATCGTTTGGAGTTCCTGTCTCAACGACGCATGTAGCGAGCGGAACGATCATGGGTACCGGGATGACACGCGGTGTCGGGGCAGTAAACTGGGGAACTGTTCGTCAGATGGTAACTGCCTGGATCATTACGATCCCGTGTGCGGCGGCGGTTTCATTCCTGGCATACATTATTTTGTCACTGATATTCGGGTTCTGAATATCAGTTCCTTTTTTTGATCAGCTTTTATAACGATCCGATCCGGTAAGGAGCGCGAAAAAAGAGAGGGGAAAGGTTCAGTAGTTGGTTTTTCTGATCTCAAAGTATGCCTGCGGGTGTTTGCAGACCGGGCACTCCTCAGGAGCTTTCTCGCCGGTATAGATGTGACCGCAGTTTGCGCAGTGCCACTGCTGTTTCTCCGGGCGGGCGAAAACTTTGCCGAGCTCGATGTTGGCAAGCAGTTTTCTGTACCGTTCCTCATGGGATTTTTCGATTATGGCGACGCCGGCGAAAAGTTTTGCAAGTTCCGGGAAGCCTTCCTGCGCGGCATCTTTGGCAAATCCTGCATACATGTCAGACCATTCATACTTTTCACCGTCTGCCGCGTCTTTGAGGTTTGCAATTGTATCGGGCACTGCGCCGCCGTGGAGAAGCTTGAACCAGAGTTTTGCGTGCTCTTTTTCGTTGTTTGCGGTCTCTTCGAAGATATCGGCGATCTGGTTATATCCCTCTTTTCGTGCCTGAGAGGCATAATAGTTGTACTTGTTTCGTGCCTGTGACTCACCGGCAAACGCGGTCTGGAGGTTTGCTTCGGTTTTGGTACCTTTTACGTTACACATACTTTGTATTTAGGCAGATAGGGTAAAAAGGGTTTCGTCAGGGGCATTTTTGAAAAAAAAGGGAGAGCATGATCGGACAGCTCTGTGATACGGAGGTTAGCCGAGATTATTTTCTCTCTGCTTCCAGAAGCTTTCGAATTGCCGTGACTTCGGCAAGAAGTGCCTGCATATCTGCAGGAGCAGAACGTCTGCCGAAATCCACACCGGTCGCCGCAGGACTTGGAGCATTGCCGCGAACAAAATCCATGATCATTGCACGGAGTGGTTCGGGATCGGCGATGCCTTCCAGCTGGATCTCGGCCGAGCTCTTTCCTGCGTTTCCGCCGGCAGTCTCGATCTTTAAATTCGAGATCCCGAACATCCGCATGACCGGACCCTGAACGATATCCACATTCGTGATGCGGTTATAGGGAACGATTCCGGTTTTTCTAAACCAGACACCGCGTTTCCAGGTCATCTCCGTATCATTCAGGTGATACACGACCGAGACATAATACAGACGCGACCAGATCAGAACGAAGATCACGATTCCAGCGAGAACTCCAAGAGAGATCTGACCGATCAGAACAAAAACCGGCTCTCCCAATGCAACGAAATAGACCCAGCCAACACAGCATGCCCAGATAAGAATAACTGCCGCTACGCTTGCAAGCGCCAGATACGAAGTATACTTCGCCTCCGGTTTAAAATTTTCACCGAGTTTAACCATCAAAATCAGATAGACCGGCAGATACAATAAGGTTTGTGAGAGACAATTACATAATCGTGAACGAGAAGCTGGAACATGATCCGGATTTCACCGAAGAAGAGCGTGTCGAGTTTGAACGGCTGGAAAAGGAACATCCCTACAAAGAGATCGAAGAAGAGATCATCCGCGTGCCAGTTCAGCAGAAAGCGGCTGCCGACACAAAACACGATCTCCTCTACCTTCTGATCTTCATCATCGTGATGGCAGTATTCCTCGTCATCATCTTCATCACCCAAATCTAAGGCTCCGATCAGGAAACACAACGCTTAAATTGCTATACGCTGAATTTGTATAAGAAAGCTGGCGGGGTCGTGGCCTAGTCCGGAATGGCGACGGGCTCCAGCGGTCTTAGCGTATGATGAACTATCGGGTCTACTGATTTGATGATGACCCGCTGGAGCACTGATCTAATCACTGCTCTTGAACATGTTCGCTTGTCGGAGAGACCCGTCGATCGTGAGTTCAAATCTCACCGACCCCACGTTTTTCGAAACTCTTTTCTCTGCACCTTGCATAAAATAGCGCATGCGACTCCTGCATCTCCTGATCATCGGACTTTTTATCTGTACTGCGGTCATCTCTGCAGGCTGTGTCGACACACAGGAAACATCACAGAAAAAAGCAGTATCCGAAGCAGTATCCCTGACGAACCATTCACTGAGCGAAAACGCAGAGTATATGATCCAGGCGGGCGAAGAGATCGCCGGCGGCAAAACAGATGCGGATACGTCTAAACAGGTGCTTGCCGATCTGTATCAGAGATCCCCGCTCGCCCAGACGATCCTGTATGCAGACGAAAATATGATCGTCGTCTCCGTCTATCCCGATATCATCCGCTCTTCTGTAGGGTCGGATCAGAGCTCATACGGAACCAACGAAGCCTACTACAGCGGAAAAACGGTCGCCCTGACAAAATATCTGCATCTTGACGACGGAACAAACGCCTCGGTCCTCTCAGCACCGGTCTATGCTGAAGGAAAATGGAAAGGATACATCTCCATGTCATTCGACAGCTCAAAACTTTTTGGCGGCATCGAACGGCATCTCTTCGAGAAATACGGCTATCATCTCTGCGTTCTCCAGACCGACGGCAACCAGATATATGATTATGACCTGGGCGAACGGGGCAAAAATATCCTGACCGATCCGTCTTACCCCGAAGATGTCAAAGCAGCAGCTTTGGAAGTATGCCTGGAAAAACCCGGCACAACGGAATATACCTACCAAAAAACCGGGGCGAATGAATCTGTTCACAAAACCGTTGTCTGGGATACTCTTGAGTTCGGCGGACAGATCTGGCGCGTTCTGATCCTCGCAGAGTGACACTCCCGATATATTTTTTTACGTGAATCGAATTCTTTCACAACAGACGTTCCTGCAGCTCTCTGAACACACACTACATATATGTCGGGAAGGAACACATAACTAGGACAATTTATGACGAGGGTTGTTATTTCAGTAGGAGGATCGGTCCTAGTACCGTCACTTGACGCGCATCGCCTGAAAGAATGGGCTGAATCACTGATACACCTCACCAAAGCCGGCATCCAGATCTTTGCCGTAGTCGGCGGAGGAGGAGAAGCACGGAGATACATCGATGCCTGCAGGGATATCGGGCTGGACGAAGCCTCATCAGATGAGATCGGGATCCAGGTCACCCGGATCAATGCCGCGCTTCTTATCGGCGCTCTCAAAGATTATGCCTATCCGGTCGTTGCCGAATCCTACCGCGAAGCAAAGACCGCAGCCATTTCCGGAAAGATCGTGGTGATGGGCGGAGTTACACCCGGTCAGACCACCGACGCCGTGGCAGCAGTATTAGCTGAAGAAGTCGGGGCCTCAATGATGATCAATATGACCGCGATCGACGGAATATATACCGCAGACCCGAAGAAGGATAGAACAGCAAAGAAGCATGATCTCCTGAGTCCCCAGGGACTTATCGATCTGATCATGAAAGAAAAAATGTGCGCAGGATCGAATATGGTCATCGACCTCGTTGCAGCGAAGATCACCGAACGAAGCTGCATCCCTCTTGTTGTGATTGACGGACGAAAACCCGAACTCATCGAAAAAGCCCTCCTCAATGGCGAATTTGCCGGGACCGTCGTCGGCGAGACGATGATCCGCTTCCCGATCGTATAAATATCATCAGATCAGGATCCGCAAAGCACCATACACATCACTTTTTAAGGAAGAACACTAATAGTATTGGGCAACAGGGGGGTGGTAGGGTAGCCTGGTCCATCCTAGAGCGTTTGGGACGCTTTGACCCCAGTTCGAATCTGGGCCACCCCATTTTTTTATGAATCAGCAAACTGCAGAATCCATTCTCGAAGAGTTGTACCGCCAGTATCCCTGTGATGCGGATGATATGAACTTCCTGAAATTCAGAAACCCTTTTGAACTGCTTATCATGACCATCCTCTCGGCGCAGACGACCGACCGCACCATCAACGGTCTGCGCGATGAGCTTTTTTCCGCATATCCGGATGCTGCCGCTCTTTCATGTGCAGATCCCGCAGATGTGGAGCGGATCATTCACTCTGCCGGGTTTTACCGGGCGAAAACCAAAAACATCATCGGCGCGGCAAAAATGCTGGAAGAAAAGTTCGGCGGTGTCGTTCCAAAAACGATACAGGAACTGATCACCCTCCCCGGTGTTGGAAGAAAAACCGCCAACATCGTCACCAATCACGGATTTCATGACGCCTGCGGCATCGCTGTTGACACGCATGTTAGAAGGCTCGCGAAGAAGATCGGGTTTACCCAACACACCGACCCTGATAAAATCGAGACTGATCTTATGACCCTGTTTTCAAAAAAGTGGTGGAGTAAGATCAACTTTCTTCTGATAAGCCATGGAAGGGCGGTCTGCACCGCAAAAAAGCCCGACTGTATGAAATGCATAATCAGGCATAACTGCCAATCATATATCTGCAGAGGTGAAGAGTGACAGAAATGAGTATTCAGGAACGGAGAATGATCCTCTTCGCAACATCAATGGGATCGTTCCTCAACCCGATGATCGCAACGATGGTCATCCTTGCCCTTCCGGCGATCGGACTTGAGTTTGGCGTATCGGCGCGAGATCTCGGGTGGATGAGCACGGCATTTATTCTGGCAACAGCTATTCTTTTGGTCCCGGCATCCCGTCTTGTTGACCGGATCGGGTACAAAAAATCCTATATCATCGGGGCGCTCATCGTCGGGATCTCCTGTTTGTTCTCGATATTTGCACCGGATTACGCAACTCTGATCCTTTTGCGGATCGTCGCCGGCGTTGGCTCGGCATTTGTAATGATAACCGGTCTTGCGATCCTGACCCGGGTCTATCCGGCAAATAAACGCGGTATGGTTATCGGCGTCAATACGGCAATGGTCTATGTCGGCGCATCCCTCGGCCCTATCATCGGCGGATTTTTGACCGAGTATACAGGATGGCGCAGTCTTTTTCTGCTGATGATCCCGCTTCTCCTGATATCAGCACTCCTCATGGCGGCATTTCTCAGGCAGGAGTTCAAAAATCCCTGGAAATCCTTTGATATCAAAGGAACGATCCTATATGCAGCTGCGATATTCTGCACGATGTACGGGCTTTCCACCATCACCGACCAGGGATCCCTGCTCCTCGCGATGGCAGGAGTAGTCCTCATTGTCATCTTCATGTGGTATGAACGAAGAGTTGAAGAGCCGGTACTTCATGTGGATCTGTTTTTCAAAAATAAACGGTTTGCACGCTCGTCTTATACAGCGCTCCTGAACTACGGCTGCACGTACGGTTCGGTCTATATGGTAAGTCTGTATCTTCAGTCGGTGGGCGCGCTGAGTGCAGTGGAAGCAGGGTTCATCATCTTTTTCCAGCCCCTCATCCAGGCAGTTATGACGCCGATCGCAGGAAAACTTTCCGACCGGTTCGACCCTCGGTATCTCGTTACCTTCGGCATGGCTCTCTCGGCGATAGGGGTCATTCTTCTTGCCGGACTCGGGCTCACTTCGGCCGTATCCTACATCGCGGTCACGCAGGTATTCATCGGACTTGGTTCGGCTCTGTTCTCGGCGCCGAACACCAATGCGATCATGAGCGCGGTCCCGCAAAAAGAATACAGCTCGGCATCGAGCATCGTCGCGGTGATGAGGCAGCTTGGGATGATCCTTTCGATGGCCGTCTGCATGGCAGCGATCTCCGTCTTTGTCGGCGGTCTGGATATGCTTGGACCTGACATGTATCCGCAGTTCGTCCAGGCTCTGCAGATTTCGATGATCGTCTGTTCCGGACTTGCCGTGATCGGGATCATCTTCTCATGGTTCCGCGGGAACGCCCCGGCGGAGGCAGCCGTATGAAGGTGATGGTCGGGGGAACATTCGACCCCCTGCACATCGGACATCAGCATCTCCTGACAAGGGCATTTATGACCGCAGGGCCGGGGGGTCATGTGGTTATCGGATTATCCTCGGATTCTTTTGCTTCCCGAAAACAGCATCCGGTAAGAAGCTATGAAGTTCGGTTCGCAGAGCTGACCAACTGGATCGCCTCGAAAAAATTTGAAGCGACCTATGAGATCGAGGAGCTCTTCGATCAGTTCGGCAGTGCCCTGACCCAGGACTTCGATGCACTGGTCGTAAGTCATGAGACGTTCCCGGTAGGAAATCTCATCAATGCGAAGAGGAAGGAAATGGGGAAGAATATGGTTGACCTGTATCAGATCCAGTGTGTTATGGCAAAGGACGGAAAAGTGGTCTCCTCCACGAGAATCTACCGCGGGGAGATCAACAGATACGGAGAGCCTGTCTCTGAAGAGATGTTCTCGGGAGCCGAATCATGCAGAAAAGAATGAAGGATCATCTGTTATCGCAGGAAGAGATCGCATTTCTTCTTGAAAATGCTGCCAGCGGCGTTCTTGGAACTCTGGATGCGGACGGATATCCGTACTGTGTCCCGGTGCATTTTGTGTATTTGAACAACAAGATCTGCATCCATGGGCTGAGCGCCGGGGAAAAGATCGGGAATATCCTCAGAAATCAGCGGGCAGGCTTTACTGTGTACAGGATGAACGGGCTTTTGTACAGCGACGATGCAAAATCACCGTGCAGTGTGAACACCGATTACCAGAGCGTGGTGGTGAAAGGCACTGCCATTCTTGTTGAGGAGATTCAGAGAAAGCGTGATGTCCTGCAGGCGATCGTAGAAAAATATACCCCGGATCTTGCCGCTCTTTTGATCCCGGAGAACGCCGTGATGCAGACCTCGGTGATAGAGATCACACCTCAGATCTGCACAGGCAAATATTATCAATAAAAAATTAGAAGAGACCGGATATATATCCGTCATTGTTAACATCGATCGAGCAGGCCGCGGGCACAGCAGGAAGTCCCGGAAGAGTCATGATGTCGCCGGTCTCGACGACGATGAATCCGGCGCCGTTGCATAGACGGACGGAGGCAGCGCTGATCTTGAAGTTTTTCGGACGGCCCAGTTTGTTTGGGTCATCTGAGAGCGAGTACTGGGTCTTTGCCATGCAGATAGGAAGACCGCTTCTTCCGAGAACTTCGATATCTTTGATGGCCGCATCAGCTGCCGGTGAGTAGACGACATCGTCTGCTCCGTAGATCCGGGTGGCCAGAATACTGATCTTCTCTTTTATCGGCATATCCAGGTCATAGAGATACTGGAACTTCTGCGGTTTTTCACAGGAGGCGGCGACCTTTTTCGCGAGCTCAATACCCCCGTCCCCGCCTTTGGCGAAAACTTCGGAGATCGCGAACTCTGCGCCCTGCGCCGTGCAGAATTCTTTGAGGAGTGAAAGTTCTTCATCAGTATCGGTGGAGAAACGGTTGATCGCCACAACGACCGGGACGCCGAACTTCTGAAGGTTCTGGATGTGGGCTTCGAGGTTGACCATTCCTGCTTTCAGTGCGGCTGTGTTCGGGATCGTGGTGTCCTCTTTCTTTACGCCGCCGTTGTATTTGAGAGCGCGGACGGTGGCCACCAGGACGACGGTGTTGGGAGTCAAGCCGGCGTATCTGCATTTGATGTCAAAGAACTTTTCCGCACCAAGGTCGGAGCCGAAGCCAGCTTCTGTGATGACATAGTCTGCCATTTTGAGCGAGAGTTTCGTCGCACGAACCGAGTTACAGCCGTGAGCAATGTTTGCAAACGGTCCGCCGTGAATGAAACACGGGGTGTTTTCCAATGTCTGGACAAGGTTTGGTTTGATGGCGTCTTTGAGAAGCGCAGCCATTGCTCCGACAGCTTTGAGGTCCCGGGCATACAGGGGAACACCTTTTCTGCTGTATCCGAAGATGACCCTGCCTAAACGTTCTTTGAGATCGTCAATATCATCTGCAAGACAAAGGATCGCCATGACTTCACTCGCGACCGTGATCATGAAATGATCTTCACGCACAACGCCGTTGGTCTGACCGCCGAGTCCGATGATGATGTTTCGCAGAGCGCGGTCGTTCATATCCAGACAGCGTTTGAAGATAATGCGCCGCGTGTCAATATCGAGAGCATTGCCCTGCTGGATATGGTTGTCGATCATGGCGCACAGGAGATTGTTTGCGCTGGTGATCGCATGGAAGTCTCCGGTGAAGTGGAGATTAATGTCTTCCATCGGCACGACCTGTGAGTATCCTCCGCCGGCAGCTCCGCCTTTGACACCGAAGACGGGACCTAAAGATGGTTCACGTAAAGCAATCACTGCTTTTTTACCGATTTTCGGCATTGCCTGACCGAGACCGACGGTAGTTGTGGTCTTTCCTTCTCCCGCAGGAGTCGGGTTGATAGCCGTGACCAGAATGAGTTTGCCATTTGGTTTATTTGTCAGACGTTTCTCGAGAGAGTCGGCCAGTTTGGCTTTGTACGAGCCGTAGAGTTCGAGCTCGTCCGGCGAAATATCCAGAGATGCAGCGATCTCAGTGATCTTTTTCATTTTGCACTGCTGTGCAATTTCTATATCAGATAGCAAGTATAGTTCACCCCGGGGAGTCATAGGTGATTGCCGAAGCGTTGTCACCCAATGTTGATAACTACTCTTAAACTTATTTCTTATAAAGGCATCTAAGCAGTAATGCAGAAACAGGTTTATTTTTTGCGCGCAGAAGAGATGAGACAAATCCTTGGCGAAGCGGCTGATTTCACGTAAAGACGGAGATGAGGAGGGTAGGATGAATAATTCGGCCGGTTAAAGAAGAGAGATGATCGGCAGTGATGGATGATCTGCAGAATGTAGCTGGTCAGTAAAATAATGAAAATGAAGCCTCAGGCGAGATTTGAACTCGCGACCTGCTGATTACAAATCAGCCGCTATGCCGGGCTAGGCCACTGAGGCACAAAAAGTGCTTTTACTTATTGGCGACGGGAGTTATAATAGTTTACGAAAAGAGATAGGGGAGATGTTCAGCCCCGGAGTTTTTCGATCTCTTCTTCGACTTCGTCAGCGCCTTCCTGATAGAAGTCAGATTCTTTTGGATCGAGTTCATAGAGGAGTCTGAGGAACTCGCCAGCGTGAACTTTTTCTTCGTCAGCGATGTCTTCGAGGACTTCGATCGCAAGTTTGTTGTCTATTGATTCGGCTAGCTGCTGATAAAGCTGGATCGCTTCGTATTCAGCCGCGATCATGAAGCGAATGGCACGGACAAGTTCATCATGCGTAAGTTTCCGGTCTTTTTTTAACCCGGCGAAAGGATTTCCAAAATCTGGCATATGATGATATGATATTTTCAAACAGATAAACCTAAAGGTATAGGTCAATAGGAATGATAAATATTAAAGAATTATAATAATAGTATATTAACAAATACAGATGATATTTCAAGAAATACTATCAGAAATATACATATATTAATATAGACCCAGATTCATACGAATAATTTGTATGAAGAAAATGATTCTTGCAGGGATGACCTGCATGGTTTTGCTGTTGGTGGTTTGCACCGCAGGATGCATTAACATGGGATCCGATTCCATCGTTGGTTCATGGTATTCACAAGACGAATATTATAGTTCCGGCGTATACTATGATTTAAAGTATGTTTTTGATGCAGACGGTACAGGTACCGAATACTGGTATATCTCCTACAGCGGTAAACTTGACGACACCTATGACTTTACATGGAAAAATGTAGGAAATGGCGAATATCTCGTTAGTTTCGTTGAACCGTTCTATCTGAGCGGCTCAACGCTGTACGATGATTACGACATAACGTATTACAAGAAGTAATTACCAAACTTCACCATTTTTCTTTTTCTTCCATATTCCTGATGCATTATATCAGTAAGGTCTTTTACCCCCGTACGACCTATTTCCTCTTCTGTTATGATGTATGATGAACCGTTCTATCTGAGCGGCTCAATGCTGTACAACAACTAGATTCTCTTATTCCCTTTCTGTTTTGATGTATACTGGATACCTTTTGGTAGCCGGATAGATCAGAACAGAAAACGAATACACAACAAAAACCACGAGAGCTTACCCTCGAACAAAAAAAACACAAACACACTATTTCAAAAGAATAAGGGGGGTGCAGCGTTGACCAGTTCCCGAGAATTCGCATATCTCT
>LMVO01000021.1 GCA_002287215.1 Methanocorpusculum parvum
CAAACTTTCAGTTTGCTCTCCGTTTCGCTTCGCTCACTTGCATGCGGGTTTTTCTTATGTTCTGATTCTCTCTTTTTTGATTCGGGGTGCGGGGCCGCGACTCCGGCGTTGAGGCGGGTCGACGACGAAGTCGACGACCTCAGCTGAGCAAACCGAAGGTTTGCGAGTCGGCCCGCGGTGGAGTATCCGATTTCTGAGGCCCCATACGTTTACAAGTAGTTCATCTGGAGCGAAGCAGACCTCCCATCCTTTTTTTCTCTGATTAGGGGGTGTGGGGAGGTGACTGCGGGTTGGACGCGGAACGCGGACGACCTCAGCGGAGCAAGTTCGAGCGTAAGTGAGAACTTGCGATCCGGCGCGGAGCGGCCCGCGGTGGAGATATCCTATTTACTGAGGACCCTATCTGTTTTCAGGTGGTCCGCATTCATTTTGCGGCCCCCCTGGTGAACAGAATCGGATTTGCTCAAGCGAGATTCCTTGTATGGTACTCATCATCACACGAAATTCACGAAAACACGACGAAAACACGAAAAAGAAAAGATTCTGTTGGTTGGGATACATGTAGTCCCCTCCCCCGTCCCCCAACACCAAATATCACAAAACTCAACGAAATGCACGAAAAGGGGGACAGGGGCGGAAGGACGGGAGATATTTCTGATTTCGGGGTGCGGGGCCGCGACTCCGGCGCGGAGCGGCCCGCGGTGGAGATATCCTGTTTATGATATCAAGACGACTGATCCGGGTGGCTCAAATGTATGGGGTTTGCCTTATTTTATTTGAGTGGTTTTCCGCATCCCATACAGAATTTTGCATCAACTGGAAGTTTCCTACCACAATCCGGACAGAAAATATTCTCTTTCCCTTCTGCTTTTTCTTCACCTATATTTGCTCTATTAACAACTGCATCATCTTTCGCGAGAACCCCTACATTCCCAGCAAAAAAGCTCCCGGTAACATGATAATGAACGTTGGACTCAACTGGCTTCTGGGATTGTTTTGGTTTATTCGCAGCAAATATTTCTGCGTGGAGTGCCTGTGCTTCTTTTCGGTTTTCTATGTCCGGGTAGTAGTTTAATGCAGTAGTGTAGGCTTCAAGGCAAATATTTTCTGGAGCATCATCATATTTCAGACGAAGATATTTTGCGTACCATATGAGAGCATTTGGCAAATCATGAGCACCCTCTGGTTTGCTTAGTTCGGGTTCTGGTTTATGAGAGGGGTTCTTTCCGCAGCCGAAAGGATTCTTCTGAAGATCAATCTGAAATTGGTGAAAAGCTCCATTAATCTCTTCATTCGTTTCAATACCAGGATATAATTTCAGTGCGTTATTGTATGCATCAGACACTTCACTAGATTTCACTCCTGCTGATTGTAAAATGAGATAATGCGCATACCATAAAACTGCATCCACTTCATCTACAATTGTACGGGGCACAACATTCGCCAAAAGTTTATCCAGTTTACCAAGACAGTAATAAGTCCAATCGATGGACACCATACTATTTATATAATTATCACTTCCAACCACTGATAAATCACGCGCTGTCGATGCAGCTTCTAAAGCTTCCTCATATCTGTCCAAACCAAGAAGCGCATTTGCCTTCCCGCACCACACTTCAGCACAATTCCAATCAGATTCAAGGGATTTTGTATAAGCATCCAACGCATCTTCATATTTTTCAAGCTTATTGTATGCATCGCCTAGAAATCTATAAATGAGACTTTCTTCATCCGGACTATCATAATCTAATGCGTCCTGTAACGTTTTTATGGCAAGATGATTTTTACCAGCTCTAACCAGAATTTCACCACGAATACGTTCTAATCTACCTAAGGCAGTATTCCGGATATCATCAAAATCGAAATCAAAGTTAGGTGCCCATGAATAAAACGCCTCAAATATCTTTTTAACATTCAGAAGCCACGAATCGATTTCAGCGTAGTCCACCTTTACTTTCAGATATTCATCAACGACCTGCTGATAAATTTCTACGCAAACATTATAATGGTCACAAGCTTTCTGATACTCCTTTCTAGCAGCAGAAAAATTACCTTTATTACGGAAATTGGAGACCTCATTTATGGAGTCTGCAAGTTTTTTTTGATGCTGGGTAAATTCATCAGATTTTGTTTCCGGTTTCTTTCCAAAAAATCCCATTTATTCTTCCTCCTCTAATTTTTTACCGCATCCCATACAGAATCTGGCATCAACTGGAAGTTTCCTGCCGCAATACGGGCAGTAGATATTTTTCGGATCATCATATCCCTTTTCACCCACGACCGGGCGATTGACGATCGCATCATCTTTTGCATAGACACCAATGCTTCCCTGAATTATTGTTTCCGCTGAAAGATAGGTCACATTGTTCACTGCTTTGTACTGGTCTTTCTCCACTTCCTCCCCCATGTCATACCAACGCCTAATATTGCCAAGCTTATTTTGTGCTAATACAGATCCCTGTTCTGCTGCTTTTTTGTACCAATATACCGCCTTTTTCATATCTTTTTCCACTCCCTTCCACTCGTAATAACACTCCCCAAGTTGGTATTGTCCCCATGCATCTCCCTGCTCTGCTGCTTTTGTGTACCAATATGCCGCATTTTTCTTATCTTTCTCCACTCCCCACCCCAAGTGATAACACCGCCCAAGCTCGGTTTGTGCATCTGCATCTCCCTGCTCTGCTGCTTTTGTGTACCAATATGCCGCCTTTTTCTTATCTTTCTCCACCCCCTTACCATTATCATAGCACGCCCCAAGATTGTATTGTGCCCATGCATGTCCCTGCTCAGCTCCTTTAGTGTACCACTCCACCGCTTTTTTCTGGTCTTTCTCTACCCCCTCACCATTGTGATAGCACGCCCCAAGATTGGTTTGTGCATCTGCATCTCCCTGTTCTGCTGCTTTTGTGTACCAATATGCCGCCTTTTTCTTATCTGTCTCCACCCCCTTACCATTATCATAGCACGCCCCAAGATTGTATTGTGCCCATGCATGTCCCTGCTCAGCTCCTTTAGTGTACCACTCCACCGCTTTTTTCTGGTCTTTCTCTACCCCCTCACCATTGTGATAACACCACCCAAGATTGGTTTGTGCATCTGCATCTCCCTGTTCTGCTGCTTTTGTGTACCAATATGCCGCCTTTTTCTTATCTGTCTCCACCCCCTTACCATTATCATAGCACGCCCCTAGATTGTTTTGTGCCTTAGCATGTCCCTGCTCTGCAGCTTTTTTGTACCAATATACCGCCTTAACCATGTTTTTCTCCACCCCCTCGCCCCACGCATAGTGCCACCCAACACTGTATTGTGCCCATGCATGTCCCTGCTCTGCAGCTTTTTTGTACCAATATACCGCCTTAACCATGTTTTTCTCCACCCCCTCGCCCCACGCATAGTGCCACCCAACACTGTATTGTGCCCATGCATGTCCCTGCTCTGCAGCTTTTTTGTACCAATATACTGCCTTAACCGTGTCTTTCTCCACTCCATTTCCATAGTCATAACACCACCCAAGATTGTTTTGTGCCTTAGCATGTCCCTGCTCTGCTGCTTTCATGCACCACTCCACTGCCTTAACCATGTTTTTCTCCACCCCCTCACCATGAATATAGAACCACCCAAGTAGGTGTTGTCCTTCTGCATAGCCCTGCTCTGCTGCTTTTGTGTACCAATATACCGCCTTTTTCTTATCTTTCTCCATCCCCTCTCCATATTCATAACACACCCCAAGAGCGTATTGTGCTAATACATATCCCTGTTTTGCTGCTTTTGTGAACCACTCCACCGCCTTTTTCTGGTCTTTCTCTACCCCCTCACCATTGTGATAACACCACCCAAGATTGGTTTGTGCATCTGCATCTCCCTGTTCTGCTGCTTTCATGAACCAGTATGCCGCCTTATTTCGATCTTTCTCCACTCCCTCTCCATTATCATAGCTCAACCCAAGTTTGTATTGTGCACGTGCATCTCCCTGTTCTGCTGCTTTTGTGCATTGTTCCACTGCTCGTTTTTCCTTATTAAAAAAGCTAAATGCCATCTTTACACTTCACCACACTCAATGTTCCATTGTTCGTATCGCTCAAGCATAATTTTTGTCATTGGTGAGCGGATCTTCAGAAAAGCCTCACGAAAATCATCATCAGCAAGAGGTCTCGTTGCCAAACTTCTTCTTTTCAGTTCATCAAATGGCAGCTCAGCCATTTTATAGAGATCAGGATTCACCGTATGGATCATCGTCCATATCGCCTGCTGACAGAAGTTGGAAAGATCACGTCCCGAATAGAGCATCTCCACACATTTTTCGGAAATCCTGTCCAGAGAAACTCCTGAGATGTCCATACCCTTTGTCTGGATCCTGATGATCTCCTTACACGCTTTCTGATCAGGAAGGGGAACATAGATCCTTCTTGGGAAACGGGATAAAACTGCCGTATCCAGATCCCATGGGGTATTTGTCGCTGCAAGAGTAAGGAGAAGCTGATCGCTTTTCTTGTCCGAAAGACCGTCCAATTCAGTCAGGAGACTTGAGAGGACTTTCCGCGTTGCCTCACTTGTTTCCCCGTCCCTGGACTGACTGAGAGCATCGAATTCATCAATGAAAACGATCGAGGGTGCGTTTTTCCGTGCCGAGGTGTAAAGAGCGGAGATGAGTTTTGAAGATTCACCGAAATATTTTGAGAGCACACTCTCCGATTTCACATCATAGAATGTTGCATCCAGACTTCCTGCAGACGCTGCCGCAAGAAGAGTTTTCCCGGTGCCCGGAGGTCCAAAGAGAAGGATACCCTTCCAGGGTTTGATGGACTCGGGTTTTTGGAGACCTGCGATCACGACCGTTTCCATCATCAGTTTTTTTACAGAATCAAGCCCGCCGATATCTGACCAGGTTACTTTTGAAGAGGTGATGAGGGAGTTCGCTTTTTGCAGAAGGTCATCCGGCTCCTCTTCGATCTCACCATTGTTTTTGGTCATCCCGGGAGTGATTGTGTTTTTGGCAGATGTTTTCTGTGTCTTTCCCTTGGAAACGGCATCCCATCTTCTTGCCTGTTCTTCGAGTTCTTTTCTCCGGGACACATTGATCTTTGCAAGCTCCTGATTGAGTATGGCGATCTCTCCAGCTTTTTCCCTGGAACCTTGGATGTCGTTTTTACTCTTGAGCTGATGATACTCTGCAGTTGTTTTTTTCAGTGCATCGTAAAGAGGGCCGCTTAGATCGATTTTCATTCCAGTTTCCTCCCGCAGTTGTTACAATACTTCTGATTGTTTTGGATCGGGGTCCCGCAATCCGGGCAGGTGTTTTTCTGAAAAATGCGCGAAAAAATGCTTGAGTGTTTTGTATTCCCGAATCTCTTTTCAGCAGATTTATTTTCATCAGATTTTTTGATGGCTGGTTCGACAGGGTCTGTAGACCCCGGGCCGTTTTCACTCGTAAATATAGGACGATTCAGTATGCCGTCATCGGTTACCTGAATTCCGCCAACATTGACCGGTGCATTATTATCACCATAAATAATGATATTCGGGTTGGGTGTTACGTTACTCAGAGGACTCGGATCCATTTTATGTGTCTTTGCCAGTTCTAAATCCGCCTCGATCTGAGGAATCGAATCTCTGCCGTGTTTGCTCCCGATTGCGTTTCGCAGAGCTATGTTGAGAGCTTCTTCTGCGAGTGCATATTCCCCCATTTCGATAAGTGTTCGCCCTTTCCAATGCCAGGCGACAACAGACTGTCTGGTGATCTCAATACTTTTGTTATAATACGCAATAGCCAGATCATATTTTTCCAGATAATGATAAACACGTCCCGCCCCATGATATGCCCATGCATGACGCCGATCGATTTTTATTGCATGCTCAAAACAGTTGAGGGCATCAGAATATTTACCTAAATGAAGAAGGCACTCACCTTTTCCATGCAAAGCAAAGTAGGTTCTTTGCTTTCGTACAATTGCTTTATCGAAAGCATCGATCGCTGCTTCATAGTTTCCCTGGTGCATGCATTTCCAGCCAAGTTGTTCGTAATTGATACCAGATGTATGGGCTGCGCGATGATGGTGGGTACTCATCACTCATCATCTCCTAAGAAAACCTTCAGTTCTTTATCGATTCTTCCGGCAATAAATGACACAACCTCCCCATATCCCCGCACAATAACTAAAACAGCCGTATTATCTCCCGCCGTTAAAGCAACATCGATCCCTGCCTGTCCTTTCTTCGTGTATGCCGTATATGATTTGATTCCCTGTTTTGTTCCTTCAAACGAAGCCCCGAGTTTATTCATGATATATTTCAGGAAATTCTCAACCGCTGCAGAGTCCATAGTCGTAGTATATTTCAGCTGTGTTGTCTGCTCATTGATATCAGGAGAATAGGTATCTCCTGCGAAAATATGCACTGATCCGGCTCCGACACTCAGACGGGAATACAGATCATCAAGAAATTCATCCACATCATCTCCGGCATAATGGATCACTGTTCCCTTTGGTTTATGTATTTTCCCCTTATCCTTCCAGCGTTCAATAGCGTAATCTATCCGTTTACGCTCCGCATCGGACTGATAATCCACTACTATAAGATAGTCCATTTCAGATATGGAGTATGTTTTAAGACTATATATTTCTATCACCACATTGGATATTGTATTTTATGATAATTATATTTATTCTCCGTTTTGGAGAAATATTTATATGGATAAAAAACCAATGAACTCCTTGTGAGAAAAATGGAACTGAAAAATCTGTTCAAAAAAAGTAATGCGATTGACAAACTCAGGATCACAGAACTTCAGGAAGAAGAACTCAGACTCAAAAGCAGGATCAACCGTCTCAGAAAAGAGATCGATACAATTGAAAAAGACAAAAAGTGCCTTTTTAATGAGGGTATCGGTGCTGACCTGATCAAGAAAAAGATGATCGCTCAGGAGTTGAAACAGCTTGATATGAGCGGCAAACTCAAAATCAAGAACTTCCTGACCTTACACAAACAGTACATGTTTGTATCCAACCTCATCATCATCAAAAAGTATCAGCGGGATCTGGAAACCACCCAGGTCTGGAACAAAATCCAGAGTCTCTCTCCTGAAAACTTCGAGTCGGCCCTCATCAAAGTCAACCTGTCTGGAAAAGGTTTCGAGAATATTCTCGACGATCTCAACCGCATCTTTGCACTTGACATCACGGATTCTGATTCTGATGTTGACGAAGCAGAAAAGCAGATGTTTGACATCTGGAATAGTGTCGAGGCAGGCAGTCTGAATATTTCCGAAGCGGAAAGCATGCTCTCCATAGAAAAAGACATCGAAAAATCCTTAGAAAAAAGTGAGTTCTAAAAATGGCCCGCGGAATCTTTGGACGGAAAACCGGACTTGACAAGATCACCTCAGGTGATCTGCGGAGAACGGCTGCCGGGTTGGAATACCAGTATTCCACCCTTATGAAACAGATGAAAGAAGCTGACGAAAAAATTGAGGCAAACCTCTATGCCGGAAAAGATGCAGATTCAGAAATCGAAACGCAGTTTGCTGCCCGGCAAGTTGCGAATCAAATGCTCATAAAAAAAGAACTCCTCCAACAGATCCTCGCGACCGAAAACAAACAGCTGGCAGTCGCAAACCTTCTGCGGATAAAAGAGGAAAAGAAAGACCTGGCACATCAGAAACACAACATATTCGATCAGGTCGATATACATCAGCTTTTGGAAGAGCGTGAGAATACTGAGGTCTCGGCAGAAATCGAAAAAATGCGGGTCACTGAAATTCTCGCCTCAACAAAAGATGGATCATCTGGTGACTATGCGCAAATCCTGGGTCTTATGAAAGCACTCAGCGTAGATGATGAAAGTATTGGCTCTGTAAGAATTGAGGTGGAAAAGCTCATTCTGGGACATATAATTTAAGTGTCTAGGAGATAATAACAGATTACTTATTCAATTGGAGTTATAATGCTGTTTAATAAAAAAATTACCTGTTCCTGCGGTCATGAAAACCCGGCAGGAAGTCAGTTTTGCGGATCGTGCGGTAAAAGACTCGGAGGCCAGGCAAATGGCGTATGTCCCGCGTGTGGTGCAAAACTTGATCCGGGAGCTGCATTTTGTGGGAAATGCGGAGCAAAACTCCTGGATTCTCCGCAAACGATAAAAACTGCCGACACCTCCAAAGAATTAGGCAAAAATCGTCAGTGGATGAGAATGCCGGGCGACTTCGCGCAGAGATTTGATATTCAGGATCTCCGCGGTGTCTTTGCAAAACGACTCACCGTAGAACAGGGGACAAAAGCCATTCTTCTTCAGGGAGGGATCTACAAAGGAGCACTTCCTGCAGGAGTGTACAATCTTGGAAACATCTTTGATACCATCGGTCAGTTGAGACTTGATGAACGGACAACTGTCATTCTTGTTGATTCCGGAGAGATTCCTCTCACCTTCATGATTCCAAAAGGTGAGTTACGTTCAAAGAATGCCATATCTGTCGGAGCTTCAGGAAAAGTTACTGCACAGATCAAAGATCCGGCTGCGTTCCTTGAAAACTATTTGAAACGTGAACAGCACGTGAGTATTGCAGACATTGAAAGAAGCATCCACTCTGAGCTGAAAAATATTGTCCAGAATAAAATATCCCAATATACTGTTGAAGAGCTGTATGGAAATGCAGCTCTCAGCCAGGCACTAAGTTCCGAGTTCAGGAATAATCTGAATGCGAACTTTGGAAACAAAGGTATAGAGATCTCTCATCTGAATTGTGTGGGCTTTGATGAAGGGGCCTGGAAAGAGGTTCTTGGAGCGCGTGAGGATCTGCAGATCGAAATAGGCAAAGCGAAAGCAGAGTACGAAAAGAAAGCTTACCTGCGTGAAGCAGGAACGGAAGATGCCGTTGGTCAGATCAATGCAAACCATACCATAAAATCCCTTGATCAGGAACTCGGGAATCAGAGAGTTGATGCTAACTTAGGTCATGAACTAGCCAGGGATTCTAAAAAACATGATCACGAACTGGAAAAAGACCGTAAGGAGATCGAGCAGCTTCTGGAGTTCAAAAAACAGAACAAGGCGATCAAACGCGAGGATGAGAGGCAGCATATCGCAAATCTTTCCGAGGCATCAATCGAAGTTCTTATTTCTCTGGTCGATGATCAGAAGGTCGGCGCCCTTGTCCAGCTTGAACTGGCGAAGAGAGCAAACAGCCTCACGCCGGAACAGATCCTTGCAATGAATGCAAAAGATCCAAAGGCAGCCGCCGAAGCATTGGCATCTCGTGCCAAACTTGAATCAGTTGAGCAGCTGAACGAATTTAGAATCAAGGATCAGCAGGCCTTCAATATGATGATGCAGAGTCAATATAAGGAGAATGCCGAGCAGATGAAGGAGGTAATGAATTCTGCGCTGAATGCCATGGGAAATACGGCGACCGCCCGTTCTACGGCTCAAAATCCCGGGGCAACTGTTGTTTCAGGGGGGATGGGGGCGCCGGTTGTGGTGAATGTGGCGCCTGAAGGAAGTACAAAATGTCAATACTGCTCAGCAAATGTTCCAAACGGAGATGTCTTCTGCCCAAGTTGCGGGAAGAAACAGGAGTGAAATATGCGTAAATGGACTGATGAAAACGGCAGACTTCAGCTGTATGATCATATCTCAGATAGTATGGTCTTTGCCGATAATAATCATAAAATGTGTCCTTTCACCCTCGGTTACTGTGCATCATTAGATCGGGTTCCCGGAATCTGTTTTAAAGATGCCTGTGAACTCTGGGATCCGGTAATGTACCGATGTTCCCTTTCCGATAGAGTAAGAGCAGAGGGATTACATGATGAGAGTTGATCTCTCCACTTTAATCTCTTATTTGTGATTTTTGAATACGGCTTACTCGGTGTGGTCTCATAATGAGGAAGACATAGACCTGTTGGGAGGCGCCGGGGCGCCGACAGGATTTGCCCGAACGCTCCCGATGAGGGATGAACCGGCGGGACGATAAGGCCCGCCGTGTTCAAGTGAGGATAAGCAAATCCGATTCGTTTCGCCCGAAGGGCGGATTTGCGTCGATTCGCGGTTTTTCTCATGCTTCCACACCTAACAAACTCCTTCCAGAATTGGATTGAGGATGAAACCGCGCTACTCCTATTCTGACCGTCATCCTCTCATCACATTTTCATCGACCATATCCAGTCTGCCGGCTACGTGGACCATATCCACGGGAACGGCGACCATGTTCAGGGATGTACTTACGAAGTCCAAAACGATCTCCAGTACAACGGCGATACCAAGCGCTTCGACGGGTATCCCAAGCTGCAGGAACAAGATCGAGTAGCAGGCGATACCCCCTCCGGGAACCGGCGGAACTGCCAGAGCCAGGAGTCCTGAAGTCAGTATCGCGGCAAATATCCATGAGATAGTGATCGGCACGCCATATGTGTCGGCCATAAACAGACAGACACAGAAGAAGATCGCCGCATGTCCCGGCCGGGAGAACGCGGTCCCGAGAGGGACGCCGAAGTTCACGAGTTTATGATGGATGCCTAACTTTTTCTCGCAGCACTCCATGTTTGTCGAGAAGGTCGCCGCAGACGATGCGGTCGTAAGAGCGACCAGAAAGGTAGGCAGCAGTTTTTTTATCAGCAGGATCGGGGAGATCTTTCTCCGGATCGAAACACTCATGATCATCAGTACAAGGTTTGCGCTCACACAGAGGAGGATGATCACAAACAGTTTTACGAGACCCGACATGTCGGAGAGCATATCTGTGAGCATCAGCTGAAGAATGCTGATGAAGATGATGATCGGGAGAAGCGAGGTGATCCATTCCATGATCAGCTGGATGATGTTGTTTGCCTGCCCGACGAACTGTACGATCACCGGGATCTTTTTGTTGAGGATCAGCATGGCAAGACCGAATGCCACTGCGAGAAAGATGATCTGGAGCGAGTTTCCCTCGACGAACGGCGAGATGAGGTTGGAGGGGACGATATTCAGGATCATGGAAAATATCGCGGTGAACTCTCCTCCGCTGACTGCACTGCCGCTGGCTGCATACTCGAAAAACGGGATACAGACCAGTGCGCAGATGACCAGCGTGAAGTAGATCCTGCCGAGGTATCGGCCAATGACGCGTTTTCCGACGTTTCCAAGAGTGGCCGTATCACCAATACTGTAGATACCCCAGATAAGGGATAAAAACATCATGGGAAGCGCTGTTGCGATCAATAGTCCGATGAAGGTGTCGAACAGAGGAGTTACGATGACCTCAGAGAAGGTATGTCTGATATCATACGGAAGTTCCCGACAGAGAAGGCCGGCGCATACTCCGGCAACAATCGAGCAGATCAGGTAGATAAGCGGATTGATCTTTTTCCGCTTCGGCATGAGGGCGATCTGATTTTCACCGTTTACGTAATGGTAGGAAGGAGTGAGCCCGATATTTGCAAGCAAGGTCTGGACCGAGTTGCCGCCGTTTAAAACACAATCTCCCCCGTCTTCTCCGAAGGGATTCACTCTGGGTCCCGATACTGAGAGGTTGATATACTGACGACCCAGACGTTTTCCGCTCCGATACGTACCTTCTGTCCCTTCGCCGAGGACGTCGAGCCATTTCAAAAGGACCTGTTCGACAGCAAGATGGAGACGCTCGACGTCGTACACCTCGAGGTCTCCTTCTTTGAGCGCCTCCGCTGTCAGTGAACTGATTTGTCCTACCGCGTCTTTTGAGAGACGAAATGTGAGTGTTTTTGCGGAGACTGCCATACTTCTGTTACCGAACCTCTACTCAAGTATCCAGACTGGTTGTACTTTCATGATGATAATAATTCTATTTCTTTCGTGCGTATGATCAGGAGCGTGCCGAGATTTTTTCTGCAGAGATAGAAATAGGCTGACGACACATACTCATCTGGATATATTCTTATGGCCGATATCATTATCCATTCCGCAAAACTCGATCGCTTTCAACGCAATTTTAATAATAACAGATTTTATTTCATCTCCCTCCAGCTGGATCTGAGCGGCACTATCGATGTTGGCCGTCTGGAAACGGCTGTCAAACAAACTGCTGATGCTGTCAGAATTCTCAGATGTTATTATAACGGCAGTCCTGAGTCAGAGGATAGCGGATGGGTGATGCTGACTGAGGAGCCAGAATGGGTAAGGGAGACCCGTGCCGATCCTACGAATGTAACGGCCATTCTGGAGAACCTGCCGGCCGAACATTCCCCTCTGCACGTTGTCGTTGACCAGAAAGGGTCATTATGTACGCTGGTATTCTCGATAGATCACACGGTGACCGACGCACACGGATTATGGGATATTGTCGGTATGATCTCGGCATGTTATAGAAATCTTGGCTGGGATCCGGATTATTCACCCGTCCCCTTACGAGAATCTGACGACCGGTCGATGAGACCGCTTCTTGCGTCCTATTCTCTGGAGACCTGCGCGGAAATATGCCGTGCTGAAGCGGAAAAACGGATCCCTGTCCAACAGTACAAAAAATTGTTTGTCGTCCCGCAGGATAGACGGGGAATGCCTAAGCTATTTACCCAAAAGATAGGGCCGCTGATGCTGAAAAACATGAAGGCGTTCGCACATCTGCATCATGCAACATTGAATGATGTCCTGCTTACGGTGTATGCGGCTGCATTACAGGAGTATGTGCAGAAAACGTTCAATACCTCGATGTCGATCGTGCCGATTCGCGGCGCGGCGGATCTCAGAAAATATCTCCCCCCCTATCTTCGAAACGAGATCAAAAACTACTCAGTGTCTTACTGGTCACGAGTACCTATCCCGGGATCGGGCGATCTTGTTTCGATCCTTCATGAAGTTACCGCATTATCTGAAAGGAACCGCATGACTGCTCCGGGGATCGGGGAGCTGTTTGCTATCGAAGAGCCTGATTCAAAAGCCGCGGGACCCTATCTTGAGCCTGAGTATTATTCGACACCGTTCATATCGAATGCAGGAGTCCTGCCAAAAGATGTAGTGGATTTCGGGAACGGCGTTTCGGTGAAAGATGCTCTCAGTTATCCAAATATCACCACAGGAAATCCGTTCGTTATTGTGGTCGTTACCTGGGAAAATACGATGTCGCTTTCCATATTGACCGATGGGGCGTATGATACGGCCGCTCATCTCCTGAAGCGGATGGGTGAACTCATTGGTGAACTGGACACATTCGTGAACATCTAATCTTTTTGAACAGAACGTCTCAATACTGCAGAAGATTGAGATGCTGATCATTTTTTTCTGCTCCACTCCGAGCAGGTTTTCCTTTAGTGAATGGTTAAAAAAGAAAAAAAGTGAGTGGTTAGTTAACCACTTACTGTGCCGGGATGATGAGAGATCTCTCGCCTGCCGGCATGAATTCGCGGATTGCTCCTTTGGCGAAGCATTCACGCGGGTGAGCGAAGT
>LMVO01000022.1 GCA_002287215.1 Methanocorpusculum parvum
ATCCAATTCGGGATGGAGTTTGTTAGGTGTGGAAACATGAGAAAAACCAACCGCGTTCGCAAACTTTCAGTTTGCTCTCCGACTCGCTTCGCTCGCTTGAATCGGCGCGAATCCAATTCGGGAAGGGTAAGGTCGGGTGTGGATAGATGAGAAAGAACCAACCGCGTTCGCAAATCAGAGATTTGCTCTCCGACTCGCTTCGCTCGCTTGAATCGGCGCGAACCGCAAAGCTTCGCTTTGCTCTCCGCTTTGGGTCTTCGACCCTCGCTTGAATCCGCCCTACGGGCGAGATAATCGGATTTGCTATTCCTCACTCTCGCAAGTCTCTCGCAAACCTTCGGTTTGCTCAGCTAAGGGCGAGCCTGTTCGCAAATCAGAGATTTGCTCTCCGACTAGGGTCTACGACCCTCGCTTGACGGCTCACCCCGCCTCGACTTGCTCGTCCCTTCATCGGGAACGTTCGGGCAAATCCTGTCGCCGCCCCAGCGGCTCCCGTGAGAGAAATGTTCATTGATCATTACATATGAGATGATAGTTCTTTTCTGGCAATCACAAAATGAGGCGGGGAGAGGAATTGCAGTTGGGAGGCGCTGGGGCGCCGACAGGATTTGCCCGAACGCTCCCGCAAATCTAAAGATTTGCTACGCTAAGGTCGTCCGCGTTCCGCGTCCAACCCGCTCCCGATGAAGGGACGAGCCGTCATGTCTGGAAGACATGACGAGCGAGAGTGAGGATCAGCAAATCCGATTATCTCGCCCGTAGGGCGGATTCAAGCGAGGGTCGAAGACCCAAAGCGGAGAGCAAAGCGAAGCTTTGCGGTTCGCGCCGATTCAAGCGAGCGAAGCGAGTGGGAGAGCAAACTGAAAGTTTGCGAACGCGGTTGGTTCTATCTCATGTTTCCACACTCAGCCGTACACGTCCCGAATCTCACTCTCAGCCGACAAATCCTTCCGCCCCTGTCCCCCTTTTCGTGATTTTAGTTGGCGGGTCGGAGAACAAGCGAGGGCTGTAAGCCTGAAGCGGAGAGCAAACCGAAGGTTTGTGAACAAGTCGACGACCTTAGCTGAGCAAAGTGAAGCTTTGCGAGTGGGCGGGTTGGACGCGGACGACCTCAGCTGAACAAGTTCGAAATATTCGCGAGTAAATGCCGTCACGAAGAATAGCATCGTCCTGAACGAAGTGATCTGCGTCCGCTTCCGGGAGAAAAAAAGGAATTGGTTAAACCGGGAGTACCCGGCGGCCGAAGACGTCATTGATGATGGCTCCGACACCCATATAGAGCGCAAGGGCGCCTGCCACGATACCGGTTACGCCTGCCAGGGTATGGATCAGGTGAATACCGGTCAGGTTTGCAGCCACAAGCAGCACCACCAGAAGGAGGACCGCTGCTAAGGTGACCTGCAGGAGCCGGTGCATCTTCAGAGTGCAGATAAACAGCCCGAAAATCAAAAGACCCCAGACGGAGAGAAATGCTGCGAGATCCACTGCGGTTGGTGCCGCTGCAAGACCAAGCGCCGGCAGAATCGAGATGGCCGCAAAGGATATCCAGAAGAGCCCGAAGCTCCCGAAGGTGACCATCCCGAAGGTATTGTTCTTCTTCCACTCCATGATGCCAACGATGAGCTGGGCAAGTCCGCCATAGAACAGCGCCATCGCGATGATGGGACTTGTCAGATCAGTTATTCCGGCATTGTGGAGACTGAGCAGAATCGTGGTCGTCCCAAATGCACAAAGACCGAATGGTGCAGGATTGGCGGTATTGTCCATCAGGAAGAGATTGTTTCTGTTCTTTTCTTCGATATGGTCCATAAACTATTCACATTCTCCAAAAATGATACACTAGATCTCCTGATTTTGGAAACCGGCGCACCAACGTACTATCGTTGTGGGGATAAGTATATATTAGTTATGTAACTGGTAAGGTCCTCAATAACAAATATTATAACTCTGACCAGATTTTTGAACCCTGTTTTTAGCAAATATGTTCATAATGCCGATCGCTCCATACTATATCAGAGTAAGTAATGAGGTCGGTACCTGACTTTGACAGCTGTAAATCGTATCCGGAACCAGATAGGGGTCCAGGAAAACAGGATATCCCGCCGCGTAACTCTTTTGAGAAAAAAAGATGAAAAAAATTCCGCAGAAGCTCACTTTTCTTCGACAAACCCTCTCAGGTCCATCTCAAAAGCAACTGCCTGATGTTCAAGTCCGAACCCGACAAGAACATCCGGATTGATCTCGCCAAAAACGCCGACCTTCTCTCCGGAGACGTAAATATCGCCGCGTCTTCCGGGAATGAATGCTTCGTCCAGAGACTCCCGGACCTCGTATTCGATCGACATCATCTGCGAGAATGCATCCATTACGGCGTATATCTCCGAGAAGTCCGCAGCCGTATGGATAGAAGCCGCTGCCATCTTCGGGGAGGTGACCAGATCCTCCACCACATCCCCGCAGGCAAAGATCCTCTGGGGAAGTTCGCGTGAACGGTTGATCGAGAGCGACTCCATCAGAAGCGGCAGGATATCGGTTCGAATGATCGTCTGGTCTTCGCTGATCGGGTGAAGAACATGGAGCGCCGCCGGGTTTTCCGGTCTGTGCATCATCTTGTAGGAGAGCTCCCCGCTCGTAAGAGTGAACGGCGTGTTCTCGATATACGACAACCCGACCATGATATTTCTGACAAGGCTGTAGAGTTTCTGCACCGGGTGCGGCTTTCCGACAGTGAAACTCGGCGGGAGGCTTGTCTCGATCTTATCATACCCGTAAGCGATTGCCGCATCTTCATACACATCATGATCATGCATGATATCGGCACGATAACAGGGTATCTCGACGGCGACCCTGTCCTCATCGATCACCTCGGCGCCAAACCTCATCTTCATAAGAAGTTCGGTCATCTGCGGAGCGGTCATCGGAATGCCGGTCAGTTTACTGCATGCGGAGACGGAAACGATCCGCTTGTCAGGACTGAGGTCGGGCGAGACGAGACCGTCGATGTTTACTGACTCGACTGAAGCGCCCATCTCGACGAATGCGGCGCAGAGGATTTTCACTGCAACGCCGACGGCACGCGGCTCGATGCCGGTTACATCCAGAAGGATGTTGTGCGTGTTTTCCGTAACTCTCGTTAATTCTCCGTTGATGATCGGCGGGAAGGAACAGACCCTGCCCTTTGCATCGGTGATCAGCGGGAACCTTTCGAACTCCTCAACGATCTTTGCGTAGGCTTTTCCTTTCGGATGTTCGGCAAGGATCTCTTCCATCGTCATTTCCCTCTCGTAATCGAGCGGCACGAATTTTGTCTTACGGTCCGCTGCGATGTACGAGAACGGTGCTTCGATCCGGTCGAGATCGTGCACGCCGATCGCCACCTTTTTGCGGCCGCGGCCGACTGCCCAGTGAAGAGACTCCTGCAGACCCATCAGGGATTCGATCATCGCATTGTCCATATGGACATTTCTGATGACCGCCGATCCAAGATACGGGCGGATATTTGCAAGCTTCGGATCGACTGAGAAAGAAATGCCTGACGGCTTCACTTCATACTTCGGCAGACCCGTTTCTATGCCGAGATATCCCCGGAGAGCACGCGCCGTGCCTTCAGCGCTGTACAGATCAGGACGGTTCGGGAAGAACTGGACATCAGTCTGCTCCTCCTCCTCGCGTTCCACCTCGGATCCCATCATGGGGAGGCTCGCACGGATCCTTTCGATATCGGTACCCGTCAGGCGGGTCAGATATGCATTGTTGAGTTTTACGATCGGCATCTTCAGCACCTCCTTACCGGGCTTGCGCGTATCCAGTCAATATCGCTCTTATACAGCTGACGCAGGTCTTTGAGACCCATTCTGAGCATCGAGACACGGGAAACCCCGAGTCCCCAGGCAAGGACCGGACAGTCGATTCCCCAGGGAGCAGTAACTTCCTTTCGGAAAATACCTGCTCCGCCAAGCTCGACCCACCCAAGTCCGTCGACCCAGACCTCAGGTTCGACTGAGGGTTCGGTGTAGGGGAAGTAGCCCGGACGGAACCTGACTTCTTCGAATCCCATCCTGCCGAAGAACTCCTTGAAGAACCCGAGCAGGTGGCCGAAGTGCAGATCCTTGTCCATCACGATACCTTCCAGCTGTTCGAACTCAGGCAGATGGGTCGGATCGATCGTCTCCCTGCGGTAGACACGGGAGATCGAGAACGCCTTCAGCGGCGGGTTCGGGTGCTCGGCAAGGTACTGGATCGAAAGCGAGGTGGAGTGGGTTCTCAGAACACACTTCTTTCCAACCTCCGGGCTCCACTCTCCGCCCCAGCCGGTCGAACCGGTGTCTCCGCCGAACTTGTGGATATCTCTGATCTTTTCCCATCCATTTGGAAGCGGCAGTTCCTCGGCGAGATGGAACGTATCCTGCATCTCACGTGCGGGATGATCCTGCGGCTGATAAAGGGAGTCGAAGTTCCAGAACGAGTTCTGTACGATCGATCCGTGGAACTCGGTGAATCCCATCTCGAAGAGGAGATCGCGGATCTCATCCAGGATCTGCTGGTTCGGGTGGATCCGGCCTCCGAAGATCTTTTTCGGAAGTTTGCCGATGCTGTATTTTCGAAGCGGCAGACTCTTCCACTCGCCCGAAAGGATCTGTTCGCGGGTGAGGGTAGCTACCTCTTCACGCAGATCAAGACCGCCTTTGGCGATTTTTTCGCCTTCCGGGGTCAGCGCGATCTTCCATTCGGTGTTTTCCACGATCTCGGCGAGTCCGCGTTTTACGAGTTCTTTACATGCCGGCGTGCCGGGAACCGGGTTTTTCAGCGCCAGTTCGTCCTCGCCGACGGCGGTATTTTCGTTAACGAAAACGATCCCGTCTTTGATCGTGACCCAGTTCTTCTTTCTCAGCCAGCCGATCGCGATTTTGGAAAGAGGATTCTTGGTCAGTTCGCTCATCGGAACGGAGCCGTCAATGCCTGCAAGGATCTGTCGTTCCGGCAGTCCCTCTTTCGCATATTTCTCTCCTTCCTCTGTGAGTTTTGCCTGTTCGGTGACGGTTTTTTCGAGGGTCACAAGACCCTTGTCCGCGCAGAGATGGGCCCACTGGATCACCGATTCAAGCGCAGCGTCCATCTTTTCTGCGAGAGCCTCCGCGTTCGTCGGCCCGGAGCCGATCAGGGCTGCAAGAACCCGTTTTTCATTTATTGTAAGATCCATACATTACCACTCCGCCATGTGAGATACTTCATCACGTTTTTCTTTGAATTCTTTGAGGAAGGTGAGAACACGTTCCAGTGTTTCCTTCTTGCAGGTCCCGCACATCAGCTCACCTGCTTTGCAGGCTTCGCACATCTTTGCGAGCTCCTTATCGTCTTCCTGCATATGGAATTTGTTGAGCTGATAGATCGAGCACTTCTCAGGTTCGCCGCCGAGCTGCTTCTGTTCTTCAAGGGTCTGTCGGCCGCCTGTGAGAGCGCCCATGATCTTTTTCTTTGCATCCTTTTCCGTGTCATCGAACCAGACAAGACTTTCCGGGACCGATGAGGACATCTTCCCGCCCTGCAGACCCTGCAGGAAACTGTGATACGTCGAAGACGGCAGCATGAATCCAAATCCGCCGAACTCCTGCTCGATGGACCGGACGATCTCATCGACTTCGGCCGCGTTGTGTCCTGCCGGAAGATCGATGTGTCCTTCGTATTTTTTCGCTCCCTTGAAGCGTTTTGCGACCGCATCGATCGCTTCAGGGGTTGCTTTTTTCGCCCGGATGCTGATGTGGGATCCCCGGTCTTCGACAAGGAACATCCGCAGGGCTTTGGTGACATCGCGGGTCAGTCTGATATGCGGATCCTGATCGATCCCGACCGGAACGATCGTCGGGGCTGCTCCCCCGACAAGCTGCGGGTAAAGGATATCTCCCACTTGCATCGCGACACTCATCGCGTGTGCCAACTCAGTCTCCGGACCAAATCCGTATATTGCCGAGAGTTCGGAGAAGTTTATCTTCGTCGCCGCTTCGAATGCAAGATCTTTGAGGAGATTATTTTTCCGCTGGGAGTAGATCTCTCCTTTGAATCCGAGTGCATAGAGGCATTCCATATATTCCCGGGCGTATTTGTCACAGAAATCCCAGGAGAGGCCTCGAACCGCGTGGGCCTCCCTATCCGCAATTGAAATAAATCCGCGTCCGCCCTGGTTGATGTGCCAGACGACCTCTTTCATCACCATCAGGTGCCCGAAGTGCGGATGACCTGAGGGCATGAATCCGGTCAGGACATGGAACGGTTTTTTCATTCGTATTGCTTCGGATATCGCCTCGTATCCGCGGTGGCCGGCGACGATATCTCTTCTGATAAAGACCGGCTGATCTTTTAGGAGTGGTTTCTGGGCAGCAAACGATTCGATCCCGAACTCTTCAAAGAGCCGGTTGATGTCGACTTTCGGGGCGCTTGACCAGGGGTTTATTTGTTCTGCCATATATTTTCACATCACATTTTCATTCTGGCGAATTCGACTTCGGTGATCTCTGTTCCGGAGATGGAAGCAAACAGCATTTTTTTCCGTACGCTGTGAGCGAGACGTACCGACCTTGAGATCGTACTCATCGACATGAGCGTCTCCAAAGGTACCGCGTGGGCCAGCATCTCGGAGTGTTTGCCGCTTTGGGTGTACACGCGGAAGTGGTGACCATACTTGTACCCTGACCGCGGGAAAAATCCGAGACCCTTCAGGTACCGGTACAGGGTGAGTTTGTCCATGAACTCGCCGTCGGCTGACGCCGCGAGGCTGATGTATTCTTCAGCGGTCATGGAAGGTTCCGTTTCAAGATGTCCGGTTTCCAGAAGCCACGCGGTTTCCAGAGGTGAAAGGAAAAGTCTGACCCCGTCCAGCATCGTGCCGAGCCAGAGAGTTTTCAGTGTCTCGGTGATACCGCTTCCATCCTCAGTCACGTATGAGGGGATCCCGGCGATCTTTGCACGGATCAATGCGGGGAGCTCTAACCGTTCATCGGCTTTCGGCTTCCCGATCCTGATCTCATAATACGTGAGTTCATGCTCGTCGTCCAATACTGCCAGGACAAACTGTTTGCGCATGTTTGCCGAGGTGACCGCATCGCTGATGATCGCCGCGAGGTCGACCATATCTCTTTCCGAGAGCACGCGCATCAGATATCTGGACTGACCTTTTCCGGGTCGAAGGCCGCGGGGAAAGACACGGAAGTCCTGAGGCCCGGTGGTCACCACGTAGCCGCGTTCCCTGATGTCCCGGTAGACGACGAAATTTCGTAAAAAGCCAGGTGTTTTTGCACATTCCGCAAGGAGTTCGTCAAATGAGAGGCCGGGGATCTCGATTTTTCCCCGTGCCATCAGATAGAGGGCCTCTTTGGGATCGAGACGGAGGGTTCCTGATTTGTCCGGCCGGCCGTAGCCGCTCTGCTCATAAAGGGAGAGGGCTTCGGATGGGGCGATTACCTGGGTTCCGTCGAATTCTGCTTTCACGCGGAGTTAAGGTTTGTTCTCTATTATCATTAATGAGGGGGGTGTGTGTCAGGGAGAACGACAAAAGATACTAACAAGGAACGTGAAATATACTCCTATGTCCCGACGAATACATGCGGTTCTCCTCCTCCTTCTTGCGGCTGTTCTCTTCTCTGGCGCAGGTCAGGCGGCGGTCACCGAAAATCTGAATCAGACGTATCATATTGGTGATCTGTACACTGACATCATGGCCGTGTCAGGTACCGGCGACGGAGGGTATTATCTTGGTATCCTCCATGACGGCGTTTTATCTTTGATAAAGACCGATGCCAAAGGAAAAGAGCTCTGGTCGGCCAATGTCACCGGTTCCGAGTTCCGGTCGATCACGCTCCTGTCAGACGGGGGCTGTGTCTATGTCACCGCTCTTGGGACCGACACCTATCTTTGCCGTGCTGATCAGACGGGAACGATCATGTATGAACTTCCGCTGCCCGGTATCGGCGCAGGTGTTCAGCCTGTTGTGGTATCCGGCAGTACGATCAAATTTGCCGGCTGGTTCTGGGAGACCGACACCGGATTTACCCAGAGTTTTCTGTTGAGCGACGGCACGCCGGCAAACGATCAGCTGTCCCTTCCGGAGGGCAGGATCCCGGTTTCCATGATGAAGAATAATGACGGAGCCTATGTTCTTGTCGGCGGAGCAACTTCCAATACGTCTTCCACCAGCAGCGAGGCATGGATCATGCAGATAAAAGACGGCGGAACGGTGGTCTGGAACACGGTTATAAAAACCGACAGCCTGCAGACAGAATACTACGGTCCCGGAAGTACCGCGTATGCTCTCTGTGAAGGAGAAGACGGCGGATACTTTGTTGCCGGCACGGCTGCTCCGTATAATCTCTCAACTGCGTTTGGTATAATCTGGGCATCGATGGTCACTTCCGACGGTAAGGTCGTCTGGGAAAAAGAACTGCGCGGCGCGGTCCCGTACGGCGTTGCAAAACTTGGAGATGCGTATCTGATCGCCGGCACCGGATGGAATTCGCCATTATGGATGACCCTTACCCCGTCCGGAGCATTACTGGATATCGTGTATCCTGAAGATGTTCCCGGTCAGTTCAACGCGGTCGCAAAGACCTCGTCCGGCAGTGCGGTCCTGGCCGGCTGGAGTTTTTTGACCGGTTCTGCTGACGGATATCTGGCGGGTCTCACCGACGGGTCGGCTGCATCGAGCCCGATCCCGGCGGCGGGAGTCGTCATCGGCCTTCTCGGAGCTGCCGCCTGCCTTGGTTTCCAGCGCAGGAAAAACCGCTGAGGAGTCAGCAAGGGATCCCCGGACCCTCTTTTTTGATCTAAGATATACGCAGATCTCCTTACAGATCGTTGGATTTTCCGGACAGGGAGGACCAAAGAGCTTTGCCAAAAAGGCAGGCTGGAAAGGAAGGAGGCGGACTTGCCGAAAAGAGCGAGTTGTTGTCAAACGGGTTGTCAAGTATCTGCGGGCGTATTTTGGCAATCGAATCAATATTCTCAGTTTGATTTTAGTATTTGTCAATTTGCCCCATTTGACAAAGGTGTGGAAAGAGGGAGGAACGGATGGTCAGGTTTGCCGGGAGAGAGACACTGCGGGCCTTTCTCTCTCTTTTGCGTAAAATAGTAAAATATAATAATTATTATTATAATTAAAGGTATTTTTGGATTTAAAGGATGATATGGGGTTTGTTGTGTTGTCAAACGATTCGACAAGTATCTGACAAGTCGACAAACAGGCATGTGCGGTCAAACCGGTAAACCATCTCAATCATATCTCAGAGCTCTACTGAGATATCCTCATTCCAGACAGCAGGATTCTCGTCGATATACTCCTTCATCATACCAATCAGCTCCGGATCATTCAGGATCGTGACCTTCACGCCCCGTGAACGCAAAAAATCGACCTCGCCCGGATAATTCACATCCTCACCGATAACGACTTCCGGGATCCCGTACAGGACGATCGCGCCGGAACACATGATACACGGAGAAAGGGTGGTGTACAGCGTGCATTCTCTATAGAATGAAGCGGAACGGCGGCCGGCGTTCGTAAGAGCATCCATCTCCCCGTGCAGGATCGGATCGCCTTTCTGGATCCTTTGGTTATGACCCCGGGCAACGATCTCTCCGTTTCGAACGATAACGGCCCCGATCGGGATCCCGCCCTCGCTTCGCCCGGCGAGCGCCTCCTCATACGCGGCCTGCATATACTGATCCATCGACTCCTTCTTACTGAGTTCCGACATATCCAGAAATGGTATTGGAGAAATGATAAACATACGTTTTTCTGCCGGAGACCGCGGACCCTCCCCCAGGAAACTCACTTCAGACCTTTCCTGTACCGAAATACATATGCCTTGCAAAACCAAACCTGTAAAGAATATTTAGATATGACCGTACCCGGGAAAAAGCCCGGCATAACCATATCTGGATGCCGTAAATAGAGTTGGAAAATACGAGGAAAGGAAGGAATACATGAAAGTTATTTACAGCGACGGAACAATCGGCGAGTGTCAAAAAGAAGAAGAACTCCACGTAATACGTCATACTGCAGCCCACGTGCTGGCCCAGGCGGTCAAACGCCTCTACCCGCACGCAGCGTTCGGCTACGGTCCGGCGACCGAGAAGGGTTTCTATTATGACGTAGACCTCGGCGACACAAAACTCTCCGACAGTGACCTTGCCGCGATCGAACAGGAGATGCGGGAGATCATCAAGGCCAATCTGCCGGTAAAACCGTTCATTCTCACCCGTGATGAAGCGGTCAAACTCATGACGGAACGGAACGAGCCGTACAAAGTCGAGCACATCGCCGACCTGGACGAAAACGTGCCGCTGAGTTTCTATGAACAGGGCGAATACATCGATATGTGCACCGGCCCGCACCTCACCTATACCAAGACCCTCAAAGCCTTCAAACTCACCGGACTGTCCGGCGCATACTGGAAAAACGACAGCAAAAACAAAATGCTGACGCGGATCAACGGCACCGCGTTTTCGAGCGGAAAAGAGCTTGAGGATTTCCTCAAACTGCAGGAGGAAGCAGAACGCCGCGATCACCGCAAGATCGGGAAAGATATGAAGCTCTTCATGTTTTCCGACGAGGGTCCGGGATTCCCGTTTTTCCTGCCGAACGGGATGATCGTGAGGAATGCTCTGCTCAATTACTGGCGTGAACTTCATGCAGAGAACGGGTATCAGGAGATCTCGACACCTCTGATCATGAACCGCTGTCTCTGGGAAACCAGCGGGCACTGGGATCATTACAAGGACAATATGTATGGAACGAAGATCGATGACGAGGATTACTGCATAAAACCGATGAACTGTCCGGGCGGCGTGATGGTCTATGCAAACGAGCCGCACAGTTATCGGGAACTTCCGATGCGCCTCGCCGAGCTCGGACTCGTTCACCGCCATGAGCTGAGAGGCACGCTGCAGGGACTCTTCCGTGTCCGCTGTTTCACGCAGGATGATGCCCACATCTTCATGAGGAAGGACCAGATCGCCGACGAGATCGCAGGCGTTGTCCGGCTCATCAATGAGGTCTACACAAAGTTCGGCTTCGAGTATTTCCTGGAGCTCTCCACCCGTCCGGAAAACAGTATGGGCAGCGATGAGGACTGGGAAGCGGCGACCAACGGTCTGAAGGATGCGCTTGATCAGCTGAAGCTCCCTTACACGATCAACGAAGGAGACGGAGCATTCTACGGTCCGAAGATCGATTTCCACTTAAAGGACTGTCTCGGCCGAACCTGGCAGTGCGGCACGATCCAGCTGGATTTCCAAATGCCGATCAACTTCGATCTGGCGTATGTGGATGAGAACGATGACAGACAGCGGCCGATCATGATCCACCGGGTCTGTTTCGGTTCGATCGAGCGGTTCATCGGCATCCTGACGGAGCATTTCGCCGGCAGGTTCCCGGTCTGGCTCGCGCCGATGCAGGCAAAGGTCCTTCTCGTTACAAAGAAGAGCGAAAGTTACGCAGAGGAGATCTATGCGATGCTGAAGGATGCGAAGATCCGCTGCGAGCTCGACAACCGGAATGAAAAGATCGGCTATATGATCCGGCAGGCGCACTATACCGAACGCGTCCCGTATATGATCATCATCGGCGAGAAGGAGCTGGAGGATCACACCGTTTCGATCCGCACCCGCGATGGAAAGACGGTGACGATGACGCCGGAAGAGTTCCTGACAAAGATCAAATACGAGATCGAAAACAGAGTCTAGACTCTGAAATTTTTCTCACTTTTTTTATAGAGCTCTGAACACCCGCAGTCGCAGACCTTCGGTTTGCTCTCCGACTCGGGTCTTTGACCCTCGCTTGTTCACAAATCCGCAGTCGCA
>LMVO01000023.1 GCA_002287215.1 Methanocorpusculum parvum
AATATCTGAATATTCCATCTCCATCGACCTACCCGGAAACATATGGGGGCCACGGAATATAGGATATCTCCACCGCGTCGGGTCACAAGGCAAAGCCTTGTTCGGCTGAGGTCGTCCGCTTCGCGTCCAACCCGCCTCCGCGCCGGAGTCGCCCTCCCGCACCCCATAATTAGAAAAATATGTGATACATTGAAGATTTATTCTGAAAAGTAAGTGACTCGCGAGAGAGTTTATCATGGCTTTTGAAAAATGCTTAGGGGCATTCATTATGTGGCATTTCCACTAACTGTCAAATTCAGGCAGTAGGGTCTGCCGAGCCAGTAGCCAAGCTCCGCCTTCCTTTCGCCCCGGCAGAACACGCCGATGCTGCCGACTGCTGTATCGTCATCGGTTATCGCGAGACAGAGATTTTCCGCCGGATCCTGCTGATGGCAAAAAGCGATGAAAGCTTTCGCATCCTCAAGGCCGTACGGCGAAGGAAAACCTGCCCGCAGATTCTTAGCAATTAAAGGTTCGTTCGCAAAAAAAGCAAGGGACTGGGCATCCCGCTCCTCCCAGGGTCGAAGGCCGATCTGCAAAGCTCTCACTCTATGATCTGGCTTTCGGCGAACCGGTCTTCCGTTGCAAGCAGGAACTCCGGCGACTGGGAGATCGCTCCCTTCGGGCAGATATCGATACACTGACCGCAGAAAATACAGTTTCCGACATAAATTCTAACTCTCTTCTGGGCACGCGGCTTGTCCTCGGCATCCTTTGCGGGAGGGACCGGGTACACGACATGTTCGATCGCATGCGCCGGACAGACCTTCATACACAGGCCGCAGCCGTTGCAGAGATTTCTGTCATAGAGCAGTTTGCCCCGCATCGCGGCCGGCGTCTCCACCGGCGGGATAAGCGCGGCCTTTCCCTCGCTCACCTGACCCAGAAATCCGGTGATGGTTTTTGGGAGACGTGCCGCCGGGAAGAGATTTGTGACCGGCTTTTTCACCGACTGGACGAGGATCTCTTTTAACATTGGGAACATCTCAGAGACCTCCCATCAGAAAAGCATCCAGCATCAGAAGAATGATCGCCGCGATCCCGAGACCGCCGAAGATGAACCAGTAGACCTTCACGACCTGCGTGATACGGAACCTTGCCATCATCGTCCTGACCACCGTCACCGAAAAGATCGAGACGATGACCACTTTCGCAAAGAAAAAGACGAGATCAACAACCGCGGCTCCGACACCTGTAAGGCCGAGGACCGGCGAAAGATTCCAGGGTAAGAGGATGATCACGCCAAACGCGATCATCGCGACCGTTTTCACTGCCTGAGCAAGTGAGAACACACCGAGGTTTCTGCCGGAATACTCAACGAGAATACCTCCCGCAAGTTCAGTTTCCGCTTCGGGCGTATCGAACGGGACTTTGGAGAGTTCTCCGGGCGTGATCCAGGCAAACAGGATCAGAAGGATCAGAAGACCGATGATCCCGAGAGGTCCGACGACATCCCAGACGGATGTTTCCATCAGCGTCGTAAAGGAGAACGGGTTCGCGATGTTTGCGGCCATCAGTCTCCAGGCGATGATGATCACGGATACCGCGAGCGGCAGTTCGTAGGCGATCATCGAGACCATTTCACGCTGGGCGCCGACCGTTGCATACGGCGAGCCCGAGGCAAATCCGCCGATAACGAGGGCAAGCGAAGGGACGATCAGGAGATAGAGGACAAGGATCATGTCTCCCGCCTCTCCAAGGATCGGGGCAAGGCTTCCAAACGGCAGGTAGAGAAGTACTGCGATCGAGGAGGCGAGGGCGGCGACCGGCATCAGATTGAAAAGCCAGGGGATCGCGTTCGCCGGAACGATGCTCTGTTTGGCGAACAGTTTTTTCACATCGGTGAACGGCTGGGAAAGGGGCGGGCCCATGCGTGCCTGCATGTGGGCGGCGATCCGCCGGTCGATCCCCGCGAGGAACAGACCGGCGAATATCGCGAGTATCGCGAGGACCACCGTTCCGCCGACGGCTGAGAGGATGATGTTCATTGCATCATCCTCCGGGACTTTTCATACGACATCTTTGCGAGATGCTCTTTCGTAAAGATCTTCGTGGATCCGTTATCGGTGATCGCGACCCGGTCGGTGCACGACATGCACGGATCGACCGAGGCCACGATGACCGGGATGTCGGCGAGCTGGGCGCCTTTCAGAATGATCGGCCAGACATGCAGATTACTGTATGAGGAGGCTTTGACCTTCCAGGCAATTGGAGCTTCCGCCCCGTCCATCGCGACATAATGGACCGCTTCCCCTCTCGGGGCTTCGTGCCGTCCGACCGCTTCGCCCGATGCCTTTTTGCAGGTCGAGAGGATCTTTGCGACCTTCTCTTCCCAGATAACGGGGCCCTGCGGCATGTTGTCGAGACATGTCTCGATGATCTCTATCGACTGGGCGACCTCGAAGATGCGGACCACGATCCGGTCATACGTATCGCCGTTCACGTCGCTTCCGTAGATAGTGGGGATGACCGGCTTTATGTCCAGATCCCCGTATGCGCAGTATGGATAATCCACACGGAGATCGGCTGTCACACCGGATGCCCGCGAGGTCGGACCGACGGCGGAATATGCCATCGCGGTCTCAAATGAGAGAAGGCCGGTTCCGACACAGCGGGATTTGATCACCGCGTCTTCGAGGAAGAGCTTTTTGAGTTTTGCAAACAGGTCCTTGTAGGTGTTCAGACATTTGCGGATCTTTGCATGCTGATCCTCGGTGATGTCCCGGCGGGTCCCGCCGATCTGGATGATATCGTAGTTCACCCGGTTTCCGGTGATAACTTCGATCGCGTCCATTGCCTCTTCGCGGACCCTCCACGCAAGATAGAACAGCGTGTCAAATCCTAGTTCGTGAGCGGCGACTCCTGCCCAAAGCAGGTGGGACTGGATACGCTCGAACTCGGCGATGATCGTTCTGACGTAATCGCCCCGTTCGGGGACGGTGATGTCGGCGATCTGCTCGACCGCTCTCGCAAAGGAAAGCGAGTGGGTCACGCCGCAGATACCGCAGATCCTGTCCGTGAGATGCACGATCTGGACAGGGTTTCTTGAAAGACCCATCCACTCGATGCCGCGGTGGGTCTGGCCCGGCGTAAAGTCGGCCGAGATGACCTCTTCGCCGACCACGGTCAGTTCGATGTGGACCGGCTCTTTTAAGGCCGGGTGGATCGGACCGACCGGCACGATGTAGGGTGCTTTTCCGGCCATTTACTCATCCTCCAGAGGAGCAGGCGGCCGGTTTTCCGGTCTTCCGCATGCCCAGAGATCTTTGATCATCGAGTCGGGGATCCTCTTCTCGTCTTTTCTCAGAGGATAGATATCTTTGGGGAAGTCCTGCGGCAGGAAGAATCTGTGTTTTGCTTCCGGCAGTCCGTCGACGATGATGCCGAGGTACTCCCGCTTCTCCTGTTCGGTGAAGGCCGCGCCTTCCATCAGATCGGTGATCGTCGGGATATGCGGATCAGCTTTCGGGAGATCAAAAGAAATGATGACCATGCATTCGGTTTTTTCGATCCCGCCGTAGAGCGAGAAGATGTACTGGATGCGGAGGTTTGGATCTTTTGCTCCTTTGTCGTATCCTGAGATGCAGGAAAGATGAGGATATCTGATCTTCATCAGCTCCTCAACTGCCTGATGGATCGCTTCTCTTTTGATCGTGATCCAGATATTGCTGTTTTCCCGTTTCTTCACGCCCTCGGCTCTGACCCTGATGGAGGAGTCCAGCATGGCGTCGCCGAGTGCGGCTTTAAGTTTCTCCGCCACTTCTGCGGGTGTATATATTTCGTCCATTATTTTCCTCCTTCGAGTCGTTCGAGCTTCGCGATCGCCGTAACCACGCCGTTTATAATTGCCTCGGGTCTCGGGGCACATCCCGGGACATACACATCCACTGGGATGATCTGATCGACAGGACCTGCCAGATTATATGACGTCGAGAACACGCCGCCCGACTGGCCGCATGTTCCAACGACCATCACCACTTTGGGTCCTGCCATCTGGGCATAGACCCGGCGGAGTCTGTCGGCCATCTGATTCGTGACGGGGCCCGTTACGAGTAAAACGTCCGCATGGCGGGGCGACCCCACGAGTTTTACGCCGAAGCGTTCCGGATCGTATCTGGGGGTCAGGGTCGCCACGATCTCGATATCGCAGCCGTTGCATGAACCCGCATTGAAGTGGAAGACCCAAAGCGATCTGTTTAAGGATGGTGTGAGTTTCATAAGACGATCACCACCACGAAGATCACGATGACCCCTATCAGGAACCATGCGAGGTAGTCGTTCACCACGCCGGAATGAAGGGGAACGAGTTTGTCGTAGTATCCTTTGAGGGCCTGGGTGAATCCCCAGTACATGTTCCCGCCTCTGATGTGGACCGCGCCTTTTTCGGGCTCGTCATTTCCGGAGAGGTAGGGTTTCGTCTGTTCGGTTCCTTTGTCATAGTCCGACTCGCCGCAGCGCCAGATCAGCCAGGCGAAGAGAAGTCCCGTGGCCATCACGGCGACCCAGACGAGCGGATTCCAGAATCCGTATCCGGTAATAAGATCGCCGATCATAATCCGCCTCCAAGGACCGCGGTGATATATGCACCATTATTAATAAGGGCATCAGCCGCCGGAGTAATGAGATTGTTCACCACAAGATCCGGGAAAAGACCGAATCCGATGACGAAGATCGTCAGAATGACCATGCCGGCGATCATGAGTTTCGGGACTTCCTTCACTTCTGCATACTCGGGGAGCTGCGGCCCCATGAACATCGAGTGGAACACTTTCATAAAGGAGGCGAGCGTCAGGATTGAGACGACCATAGCGATGATCGAGAGAGCCGGGTTGAACGCGAAGACCGATTCGTAGATCATCAGCTTCGAGGCAAACCCGTTGAACGGCGGGATTCCCGCGATCGCCAATGCTCCGATCAAAAAGAAGATCATCGTCCATTTCATGTTGTGGCCGAGACCTCCCATCTTGTTCAGACTCCAGACACCGGTCCGGTAAATCACGGCGCCGACCGCGAGGAACAAAAGACCCTTGTACATCGCATGGTTGATGATATGGAAGAGACCTCCTTCCATGGCGGTCTGACCATATGCGGCCATTGCGAGCGGATCGCCCAAAACGGCCAAGGCCACGCCCACGCCGAGAAGCATGTATCCGGTCTGCGAAACAGCATGGTAGGCGAGCAGACGTTTAACGTCCTTCTGGGGGATTGCCATCGTAACGCCGATCACCATCGACAAAACACCAAGGATGATGACGACCCAGCCGATCGTAACAGTGTTGAAGATATCGCCGTAGAGCGTGAAAACGATCCGGAAGAGCCCGTAAAGGCCCGCCTGGCTTGCTACGATCATCGCCGCGGTAATCCCCGATGGGGCGACCGAGTAAGCGTCCGGCGTCGCAAAGTGGAAAGGCACCGAGCCTGCTTTCATGGCAAGAGCCGTGATGAAGAGGACGAGGGCGACGATGTTTAAGGTCGAGAAGCTGATCTGCGACGCGATGACTGCCATATTGAGGGAGTCATACTGGGCATACAGGATGCCGATCGAGAACAGGACCATTAGGCCGCCGACTGTGTTGACGATCAGATATTTGAGCGCTCCTTCGGCGGCGATCCCGCCTCTCCTGTGATAGGAGACGAGCGCTGCGCCTGCAAGCGAGTTGATCTCGAGGAACACGAAGAAGTTGAACAGATCCCCGGTCGAGACCATGCCGAAGATGCCGGCTGTCAGCAGGAGATACAGGGCGTAGAACTCGGATTTGCCGCTCCGTTCCTTTTGTGAGGAGATGAGATACAAAACGACCGCGAACGAAACGATCGCCGCGGAAAGCAGCATGAATGCGCCGAATCCGTCGATCGTGAAGATGATCCGGAAAGGGATCCCGCCCGAGTCGATCGGGGCTGCGGGCGTTCCCGCCGCCGCTCCGAAGACATACACGATCGTTCCTTTCGTATAGACTATTATCGCCGTAATAACGGCGGTAAGACTCGAAGCAAGCGAGGCAAGAACGATCCAGGCATCCCTGATCTTCGGCACGAATCTTCCGATGATAGGGACGAGGAATGCGCAGAACAGCGGAACTGCGATCAGCAGTGCCGGCAGATTTTCGAAAAGAACGTTCATTCCTTGAGCCTCCGCATCTTATCCGCATTGACCGTTCCGTATTTTTTGTAGATGACCATCACGAGAACAAGCATAAGGGCGGTCGTTGCGACCCCTATGACGATGTTTGTGAGTGTGAGCGCCTGGACCGTCGGGAGGACCATATCGGCGCCTTCCGGTGCGTTCGTGAAGATCGGGGCGATCCCGTTTTCCCGGTATCCGAGGGATACGAGGAACAGATTGACCGCTCCTTCAAGCATCGCGAGTCCCATCACCATTTTTATCATATTCTTCTTGAGAAGAATGGTGGCGAGCGCGATGCCTATAAGTAATGCTACCGCAATAAACGGCAGATTTGCTATCATTTTCTCCCTCCTTTTTTATCCGTATCGATATTCCGGACAGATGATTCTGCATCGTCCTCTTCCTGTGTGGGTTCTTTCAGGCCGGCGAACATGAACATCAGCACGGCCGAGAGTGCGCCAAACACCTCGATCCCGATCGCGAAGTTCAGGACCGGGATGATGCCGGCTGTGTAGAGATCGCCGGGATTTATTCCGTAGGCGACCGCATGGCCGAAGAGTCCTCCCGAGGCATTCAGCCAGTTGAAGAGGAATCCCGATGCGGCCACGAGTCCGGCGAGCGCCGTGCAGATGAAGAGCATGAGACCCGCTGATTCGACGAGTTTGAAGCTCTTCACCGGGATGAACCGCTCCATACACTCGCGGTAATAATAACAGACGAGGATAAGCGCCACGCCTGTCGCGATCACCGCGCCTCCCTGGAATCCGCCGCCCGGCGTCAGGTGGCCGTGGACAACGATGTAAAAGCCGAAGATGAAGATGAACGGCACGAGCAGCCGGCCGGCGCTTCGTCCGATAAGACCGATCGTCATTTGTGCAGCCTCCTGAAAACCATCGCGACCCCAAGGACCGCGATAAAGAGGACGGTCGCTTCACCGAGCGTATCGAAACCACGATAGTCGAAGACGATCGCGGCGACCACGTTGTTTGCGCCGGTCTCGGTCTGCGAGTGGTCGATGTAATACTGGTCCGTTGACGAGATGCTCGGATCGCCGAAGGTCAGACCGACCGCCGGCAGGAGAAGGATGAGTGTTACAAGAACGATCAGCACGATCACAAATCTTGGCTGGAAGACGGAGCCTGCCTCCTTCATTCCTCATCACCTTCCTTGCGTTTTGTTCCGCGTATGGCGATCATCAGGATCGCCGTCGAGATTCCTGCCCCGATACTTGCTTCTGCGATCGCCACATCAGGCGCCTGCAGAAGGAAGAACTCCAGGGCGAGCAGGAAACTGAATGCTGAAAAAGCGATCGCGGCAGCGATCAGATCCTTTAAGAAAAACACCGTTACTGCGCAGAAGAGGATCGCTGAGAGGAACAGGAGATGCAATACCACATAACTTTCCGGAAACAGTTCGATCATCGTCTTTTCTCCTCCCGGCGTTTCATGGATTGTATGTCCTCTTTCAGCGCGTCGTTTTTGGCGATCGGAGCGTTTCCCGACCGGTACGCGCTGCGGGCGATCGCGTGGGTGGAGGTGGTCCCCGTTATCACCGCGACGAGTAAGGCAAGAAGAACATGTGCTCCGTAGTTGAGCCAGGCTTCATCGCCGGAAAGCAAAAGACCGGCGGCATAGATGAGGACGGCGGCTCCCATGAACAGGAGACCGAAGCTTCCGACAAGTCCTGCGGCATGGATGCGGGTGTAGAAGTCAGGGAACCGGAAAAGACCGATCACCCCGAGGATGCTGAATATGAGTGAGATCAGCACGCAGACGGTTACGATTATGTCGATCATTCCAGATCTCCCATGATGAGTTTGGCGACGTAGAGTGTTCCGACAAAGGAGAGAAGAGCATAGACGATCGCCACGTCGATGAACACCGGCTGCTCGAACCAGAGCGAGAGGGTGATCATGACGATGACGACGAGGATGTTGATCACATCAAGAGCGAGCATACGGTCTGCGTTCGTCGGGCCGCGCCAGATACGGACCCCACACGCGAAGATGAGCAGCACGAAGATGATCGCCGCGACCATGAATATATCGTTCATTGAGTGATCCTCCGGATCCATTTGGCGAGGTTGAGCTTTGCAAAGATCTTGTCTGCAGGTATGGCGCCTTTGGGGTCTTCACCGATATCGAGACAGTGGACATACAGTTCCCGGGTCTCTTCATCCACGTCCACACTGGCCGTTCCCGGCTGATAGGTGATGGATGCGGAAAGAAGAAGCGCTCCTGCGTCGGTTTTCATCCCGGGCGTGAGTTTGACGATCCCTGGTCTGATGTTTCTGCCGGTGATGACTTTCCAGGCAACGGTCAGATTTGCAATAATAAGTTCGATTAGAAACGGAATGATATAGACGATCAGGAGGAGCCAGCGAAGCGGGTTTGCCATTTTATAGCTTGTTCCAACCCAGATTTTCCGACATATCAACCCGGTTATAATCGAAAGAATTAGTCCAATGATGAGTTCTGCAGATGACCAGAGAAGGATTCCGTCGTTTGGCAGCGCCGAGCCTGCAGACAGTATCAGATAGATGATGAATGCTGCGATGCCAGCGAGTATTGCGGGAAAAATGCTTTTCACGCTGCACCTCTGAGTTTGCTCTTATTTCTCATGATAAATTATCACTTTATCTCCATACATGATTTTGTACAGACCCATACGTCGCAAATGATGTCTGTATCTATATTAGTAAGGATGCCTGCAATTTATATTCTGCGTCGTGAACGGGTGATTCGGTCGGTTTTTGTTCATGTTCCGGTCCCGCGCAGAGCAGGTGTCTTTACGCGGCGGCGGAAACCTTTAGGTTCCTCAGCGGAGCAAACAGAAGGTTTGCGACTGGGCAGAGCCGATTTTTGCGTGGGCAAGACCGGGCATATTTTTTGCCGCGAGGTATCTGCTGCCGGAAAGACTTTCATGCGGGAGGATGATCATTCCCGGTCTTTGGAGCGTGTTCCCGGACAATTTTCACCCATCCGTGCAAAAAAACCCGTTTATCCTGAGATATCTGAAGGAAGTCGGCGTGTATTTTATATACTAGAACGTTCTTCTATAAACTATCTCAAAAAAAAGGAGATGGTATTATTATGTCAATTGGAATTGGAGAAAATTTAACCGGATCTTTTGGTTATGCAAAAGACAAACTTATGGGAAGTATTGGCAACTGGATCCTTCTGATCATCCTGACCATTATCCCGATCGTGAACTTCATCGCAATGGGAACTTATCTGAAGGTCTACCGCGGAGAAGACCCGAAAGTTGAACACATCGGCAAATCCTTCGTTGACGGTCTGCTTGTTTTGATCATCGCCTTCCTTTACATGCTCATCCCGACCATTATCGTAGGGATTCTCGGCGGAGGAAGTCTCATTGCTGCCGCTACATCAGGATCGACTGCCGCAGTTGCAGGCGTCGGAGCAGGCGTTCTCGTCCTTGCTTTCATTCTCTACCTTCTCTTTGCTCTCGTCATGACCCCGGCGATCGTCAACTTTGCCCGCAAAGGATTCGGCGCAGCATTCAAGTTCGGTGAGATCTTCGGCATGATCGGCAAAGCCGGCTGGCTCATGTACATCATCTCAATCATCTTACTTTCGATCATCTTCGGCATCATCGGCCTTCTCGGCATGATCCCCTTCATCGGCTGGCTCATCATGCTGATCATCTACCCGTTCCTTATCGTCTGGGCAGCAAAGTTCTACGCAAACCTGTTCGAGTAAGAACATAACTCACTTTTCTTTTTTTTTAACAGGAGTTACGCGGTGTTATCCCTGATCCGATTCATCAAGGGCATTACCGGCTTTTCTCGTGTGTCTGCACAAATACCGTACACGAAATCGACGTACACCCTGTTGATTGGCCCGTCAGTTTGGTTCGTCTGAGATCACCCCGCCTACCTCCTATTAAAAAAAATCGGAAAAGTCGGCACACAGCCGGCTGATGGTCCCCGTACCTCAGGTTTATCCCATCCCGCTCCAAAGATACTATGATGCCCGGCAAAAACCGGCCTGGAAAAAAACACACGACGGCGCTTTGCCGGTGAAATGCTGACGGAACAGAAAAACAGATATGATATTGCAGAAAACAGGAAGGAACAATGGCAGATTTTGATCTTGAAATGACAAACAAACCCGTCAAAAAGCGGGAAGAATTATTGGGCAAAGTCCTCGACCTCAAAGAACTGGTCTCCTATCAGGACGGGGCGGTTTCGAGCCGGATGATCGTCAGCAATAAATCTGGGAGCATCACCGTCTTTTCGTTTGATGAAGACGAAGGACTCTCCGAACACACCGCTCCATATGACGCCGTGGTCACGATCATCGACGGCGAATGCGAGGTATGGATCGCCGGCAACACTCTCCAGATGAAAACGGGCGACACCATCATATTCCCGGCAAACGCCCCCCATGCGCTCAGCGCCATAACAAAATTCAAAATGACACTGACCATGATCCGGGGGTAACTTCAGATGGGCGGGAATGATAACGACGGATATTACTGCACCATCTGCGGCGGTATCCCTCCGGACAAGATCCACATCCGGCAGATCCTCGTAGACGGCAAAGCAACCGGAATCGACAAACTGGACTGGATCATTGCCGAGGTGAAAAAATTACATCTTACCGATGACACCGCCATCACCGAAGAACTGCTCAAACGGACAAAGGTGCTGAACTATGTTCCCACAAAAAAGACAAGAGAGTATGAGAAAGCTCTGCTGAAGGAATATAAAGATCCAACCCGGTAACTTCCTGCCCGTCCGGCCCGCAGTTCTGGAAAAAACCGGGGCACGCAGTCCGGCTGCGGGATCAAAATTACCTCACATGATATAAATGCGTGTGCAAAAAATCAACTGACCGGAAAGCGGGATAACTGAGGTAATTATGGGATGCACGTCGTTTTCGTGAATGGGAGTCGTTTTGACACATATGGGAGTTACGCGGTATGGGTGTGACCCCAAACCTCACCACCCCGGCTCAATTCCTCCCCCTCCTTTAAGCGAATCGTTTTATATATCTCTGCATCCTTCAACTATCTGTCTCATTCATTGAGAGGAAAATCATATGTCAATAGGAATTGGAGAAAACTTAACCGCATCCTTCGGGTTTGCCAAAGATAAACTCGGCGGCAGCCCGGTCACCTGGCTCATCCTTTCGATCCTGAACCTCGTCCCGATCGTCGACTGGATCGTCTACGGGGTGTATGTCAAAGTTCTGCGCGGCGAGGAACCTGATCTCGAGAATCTGGGAAAAACCTTCATCGACGGGCTTCTCGCCCTCATCATCGGCCTTATCTATATGATCGTGCCGATCATCCTGATCATCGTTGTCTCAGTCGGCATGTTCACCTTCGGCCCCGTAACCGTGACCCCGGGAGATCCTTCCGTTTCGGGAATGTCCGAAATAGCGGGTTTTGCCGTCATGTCCGGTCTGATCATCCTCAGTTTCGTTGTGGCGTTCCTGTTCTCCCTGCTCGCCACACCGGCGGTCGTCAACTTTGCCCGCAAAGGATTCTGCGCAGCATTCCGGATCGGCGAACTGGTACGCATGATCGGCAAAGCCGGCTTGCTCAAATACATCGTTTCACTCATCCTCCTCTGGATCATCTTCTGCGTGATCGTCTTCATCTGCATGCTGATCCCGATCATCGGCTGGATCGTTCTGATCTTCGCCCTGCCGTTTTTGTACTTCTGGGCATCCAAGTACCTTGCAAACCTCTTCGAGTGATCTGCCGGCCCCAAATCTTTTTTTTGCCGGATCCCGCCTGGAACTCTCCGCGCTTTTTTGCTGTGCATCCGGATACAAACCCTCCAGTCTGCTCCCTCCAAAAACAGGACACCCGTCAGGATAAAAAGACACCGCCCGGTCCTTCACCGGCGCATATCAGAAAAAATGCCGGATTTTCTGATACTTTTCTCCTGACAGGGCGACATCAGCCCCAAAAAATCCGTCATTCAGCGACATCAGCATTTAGTGGTTCACGATAGGAAACAATATATAGAACTGCAATACAACAAATATGTGCAACAAGCGAAACAGGAAAAGCCATGGACAAACACACCGAGCCTGCGGAGGCCAGAAAAACTGCGTCTTCAAAGGCAGAAACCACTAACCCGGATGAAAATCCCGTTCCTGAAACCACTGTTGTTGACGAACTCACAAAAAAATACGATGAACTCAATGACAAACATCTTCGTCTCGCAGCCGAATTCGAAAACTACAAAAAGCGTGTGATACGCGAACAGGAAAATGCTGTCAGATATGCAAACGAAAAGTTTGCTCTCGACATCATCGACATCCTCGACAACTTCGAACGTGCGCTCAAAAGCGACGACGAACATCTTCGTGACGGACTCGAGCAGATCCACAAACTGTATCTCTCCATCCTTTCAAGAAACGGCATTGAACCAATGATCATCGAAGGAATGACGTTCGACCCCGCATTCCACGAAGCCGTCGCCTGCATCCCCGCAGACGCTCCTGAAGGTTCGATCATCGACACCGCCGTTCCCGGATACATGATCCGGGACAAGGTGCTCCGTCACGCAAAAGTGGCCGTAGCGAAGAAAAAAGAATAATACAGGTACTAAAAATGGCATCAAACAAAGTAATCGGAATCGACCTTGGAACCACCAACTCCTGCCTTGCTATTATGGAAGGCGGCAGTCCGGTCGTCATCGCAAACGGAGAAGGATTCAGAACAACCCCGTCTGTTGTCGGCTTCTCCAAAGAAGGCGAAAGACTCGTCGGCAACGTTGCAAAACGTCAGGCGATCATCAACCCCACCAGAACCGTCAGCTCGATCAAACGGTACATGGGTACCGACCACCCGACCGAGATCGACGGCAAAAAATACTCCCCGCAGGAGATCTCTGCAATGATCCTGCAGAAACTCAAGATGGATGCAGAAGCATACCTCGGTGAGAAAGTCGACAAAGCCGTCATCACGGTCCCTGCTTACTTCAACGACGCTCAGCGTCAGGCAACCAAAGACGCAGGACGGATCGCCGGACTTGAGGTCCTTCGTATCATCAACGAGCCGACCGCCTCGGCTCTGGCATACGGCCTCGACAAAGAAAACGAAGTCACCGTCCTTGTCTACGACCTTGGCGGAGGAACCTTCGATGTCTCCATCCTCACTCTTGACGACGGACTCTTCGAAGTCAAATCGACCGCAGGAAACAACCGTCTCGGCGGAGACGACTTCGATGCACGCGTCGTTGACTTCCTTGCCGACGAGTTCAAGAAGAAGGAAGGCGTCGACCTGAGAAAGGACCCGGTCGCCCACCAGAGACTGAAGGATGCCGCAGAGAAGGCAAAGATCGAACTTTCCTCACTCCAGAAGGCAAACATCAACCTCCCGTACATCACCGCCACCTCCGACGGACCCAAACACCTGGATGTTGATCTGACCCGTGCAAAGTTCGAGCAGCTCATCGGTGACCTCGTCCAGAAGACCGTCGAGCCCGTCAAGCAGGCATTAAAGGATGCAGGCCTTAACGCTTCTGACATCAACCATGTTCTCCTTGTCGGCGGATCGACCCGTGTCCCGGCCGTCATCGAGACCGTCAAAAACCTTCTCGGCAAAGAACCCGACAAGACCCTCAACCCTGACGAGTGTGTCGCGCTCGGCGCGGCAGTTCAGGGAGCAGTTCTCACCGGCGAAGCAAAGGACGTTGTCTTACTCGATGTCACCCCGCTGACGCTTGGTATCGAGACGCTCGGCGGCATCGCCACGAAACTCATCGAGAGAAACACCACCATCCCGACCAGAAAGAGTCAGATCTTCTCGACCGCGGCAGACAACCAGACCTCTGTTGAGATCCATGTCGTCCAGGGAGAGCGTCAGTTCGCCCGCGACAACTTCAGTCTCGGCAGATTCCAGCTCACCGGCATCCCGTCAGCACCCCGCGGCATGCCGCAGATCGAGGTCACCTTCGATATCGACGCAAACGGTATCGTCCATGTCTCCGCAAAGGATCTTGGAACCGGCCACGAACAGTCGATGACCATCTCCGGCAGAAAAGATCTCAAAGATGACGAGATCGAAAAGATGGTCCGCGACGCAAAACAGTTCGAGGAAGAGGACAAGAAACGCCGTGAGGAGATCGAACTCAGAAACAACGCCGACAACGCCGTCTACGCTGCGGAAAAACTCGTCAACGACAAAGAGACCGCTGACAAGATCGACGCCGAAGACAAGGAAAAGATCTCATCCGGCGCTGCAGCTCTCAAAGACGTCCTTGCAAAAGAGGATGCATCCTCCGAGGAGATCAAAGAGAAGATGGACGCCCTTCAGGAAGTCGTCTTCGCGGCGACCTCCAAGATGTACCAGAAGATCCAGGAAGAACAGCAGGCGGCAGGCAATGCGGCCGGTTCCGGATGTGAAGGCAACTGTGACTCCTGCAAAACCGACGACAATGTCGTAGACGCAGACTACGAAGTCAAAAAGGACTAAACCTCCTTTTTTTGGGAATGTAAGAAATGGGTTCGGAATCGTACTATGATGTCTTGGGTTTGCCCCGTAACGCTACGGAGACAGACATTAAAAAGGCTTACCGAAACCTCGCCAAGAAGTATCACCCGGATGTCTGCAAAGAAGCCGGGGCTGAGGAGAAGTTCAAGTCGATCAACGAGGCGTATGATGTTCTTTCTGACGAGAGCAAACGCCGGCAGTATGATCAGCTCGGACATGATAATTTCACGAATGCATCGAAAGGTAATTATTCCGGTGCAGGAGGTGCAGGATTCAATGCGGACTTCTCAGGATTTGGAGATATCTTCGATTTCTTCGGCGGAGGAGGACGCAGACAGAGCGGGCCAAGAGAAGGCGACGATCTGTTGATGCGGATCCAGATCACGCTGGAAGAGGCGGTGTTCGGGACGCAGAAGGAGATCGAGGTCATGCATACGGAGAGCTGTCCTGACTGTGACGGGACTGGCAGTTCAACGAAGAAGACCACGACCTGCAGCAAATGCGGCGGAACGGGTCAGATCAAACAGGTGAAGAACTCGATCTTCGGCCAGATGGTCACCCAGTCCCCGTGTCCAAACTGCGGCGGAAGAGGGAAGATCCCCGAGTCTCCGTGTAAGAAATGCAACGGAACGGGACGGACCAAGATCCGCAGAAAGGTCACGGTCAATGTTCCGGCAGGTATCGACAGCGGCATGCGTCTGCGTATGGAAGGATACGGCGAGGCAGGAGATTACGGAGCGAGAAACGGCGATCTGTATATCGAAGTCTATGTCGTGTCGAATCCGAAGTTCGACCGTGAGGATGATAATCTGATCACGCAGTATGAGATCTCGCCGGCACAGGCAGTTCTCGGATGCGAGGTGGAGATCGAGACGATCGATAAGAAGAAGGTCGTGCTGAAGATCCCGGCAGGTATCGCCTACGGGACCCGTCTCCGGATCGCGGGAGAGGGCGTGCGCAGACGCGGAAACTACGGAAACCTGCTGGTCAGGGTCGTGATCTCTGTGCCAAAGAAGATCTCTTCTGCAGAGAAGGAACTGTATGAAAAGCTTCTGAAGGCTGAAGGAAACGCCGGCTCTTCTTCGTCGAAGGATGAGGAGAAGGAAGGCCGCAAAAAGCGCGGGATCTTTAAATGAGTGAGGATTTGGTGACGGTAAAACCGTCACCAAATCCGAAACGGGGAGCAAATCTTTGATTTGCGACCAAGCGAGGATTTCCCTTCACCCACCCGAAACTGGGAGCAAATCTTTGATTTGCGACCAAGTGGGGATTTCCCTTCACCCCACCCGAAGCGGGGAGCAAATCTTTGATTTGCGACCAAGTGAGGATTTCCCTTCACTGCACCCGAAACGAAATCCCTCCACACAATATATTTGTAAACACCCCGGGACCGGTGCTCTTTGCAAGGGAGCGTACTCCCGATCACACTCTTTTTTTATGCCTTTCACCGCCTTATCCGGAAAAGAAAGTGCCACCCTTAATTAACCCCCGCGTCTATAGTAATAGATAATGACTCTCGCATTGCTCTCAGTCTGGGATAAGACCGGGATCCTTGATCTCGCCCGCGTCCTGACTGCAAACAACATTGGAATCCTAAGTTCCGGAGGGACTGCCAAAGCTCTGCGTGAAGCGGGCATTCCTGCAAAAGACGTTTCAGACTACACCGGTTTTCCCGAGATGATGGACGGCCGCGTAAAGACCCTTCACCCGAAAGTCCACGGCGGTCTTCTCGGCCGCAGAGGCACCGATGACGATGTTATGATGAAACACGGCATCGAGAGAATCGACATCCTGTGTGTCAATCTGTATCCGTTCGAGGAGATGTCGAAAAAGGATCTCCCGCTCGAAGAACTCATCGAGTTCGTCGATATCGGCGGCCCCGCGATGATCCGCGCGGCATCCAAAAACTACAAGGATGTTGCTGTATTGACCGATCCGGCTGATTATCCGCTGGCGATCGAAGCGGTAAAATCCGGCGGGTTCACTGAAGAGCAGAGACTTCATCTGGCAGCCAAAGCATTCACCCGTACGGCCGCCTACGATGCTGCGATCTCCAACTATCTCAACGGGATCGACAAGGAGTTCCCTGATGTGTACACCGTGCAGTTTGGCAACGGCAGAAAACTCAGATACGGAGAAAACCCCCACCAGCTGGCCGCCGTTTACGGAACATCCGGCATCGCCGGTCAGACCGCTCTGCAGGGAAAAGAGATGTCCTACAACAATTATCTCGATGTCCACGCAGCGGTAAGTCTCTGCAGAGAACTTGACGGATTTGCGACAGTGATCGTAAAACACAACAACCCCTGCGGGGTCGCGCTTGGGAAAAACCAGCTTGAGTCCTATCTCAAGGCGCGGGATGTCGACCCGGTCTCGGCCTACGGTTCGGTCGTTGCGATGAGCACGCACGTTGATACCGAGATCGCGAAGGAGATCTGTTCGACCTTTGTTGAGGTTTTAATCGCTCCGTCGTTCAGCGACGAGGCACGCGAGATGATGAAGACGAAACAGAATATGCGTCTCTTAATTCTCCCGCCGGTTGTTCCTGCTGATGAGATACGCACGATCGACGGCGGTATTCTCGTCCAGAGGACCCCGGCATACACCGAGGACTGGAAGGTCGTCTCAAAGCGTGCGCCGACCGCGGACGAGGCCGAGGCACTCAAACTCGCCTGGAAAGTGGTCAAGTACGCGAAAAGCAATGCCATCATCTATGCGAACAAAACCGAGACGGTGGGAATCGGCGTCGGTCAGATGAACCGCGTGGACTCGGCGAAGCTCGGGATCCAGAAGGCTGCGGAGTTCGGCAGAACGATGAAAGGGACCGTGATCGGGTCCGATGCGTTCCTGCCGTTTGCCGATACGCTGGAAGTGGCGGCCGCAGCCGGAGCAACGGCGCTTATCCAGCCGGGAGGATCTATCCGTGACAACGAGGTCCTCGAGAAGGCGGATGAACTGGGTATCGCGATGGTTTTCACCGGGACCCGGCATTTCAGACATTAATTATGGATTTTTCGGGGATTTTTCCCGGTGCTTTTTTTTCTGAAGGGGTCGTGCTTACCCGGTCGGGTATTTTGCATCTATTTGAAGAAAATTATCTGAAGAATAATGGTATTTGCCTGGGCATACCTGTATGATCACGATCAGGACACTGGGCGCGGCGGCTCCGGGACCACGCGGACCATCGTGAAGTTCACCATTTTCTCCGCGGTGTTTCCAAAAATATCGGTGACGACGAGAGTGATACTGGTATTGCCCGCTGTTGTCGGATACTCGCCGGCGACGCAGGGGTAGGGATCGAGAGGCGTGATTTTTTCCTCACCGTAACTTTCCGACCGGACGAAGACATCGGCGATCTGATACCTGGATGTGATGAACGCCCGGACGACTCCCCAGGGCGGGACGACATCCCCGTAAGAGGCTTCGCCGCCTTCGGCCGGGAAGAGAATGGTGATCGCGGGATTTTCATCTCCGGTGTACTGGACATACGCCGGGACGAGACGTTCGAGCGTTGTCGAAAGGTCTTCTCCATAGTTGCAGATATTTTTCAGCGGGATCATGACCCGGTCGGGAGGAACGTGGGTGATGAGGGCGATATATTCGGCGGAGTCGATTTTGAGAAGGATGACTGGGTCGTGCGGCCTGAGTATTTTTGCAACGGATATGTCGTATTTCCCGGAGGTGCCTTCGAGCGTCATGTAGGGGACAAGGACGGATGAAGCCGGAAAGGATGCGGTCGTCTGGGTTTCCTGTATTTTTCCGTTCATGACCGAGGCCGGCAGGATCAGGGTCTCGAGATTTTCTTCCGGATGCGTGTCGTTTTCCAGGGGAATGAGGCATCCGGCGGAGAGGATGACGGCGAGAATCAGGAGAAACGCAGCGATCCGTTTCATGAATCTCATATAGGATGAGAGGTGCCTTAAATATATTGAGCATAGTATCCAATTGTCCGCGGGAGGAGGTTTGGGAGGTGAGGTCAAAACGGCTGGAGAATATAATGAAACAAAGCGAAAGAGTTTCAGGACATACACATATACCTACAGTGATAATGGAGGAAATGTATGTTTACGATCTATGTTTATATTCTTGATACTTTGGCCGACTGGGAACTGGGGCATGTTACTTCGGAGCTGAATTCCGGCCGGTTTTTCAAAAAAGGCGCGGAGCGTGTATCGCTCAAAACGGTTAGTTATTCAAACGAGCCGATCACTACAATGGGCGGGATGACCATAGTGCCCGATTGTTTGATCGATGATATCGTTGTGAGTGAAACAAGCGTGCTGATCCTGCCGGGCGCAAATACATGGGACGACCCAAAGCATTGCGCTATTATTGAAAAAGCAGGCGAACTTCTCTCTTCAGGCGCTTTGGTGTGTGCGATCTGCGGAGCTACTGCGGCTCTTGCCAATGTTGGGATGTTGGATACGCGTTTGCATACCAGTAACGGACCGGGATTTCTTGAGATGTTTTGTCCCGGATATAAAGGGCAGAATTTCTATATTGATGAGCCGTCTGTTGCGGATAATAACCTTATTACTGCAGGTTCCACCGGAGCTTTGTTGTGGGCGAAACAGATCATTGAGCATTTAGGTGTTTTTGAATCAAACACGCTGGAATCCTGGTATGCATATTTCAGTACAGGAAAGCCGGAACATTTCTTTGCTCTGATGCAGAGTCTGCAGCCCGGCAAGGAAAACTGATCCGCTTTTGCGATGGGGGAGAGAGGCAGATCCCCCTCTATATTCACCTCCGTTTTAATAACAAGCGAAATGTCTTTGCAGAGAGCAGAGGGGAGGCTTTCGTATTTTTGCGCTGGGAGATTCCCTCCACATCCTTCCCCGGAGAGATGAGCTGATGAAACACTCTTGTGTTTTTTCTTTTAATATAGCTGATTCTTCATTTACGGACTGAAAAGTAGAATTTTGGCGATGAGATCTCCTGCTGATTTATAACAAACTATATGCTTGAGCGTTACGAACAATGGACCATTGAGCGTGGTGAAGTGTAGACATGGCATTGAGTTTACGTGATAAGGAAATACAGGCAGCGAATCCGATCCAGCATACTAAAAGATGTCATCTTCTGCGGTCCGGGACAAGCTGCTGTATGAAAACATCGGATATCCTCACATATTTTTTACAAAGATGTGTGTTCCCCTATTTGAAATTGGAAATGATATAATGCATATGCGGAGAATATAGAAAATGGAAAGGGAAAATGTCAAATGAACATTGTAAAAATCAACGATAACGACAAGACAAAATATATGGACCTGCTGCTTATTGCAGATGAACAGGTAAGTATGATAGAAAAATACTTATATCGCGGTGATATGTTCGCTTTGTATGATGATGGTGATGATGATGTTAGGGCAATTTGCGTTATTACACAAGAGCAGGCAGATACGTTTGAACTCAAGAATATTGTTACCGTTCCCAAATATCAACGGAAAGGCTATGGACAAAAATTCATTGCCTTTATTGTTGACTACTACAATAAGTCTGGCAGCGAATTATATGTTGGAACGGGCGATAGTCCTGCGATACTTCGTTTCTACGAAAAATGCGGATTTGTAAAGTCGCACATTGTTAAAAATTTTTTTGTAGATAATTACGACCATGCTATGTATGAAGACGGACAGCAGCTGATTGATATGATTTATTTGAAAAGAGATCTGTGAACGATCCTAAGACATCATGGCTGCTGTCGGCCGCATGGATCATCAGGAGTTCTCAACCGAACCGCTCTGCAGCGGAGGCATCATCCGTTTCATTGAAATCATCGGTGAAGCGGCAAAATATATCCCAGAAGAGATCCGCACCGAATATCCTGATATCCCCTGGAGAAAAATGGCCGGAATGAGAGACCGTCTGATCCATGCATATGCGAATGTCGATCTCAAATACGTCTGGGATCTTGCAGTAAACGATTATCCCGCTGTATTATATGCAGATATCTGCCCTGCGTACAGCACTTGAGTTACACGAATGATTGATTTTTTGATGCTGACATTTTTGTGTGTGCCTGAGACCCCCTCCGGCTCACCCCGCCAGCGCCTTTATTAGCTTTGACTCTTTTCTACGCTTCGTTCATGTTGTCTCTTGACAGTACCTTCTCCAATCGAACTGAAATTTGTCCCTTATAACCGTTTCTCAATATTCTTCCAGCTATGAGTACTCAGACAACTTTTATCTAAATCCTTCGTCATGTTTTTCCAAAGCCTATACGGTATAGTCATTGACAAGTAGTCTTTAATAGCGGCACTTCTCTGGGAAATGTCAAAAAGGCCTATGATCGCATAAGGTTCTTCTTTATCTATCTGCTCTGCCGCATATACGATAGAATGGCACGCTGCTCCAAATGGTGCAAGAGTATTCACAGCTTTTCCATTATAGAAGCCCTGCATAGTAACAAGTGCTGACATCTGGTCTGCATTTGCAAAGATAAATACTAAATCCGGAGTGCCGACTTCTGCCCATTTACTAAGCGGTGCAAAAACAATTCGTGGATATGCCTTATCTGAATAAGGCATATTCTGCCTCCACCTCATTGCAATCTCTTCATCGCAGAAGAATCTCTCGCCTTCTCTCACCATCGGCGGAGCTCCTTGCGGCGCGCGCTCCCCTAACCCTTGAGAAAGCATTTTATGGATATTCGGATTCAATCTGGTAAAACCATCTCCAAAGCAGGCACCGACTGCTCCTCCCGGACAGGTACAGCTGTCCTCGTTCATTGACGTGACTTTACCCTTTGCGGCGGCCAGAACAAAAGGAATTACACAATTCCTCTTTTCCGGAGAAGCTTCCAAATCACTTTTTGCATCCGTATTTCCAAAGAATATGCCTACGGGTTCTAAATCCAGATGCAGCATTTCAACTAGCTTCAAATCCATATTCTTGACCTCATTAAATTAATATTTTATCTCTCTTTATTTAATTATACCACAGTACACCTCCCCTCTAATACCAAGTGTATGAATCTGTATAGTGATACCAATTGTTGTTTTTGAGTTTGACACAGACGATACCGTCTTCAATCCATACTTTTGTCCTTCCGCCCCTGCTCCCCTTTTCGTGTTTTCGTTGGCGGGTTGGACGCTGAAAGCGGACGAACTCAGCCGAGGCGGGGACCTTTAGGCCCCTCAGCTGAGCAAGTCGATAGACGTGCGAGCAAATCTCTGATTTGCGTTATTTTTTTCGTGAATTTCGTGTGATGAAAAGTATCATACAAGGAATCTCGCTTGAGCAAATCCGATTCTGTTCACCAGGGGGGCCGCAAAATGAATACGGACCACCTGAAAACAGATAGGGTCCTCAGTAAATAGGATATCTCCACCGCGGGCCGACTTGCAAGTCTAACGACTTGCTCAGTTAAGATCGCCGGCTATGCCGTCGATCCGCCTCCGCGCCGGATCGCAAATCAGAGATTTGATCGCAAGGCAAAGCCTTGCTCGGCTAAGGGACCTAAAGGTCCCCGCCTCAGCTAAGGTCGCCCCTACTGGGCAGCCCGCAGTCACTTCCCCGCACCCCTATTCAAAAAAAGGGATGGGTCATCCTCTTTTACAGTAAGTCCGAAGCGGAGAGCAAATTCCTGATTTGAGAACGCGTTTATTCGCGGCAAAATATCTCATAAGCCCACACCCAACATACTCCTTTCCAAGCCACCCACACCCCCTCATTTTGAATGGACGTCTTTATCCCCCTTCACCCCAAATAGTACCCACACCAATGACCGGCGGAGAAGAAGTATTCAAATATAAACAGTGCCTCATCTTACGCAGCGACATAAAACTCAGCTGCGGAAAAATGTGTGCCCAGGCAGCCCATGCCTCCATCGGCGCCTACGAAAAAGCCTCCCTTGCTGACAAAAAAGAATGGCTCCGGGAAGGCCAGAAAAAAGTCGCCCTCAAAGCCTCCGGCGAACGAGCCCTCTACGAACTCAAATTCGCTGCAGAAATGGCAGGCGTCCCTGCCTCCCTCATCATCGACGCCGGCTACACCGAGATCCCCCCCGGAACCATCACGGCGCTTGGCATCGGGCCCGCAAAAGCCGAACTCATCAATAAAATAACCGGACACCTCCCCCTCCTCTGACATGAAACCATCCACCCACCCACTCGAAATCGACCTCGGCATGCGGTACTACGCCACAAGCCAGCCGGGAGTCGGCGGACGTCTGCGAACGACGCCCGAAGACTTCGTCGTCGAAGAACTGCCCATCACCTTCACCAACACCGGACCCTACACAATCTGCAAACTCACCAAACGCTCCTGGGAACACCAGCATGCCATGCACGAGATCACCGACCGGTTAAGGATCAGCCAGAAACGCATCGGATGGGCAGGCACCAAAGACAAAAACGCCGTCACCACCCAGTACATCTCCCTCTACAACGTCCCGGCGGAAGTCCTCGAGAACCTCAACATCAAAGACATGATCATAGAACCGGTCGCCACCCACCAGTTCTCCCTCGGCCTCGGGCAGCTCCTGGGCAATACCTTCAAGATCACTCTCCGGGACTGCGAAGAAGAAAATCTCGCTGAGATCACCGCCGCGATCGCAGGCGAAATAGCGGCCGGTATCCCCAACTACTACGGACTCCAGAGATTCGGCGCACTCAAACCCGTCACCCACAAAATGGGATACCATATCCTTCGAAACGAGTTCAAAGAAGCCGTCGACCTCTACGTCGGAGGCTGCTTCCCGCACGAATCCGAACAGGTCCAGAACGCCCGCAGAGCATTCGCCGAAACCGGCGACGCAAAAACCGCTCTGTATGAACTCCCCTACTGGCTCTCTTATGAGCGGATCATGCTCGACTCCCTCGCCAAAAACCCCGGCGACTACGGAGCGGCCCTTCAGGCAATGCCCCCAAAACTCCTCTCCATGTTCGTCTCGGCATACCAGTCCTGGCTCTTCAACATTGCCCTTTCCAGGAGATGCGAAGACGGAACTCCGCTCAACGATCCGAGAATCGGCGAACATCTCGAGTTCACGAACGGGCGGATCGACACGGTCACGGAGAAAAACATCGCGACCGCCCGCCAGCATATGAAACGCGGAAGATGCTTCGTCGTCGGCTGGATGCCAGGAAAGACCCTCCCGGTCGCTCCGGGTCCTCTCGAAGAGACGATGACTGCCCAGATGGACAAGGACACCATCTCCATGCAGAGCTTCGCAGACGCAGCAGAGTTTGTAAAAACCAACTTCGACGGAGCCCACAGGAGAATTTCTCTTGCGACCGAAGTTAAGACCGCGGTCTTTGAAAACAATGTGGAGCTGAGCTTCGTTCTGCCGCCCGGCCATTACGCCACGACGGTTGCGAGAGAGTTCATGCAGGCAGCTCCCGAAAAAATGGTCTAACGGCCAATTCCTTTTTTAGACTGCGGGATTTCGAAAACCCGGATTCGCGATACATATAAGGTGCCTGCAGGCAACTCTACACGTATGAGGAAATCTGCATTTCTCTTGATACTTATCCTGATTTTTGCCGTTATTTCAACCGCAGGATGCACACATCAGGCCATACATCTCGACACGGACAAAAAACCTTACTCATCGAATACGCCGGAGATCGGCGGGGTCTTCAACATGTACGCCTACGATGACTTCGTCATGTGGGAGTACATCATTGAGACGGAAGATAAAGTAATCTACGGAATCAATTTTAGCGAAGGAGTCATCCCGGAGAAGGACTGGAAAGCGAAGAGCGAAGAAGCACTCGCTGCTGTCAAAGAATATCACGCGGCCAAGTACGCGGACGCATTCGAGATGAAAGAGGTGACGATCCTCGGGCAGTATGAAGACGGCCTGCATAAGGGTAAGGCCTATTGGACCTATTTATCGCCCGATGAGCTGGCATTCTCGAAGTTAGAAACAGGGACAACTTAGAATTTGTCGTGCCAGTAACCTGTCACCCGTCCGCTCAACGCGAGCTGCCCGAGTCGTTTATCGACCTCCGGCAGGATGTCCCGTGGCGTGGAACCGGCGAGCGGCGTTCCCGGAAGGGGAGTCAGGTAATGGACATGGGCCGTTCCGTATCTGGTCACGTCAGAAACGAGGGAGAGGGTCGCCTCCTCATCCTCGTCCGACGCAAACGGGAAGCCGAAGATCACATCGACCACGGGAGTCAGCCCGACTTTTTTACAGATCTCGAGCGCCGAATAGACATCAGCGACCGTATGACCCCTGCCCATTTTCGAGAGAACGGAGTCCGATCCTGACTGCGCCCCGAAATGGAGCTTCGTGTTCGAACAGAACTCCGTCACCAGTTCGGCCGTTTCCTGAATAACGAATTCGGGCCTGACCTCGGACGGGAACGTCCCGAAATAGATGTTGTTCTTCGGCATCGAAGACAAAAGGCGGCGGAGTTTTTCCACATCCGGAACGCGGCCGTTCGCCGAACCGTAGGCGAACGCGTTCGGGGTGACGAACCTGGCATCCTGATATTTTTCTGCCATGGAAACGATCGCCTCCCTCGAACGGTGACGCATCCGTCTTCCGTGCAGACATGGCGTCTGGCAGTAGGCACAGGAAAACGGGCAGCCGCGGGAGAGTTCGATATAGCCTTTCATCCGCGAAAACGAGGGGAATGCATCCAGTCTGACCGCATGGTCGATTGGAACGAAAACGGAACCCCGGGAGGCAACACCCGGGATCTTTGACGCGTCCTCTCCCGCCTCGAGAGCGGCAAGAAGACGCGGGAGCGTGCGTTCTCCTTCGCCGACCACGACGTAGTCTGCAATTTCTGAGACCTCTTCCGGGCAGGCCGAGGGGTGCGGGCCGCCGACTATCGTGATCTGCTTTGCGGAGCGGATCTCGTCGACATATTTGGGATAGTCAAGACTATTCAGACTATAACAGATCACATCCCCGCCGTCAGCGGGTGAATCGACCGGTTCGAGGATGTATCCGTATTTTTCGGACGCGGCATACAGGGCAGCATAGGAGTTTCTGGCCGCTGCGATGAAACGCCAGGTTGTCCGCATTATGCGAAAGAGACCGTGCCGCTTGTCCCGTCAACGGTGACGACCCCGTCCGTTGGAAGAACACCGTTCAGGCGGTCGATCGTCGGGATCTCCGCGATGATCGCTCCGGTCGCGATGATAGTTTCGCACTCGGTGTTGATGATCGCGGCGGGGGCCGCGTGGTTTTTCGCGAGGGCATATAAGACATAGGAGCCGACGGTCGACCCTTTTCCGTACGGGAATACCAGGACTTTTCCGGTGATCGACTTACCGAGGAGCGGATGGGACTCATCGATGACGATACCGGTTTTCGGATCGACACCTCCGAGGAAGGATATGGGTGTATCGGTTATCAGGAGAGGGCCGGTTCCGGTCCCTTTTGCAATGCTTCGTCCCTGCAGTAACATTGGTTAATACTATTGAGTGGGAAGATTTTATAGTTTTACCAATTTTCGATTCGTATCCGGCATTCGGTATCTGCGGCTGTGCCGAAGAGATTTCCGTTCCCCTTATCATGGAAAAAAACCAAAAGAACTGTATGAACTGTATCGTCACCGGAGGAGCGGGATTCATCGGCTCGCATTTGGTGGATCTTCTTGCTGCCGGCCGGCATAACGTCACCGTGATCGACTCGATGGTTGCCGGAAGGATGAGCAATATCGAAAAAAATCTTGACAAGATAACATTTGTTTCCGCCGATCTTCTCAAAGACGGCTGGCAGAAGCATTTTGCCGGCGCAGACAGGGTCTATCATATCGCCGCCGATCCGGATGTCCGCGGATCCGCACGAAAATCCTTTGAGGTGTATGAAAACAATGTCACCGCCACGATCCGGGTTCTTGAAGCTATGAAAGAACACGGCGTAAAAGAGATCGTTTTCACCTCCACCTCGACCGTATACGGAGAAGCTTCGGTGATCCCGACGCCCGAGACCTACTCACCCATGATCCCGATCTCGGTCTACGGCGCGAGCAAACTCGCCTGCGAAGCAATGATCTCATCCTATGCCGCGACCTACGGCTGGAAAGCCTGGGTCTACCGGTTCGCAAACATCGTCGGCGCACGCAGCACGCACGGGATCATCTATGATTTCGTGCAGAAACTTCGCGCGAACCCAAAGGAGCTGGAGATCCTCGGCGACGGGCGGCAGAGCAAATCCTATCTTGCGGTCGAAAACTGCGTGAAGGCGATGATCTTTGCACCTGAAGTCTCAAACGACACCTTCAACTTTTTCAATATCGGCTCGGAAGACTGGGTCAACGTAAAGCGGATCGCCGAGCTGATCGTGGAAGAGATGGGGCTGGAAAATGTCAGGTTCAACTTCACCGGCGGCGACCGCGGATGGGTGGGCGATGTTCCGCTGATGAGACTCGGCGTCGACAAACTCAGAGCACTCGGCTGGGATCCGGAGATCACCTCGGAAGAGAGTGTCCGCCGCGCTATCCGGGCGACTCTGGCCGAGTGAAGCATCCAAAATCTCCCCTCTTTTTTTCCGGCGCCGGACCATAGAAAAAAAATTCTGTTAGAGAATATTTATCCCTCATCAACGCCAATTTCCAATCAGTGGCAACCTTTCTTGACATCTTCTGGGAGTATTTTTCCGGCAAGACGCTGCCCGCGCCGGCACTGATCGGATTCACGCTAGGTTTGGCCATAGCGGTCACGATAACGCTTATCGTAGCGCTTTTCTTTCTCGATATGTACGGCACACCCTCGTTTATCATAAAAATCGTCGGCCTCACGACGACCGCCGCAGACAATCAGCATATCGAGCTGGAACTCGTGAGCGGCAAAGATCTCGATGATATCGTTTCACTTCAGGTATATGTCAACGGCGTTCCTGCCGAACCCGTGAATCCTCCGGGAGTCTACACCCCGGGAGTACGGCTGACCTATAAGATACCGCCGGATATAGGGGACGGAAAATATGCGGTGTCGGTCGTCGGGATCTTTAAGGACGGGATCATCGCCGAGCTGTACAACACCACGGCGAGAAAAAGTTAAAAGCAGGATCTGATCTCAGTCCCGCTTGATCTTGAGGAATTTGCCGTTTCCTGCATACTTGGCAAGGGAGCCGTCTTCCATCTGATACACCTGCCCCTCAACAAAAGCCGGCTGACTTTCCCCGCCTTTTGCCTGTTCCTTTTCTTTTTTTGCTCTGCGGAGTCTTCTCTCGAGTCCGGCCGAGAGTATGATGATGATGAAACAGAGGAGGATCAGTCCGATGAAAAGAAGCCAGCCGTCAGGTGTGAATCCGGATATTTCTGTCATTTCTTATACCTATTGGACCCGGCCTTCTTATATTTTGCCGGCGGCGAGTTTTTCGATCAGCTCGCCGGAGCGCCGGCAGCCCTCGCGTTTTGCGATTTTTTCAAGCGCCGCAGAAACACCGCTGCCGTACTGCATGGCTTTTTTCGGCCGCCAGGCGATCTCTTCGGGGAGATACGTTGATGCAACTTTCCGAAGCGCGGTCTTTCTCAGATCGCCGCAGACCAGTTCCTCCGGGGAAAATGTCCGCGAGGCACGCACGACCCGCTCATCCATGAACGGCAGGGAATACCAGACACCAAACAGCGCCGCGACCGCGGCATCCCTTTCCCTTTGCTGAGCAAGGCCGGCAAAGTCGGCCGCCAGATCAGCACGGAGATCGGTCGATCGGCCGTAGCGTGCATACCCCCCGAAAAGTTCATCGGCTGCCTGACCGGTGAGGACACGTGACGCGCCGGCCTCTTTGGCAGTTTGGGCGATGAAGTATCCGGTTATCGCAATCTCGACGTCGAGCGGGGTGATCCGCGGGATGACCGCGAGGACTTCTTCAAGTGCGGCTCTGATATCATCCGTGCCGATCTCTTTTACGGTGAGAGGGAGACCGAGGATCTCTGCGATTTTTTCCGCGGCTTCCAGATCATGCGAACCGGGAACGCCGACCGCGATACAGGGAAGTCCCGCGAGAACGGCAACGAGTGAGGAGTCCACGCCGCCCGAGAGCGTAGTGACGGCATCCTTCGCGGTGCGGAGCGAGACGGCGGTCTCGATCGCCTCGCAAAGCGGCATATCAGGGACACGCGGCTCGGCCGTGATGACGCGTTTTCCTTCGGTGAGCCCGGGCATGATATGATACTTGTCCCGGATGAAGCAGTCGTCCGTCTCGATGATGAACTCGCCGCCGCATTCAGCGAGCCGGGATGTTGCAAACGTTTCGATCCCGGCACGGTCGAGCAGCCGGCCGCTCTCTTCTATCCAGCCGGTAAGCTGCATTCAGTACCCCCGCTGAAGATTTTCAAACTCTTCCGCGATGCAGTTTCGCATCATCTTTTCCAGAGCTTTCATATCGATTGGCGGCGTGCTTTTTTCTTCGATGAGCCGGTCCATCATTCTGATTGCTTCGCTGAGATCCTTCGCATATTTATTCGCGATCCCGATCGCATCCTCGGATATGCGAACGACTTTTGTTGCCATACTTTACTGTATATCTCCACGGCAATATATAAGTAACATATCGTAACAGAATAGTGCAGAGCTGTTACAAATTGTAACTTCCAGGAGATTCAGGTGTTACAAAACGTAACTGTGACGAAAAATAGTCGTTGAAACGGTAAATAAATCTGCAAAACGTGGAGATTGGGTGTTACCCTCCCCCCATTGGGCTGGCCCACCCGTAAATGTTTTATCCATCCGTTATAAGTTTTGAATCTATCGCCTTCTTTTCAGGCGCGGTTATCGCAATCAAACAACAAATGAAGGGGCATCATTGCTTTTTGACCGCCCGGCATTTCTCCGGGCGTAAACCGTTTAGGCATAACTCAAGAGCACATGCCAAACATTTTATCTCCAATTGACTAATAGACCCACAACTAGATAATACTATCCTTTGTGAACAAAATTAAAATTTATTATCAAACAATATGATACATACCTGAAAAATCGAGAAAAATAATCTTGATTTGTGTTCAGACAATCAAATTTCAAAATCGACGCCGTATATCCGTTTCGGCACCGAGCCGTGAACACGCCGCATATCCTCGGGATGTACTGCGCCCTCCTGGAGAAGTTTCTGCATCCTTCTGGGGACCGAACGCGGACCGTTCACCGCACCCGGCCGTGAAAGATCGTCCATGTAATCACTCTCGAGCGTAAAATCCCGTTTCTCTGCAAACCACTGATTCAAAAACGGTTCTCTGACCGTTATCGAAGGATGAAGCGGCGTCTCGCAGGTCGCAAAATGCTTCACGACCCGGGACGGATCCATCCCGCATGCTTTTGCGAGAGCCGGCACGTCCCCGCACGGTCCGGACTCCGCATGGATCTGCAGTGAACAACCAAGCTCGCCTGCAAGCGTAAGGGCTCTTTCAAGGATGCGGTTTGACGCCTCCCACACCTCCGGCGTCACCGGATAATGCGGCCTGCCGGATTTCAGCCCGATACATCTGCCTTCGCTGACGTACTCTGCGGCGATATCGAGAGCCCCGCACATCAGCTCCTCGGCAGCCGTTAGGCCGAGCCTTTCCGAAAGCCGCCCGATCTCGGCCGGGTGAACGCCCGCGACCGGATAACAGATACACCCAAGCTCGTTCACCATCGTCGAAACCGTCAGCAGTTCATCGAATACCTGACGGTAATCCGCAGGCGTATGGGGCGTTACGCCGCACGACCAGGAGGGGAGCGAGACTAAAACGATGTGCGTCCCGCCTGAACGCATGAACTCTTTGACGACCGACGGCCCGACGCCCGTCCTCCGGTTGATATGGAAATGATCGTCGAGGATCGGAAATTTTTCCATCACTCAAGGATCTTCATCAGCGGATAGCCGTCTTCGAACTTCAGGCTTGCACGGCAGACCGCGTCGCCGTACTTCGTTTCGATAACGGCATCGTACATCGCCCCGGTAAGTTCCGAGTACCCGAACGGATTTTCATTCATCAGGTTTTTGTCCAGCCGGACCGTGATCTTCGTCACATACGGCTGAAGAGAGACCGCACTTTCGATAGCGGCCTCCACGATCTCTGCGGTCGAACGTGAGATGGGCGTTCCCACAAACTGGTGGTAGAGCGCCCCGAGTTTGATCGCCGCTTCGAACACGGCGTTTTCTCTGTCTGTTGCCATTTTATTACCTCATGGGTGCGGTGAACTTGATCAGGCCGTTCCTCGGCTGGAACACTTCGCCGTCCATCCGCATTCTTTCGAGAATGTGTTCGACCTCATCCCTCTTATAATGATATTTGTTCTCCATCGTTTCCATGATCTGCTCCACCTTCGCGACCCGGTCGTCGCTTGCCTGGATCAGCGTCTCGATCGTCTCTTTGAGTTCGCGGCGGATCGCACGACCTGATCTGGACGTGCCGGTGGTGATCTTGTCGATATCGAGAGCGCCGGTCTTCGCATCGTAGGCGACCTGTCTCAGACAGGTATCCACGATCTTGACCACACGCTCCGCATCCTCCTGCTCGACCTCATCGGCAAGACGCACGCGTGCGCTCGCTTCTGCGAGCCGGACGAGCGCTTCCAGCTGACGGGCGGTGATCGGGACCGGTTTGTCGGAGTTTTCGTAGGCAACGCTTCGAAGGCTCTGATAATACTGGACGAGAACATCCTTCGCTTCTTCTTTCAGAAGAGGGAAGCAGTTTCGTTTTGCGTAGGCCAGATACTTCCGGAGCATCGCGGCATCGATCTCAGGCGTGACCGGGGCGAGTTCGCGTTTGAAGTACTCATCGTCCGCTCCCGGGATCGGGTACTTCTTGTGCCGCATCAGTTTTTCACCTGCCGAGTGGGCCTTGATGATGTGGCGGGCGATGTTGAGATCTCTCACCGCGTCCGGCTGATCCTTCATGATGAAGATCAGATCGAAACGGGAGAGAAGGGATGGGGGCATGTTGATCTGTTCGGAGATGTTTGCATACTCGTCGAAGCGGCCGAGCTTCGGGTTCGCGGCGCCGAGAAGCGAACAGCGGGTCCGCAAGGTCGCGTTGATGCCGGCTTTTGCGATGGAAACCGACTGCTGCTCCATCGCTTCGTGGAGCGAGGAACGGTCGTCTTTTTGCATCTTGTCCATCTCATCCACCGCGGCGATACCTTTGTCCGCGAGGACGAGCGCTCCGGCTTCAAGCGTCCAGCGCCCGTCGCCCAGATCATCTTTGACCGCGGCGGCCGTCAGACCTGCCGAGGACGCGGATTTTCCGGACGTGTAGATACCGCGGGGAGCAAGTTTGATGACATACCTAAGCAGCTGGGACTTGGCGATACCCGGGTCACCGACTAAAAGGATATGGATGTCGCCTCGAAGATTCGAGCCGTCGGGCATTTCCTTCGGGATGCCGCCAAACATCTGGAGAGCGATAGCTTCTTTGACCTCGTCGTTTCCGTAGATGGTCGGGGCGATAGACCGCGAGATCTTGCCGTAGACACCCGGATCAGAGGCCATCTCTTTGATGGCCTTCTCATCCTCTTCGGAGATGTTGACCTCTTCGAACTCTTTGATGGAGATCTCGATCGAGTTGCACTCGATGTAGAGGTCGAAGACAGTGCTTTTCTGGCCGCCGACGACCCGCTGCACGCTTCGAAGGATACCGTTCACGATAACGCGGTCTCCCGGCGAAACTCTGCCGCAGAGATCATCGATCGTGTCGATGTCGATGTTCTGGGGCTGCTCGCCGCCGCGGAGTCCTTCGGGGGTCTCCTGGACACGGAGTTTCTGCGAGTCGATGAAGGTCGATTTGCTCTGCACGAGTTCGAGCTTTTTGAGCGTACACTCGGCGTGCCCGCACATGTCCGGCTCGGAGTAGGAGCCGTACTCCTGTTTTTTGTAGGTGATATGCCCGTTCACGCAGCGGAACGCTCCGGTGACGAGCCGCGGGCGGACTTCCGTCACCCGGCGGACGATCCCATCGATGCTGACGAATTTATTGATGTCTTCTGCCCGGATGTCCCTGATCTGGGTCTTTCGCGGGAGGTGGAAGAATCTGATATTGACTTTGCCGATGATCGTATCGGAGATGTCGTTTCCTTCGACATCTTTTCCGGTGATGAGCCGTGAGGTCCGGATCGCGTCTTTGACGTCCTCTAAGGTCTTTCCCGGGTGTTCGAGCAGTTCATCAGCGAGAACGACCCCGATCTTTCCGTATTTTTCGAGGACCCCGTAGTCTATCTCCAGAGAGCGCTCGCTTGGGTATTCACGCGAGATCTTATTGAGTTCGCTTTTGTATTTTTTCTTGAGAAACCCGGTCCACTCTTCGACCCGGTCTACAACTTCCAGTTCAACTGCCATGTTCCTCCATAATCGTTATACTTTGGCGTGAGGAGATATGAAAGATGTTATGTTCTTGGGGAAGGGGGGTGTTAATCCCACCAATTCGGGAAGGATATTGCCGGGTGTGGAGACTAGAGATTATTTAACCGCGAATAAGCCCAAACGGACCTAGTCCGTTTGAGGCGGCACGCAAACCGATGGTTTGCACGCCTCCGCGAATAAACCCGTTCGCAAATCAAAGATTTGCATGCGTGCCGGTTTTTCTTTTTTTCATTTTTTGTATTGGGGTGCGGGAGGGTGACTGCGGGTTGCCACGTAGTGGCGGCCTTAGCTGAGCAAATCTTTGATTTGCGATTCGGCGCGGAGCGTCCCGCGGTGGAGATATCCTATTTCTGCGTCCCAAAACCATTTCAGGTAGTTCGTCAGCACTGGGTGATCAGATAGGAGGTCGAGGTCTTCGAGAGAAGATCGCCGTCGACACTGCCGCGTCTGACCTCCGCCTCGGCGAAGATGATGCGTCTTCCTTTCCGGATGATCTTTGCGACGGCGAAGATCTCGTCGTCTTTTGTTCCGCGTATGAACTCTGTCGTTTCCGAGATCGTCGTGGTCCCTGATCCGGGATCGAGCTCAGCTAAAATCGCAAGCGCGATAGCCTCGTCGGCAAGGATGACGTAAAAGCCGCCCTGAAGAAATCCGATCCCGTTGTGGAACTCTTTTTTGGCAGTCATTTTCAAAACGGCCGTCCCGCCGCCCCAGGAAACGGGGGTGATCCCAAGCGTCATGAAGGTGGGATTTGCCTCTGCGCCGACCGATGCGATCTTTTCAGCGTATTCATGCATGGGAATAGATTCTCTTTTGGGGAACAAGAGATTTCCGCTTTTCCCCTTTCGACGAACAGAACTATATAGGCCAGGGAATAATACTCCAGCATGCAACCATCTCTCGACGTGAGAAATCCTGCCACGAATGAAGTCATCGGCACAATAAAAAACACCACGCCTGATGATGTGGATATGTGCGTGAGTGCGGCGCAGGAGATCCTTCCCGTTTGGGAAAAGACCGCCGCATCGAAGCGTGCCGTACTGTTTGTGAATGCGGCGTCCCTGATCCGCTCACGGGTGGACGGTCTTGCCGCTCTTCTGACGACCGAACAGGGAAAACCGCTTCGCGAGGCGCGTGACGAGATCCTTGGATCCGCTCATGTGTTTGAGTATTATGCTTCGGTATGCGGGAGTATTCCAGGCGATGCACGCGATCTGCCGGGGTACGGGTATCTGAACGTTGTTAGAAAACCGCTCGGGGTCTGCGCCGCGATCATTCCCTGGAACATGCCGGTGATGATCTTTGCCTGGAAGGCAGGAGCAGCGCTCGCCTGCGGGAACGCGGTCCTCGCAAAGCCTTCGAAGACCGCTCCCTTAACGATCATAAAGATCGCCGAGGCTCTTCACGAGGGAGGATTTCCCAAAGAAGCTCTGCAGATCGTGACCGGGTCAGGAGAGCAGACGGGTTCCGCCCTGATCACTCATCCGGATGTCCGGCACATCTCGTTTACCGGGTCGATCGTATCTGGAAAAGCAGTTTCGGTTCTCGCGGCGCCGCATCTGAAGAAGCTGACGCTGGAACTTGGCGGGAACGACAGTTTCATCGTGACGAGAACGGCGGATATCGAAGCGGCGGTGAAAGCGGCGGTGAGGAACCGGTTCTACAACTGCGGGCAGGTCTGTACTTCGGCGAAACGGATCTTAGTGGATGAACATATCGCGGAGGATTTCGTGCACAAGGCGGAGGTGATGCTTTCGGGGTATGTTGTGGGGAACGGGCTAGAGAAGGTGAATATGGGGCCGCTGAACAATGCGAATCAGCTGGCGCTGATCGAGGCGTTTGTAGAGGGGGTCCTGGATAGGGACGAGGCGCAGCTTGTCTACGGGGGGAAGCGGCTGGATATGCCGGGGAATTTCTATGCGCCGACGCTTTTGAAGAATGTGAGTCCGCTGGCGGTTTCTGAGGAGATCTTCGGCCCGGTGATGTCGGTGATCCCGTTTGGTTCGGCGGATGAGGCTTTGGATATCGCAAATTCGACGATGTACGGCCTGGGGTCTTCGGTGTGGACGTCGGAGATCAACACGGCACGCAGGTTTGCGGAGGGGCTCCGATGCGGGGTGGTGTGGGTGAATAAGCATCTGACGCTTCCGCCGGAGATGCCGTTTGGGGGGGTCGGGAACTCGGGGTTCGGCAGGGAGAACGGGCGGGACTTCGTGTATGAGTATACGGAGCCGAAGAGTATTTTGTTTGGGTGAAGCGGATCGACGGCGCAGCCGGCGATCTTAGCTGAGGCGGGGATCTTTAGATCCCTTAGCCGAGCAAGGCATTGCCTTGCGACCAAATCTTTGATTTGCGATTCGGCGCGGAACCCGACGCGGTGGAAATATCTTAATTTTTGAGATGAATTGTTAACATATCTCTGTGATTAGGATATCCCCACCGCGGGACGCTCCGCGCCAGATCGCAAATCAAAGATTTGCTCAGCTAAGGTCGTCGACTTCGTCGCCAACCCGCAGTCACCCTCCCGCACCCCAAATAAAAAAGACGCCGAATAGATCAAATCTCAGATTTGCGAACGGTTTTTCCCACAGAATTTATCCAAAACTGCGGATGTGTTATTTCAAAAACCCGCACGGGATATCCACAGCGCATTTCCCGCAGACGTTCGCCCCGTATCTCTTCTCATTCTCCTGACACAGCGAAAAGCAGACCCGGCGATCGAATCCCTCCTCGCTCAGCGCCCCCGTCGGGCAGTTTTTCACGCACTTCAAACACTTGCCGGTCAGTTTATACAGACACCTCTCCTCCGTCTCCGGCATATCGGCGACGACCGGCAGATCGGTTACGATCGAGCCGAACCGTCCGCACGAACCGACACGCGTTATCAGAAGATTGTTCAGACCAAACGTCCCGAGACCCGCGATCTCCGCGACGTGCCGCTGCGACCAGCAGCTCATCAGAATCTGTTTGTCCAGATGGACGGCGCTCTCTGGATATGCCGTCCGATATCCGCGGTCCCGGAGGTAATCAATCAGAGAGGTGTTTAAGGAGGCGATCAGCCGATTCGTCTCGACATAACACTCGGCCCACCGCTTCGAGGCGTGCCGCCCGGACACATTCGAGAGGGCGACCTCCTTTTGAAACGGCAAAAAATAGGAAATGACGACCGTCGGGTCCGTAAGGATCTCGGCCGGCATCAGATGTCCCGGCATCACGGTGGTTTTCAAACCGGGAAACATCGGAGAATCACAGTCGGCAAAACCGACCAGCGGTTTTCGCAAGTAGGAAGCGTCTTTCACATACTTTTCGATGAAGGCTGTGATCTCCTCCCGCATCCGTCTACTCCTTGAAGACCATGTCCAGAAGATCGACTGCCTGGACGAGCCCATAGGAACCCTTCGCCTGCACCTCTTTTTCGGTGTAGACCGAGACCTCATCCGGTTCGCCGAGTCCGCGGATCGCAAACGGGACCGGGTCATTTGTGTGGGTCTTCTTCGCGATCGGGGTCGGGTGATCGGGCATCAGCATGATGCAGCCGTCGAAGTTGTCGAGGATATAGCCGACGGCTTTATCCAGATTTTCGATTGCTTTGATCTTCTCTTCAAGACTTCCGAGGTGACCTGCCTCATCGGTTGCCTCGACATGCATATACACGAAGTCCGCATCGCCGTTCGCGGTCTCGACTGCCGCCTGAGCTTTCCCAAGGAAGTTCGTGTCGAGATAGCCGGTCGCTCCGGGGACCTTGACGACTTCCATGCCGGCGCACTTCGCAAGACCGAACAGCAGATCGACTGCCGAGATGACCGCTCCCTTCTTATGATATTTTTCAGAGAAGGCCGGCATCGCAGGCTTCGACCCTCCGCTCCACGGCCAGATCGTCGTCGCAGGGTTTTTCCCTGCAGCGATGCGCTTTTTATTTACCGGGTGGTTCTCGAACACATCGGAGGCCCGCACGATATAGTTCATCAGACGCTCGGCATCCTCTCCTTTCGGGAGGTAGTCGTTGATGACCTCGCCGACGATGTCGTGGGGAGCGGTCGTTTCGGATCCTTTGCCGTTTGGAAGCATCATGACATTTCTATAGGAGACACCCGAATACCAGCCGGCTTCAGGGATCTTCTCTTTGAGAGCCTCGAAAAGCTCTGCTCCCTCAGCGCTCGAGATATGGCCGGCCGCAAAATCCTTCATCTTCCCGTTCTCGACCGTGACCAGATTGCACCGGTAGGCGAGTTCCCCCTCTCTGAAAGGGATCCCCATGCTGAGCGCCTCGAGCGCTCCCCGTCCGGTGTAATATTTCAGCGGATCGTAGCCGAGGATCGACATGTTCGCAACGTCCGAACCCGGGGAGAGCGAGTCGTCCACGGTCTTGAGCATGCCGCATCTGCCTTCACGGGCGATCCGATCCATATTGGGTTTGTGTGCCGCTTCGAGCGGGGTCTTTCCCCCAAGCTCTTCAAGAGGCTCGTCAGCCGCACCGTCAGCAAGAATAAGGATATATTTCATGAAACTCTCCCTCATATATCCGGCGGGCATCGGAATAAATTGCATGGTTGCGACACACAAAGCCCGAATGCTAATTAGTGAGGCGGCTCCTATGTATTAAGAGACATATGGATATTCTGAAAGGGGCGTGCATGGCGGTCGCCGACAGTGTGCCGGGAGTTTCCGGCGGAACGATCGCGTTTTTACTTGGATTTTATGATAAGTTCATCTCTTCGGTGGACGATATGCTCACCGGGACGATGGAGAGAAGAAAGGCCGCGCTGCCGTTCCTGCTCAAACTCGCCGTCGGCTGGGCAGCTGCGTTTCTCATCTGCGCCGTGATCCTCGCAAATCTTTTTGATACCTATATTTATGAAATAAGTTCGCTTTTTATCGGTCTGACCGTATGCACCGTCCCGATCGTCGTGATGGAGGAGCGCTCGAGCCTGAAAAATCATTATCCGCATATCATCTTCACCGCGCTCGGCGTGGCGGTGGTTCCTCTGATGATGTACTTCAATCCGGTCTCCCGCGAAAGTTCGGTGGATCTGACGCAGATATCTCCTCAGCTTGCACTGTTTCTTTTTATTGCGGCGGTGTTAGCGGTCTCGGTGATGGTTCTTCCGGGGATATCAGGCTCGACGATGCTTCTGATTATGGGACTGTACGTCCCGCTGATCTCGGCTGTGAGTGCGGTCATCCATCTTGAGCTGGCGTATGTGCCGATGCTCGTCGTCTTCGGGCTCGGAATGATCACCGGGCTTGTGTTCATCGCAAAACTTCTGAGATACTGCCTCGAAAAATACCGTTCGCAGACGATCTATCTCAGTATCGGGCTTCTGATCGGCTCACTGTATGCGATCGTTCTCGGGGCGACCACGCTGGATGTGCCAAGACCCCCGATGAGTTTTGAGACGTTCAGCATCCTGTTCTTTTTGCTTGGCGCCGGCATCCTTGCCCTCCTTCAGTATCTGAAGAAGAGAGCTGAGAAAAAAGCTGCGTAAAGTGGTTCAGATTCCCTGCGGATTTCTGTACTGCAGATACGAAAGGAACCTTTTGACAGCAGGCGAGACGGTATTTTTATCCCGGAATGCGATCCCGATATCGCGGAATGCCGGGACATCCAGTTCTTTTGCCGTGATGTCGTAGGGAATACGCGTTAATATCAGCTGCGGCAGGATACTGATCCCAAGTCCGCTTTCGACCATCGACATTATGGCATAATCATCCCACGTCGTAAAATGCACGTCGGGCTTAAGGTCATACCGTTCAAAAATTTCCGAGATTTCTGCTTTCCCCCCTTTTTCCAGAAGCATGAAAGGATATTTTTCCAGTTCTTTGATCGGAAAACGTTCACGAGCCGCCAGTGGGTGATCTTTTGGAAGAATAACAAGCAGTTTGTCCTGTTCCAGAAAGATGGTTTCCAGATCCGAAGGTGCCGGCAGACGGAGAAATCCGCAGTCCACCCGGCCTTCGCGGATCCAGGTTTCGATCTCCGTGTAATCTCCCAAAAGCAGTTCGTAGTCGATGTTTGGATAATCTTTTTGAAATTCCTTGATGATATTGGGCAGCCAGTGGGTCGCCACGCTGGAGAACGTTCCGATCCGAATAAGACCTGACTCCAGACCATGGAGTTCATTCACCTGAACCAGTAGATTTTGATACTCTTCCAAGACGCGTTTGGCATGCGGCAGAAGTATCACCCCGTCTGAGGTCAGTCTGACTCCGGACCTTCCCCTCTGCAGGAGGGATACGTTCCATTCAATTTCCAGATCACGGATCATCCGGCTTATCCCTGACTGGGAGTATCCTAAGAGTTCTGCAGCTCTGGTAAAACTTCCGGACTCCACTGTTTTTGTAAATGCCTGGTATTTCAGAATATTTGTGTCCATCGTCAGATTCCTTTAACCATCTGTTTTTGTCATGCTAATCATAATAAATATTTGGTAATATCATCATTTCAAATATCCATAGAACCATATCTGTAAAGACGGCATGAACGGGGATTTTATAAAATATACTGCAGCACTGCTTTTATTTGGTTCAAACGGGGTCGTTGCAGCCAGCATTGCCCTTTCGAGTTATGAGATCGTCTTTTTACGGACGCTTATCGGGAGTATTCTGCTGATCGGGCTGTTTCTCATCCTGCATGGAAAACTCACCGTTTTTAACCATATGCGTCAGTTTGCCTATCTTGCCGTCTCCGGAATAGCGATGGGAGCCGGGTGGATGTTCCTGTATGAAGCCTATCAGCAGATAGGAGTCAGTCTTTCCTCTCTGGTATATTACTGCGGACCGGTGATCGTAATGGTGCTTGCTCCGCTGTTGTTCCGCGAAAAGCTGACACGGCAGAAGACAGCCGGATTTTTTGCCGTTCTTCTTGGCATCATTCTGGTGAATGGTCAGGCTCTTTTTGCCGGCACGATCAGTTTCGGTTTATTCTGCGGTGCTATGTCGGCTGTTATGTATGCGGTGATGGTGATTTTTACGAAGAAGGCGACGCACATCACAGGTCTGGAAAATTCGATGGTGCAGCTGTTCATCAGTTTTCTGACGGTTGCCGTTTTTACCGGGATAGTCAAAGGGTTTGCATTTGAGATCGCAGGAGAAGACATCCTGCCGATCCTGTTTCTCGGCGCGGTCAATACAGGCATAGGATGTTATCTGTATTTTTCTTCTATCGGCCGGCTGGATGTCCAGACAGTGGCAATCTGCGGCTATCTCGAGCCATTGTCAGCGGTAGTTTTTTCCGTCCTGCTTCTTGGCGAGGTGCTGTTTCCGATGCAGATCTTCGGTGCGGTGCTTCTTCTCGGAGGTGCGGTTTTGGGAGAGATGTCGGGGTCTTCGGGCAGAGGAGAGAAGGTCTGAGGTCGTCGTCTATGATCAACTCCTGCCGTTTGCCTCATCTCTTCACCCGCTACGCCCTGCCCTTTCTGATTTTCCGCGGGTTATTTATCCCGGGCAGTCCAACTATTGAACACTGAAAACTTCCGGGCACCATTCATGACACACGAACAAAAAAACATCCTATCTGTACGGGATATGGAACGTGAAGAAATAGACAAACTCCTCTGTTCTGCAGCAGCCTTCGACCGCGGGAACTATACCGGCCGCGAACTCGACGGCAAACTCCTCGCCGTCCTCTTTTTCGAACCAAGCACCCGGACCCGCATGTCCTTCTCCGCTGCAATGATGCGGCTTGGCGGCAAGATCCTCAACCTCGGCAGTGTCGAAGCCACCTCCATCACCAAAGGTGAGACCCTTTCTGACACGATACGCGTCATCTCCGGATACTGCGATGCGATCGTCCTGCGTCACCCCAAAGAAGGCGCCGCCCGTCTTGCAAGCGAAGTCGCCTCGGTCCCTGTTATCAACGGAGGCGACGGCGCCGGCCAGCACCCGTCCCAGACCCTGCTCGACCTGTTCACCATCCGCGAATCCATGCGGATCGAAAACATCGACGTCGGCCTGCAGGGAGATCTCAGATACGGAAGGACCGTCCACTCCCTCGCCTTTGCCCTCGCCAAATACAATAATGTCCGTATCCATACCATAGCTCCCGACGGACTCGATTTTCCGCGATATATCAAAGAAGACCTGCTGGATGCCGGTATAGAACTCATCGGCCATGACAATATAGAAGAGGCAGTTTCCGAGCTCGACGTGCTGTATGTGACCCGCCTCCAGCGCGAGCGGTTCCCTGACCCGGTCGCTTTTGCAAACTATGCATCCACCTACCGGATCACTCCCGAACTCCTGGAACTTGCCAAACCCGGCATGATCGTTCTTCATCCTCTCCCCCGCGTCGACGAGATCGATCCGGCAGTCGACGCTCTCCCGTGCGCCAAATACTTCGAACAGGCGCACAACGGCGTTCCTATCAGAATGGCCATGCTGAGCGAGGTGATGAACTGATGGTGCGCACTATCTCAGACGGGATCGTCATCTCGCCGATCAAAAACGGCACTGTCATCGACCACATCACCCCGGGAGAAGGGCTGACCGTTCTCCGGATCCTCGGGATCCGCGACGGAACGAACGTCACCGTCATCGTCGCATCCAATGTTCCCAGTTCACGCGGCGGGCGAAAGGACATGGTCAAGATCGAAAACCGCGAACTCCTCAAAGATGAAGTGGATAAAATCGCTCTCGTCGCCCCGGACGCGACCATCAGTATCATCAGAAACTTCAAAGTCTCGGTGAAAAAAACCGTTGAGGTCCCAAAAAAGATCATCGGCGTCATCAAATGCCCAAATCCGAACTGTATCACCAACACAAAAGAGCCGGTCCAGAGCCGCTTCGTCGTGCACCCGCGGGGATTCCGCTGTCAGTACTGCGATTCTCTCATCTCCTGCGAGATGGACATCGGCGATTATATCTGAAGATTTTCTTTATTCCAGAGACGGATCATCTCTTCTATGACATGAAGAGGCGCCGTCGTTTTTATCCCGGTATCGCAGAAATGCGTGCGGGTCGTGTAGTATCCTGCGTCATTTAAGCTCGCGATCAGTTCTTCCATATTCGGCGGCGAGACCTTCATGTTCCGGGAAACGATGTGATAATCATAGTATGTGCATGTTTCCGGCTCTGCGAGGAGATATGTCAGCAGCTTTTCCATCTGTCTTTTTTTGCCGAACTGCAGTTCGGGCAGGATTTCCTGCATTTCGGCAAGGACCTCCTTTTCCTGCAGAGGCCCCATCCACAAGGGACCTACAGGTATGGTCTCGACGCCGCAGTGGGGGCAGATATGCGTTTTCGGGAGAAGACTCCCCTTCTGCTCGGCACGGTAGAGACACTTCGGGCACTGCATCACAAATCCCATCTGACCGATCGTTTCATCGGCGGCCGTGACTTTGCCTATGACCCGAACATGCGAGCGGAAGTAGTGGGACTTCGCAAAACTCAGGATCGGCTTCATGCCGCGGTCGTATTTCACAAGTTCCCGGGCCATCGCCCCCATCATCATCCTAAGACCCACTTCCGCATGATACTCGGTGTTTCTCGGCGTCGCAAAATATCTGCGGCAGCCTGCCTTGAAATGCGCTCCGCAGAGAGGGGCCGTGTCCGTCGCCGTGACAAAGAGAAAATGTTTTGCGGCCCGTGAAGCTGCATCGAGAAAAGGTACCGGCGTGCCGAACGGATCGAGATCGATCGAATCGAACCGGGCCGTGCACATCAGCCGGTTCGCATCATCGCAGGTCACGCTGATATCGCCGCCCAGTTTCTCCGCATTCGCCCGGATTATCCTGACCGCCTGCTCGTCCCGGTCATTGATCGTGACCGGTATTTTTGCCTCGTTGGCGATCCGAAGGCCGCGAACGCCCGTTGCCGCCATCGCGTCCAGATAATCAGCCGGCTGTATGATCTTCGTGAGGAGTACCGTCATATCGCGGTTGAACTCCATTTTGGTGTTGTAAAAGACCGGAGCCGAGCCCGGCGGAAACTGAGTGTTTTCGTCCTGGACCGGGGCGGTAAAAGTCGTGCTCCCTTCCGTGATCTCCCTGCATTCCATGATTGACCCCAAAAAATGTAAACGGGCATGTAGGGATTCGAACCCTAGATATTCAGCTTAGGAGGCTGACGCCATATCCTGGCTTGGCTACATGCCCTGATTCTCATAATTATTCGGGCTTCACGGGGATATCTTTTTCGAAGCGGCACACCCACAAATACGATACATGAGTCTGGCTGGGTATGGAAAGATCATCCGTCCGATGAACGCGGGCGTCTCGGGTATCACCGCAGGCATCGCCTACTTTATCGCTAGCGGCACGCAGCCGCTTTTTGCGGCGCTGCTGTTTTTTATCGTGCTTGTGATCTGCGGTGCAGGAAACGTACTGAACGACGTGTTTGATAAAGAGATCGACAAAGTGAACCGGCCGGATCGTCCGATCCCGTCGGGAGCGGTCACGCCGCGGGGCGCCGTTGTATGGGCAGGTTTCCTCTTTGGTGTGGGGATCATCGCCGGCTGTTTCACGAACTTCTGGTGTCTTGGTATCGCTCTGGTGAATACGACCCTATTGGTCATCTATGCGGCGAAGTTCAAGGGTATCCCTCTGCTGGGCAATCTGAGCGTAGCCTATCTTTCGGGGAGCATCTTCCTCTTCGGCGGGTTTCTGGTCGGGCCGGAGTCCTTCCTCGTGATGCTGCCTCTGTTTGCCATCACGTTCTTCGGGACGCTCGCACGCGAACTGCTCAAGGATGCCGAGGACATCGAGGGGGATCGGATCGGCGGGGCACGGACCCTTCCGATGCGGATCGGGGTCCGGGGAACCGCAGTCCTCGCTGTGATTTTTGTTCTGTGCGCCGTGCTCTTCAGCTTTGTTCCGTTCCTGACCTGGGGGATCGTCTATCTGGTGCTGATCGGCGTCGTGGATGCGTTCATCATTCTGGTGACGATCCGGGCGCTGGGATTTACGCGGCCCGACGAACTTTCTGCTTCGAACTGCACGGCGTATCTGAAGTACGGGATGTTTGCGGCCCTCTTTGTGTTTCTGCTGATGGAAATCTCTGCGGTTTTCCTGTGAAGAGCCTGATAATTCAGAACATATTAATATCCGTGAGGTTGAAGGATTAATAAGCATACTTGGGGTAGCATGAAAGTATTAGTAAAAGATAATCTGCACATGGCGGAGGCAGGATCCTACTTCCGGGGCTCTGTACTGATCGAGGGAGACTTTCTTGTTCCGCCCCGGACGTACTTCTGGCGTGATCTTGTGGTTACCGGAAAACTCTTTTTGTGCCCCGAGTCCCACGTTGCCGGGAATGTGACCTGTAATGGTGCGGTCGTCTGCCGTGATTCGGTGATCGAGGGGGAGCTGAACGCGGGAACGGAGCAGCTGACTGTGTGTGATAATGCAAAAGTCCGGGTGATCCGGTCGGACGGGAACGTTCTGCTTCGGCCGGGCGTCATTTCCGCCGAGGTGAGGGGGGTCAATATTTTAGTGATGGGCAAGATCCAGTGCGGGAAGCTGATGGGCAAAAACACCCGCGTTGTTACCAACTAACATCCATCTTTTTTTACTTCTACCGTATAAGTATTAGGTATGACAGATGTCGTTTTGATCTCCGGAAGCCCGCGGGCGAAAGGAAACACCGAGCATGCACTGAATGTATGCAAGGACGCGATCGAGAAGAGGGGGCTCTCGGCAAAGATCATCTCGCTTCGGGGAAATCCGATCCAGGGTTGTATCGCCTGCGGTGAGTGTAAGAAAAACGGAAAATGCAGTTTGAAAGACGGACTGAATGATATGCTGGATGATATCAAGGCGGCAGACGGGTTTATCATCGGCGCCCCGGTCTACTTTGGAACGGCCAGAGGGGATGTGATGAACTTAATCCAGCGTGTTTCGATGATCGCCCGGTCGAACGGGAACTGGCTTTCAGGGAAAGTCGGCGGTCCGGTGGTCGTGGCACGACGCGGGGGTCTGACCTCGACGCTGCAGGAGATGCTGATGTCCTTTTTCATTTCGGATATGATCGTCTGCGGTTCAACTTACTGGAACATCGCGTTCGGCCATGGACCGGGCGATGTCGCAAATGATGCAGAGGGCATGGCGACGCTGGAGAAGTTCGGCGATAATGTGGCGGGACTCATCCTGCAGCTGAGAAAATAATTCAGAGAATATCTACTAACCCTTTTTTTCAAATAGGACTTACGCGGTGTTTGTGTAACTCTAATTCGTAAAGGAGTTTTTTGGGTGTGGAAACATAAAAATAACCAACCGCGAATCGGCGCGAATCCGCCCTTCGGGCGAGAAGAATCGGATTTGCTATTCCTCACTTTCGCAATACAGCTTCGCTGTCTTGCTCATCCCTCATCGGGATCGTTCGGGCAAATCCTGTCGCCGCCCCAGCGGCTCCCGATAGTAATTTCTCCCCCTCTTTTTCATTAAAATACTCCCTAAATATTTCCTTCAGGAGGTGCCGGGGCACCGACAGGATTTGCCCGAACGGTCCCGATGAAGGGACGAGCCGTCGTGGCTGAAAGACACGACGAGCGAGAGTGAGGATCAGCAAATCCGATTCGCCTCGCCCGAAGGGCGGATTCAAGCGAGGGTCGAAGACCCGAAGCGGAGAACAAATCTCTGATTTGCGGTTCGCGCCGATTCGCGGTTGGTTTTTCTCTTGCGACCACATCTAGCTATCTCTCTCGAATTGGATCCACACCAACACCGCTTAAGTCCTATCCAGCGAATCAGCAAGTCCCTGTTCATTCAATAGACAAGAGTCAGCTTGCCGTTCTTCGCCACTTCGGCCGCCAGATAGGTTGGCGGCTGCTTTGATGCCAGCACCGAGATCTTTGCATGCAGGCATTTCCTGACGAGCTCCGCCGTCACCTTGCCTGAGACAAGGACCGCGGTGCTTTCCGGCGGGATACCCTCTATGAGTAATCGACCGACGACCTTGTCCAGCGCAGTAAACTGACCAAGATCCTCGGCTGATGCCGCGATCGTTCCGCCGACAAACGCCTTCGCCCCAAACCCGCCTGCCTTGATCACGTCGCTGGAAAATGCATGATTCAGAATATTTTTCGGCACCGGGATGCATGACTCAAGGACCGGCATCTTCTCCGGATCCAGATACGACGCCGTGCCCCCGCATCCGGAGAGCACACTTTTTTTTGGAAGAAGCACCTTGAACGGATTTTTCGTCAGCACACTCACGCCCGTTTCCGTCAGCATCACCGACTCGATATCCGCATACGGCACGATCCCCTCCGTCGTCAGATACCCCGCGGCAAACTCTTCGGCCATCTCATTCAGCATCATCACGGTCGAAAGACCCCGTCCGTTCACCGTCAGGGAAACCGGCTGCTCATTCAGGAGACCATGGTGAAATGCTGTCATCTGCGTGATAGGATATTGGTTTGGTACATTAAAAAGAATGGCGGGTATCCGATCGCCAAAACACGCCCTCCAGCAAAATCAGCCAGAGGACACCTGAAAATGCCCTGTAAAAAAAAGATCAGGGAAGTCTGATCGTCCCGACGATACGCAGCTTGCCCCCGTCCAGATAATGGATCACCGCTGAATCACCCGGCTTATACACAAGCGGCGTATCCAGTTCGAGCGTCAGCTTCGGCGCGTGCCAGTCCGATCCGTTCTCCACCTTCGTCACCCGTGCAGACAAAAACTGCATCCAGTGTCCGACAGACACGACCATCTGCTCCTTGATCTCTCCCGGCCAGTACTTCACCAGGTGTGCGTCGCCCGTCACCGTCGTCGTGTGGGTCACTTTCGGATCGGTCGTAAGAACGAAACCCCGATCCAGCTCCTCAGCATCGATATCCTTCAAAGCGCAGCCCACACGGTCGCCCGCATACGCCCAGGCAAAATCATCATCATGCTTCTGGACCGACCTGATCTGAGCGGTCTTATCCAGCGGTTCGACCCGCATCTTATCATGCTTCTTGATCCACCCGTCCGCGACGCATCCGAGGATCACCGTTCCAATACCCCGCACATTGAAGTGGTGATCGATCGGAACCGATCCGACTGCCCCCTCCTTCGGCTCGATATCCGGCTGATTTGCCGCACGCTCAAGAAGTCCGGCGGAAAGGCCGATGAAATCCTCTTCCATTATCGTATAATTCTCAAGCACCGTTCCTTTGATCAGCGGGGCGATCTGATTCGGCTGGATATAATTCTTCAGAATGATCGTCCCGTTCTTCACCCCTGCACAATCAAGCATCAGGATCCACTCGGCGACCATCGGCGTGATCTCAGAGATCACCACGATCGCCTCATGAGACATGGAAACGACATAAAATAACGGAGCAAGTCTGTCCGGATACCTCGTCGGTTCCAGAAGCGTCACGGTGTCGTGACCTTTTTTCAGATTATAGAATGTGATATCGGTACTGGTCCCCTTCTTCCCGAGATCCCGGGCATATCCGTTCGGGGCAAGTACGGCGACTGTTAAGTTCGGCATGGTTATACTCATTGGTGTTTGCGGATGATTATATTTATGGGTTTTATGGGTCCGCCTCCCCTGCCCACTCAGTACACTCTGTAGAAAAAGACGAAAATCTCTCCAAAAATCCCGCAAGATTTATCTCTTCATCATACACATTAACAGATATGAAAAATGTGAAAACGTCAGTTGATGGAGATATTCTTACAATTACGGTCGATCTTTCCCAGGAAGTCGGACCTTCATCCTCTGGAAAAACGATCATCATCGGCTCCAGCATGGGAAATAAACCCATCGACCGCAAACACCCCGATGTCCGCGTTGGTGTGAACGTTTATAAGAAGGTATAAGACTTTCGCCCCATTCTATTTTCCATGACCAGTCTACGTTCACGTATCCAACGGGTGTATGTATGCGTCCGTATGTGATAATCAACGCAGCAATGAGTGCTGACGGAAAACTTGCCACCCGGGAACGAAAACAGACCAAGATCTCCGGTCCTGACGATTTTCTCAGAGTTGACACGCTCCGCGCCGAGTCCGACGCAGTGATGGTGGGCATAGGAACAGTCCTCTCCGACGACCCTTCGCTGCGGCTGAAAAGCGAGGAGTATGCCGCGGTCCGAAAAGCCGGCGGCAAAGATCCTCATCCCATGCGGGTCGTGATCGACAGCATGGCACGAATGCCTGCAGACGGGGACATGTTCAAAAAAGGACTTGGCCGCGTGGTCATCTTCGTCTCGGAAAAAGCCCCGAAGGAAAGATGTGACGCCTTGAAAGAAAAAGCCACGGTGATCTCTGCGGGTGCGGATTCGGTAGATCTGGTAATCGTCTTAGATGAACTGGCAAAACTCGGGGTTCAAAAACTCATGGTCGAGGGAGGAGCCACGCTGCTCTGGTCGTTTCTCAGCAAAGAACTCTTTGACGAGATACGCATCTATATCGGCGCACTGATCATCGGCGGGAAGGATGCCCCCACCTTTGCAGACGGCGCCGGGTTCACGGATCCTGCGGAGTTCACCCGGCTCTCGCTGAAAAATATCGAGAAGATCGACGACGGCGTGCTGCTGACCTGGATAAAAAAAGTCTGAATATTATTTTACCAGCCGCTTTTTCCGAAGCAGCCGGTTGTAGGTGACGGCAAACCTGTGCGCCTCGTCCCGTATCTCCTGGAGGTACATGTTTGCCTTTGTCTTTTTTCCAAACGGCAGCGGGAACGGCACGCCTGAAACGAATACTTCTTCTTCCGCTTTCGCAAGGGAGATGAGCGGGATGTTTGCGTCCAGCTCATCAAGGATCCGCTTTGCTGACGAGAGCTGCCCTTTTCCTCCGTCGATCACGATCAGATCAGGGAGCGGTTTTTCCTCTTCGATCAGACGGCTGTATCTTCTGCGGACGACTTCTGCCATAGAGGCGAAGTCATCGATCCCTTCGACCGTTTTTATTTTGAACCGCCGGTAGTTTTTCTTGTCAGGTTTTCCTGAAACGAATCTGACCATGGAGGCGACCGTATCGGTTCCCGAGAGATGGGAGATATCGAAACACTCGATGACGGCCGGCGGTGTTTTGAGATGAAGGGCCGCCTGGAGTTCCATTACTTTCAGTTCGTCGCCGAAGTGGACCGTCTCGATGTTTTTTCCCGCAAGTTCGAGCAGTTTTTTCTTGGCTCCCTGCTTTGGGACGGTGATCTTCACGGTATGTCCGGCCTGATTTCCCAGATACGCGGCGAGTGACTCCTCAAGCTCCTCCTCGACGATTATCTCTTTGGGAGCAGGATTCTCCGAGTAATATCTCGAAACAAACTCCTCGAAAAATCCCTCCGATGCCTCGAAGATAAACTCGTCCCTGCCGCCGAGCGTTCCTTTGTACACATGGAAGACCATAAGATACACCGTTCCGTCAGCCGCGCGGTAGGCGATGACGTCCTCGTCATGATCGGTTTTTCTGGCGACATACTGCCGTGAAGAGAGGTTTTCGACCGCGGTGATCATGTCCCGGCAGAGGAGTGCCGCTTCGAACTCCATATCCTTCGAATACTCCGCCATTTCATCTTCGAGTTTGGTTTTGATCTCCTTTGTGCTGCCTTTCAGGACATCCGCTGCATAGCTGCACTGTTTTGCATACTCTTCAGCGGAAACGTGCCCGCCGCACGGCCCGGTGCAGTTGCCTATATGATAGCGCAGACAGGGTCTGTTCTTCGGCATGTTTTTGCAGGATCTGAGTCTGAATGTTTTTTTCACGACCGAAAGGACGTAGTCACGTTCTTTTCCTGAGACGAAGGGGCCGAAGTGCTGGCCGTTTCCGCGGGTGTTTCTCGCAATAGTGATCCGCGGAAACGGTTCTTTCGTGAGTTCGATGTAAGCGTAGGATTTGGCGTCTTTGAGATCGATGTTGTACTTCGGCTGATGATGTTTGATGAGCGTGTTTTCCAGAAGATAGGCTTCTTCTTCGGTCGCAGTTATGATATATTCAAACGAACGGATCGCAGCGACGAGCTTTGCAGTTTTTGCGTCATGATCCTTTTTCTGAAAATACGAAGAGACCCGTTTTCGCAGGTCTTTTGCCTTGCCGACATAGATGATCGTTCCTTCGCCGTCTTTATACAGGTAGCAGCCCGGCGAATGGGGGATATCGGCAAGATCGAAGGGGGGCATTTTCGGCAGGTTAATGTATGGGGTGGATGTATCTTTAATCATTATGGTTGTGCCCTGTTTGACCTGTCTGCATATGGATTCTCATGAGTATATATTTGATAAAGAGCGGGATTTTTACAATTACCGCATCGTCTGCAAACTGGGTGTGGTTCTTCCCGATCCGGTGCCGAAATCAGGTCTTACCTGCGATAAATATGAAAATAAGCTGGCTTCGCTCCCGCGGATCAGACGAAGTTCCTGTGCGATCGAGGTCGAACATGTCCAAAAATAAGGATTTTTTCCAGCACGATCATGCAGACGACCATGATCGGCAGATCAAAAAATAAGGATTTTTTTACAGTACGATCATGCAGACGACCATGATCAGCAGAAATGCCGTCGTCAGCAGAAGTGTTGCCAGAGGAAGAAGATTCGTAACGATCGCATTCACGGTCGAAGTCAGCTGCACGATCCGGGACGGGCCAAACACCTCCACCTCTTCGCAGATACCGGTTGCTGCCCCTCCTGACGCCGGAGAAAGATCTTCGACCGCTTTTAACACCGCTTCTGACACGTAGGGGATGATCTCGCCCGGTGACACCGCATCGCCGATCGGATTCCTGCCTGAGACCGAGTTCACGACATGCGAATCGGTCGTCAGGATCTCGACCTCATCCAGACCGAGCCCGAGAACAGCGCTGCGCAGGATCTCTCTGACCCCCAGATGAACATTATTGCCGTCAAAAAGGATGTATGCCGTTTTTATCCCATCGACATCAGTGACCATCGCAATGATCCCCATATCGGCAAATCCCTCGCTCCGTTCAAACGGCGGGATGACCTGCGCCGCTCCAACCGAGAACGGATGCATCTTTACATCCAGCATCAGATTCATCGCCTCATCCGCTCCGGCGATAAACTCATTGCCGGTTTTGGTCGAAGGATAGATGATGTTGGTGACCGAGGTCATACAGTTATGGGCATCCACGAACCCGACGTTTTCGTATCTGCCTTTGCTTTCACCCATTACGATCCTGCCGATCGAGTAGTCCATATCCTCCGTCATCTCAGGCGACCGGGTCGTGACCATCAGAAGCGAGTTGCCAAACCTCTGGGAAAGGATAGACACCGTACCGTGCTTCGTTCTGACTGGACGGCTCGCCATATCCGTATAAACGACCGAGTCGCGGGTGGTTTGTATCGCTTTCGCAATCGTTTTCGTCTCACGGTTGGAGATGAGGTTCAGATCATGACTGGCGCAGCCGTGGGAAACAAGAAGGATCGCGTCAGCTGCAAACGTATCATGCAGGACCTTGGGAAAGTTGCTGCCGCCGATCTCTGCCATCGGACCTGGGTGAAGATTCGGGATCACGAACCAGACATCCGGTTTGCCGGAACGTTTGAAGAAGAATGTCGTCTCGGGGACCGAGACATACTCGCTGATGTGATGGAAATACTCCTCGAGATCGTTGGATCCGTTCGTCAGATGAGCAAGAAACGCGTTGACGAAATGCATCGCTCCGACCCCGCTGGTCCGTTTCATCGGCAGATCGAACAGGAGTAAAAAGCCGATCACCCCTATCGAGAACACGATTATTGAAACAACTGCCGGAATAACGAATTCAGGGCCGAAGAACCAGACCCCGACGACCGCGCCGGCAAATGTCTGGATAGCGGCAGGCGCATACATCCTTCCAAACCGGTAGTCGGCGACTGCAGCGAGAACCACGAGCCTGATCGCCAGAATGAAACCCACGCCGAATACGTAGGCAAATCCTGCTCCAAGGAAGATGCCGGTGAACATCCAAAGCAGCATGAACACTTCGCCTGCAAGCGCCAGCAGACCCGATCTGTTCCAGGTGAACTCCTGGCGTGCGGTCGCGCTGACGAAGGGTTTTGTAAGGATCAGCGCAGCGACGGCGGGTATCGAGAAGGCAAATCCGATCCCCCGCATCTCGCCGGAGGCGAGGAAGACGACCCCGTCGACGGCAAAGCCGAGCAGAATGATCGCTGCCAAAGAAGCCTGCCATTTCGGAGCGTCGAAGAGATACTTCGTTAATGATTCGGTTTTTACTTCGCGTTTCATGTTACCAGAACCTTTCGATAAAGACTTCGCCGCGGAGTCCTTCATACGCGGATTTCATCTCCGAGCAGTTGAGCGGCGCTGAAAAGCATGGAGCGTTCAGCACGAGCGATTCATACTCCCCGCCCTCTCCGGCGATATGGATCCGCCGGCTTTTCCGGACGGAGAGCAGGACGTCGATGAGGGCGTCATCGATCTTTTTGCCCAGAACGTTTTCTCCCAGCCCGTCTGCTGCGCAGACGACGATCACTGCATCCATCCGGGAGGCGACCTCACGCATGAGAGCGAGGGGATCCATCTTCCAGAGCGGAGCATACATTTTGAGGCCGAGCCGTTCACAGACGGCGGCGACGCGGGACCGCTGATACTCGGACTCTATTGCCCCGACGATGACGCCTTCCACATCAAGGGCCGCGAGTCCGATTTCCATATCATCGACCTCCTGTTCCTTCTCGCCGGCGGAGGCGATCTCCACATAAACGGCTCCGCATCGCTTTGCGATCACCGGCACGGCGGCAAGATTTGCCGAGTGGAACATGTATGATTCGGTGTTTTTCGGAATGACGGTAACGAGATGGGATACATGCATGCCTGCGTCGATCGCTTTCTGCATGGCAAGGATCGAGTCCTTGCCTCCGGAGGTGAGTGCGGCCCAGCTCATCCTAGCTCTCCAGCCGGCCGAATGCGGACCGATAGCGTTCTGCCATCGTCTCCCAGTCCGGCAGGTTGGTCTGGGTCCCGGTCTTTTCGACCGCGAACGAGGCGGCGGTCGTACCAACTTTTGCACAGGTGACGGGGTCGAGACCTTTTTTCCAGGCGGTGAAAAAGCCTGCCCGATATGCATCCCCTGCGCCGGTGGGATCCTTTGCTTCGACGTTGAAGGCAGGTATCTGTTCGGCGCGGCCGTCGAAGAAGAGGCTGCTGCCTGATTTTCCATGCGTGATGATGGTGAAAGGCACCGAATCAAGAATATCTTTTTCGCTCCAGCCGAGGGTGTTTTTGATTATTTCCATCTCATAGTTGTTGCAGATGAGGATATCGATCTCGCCAAGAAGGGACGTGAGATCGTCTGCGGTATAATATTTGACGTCCTGACCCGGATCGAGCGAGGCGAACTTTGCCTGTCTGGCGATGCTGATATTGAATGCGGCGTCGCCGGTCGCCATGTGGATGAAGTCGCGGGCAGGCGCAGCGGCGCGGGAGAAGGCTTCGCCTGCGCCCCACTCGAAGTAGGTTATCTGTTCACCGGCGGCGTTGTTCACCATGAAGGCGGTCGAGCAGTTTTTGTCGCTGGTAAAAAGTGTGGTGGCAACGCCGAGTTCATCGAGATATTTTTCGTATTCGCTGCCGGGATAGTCCTGTCCGACCGCACAGATGAGTTCGGCCTCTCCGCCGAGTCGGGCGATGCCGGCGGCGATGTTTGCCGCGCCGCCGCCAAAGTAGATCTTGCGTTCAAATACGCGTCTTGATTCGCCGACCGGGGGGTATTCGTCAACGGTGATGATATAGTCTATGCAGAGATGCCCTGAGACGGAGACGGTGTTACTCTTCAACGGCGTCACCTTCGATCGGTTCCACAGCATAGGTGGAGAGGGAGATGTCCCGAAGGGCTTTGCCTATGACGGATTTGGCGATGTGCTCTGCATGTTCGGGGTTTTCAGCTTTGAATACCTTCATTGAGAGAAGAAGGCCGACCAGACCGGTCCGTGCGATCACGAGCGCGGTGTTGATCTCTTTTCCGCAGTACGGACAGGGGGTGTTCATTACATCGACGTCGACGAATTTTGCCGACGGGTGCAGGCGTTTGCCTGCTTCACTTACTGCTATTCCTATGGCATCCTGGACCGATTCTACGTCTTTGACCGTCCACCCTGCCTCCAGCGTCACTCGATAATCCGACATTTTCAACTCGTTTAGTTCTGTATACGTTGTCGTTGTGAGATAATGGTATTTGCGGGTCGGGTACGTAAGGACCCGACCTCAGCTGAGCAAGTTAGAGCGTAAGGGAGAACTTGCGACCTTGCGGGTCGGGTACGTAAGGACCCGACCTCAGCTGAGGCGGGGACCTTTAGGTCCCTTAGCCGAGCAAGTCGTCAGACTTGCGATCAAGGCTTTGCATTGCGGGCAAACAGAGGGCTTGCGTGTTTCACCGCCTGTGCCTTTCATCACGGAAGCTTCCGTTTCCCTCTTCTGCTCAGAGGATATCTCTGAAGTATCCCACCGTCTCTTTGATCCCGTCTTCGATCGAGTACTTCGGAGCATAGCCGAGCTCCTGTTTCGCTTTCGTTATATCGGCGACCGAGTATCTGATGTCGCCGGGTCTTGGCGCTTCATAGATTATATCGCAGCTGATCCCCGCCGCACGCATGATCATTGCTGCAAGATCATTTAAGGAGGTCTGGATACCGGTGCCGATGTTGAATGTGCCGCATGTAGCTGAGTTCATCGCCAGAATATTTGCATAAACGACATCTTTCACAAAAACGAAGTCGCGGGTCTGGTTCCCGTCGCCATAAATGACCGGGTTTTTGCCCCCGACGATTTTTTCGGTGAACTTCGGGATGACCGCCGCATACTCGGCGTTCGGATCCTGCCGCGGGCCAAAGACATTGAAGTAGCGAAGAGCTGTCGTCCCGACGCCGAAGAGGTCGGCAAAGTTTCTGCAGTACATCTCGCCTGCGATCTTTGAGACCGCATAAGGTGAGAGAGGCTCAGGAAGCATGTCCTCTCGTTTCGGAAACACCGGGTTGTCGCCGTATGCCGCGGCTGAGGCAGAAAGGACGACTTTTCGAATGCCGTGTTCTTTTGCGGCGGAAAGGATATTAAGTGTCCCTGTAGCATTGACTTCGTGAACGAGGAGCGGATCTTCGATGGATTTCTGCACGCTTGCTACCGCTGCAAGATGGAAGATCCCTTCGAAGGCATGGGTTTTGCAGATCTCGCTGAGCAGGGGACGGTCGGTGACCGAGCCTTTGATGAACTCGGCGCCGGACTGGATATTTCTGACGTTCCCGGCCGACATGTCGTCGAGGAGCGTGACGTCATGGTTTTGCCGGATGAGTTCTTCTGCTATATGGGATGCGATGAAGCCTGCGCCGCCGGTGATGAGATATTGCATGGGATAATGGTCTCCGTATGATGTTTTATGGTGCGGGGGTGATATCAGCATTCCTATTCGGACCGAAGACGACACTGCACGACGTTGATGAAAGCCGGGTGCAAATCGAAAAGAAAAAAACCACATCCCGCAAACACCCGGTTCCTGCATAAACCCTATGAAGAAAAGTATTACATCTCAGATTCTCATCTAATACTGTAATGCGTACATGCAGCTTTCCTGTAAAATCACTCGGCTCGGTCCTGCCAGCAGCTCCCGATGCTTCGTTACTATCAGCCTGGATCGTCTCCAGGTATGGTCAGGAAACCGATCTTATCACCTGGAACATTGAAACAACTCTCAAAGATCAGCTGCCCGCAGTGGAATATCCGGCGGCCGGCGGCGAGTATTATGCCGCCAGACTTCTGGATGCATTCACAAACGTCCGCGAAGGAGCGATCTTTCGCGAGTTCGATGTGGACCAAAAAGCAGTACGGGCCGACAGCGATCTGGTCAATGGTCTGAGAAAACACTGCTGGTGGAGTATGCCTGCTCCCTCAGGACTGGATGTGAGGGATGAATACTTCGGCGATACAGAGGAGTGTGCCGCATCGCTTTTAGAAGCATTCGCATCGCTCTGCCGTCTGATGCGGGATGCGGGAATCGCCGGCCATATCCTGACAACGAACACCCCGAACGAAGAAGAACTGACGGAGTTTACCGGAAAGAAATATTTGTGGGCAGTCCCGGATACTTTTCTGGAGATGGCGCTCGAGTATCAGCGCGACATTGTTATCTCACGGGAAAATACGGCGCAGCTGCCTGATCTTCTGGACTCATACGATATCCGCAGGGTCTATGTCTGCGACCCCGATGCCGAATCACTGACGACGGTGCTCGGCTCGTTCGATCCGGAGTATGTCTTCGTCTGCGGCGTCGGGCCAAAGGAGGATCGCCGATCCTACTGGGAACATCTGGCTGAGATCACCGTCAAACGGGATCCCTGACCCTTTCGCAAACGAAACATACACATCAGATCCCGTCCAATATTTTTATACTATATGTCTGCGCATGAACCGTATCGTGTCGAAGTTCGTCTGAAAAACGGGCTGAAGAGATATTATCTGGTGCGTGAGGTCAACACCGATGCAAGAAAGTTTGCAGCGACGCACCTGATCAAGTCGGGGGCGAAGCCGACCAAAGCTGAGATCACGCGGTGTATCTCTATGTTTGGTTTCGATCTGGAGATGAAGTGTCTCGTAAAGGTCACGAAGTTTCGTGCAGAAAAGTTTTCATTCGAACGATACGCAGACGAGGATGAGTATTTTGAGCTGGAACGGCACAGATATCTGCATGCCCGCCGGCCGGTGAAGGATCCTGAAAAGGAGACTGCGGCACATATTGCCGCACTGGCGCGTTTTGCCGGGGTGGAGATAACGCCGGCAGAGACTGCGCGCATGTTTTCATCCGGGGAAATCCCGCGCGGAAAACGGCTGTTTGAAGTGAATGTTCTGCAGAATCTGAGAACTGCATATCTGCAGCGGGAAACAAAGGAGCGGCTGGGCATGCGTATGGTGCTTCGTCTGCAGGATGTTTTGCACACGAATAGCGAAACCGGAACTGGATCGTTGGCGGCAGGAGATGAACTGAAGAAAATGATCGCGGGTTTTCATCAGAGGATCAGGGAAAATTCCCACCCGTTTGAGCAGTGCTTTCTTTTTTATGAAGCGTTTTCTGCGTTGTTTCCGGATGAGGCTCTTCTTTCGGCCGAGCTTTTTTTCAGGATGGCGGCCATCTATGGATATGTTGTGACGCCGGGGACCTGGGAAGAGATGATCGCGGCGGTCAGAAGTGAGAATGCGGATATGGAGCTTGCCCTCCGGCGGTCGTTTGAGGAGATGACGAAGAGTAAAGTCGGCGTCAGGCAAAAGCAGCTGGACTTTTTCGGGTGACAGAGACAGCGGTCACTTCTGCCATATTTTGACCAATTATAACCTAACTTTGACATTTGGCAATTTCCCCGCCATGTAGCGCCCTCGCACCTATAGATTTTGACAGGTACCTCTCATCCACCTATCCAACCTGAATTTTAGTCCGAGTATCGCCGTATTCAGGGCATTAAAATTGGAAAACAGACATCTGCGAACCCACTGTCTGGTAGTGTGCGGACTTTCCGGACTCCACGTCCCTCTGCATTTTCCAAAATCGCGTAAACATCATAAATCCAACCAAGAATAACTCCCTAAATCAAAAAAGAAGACCGGGAATTGTTTAAGCAGGGCCAGAAAAGATCTGTTTCTCACGTAAAAGACTTGAGCAGGTTTTTCACGAGATCATCGGAGATCACATACCTACGTTTTTTTTGGCTGAGGGAAACCCCGCCTAACCCGAATACTTACCGGTCGAGTAACGTTCTCGAAACGATATACTCACCGTGGGCTTCGCGGGTCGTTCCAACGATCAGCCAGGTCTGATCCCCGTGCTCCTCGACCACCCCTTTTGCTTCAAGCGTCTCTCCCGTGAAACACTGACCGCAGTAGGTGTGCGTAAAAGAAAGGACCATGTCGATCTCTTCGTGATCGACTTTGTAGATACCGGGCGAATCGAATGCAAGACTTGCATCCGTGACCTTCGCTTCGATCGTTATCACGCCCGTCTTCTCGCCAAGCGTGATCGGCGGGACCGAGTGGAGATTGTCGTATCCACGCGAGTAGAGCAGATCGAAGTAGGTCCCCTCGAACTCTCCGCGGTTGAACTTCCGGCTCTCGTGCAGCACGAACTCGTCGAAGCTGATGTCGGGAACGCGTTTTCGATACACCTTCTGCCACATCTCTTCGCTCATCGCAGGGATCTTTCCCGCCTTCACCGCGGCCATCAGTTGCTCGCGTGCCAAAAACCAGGCCGAGCCGTAGACGACCATATCGATGTCGGATGCAGAATTTTCCAGACCAGCTAGAAGGGATCCCGTGCATCCGTAGCTCATCGGAGGCAGATCGAAGTGGGAAAACAGCCGGGCGACTCTGGGGTTTCCCGCCGCGATGCCTGCCGCTTCTTCCTCGGGCTTCAACACGCGGACGATGTCAGAGAGCGGAACGCGGTGGACCAGATCAAGGTATTCGGGTCTGTGTTCTTTGACCCAGGCGAATGCATCGGCAAAATCATATTTTTTGTATCTCGTTCCGGACGGCGCCGTCCGGTCCCCGTCCGGTGTCGGAACATAGCGGAGCACGCACTCAGCGAGGGAATCGTTTTCATACCCCGAGACGGCGTACAGACAGCCGTCATCAGTCATAACAAAATCACGTAAACGGATCGGTTTCATAAAAATGCGAGGGAAGGGATTCGAACCCATGAACTACTGAAGACCAGATCTTAAGTCTGGCGCCGTTGGCCTGGCTTGGCTACCCTCGCCTACCCTAATACATTGATGCTTCTACATAAAAAAGAGAGCGGAAATACATCAGTAGTTTGATGTAGATGTCCTGCGAAAATATAGGGGAGATAAACTCCTGTAGTGTAGTGGTCAATCATTCCGGCCTTTGGAGCCGGAGACGGTGGTTCGAGTCCGCCCAGGAGTATCTGAAATGTATTTTCTCTCGGAGAATGTTTTCTCCGCTGCGTTTTTAGCTCGTCGCCGGAACTGACGTCAGGACGACACGCCAGTCTGTCTCGCCAAAGGAGAGGGTATCCCAGACTGCTGTTTTTTCAACAACGTCTGTACCTATATCGGCTGTATACACGTATTTCGTTTCGCCGGAGGGATTTGCTGCGACGAGCTCTGCCATTTCCCGGATCATCGCATAATCCGGATCGGTCAGGAGATCGGCGCCGGCCTCCGAAACATCCGCATCGAACACCTGAACGCCGTTCATCTGCATGACCCAGAGGTTGTACCCTTTTTCAAAGACTTTCTGCTCTTCCGGGCCAAAGAGACGATACGGATCGAAACTCAGACTGATATACCCGGCATACTTATCGGAGATCTTGATCGGGACCGAGAGAAGATATGCTTCCATGCCGTTTTCCAGAACCATATATTCGGAGACATACACATCCGTCCCGGCAAAGATCTCTTTGTTCGGCGGATAGCTGCTCAGGTTCTGACCAAGTGCACTTATGATATTATTTGGATAGACCGCACGCACGATCCCGTTCTCATCGGCGATCAGCAGATCATGGGTCAGTGTTGTTCTCTGATAGAGCGTTGCCAGAGCCTGCCTGCCGTTTTCAGGTGTCGGGTCGGCGGCATAATATCGGGAGGCAAAGGCCGCCTCGTCTGCCGTCGTAGTGAGGGTTTCGTGCAGCGATGAGATCACATCTGCCAGAACATCCGTCTGGGAAGCCGTCTGTTCAACACATCCTGCCGAAAAACAGGACAGCAGAATGAGAGATGTCATCGCCAGCAGCACCAGGATTTTCATATTCATACTATTATTCTCCCAAGGGAAAAATCCTCTGCGAGCGGCATCGGCCTTACTCTTCTTTGTTTTGGAGAGAATACCTGCGTGTCAGGCTCTCGAGCGTCTCGATCTCATACACATCCTTGTCGTCCCGCAGTCTGACAAAACGCGGGAACCGAAGCGCATATCCTGCCGCATAGTTCGTGCTCCTCTGCAGTTCGGCATACCCGACCTCGAAGACGACGTCAGGTTCGAACGAGACCGTCTTTCCTTTTTCTGCAATGATCTTTTCCTTGAACAGATCATACAGGGTCGAAAGCATCGAGTCATCGATACCGGTCGCCACCCGCGAGATCTCCAGGAGATCCCCATTCTCATCCTGACATGCGAGAAGGAACGAGCCGAACATCTTCGCACGTTTTCCTTCGCCCCACTCGGCGCCGGTAACTACCAGATCGATCGTATCGACCTCGGGCTTGATCTTGATCCAGAGCTTGCCCCGGTTTCCCGGCAGATACGGCGAGTCAAGCACTTTGAGCATGATGCCTTCGTTTCCGTTGTCGAGCGATGTGTGATAGTATGCTTCGATCTCGTCAACGGAATCACTGACGAGCTGAGGAGCGACATACGCGTTCATCACCGACTCGAGGATCTGCCGACGGCGGAGGAACGGCTGATCGATCAGGGTCTCTCCGTCGGCCGCGAGGATATCGAATACCCAGGGGAGAAGGGTGATCGCTTCCTGAGCATCCCCGACATCATGCTTCCTGCGGATTCTTCTTAGGATCGTCTGGAAAGGCATGGGTTTTCCATTCATGATTGCGATCACTTCGCCGTCGATGATGACGTCATGGTCGGTCGCTTTATCCAGCATCCCGACAACATCGGGAAGAGAAGCCGTCATCTCTTCCAGACGCCGGGAGTAGATCGCGCATTTTCCTCCGGATTTGTGGAACTGGAACCGGCTGCCGTCGTATTTATTTTCAGCCGCAAGTTTGCCGTGTGTTTCCACCATCGAGGTGATGGAACCCTGCTGGGCAAGCATCATCTTCACCGGCCGAAAAGCCGTGATATGGACCTCGGTAAGCTGAGATGGATCGGTTTTTGCGAGGGACGCCACTTCCCCCAGATCATTCAGTGCCTGATGGGCATGCTCGATCACATCTGCCGGGATGCCGAATGCTTTCGAGACCGCATCCTTCACGACCCCTTCCCCGACGCCGATACGCATCTCTTCGAGCATGAGTCTCGCAAGATATCTTCCTTCGAGCGGTGTCGCATTCGAGAGGAGATACTGGGCGGATCTGAGCCGTTCCTGCTGGGATCTTCTGCCGGAGGATTTTGCCATCAGCAGAAAACGCTCGTTCACGTCTAAAAGATCCAGCTCTTCCGAGAAGAACATCGTCTGTTCACGTTTTTCGAGAAGGCTCTCGACAACTTTTCCAACATCGCCTGCATTGTTTATTGCCGAGACCACATAATCCCGTTTTTTGCCGATAACATATGCGAGGGCATCATACAAAAGGTTCGGGCCAAACCCGAGTTTTTCGGAAGACCAGTCGGGGAACAGTTTCCCGCGCATGAATCTGACGAAGACGGGCAGTTCCTCCTCGGTGAGGCTCGGGAACTTCTCAGCCAGAATATCTGCTGTCGCCAGACGCGAGGAAGTTTCCTCGATGGTATTACAGATCTCTGCAAACTCGACAAACTGCATAGTATTTACACCTGAAACGTTACGAGCCGGCGTTCCCGGTACTCTGCAAGCTGATCGCTGACGAATATGGTCGATCCGCTTTCTCCCGCAGCATCCAGGGCCGTCTCGCGGGCTATATTTGGACGATTGTAATTTTCCGAAAGATGCGCGAGGGCGATGATCCCGACATCCTTCGAGAGCTCGGCGATGCATGCTGACGAATCCTCGTTTGAGAGATGGCCGTCGTTTTGGATACGGTCTTTGAGATATCGGGGATACACCCGAAGGACGCAGTTGTTCCCCTGGCAGTTCGCCCCGCACGACCGGCACAATTCGCATTCCGGAAACCGGTCCAATTTCATTGCTTCAGAGCAGTAGTTACTCTCCAGCACAACGGCATCACAGGCTGAAAGGATCGTCATCATCGTATCCGAGACCTCGTGGGTGTCAAGACATATGCCGATCCGGGCATCTCCGTCGTCGATGACAAAACCTGTGGGCTCGGCCGCATCATGATATGCCCGAAACGTGGTGATCTTCAGACCGCCGGCTTCGACCGGAATGTGTTCATGACAGATGGTCCGCTTTGCTGAGGCAGAGATTATATTCCCCTCTTCAAGGGCGTTCAGTGTCCCGCCTGAAGCAAAAACCGGAACACGCGCAGCTTTCACAAAAGCTTTCGCAGATCTGACATGATCCGAGTGTTCGTGGGTAACACACAGCCCGCGGAGATTATCGGTATTCAGGTGCATACTCTGCAGTGTCCGCATAAGATATCCAAGACCGGCATCAATTATGATCGAATCGGAATCATTGCCTATATAGATGCAGTTTCCTTTACTGCCGCTTGCAAGAAGGACACAATCCATTGCTACAGTATTGGATTTACTAAGAGAAAAAGACCCAAGGATTTTCTGAGAGAGGGCAGGAAAAAAAGCGGATGAAAAAGTAAAAGAAAAATCCCAAAGGATTATTTCTTCTCTTCGTCTTCGCCGGACCAGCAGGTAACACCTGTTGAGTCACTGAGACAGGAGGCGTTGAAGACAGGTTCTTCGACGCCGTCAGCTTTCTGGTCAAGGTAGTCTTTGAGTGCTTCAAAGGCGTGTTTGCCGAGGATGAGTAAGACACCCATGTTGAAGATACCCATGAATGCCTGGAAGGTATCTGCAAGGTCCCAGGCAAGGCCCATGGACATCATGGATGCGACGAAGACCATGATAACGATCGCAACACGGAGAACAACAACCGCTTCTTTTCTTTCGGTGATGAACTTGGTGTTGGTTTCACTCATGGAGTAGTAGCTGATGAGACTGCTGAATGCAAAGATCAGCATGAAGACGGCAATGACATAAGGACCTGCTGCTCCAAGGAAGGTAGCGCTCATCGCTTCCTGAACAAGAACCGCTCCGGAGACCGGGATGCCGGCATATCCGGGGTAGGCGACGTTTGTGTAGATGATGACAACAAAGGCGGTTGCGGAACAAACGACGAGTGTATCGATCAGGACACCGACAGACTGCATAAGTCCCTGCTTTACGGGGTGCTTGACATCTGCGGACGAGGAGACGTTCGGGATAGAACCGATACCGGCTTCGTTCGAGAAGACACCACGCTTCAGACCCCACATGATGGCTGCTCCGATTCCTCCGCCGACGAATGCCTGAACACCGAATGCGTAGGAGAAGATGGTCTGGATGACCAGAGAGACCTGGGTGAAGTTGACGAGGACGATGGCAAGACAGAGCAGGAGCCAGATGATGGCCATTGCCGGAACCATCCAAGTCGAAACTTTTGCAACGCGTTTGATACCGCCGAAGACAACGAGAGCTGCAAGGACGGTGATGATGACCGCAAAGACGATCTGTTCAGTGCCGAATGCGTTGGCAAAGGCGATGGTCGCCGTGTTTGCCTGGACACCGATGAACATCAGACCATAGGTGAAGATGATCAGAAGAGCGATAAAAGCGGCGAACTTTGGTTTGCCAAGACCGTTTCTGATATAGAATGCCGGACCGCCGTGGAACTGGCCGTCTGCTTTCTTTTCTTTGTAGATCTGACCGACGGTCGTTTCAACGAAACTGGTTGCTGCGCCGATGAGGGCGAAGATCCACATCCAGAATACTGCTCCGGGACCTCCCATGACGATTGCCACGGCAACACCGGCGATATTTCCGACACCGATCCTCGCACCCATGCTGACGCAGAAGGCCTGGAACGATGAGATGGTCTGTTTGCCTTTCTGCGCGCGGATGCCGGTAAAGGCGACTCTGCATGCTTCGCCCAGATTGTTGATCTGAACGCCTTTCGTTCTGATGGTAAAGTAGAGACCGATACCGATCAGAAATACGAATGAAAGATACCATGCATACGTATTGACGACGCCGTTGACTGTTGAAACAGCGTCGTTGATTGCCTCAAAAACACTCATGGGTTAAATCGTTTCTCTATAATGGATGATTAACCCGTATGGTTTGTCTGCCGGAAAGACCGCTCGAAAAAATAGTATTTATCCTCGTTCATCCGGTAAAAATCAGCCTGGATGCAGGATAGATCAGAGTGAATCGAGGGATACGCCGCCGAAGTCGTCAGCTTTCTGTGGGGACGTGATGCCGAACGCGGACTGACCTGCCCAGGACTCGAGGGAGTTCGCTGCCTCGACCATGTAGTCAAGGATGTCGATAGAGAGTTCGCGTTTGGTTTTGCTGACCTGCATCTGCTCGACGAGGAAGCGAAGCCTCTCGGGAGACTCCATTCTGAGTTTTGCAAGCGAGATCACGCACATGTATATCCGGGTCAGATTCCGGTCGGTGCCGGTGATGGTGTCGAAGAACGCCCGGAGGATCTGTGCCTGATACACTTCGCTTCCCATAAGTAATCTACATTGGTGAGTTATGCATTATATAGATTTGCCAAAAAAGGAGATTATTTTGCCGCACTCACGATCCGGATGATATCGCCGGTTTTAAGTTCCGTCGTATCTTTGATCCGCATCTTTGTGCGGGCGTCGACCGCATACAAAAATCCCTTCCCGATATCCGTGTGGACACGAAACGCCATCTCCTTCGGCGTCGAGCCGACCGGCATCAGAAACGCATCAGGCAGCACCTGGCCTTTGGCATTGCAGAACTTGTTCTCATCCTCGACCGGATAGACAACGATCATCCCTATCTCATCGAATACGATCCGGTTCAGGATCGTCTGGACCCCGGTGCCCCCGTACTTCTTCATCGTCTCGGCGATCTTCGTCAGAGCTTTTATCTGGGGAGCTGAGAGTTTTGCTCCTTCCGCCGGCGCGAAGGTCGCGTCACCCGGAAGATACTTCAGAAGCTTTGCCTGTGAAGCGGTCTTGAGAGCAAGTTCTCCCGCAGCGATCGTCGGAACAGCGCCAAGAGCCTGTAGTGCACCGATGTTTTCATCCGATGCGAGATCGGCTTTGTTTGCGGCGATGATCATCGGCTTTGAGACGCGGAGCAGCACCTCGCACAGCTTTTCGATGTCTTCGGGCGTTGCTTTGGCAAGATTGATGCCGCATTCGTCAACAGCTTCTCTGATTTGGATCGCATCGATCCGCAGACCCGCGAGCGCTTCGCCCAGCAGATCGATCAGGACCTGTTCTTTTCCCTGCGCCTGTCTGACGAGTTTGGCGCGGTGTTTCTCGACGATCCCTGCCATCCACATCGCAAACTCATAGCGCAGGAACTCGACGTCCTCGATCGGATCGCGGGCGCCAAGGTCGACGGGATTTCCTTCGGCATCGGTGCTTCCCGATGCATCCACGACCTGGATGATCGCATCGGCCTCGCGGAGCGTGTCTAAAAACTGGTTTCCAAGCCCGCGGCCAAGGTGCGCATCAGGCACAAGTCCGGCGACATCGATCAGTTCGATCGGAATGAACCGGTTTCCGTCAACACATTCAGTGCATCCTTCGATGCCGAGCTCCCTGCACGGGCACGTTGTCCGGACGTACGCAACGCCTTTGTTCGGGTTCACCGTAGTGAACGGATAATTCGCGATATCGACATTTGCAAGCGTCAGCGATTTATAAAACGTTGATTTGCCGCAGTTTGGTTTTCCGGCGAGAGCGATCTGTAACATTCTGTTTCTTTCCTTATATAGAGGGTATCTCTGACCTATAATTAGGGCCGGCTAACTCTTATGTGTTGTGTAGAAACCTTCCGGCCAGGGTCGTCAATGAAAAGGGACAGCAAAGCGCGAAAAAAATTGGGGCGTGATGGAGGCGCAGGCAGAAGAAAAAGAGCAGAGTGTACAGCCCCTCCTTTCCTAAAACCGCTGTGCTTCACTGATACTCGATCAGATTCTGCGCTTCTTTGGGCAGGCCGCCTTTAAACTTCTGCGAAACGGCAGTGTAATACTCACGCACGCGTTCATTCATCGTCGGGTGGACCCTCTTTCGCGCCTCATCAAAATCGGCCGCCTTCACGACGGATGCCTGCTGTCTGAGAGCCTGCATCGCCGCCTCGCGGCAGAGCCCTTGCAGATCTGATCCTACATAACCAGCCGTTTCGCGGGCAAGTGACGCGATACGTTCTGATTTTACCGGATCCTTCAGTGTTATGCCCGCCTTGCAAAGAGCTGCCGAAAGCCGTCTTCTGGCTTCGAAAAGCGGAAGGACCGTTCCTGCCCCGTACTTTTCGGCGGCTGTTTTCAGCTGACGGACCGTCACCGTTTTTCCGGAAAATTTCTGCGCCAGCGCTGCAAGCGAATCCTCGTCAAGACCTGCCGTAGCTTTCACCGCCTCATCAAACACCGAACCTTCTATTGGCATATTCTGCATATGCAAGGCCAGGATCTCGCGGCGATCTGCCTCATCAGGCTCGGATATATACACCAGCCGGTCAAACCTTCCGCTCCGGAGAAGCGCAGGATCGATGATATCCGGACGGTTCGAAGCCGCAAGCACCATCACATCATTCAGCTCCTCGATCCCGTCCATCTCGGTGAGGATCTGATTCAGCACATTCTCGGTCGCCCGGTTCCCGTCTGAAGCGCCGCGCGCCGGTGTGAGAGAATCCAGCTCATCAAAAAAGATGATCGACGGCGCCACCTGCCGCGCCTTCTTAAAGATATCTCGGACGGCTTTCTCCGACTCGCCGACCCATTTCGACAAAAGCTCCGGCCCCTTCACCGCCAGAAAATTGGCTCCGCTCTCATAAGCTACTGCCTTGGCGATCATCGTTTTCCCGGTCCCGGGCGGACCGTACAGAAGAACGCCCTTCGGCGGACGGATCCCAAGTTCGGCAAACACCTCCTTTCTGGTCAGCGGAAACTCCACCGACTCGCGCACATCGCGAACAGCCTCCCTGCTTCCGCCGATATCGGCCCAGGAAACATCAGCCGTCTCAAGAGCGATCTCCCGCATAGCTGACGGCGCCACCTCTCTGGAAGCCGCGATGAAATCTGCCGTCGTCACCTCGAGTTTTCGCAGGACTTCGTCAGAAATCGTCTCATTATCGAGATCCGAAACATCCACCTGCCGCCGAAGCGCCCGGATCGCGGCTTCGCGTACCAATGCTGCGAGATCGGCCCCGACAAATCCTTTCGCCTGCGCCGCAAGTGTCTGCAGCAGTTTGTCCCGGGAAAGCTCATATGCCGCAAGAGCTTTTTCAAGAGCCGCCTGTGTCGGATCACGACTGCGCAGCTCCTTCAGCTTTGCCATCCCTTCGAAAGGCATATCCTTTGTGTGGATCTGCAAAATCTCCATCCGGTCCGCCTCGGCGGGCACCCCGATCTCGATCTCGCGGTCGAACCTCCCGGGTCTTCTGAGCGCAGGATCGATCGCATCAGGCCGGTTCGTTGCCCCGATCACGATCACCTGCCCGCGGTCCGTGATCCCGTCCATCATCGTCAAAAGCTGCGCGACCACACGCCGCTCGACCTCGCCGTTGACATCCTCCCGCTTGGGTGCGATCGAATCCAGTTCATCGATGAAGATGATCGACGGAGCGTTGTCTTCCGCATCTTCAAAGATCTCGCGAAGTTTCTGCTCCGACTCGCCATAATACTTCGAGATGATCTCCGGGCCTGCGATCGAGATGAAATGCGCCCCGCTCTCGCTTGCCACAGCCTTGGCGATCAGCGTCTTTCCGGTCCCGGGCGGCCCGTACATAAGGACACCTTTCGGCGGCTCTATACCCAGCGTCTCAAACAGCTCGGGGTGGCGGATCGGCAGTTCGATCATCTCACGCACGCGTCTCAGTTCGCCTTTCAGCCCGCCGATATCCTCATAGGTTATCGGCTTCGTCCCGTCAAAAACATCATCATCGTCAAAGATGAGCTCGGTATTTTTCGTCAGGATGCAGGCATTCTCCGGCTCAAGTGTCGTGACCTTGAACTCCAGGGGCGGATGGCCGGGATGGAACGTCTTTACCGGCACGATATCATCCAGTGCGACCGGGAAGTTGATGAGGGATACAAGATATTCATCCTCTTCGTCCGGGAAAGAGTCCGCAAGCTCTGTTGGCGCCACCAGCGTGACCGAGGTCGCGGGGATCTCCTCAACGATTTTCTCCACAGTGACCCGGTCTCCCGGACTGACGCCTGCATTCGCCCGCGTATATTTATCGATTCTGATCTTATCCTGATTCCAGTCGCTTTCAAATGAACGCCAGACCTTCGCGACAGTGGGTGTTTTTCCGGTTATCCTGACCAGATCGCCCGGACTGACATCCAGCGCCTGCATCGCCGCCGGGTCGAGCCGTGCCTTGCCGTTCCCCTGATCCTCCGGGTAGGCACTGTCCACTTTAAGTGTGATTTCCGCCATGGTAGATGTATATACGATGGGGGCCGTTAATAATTTTCCACAGTGACCTAAGCGTGCCGAAAATGCATACAGCAGATCGGATCCTTACGCGGAAAAGAAAAAAAAAAGATATTTAGAGCAACCGGTTCAGAGACTCGATCTCTGCACGGTCGATGCCCGGGATCTGGGAGAAGAGAGCCTCGATCTTGTCGCCTGCCCCCTCATCATCCTCGGTGATCATTGCAATCTTGATTGCAGACAGACCAAATCCGATCGGTTCGACTTTCATATCTTCGATACCGGTCACGGCAGCTCTGATATCTGCCTGAAGTTTTACGAGATCTACTTCCGGGGACTCCGGCATGATCTTCATAATAACGACGACTTCACCCATTGAAGACTCAGAGCCCCTGGAATCCGCACTTCGGGCAGGTGTATTTTACACTCTGTTTTCTGCAGCGTGCACAGCGGTAGATGACCTCTCCGCAGTCCGGGCATTTAAACTCGGTTGCGCCGCGCTCTGCGAGCGGGGCATTGCATGATGTACATTTTATAGTTGCCATACGATCAAACTCCTTAGTTAATTAGCGTCCGATTATTATAAACGTGTGGCTTCAAACCAGCTTCGAACACTGCCGGGAACACGCCCGTTCAGGATCTCGGCAGAGACCCCGTATTCTGCAATGAGAGAGCCAAAAACCGGATCCAGGAGATCCTCGCCTGAGTCTGTCGATTTTATGACCAGAAGACGCGAGCCGGTAAGGCCCGCGATCCATGCCGCGATCGAGTCGGAGGTGACGTCCCAGGTGTGGGGGAGAGGATCCGCTTTTTCCAGCAGGCGCTTTGGCAGAAGGATCGACGGCTCCTTTGGGATCGTCAGTTCCCGGGTGACGGGATAGCCGAACGTCGAGAGAAATCTGCCGAAGATTTCCATGGCATCGATCGCTTTCCAGTGCGAAGTCTCGTCATCGGCGCCTTGGGCACGGACAAAATCCGCAAAGATCCCGCCACCGGGGACGATCAGAATCGGCCCGTCGGGGATCTCGGCAAGGATCTCTCCTGCTTTGTCCATAAGACTCCCGCCGAATTTGACCACCTTCCGAGCCGTCATACACTATATAGTAGAACGTAAATAAAGAAAAACCAGTATGAAAAGACTGCTCGTCCTCCTATTTCTTCTGGTCCTGTGCATATCGCCCGCCTCGGGATTCGTTCTTGCGGAGTTCTGTCCGGACGGATATGCTGCAGGCGACGGGGATGAGTATCTCATCTTGGAAGGAAGCGGCAGTCTGAGCGGGTGGACGGTATTTGACGGTGAAGGGAGCCTGACATTTCCTGCCGGCGCCGTTTCAAGCGGGCGGGTGGTCGTCGCGAGAAGCGCAGAGGCTTTTTTCGCGATCCACGGGACCTTGCCTGATTACGAGATCCTGGAAAGCAGTGCGGTGAAAAATGTTCTGCAGACCGGGCGCTTTCAGATGGCAAACACCGGCGATGATCTTTCACTTCTCCATCTGGGTGAAGTCATCCAGACCGTTTCCTGGCCGGGTGAACTCAGCAGTTCAAACGGCCGCGTCCATGTTTACACGGACGGGGTCTGGGATGACCGGATCTATAAGATCGGGCAGAGCAGATTTTCACCGGAAACGTTCACTGCCGATTCGGTGACGCTGTTTGTCTCGCCTGATTCGTCCTATGAGGCGGTGAGCGGCGTGATCCGTGAAGCTTCAGAGACTCTGCTGATCTCGATGTATGAGTTCACGCACGCTGACATCGCCCGCGAGATCGCAGACGCGGCAAAGCGCGGGGTCGATGTGACGCTCCTTCTCGAAGGCGGGCCGGTCGGCGGCATCTCCGATGAAGAGAAAGGAGTGATGGATTATCTGGCCGGCCGCGGTGTTTCGATTCTGACGATCGAAAGCGAAGGCAGTATCCCGGCAAGATACCGGTATCTGCATGCAAAGTATCTGGTGGCCGACGGGTATTCAACGGTAATCCTCTCGGAAAACTTCAAGCCGAGCGGGATCCCGCTCCCGGGGACGAGAGGCAACAGAGGATGGGGAGCAGTGATCCGGGATGAGGAGACGGCAGAATATTTTGCAGAGGTGTTCGCCGCCGATCTGGGAGGGATCGACATGTATCCCTATGTGCCGGGAGACGAACCTCTCCCGGCACCCTGGTCCGATGAGAAGATCGTTCCGCATTTTGCCGGTATGACGCTGTATGATGTCAGCATAACTCCGGTCATTTCCCCGGACACGAGCAGCCTTGTGTTCGATCTGATCAGATCGGCACACCGCACAGTCGACCTCCAGCAGGCTTACATCTCGCCCTATCAAGACGGGGAAAACATCTGGATGGCGGCCGTTCTTGGTGCCGCAGACCGCGGCGCTTCGATCCGGGTGATGCTTGACGGGATGTATTATAACACCGCCGATGATGCCGACAATGATGAACTGGCGGCCGCGCTCAACAGATACGGAGGGGATGTCTCCGCACGGCTCCTTCTGCCGGGCGCGCATCTGACAAAACTGCATAATAAAGGGATGATCGTTGACGGCGAGCATGTTTTGATCAGTTCGATAAACTGGAACTTCAACTCCCCAAACAACAACCGCGAGGCGGGAGTAATCATCCACAGCAGGGAAGCGGCCGGATATTATACGGCCGTCTTCTCTGCTGACTGGAACGGGGAGTATGAAAAAGATCCGGTCTCGGCAGGGCTCGGCTTCGATCTCCGGCTGCTGCTTGCCGGAGGGATCGTGATCCTTTTGATAGGCATTGTTATCCGGCGGAGACGCTGACCGGTTTTATTTGAATCCTTTCGCTTCCCGAACCTCGATCTCTTCCATCTCGTCGAGGTACGGCAGAAGCGCTTTGATATATCCCCGCGGACCGACGGCGGTTTGCATCGTTCCGGTCTCCAGGATCTCTGCCGCAAGGGGCTGTTCTTTCAGCATCTGTTCGACCTTGACTCCCGGACCCTGGATCTGCTTCATATGTTTCTGCATATTTTTCATCCAGTCTTCGATCTCCAGGACAGGGCGGAAGTCCGGATCGGCCAGACGGTACTTCTCCAGATCGGCCGTGAGATCCGAGGTCTTGGCGATTTCTGCATCCATATAGAGATATACATTGATCCGTTCGCGCCGCCGGAGGTCCATAAGCTCCAGCAGGTCGATGTTTTCGCCGGGTGCGGGAAGGTCTGTCATACCAGTCATGTTTGTCGGCAGAAAGTATTAAGATCACACCAGGATCGTGATGTCGGAGAGCCGGTTTGCGATGATCTCTTTTTTCCCGGCATAGGTTTCGATAATGCCGATGACCTTGACGCGGTCTCCTGATACGAGGAGGGGATCTTTCCCGCCGTTTGGGATAAACACATCCGTTCCCGAGATGTTTGCGATCAGATGTCCGCCGGTCCCGGTGATCTTTGTCTCCAGCACGATGCCTTCGAGACGAACGAGTGTTCCGTCGGGAAGATCGGGACGATAATCTGCGGCTCCCTGATCCGGTATGAGATGGACAGTGCCAAGATACAGGAGGGCAAGCAGCAGGATAACAAGAATGAGGATACCGGCAGCGCGGCGTTCGGGGCGGGTGAGCATGCTGATTTTTGTGTATGTATCCAAGCGTGATTAATCTTCGTCTGCGGCGCGATTCTGCCCAAAGAAGGCCGGTATGGAGGCAATTTAGTTCGAGGTGTTTCGAACAATATTGCATCAATGTCTATTTTTGTTCAAACTATAACGAACAGATGTAGAAAAGCATTATATACTTTTAAGTCAATTATGATGTATGCAGAGAACAAACATGCCCAAGTCGTGTCTCACGATCTTCCAGTTACTGGAACGCACCGGTTCTCAGACGCACAAAGATATTGTCTTAAGCACAGGACTTGCCCCGCGTACGGTCCGTTATGCGCTCAGACGTCTGAAGGAAAATGGCATGATCATCGAGAAGTTCAACTTCCGCGATGCACGCCAGGCAATTTATATGCCAAAGATGACTGCGGCGGCAACTCACGCCTCAGCCTGATAATTCACAGATCCACCCTCTAAATACACCTCACAAACTCACCCTTTTTCTTTTTCAAGTTGTTTTACTGATGCAGGCAGTTGCTTTGCACCGTATGTTTCCTCTGTATGCGGATTATTGCGAAGCAGACGGAACAAAGCATATGACCGGCGGGACCCGGGCAGGGAAACTGACGTACACAAAAACACAAAAAAAAGAGCACTGAAAAAATGAGAATGGATGCATGACAAAGATCCGCCGCAGACCTCGTCAAAGCCCGCTTCTCACTTCACCCGGACAAGGAGTTCCGCATTCTCGATCGCGACATCAGTATTTCCAACCATCTGTGCCGCCGCGATCGAATAGGACCGTGACTTCTCCGCTAACGTGTCTCCTTCCACATCCACATCCACGCACACCGTCTTGATCCCCACAAGCTCATCCGAATACCGAATGATCTCGAACGTTCTGAACTCCTGCGGGAAATCCCTCAGCGATGCCGTCTCCACGACCCAGAATCCATACTCAGGATGAGCCGGATCCGGCGACGGGACCGCCGCGATCGTATTTCTGTGATTGTGTCCTGCGACCCACATCAGCAGATTCGGATACTTCTGCAGCTCCGTGATCAGTTCGTTCTCGGAGACTTCCGAGGTCAGACTCCATCCCGAAGGTGCACCCTCCTCCATCGTAACGATCGGGATATGTGCTCCGATGATCATCAGAACATCCTCTTCCTGTCCCTTCTGCAACTCGGCCTTCAACCAGGCAAACCGCTCCTCATCCAGAGAACCGCGGCCGTGCGCCCAGATATCGCCGATCGTTGAACCTTCGACCGTCGTATCATCCAGCATGATGATCCGGACACCCTCCGCCGGGTCGAACGAGTAGCTGGCGAAATCGTCCGCGATCATCTCTTCCGTATATCCGTGACCGAACGGCTGCGAACTCGAGTTCAAAAACTCCTGCATAAACCCGATCCGGGTCCCGTTCTCCGCGATCGCGTGACGGTTTGCATCCGCAACCACCTTTGGCGCAGACGCAAATTCTGAAGCCTTGCCAATACCTATAATGGCGCCGTTTTGGTCCGATCCGTTAAAGACACCCATATAATAGCCGGTAAGCGAAGGATCTCCGGTCACCGTTACGTCGAGCCGCATATTTGCGACCGTATCGCCGCGATACATTCTGCTGATGTTTTCATCCACCGCGAACACGCCCGTAAAGAACTGATCGTGATTGCCGATCGTCTGATACCAGGGCATATCCAGACCCTCTGCCGTAAACGTCTTCTGATAATCGAGATTCTCCTTCCCTGCATTTCCTCCCGATGTCGGATCGATCGTTTTTCCGTCAAGAATATCAATGAACCAGCGCAGTTCATTGTACTGATTATTGTTTGCCGCATCGCCGAGGGACAGGACAAGATCCAGCTTATTCTCTTTATTTATGGTGTTGATCGTGTGTACTGCCGCATTCAGCACCTGGGTCGAGTACATCGAGACCGGTGAGTATGCCGAAGGGAAGGGGCTGAGATAGCCCAGAGCGATCACCTGGACCGGTGACTCCTCATCCGTGATGTGGATATCCGAGATCGCTGCAAACGAAAGAAGTTGTGTTCCCTCACCCGACGGAGTCGCTCCGCCTGCGATATCATCTCTTACGGAGACCGGCACGCCCGCACCGTCTGTCCACTTACCAAACCCGTTGTAATGGTAGATGCTGAGATTTTCCGGCGTGATGGTCAGGTTCATTCCCGGATCGACCGGGACCACGGTGCGTTCGGTTGTGTTGAATGATCCTGTCGGACTCACACAGCCGCTGGAAAATACCAGCAGCACAGCGAATAGTACGATTAGTACTGCCAAAATGCGTGACATATATCCTGTTTATAGGTATCTGAAGGATAAAAAAGAACCAGATAAAAAAAATTAAAATGTGGAATCCAGTCTTCTGCCGATGTGGGGCACGAAGTCCTTCTTTCTGGACACGACGCCCGGAAGATGCATGGGTTTTCTCTCCCAGTGCATCGCAAGCATCGTCGCGTCATCCGCTGCCGCAAACAGATCCGATCCCATCTCCGAGACACTCGTATATAATGCAAGATAAATGTCCGGGGCATGCGGCTCGCGGAGCTTTGCCTCCAGTGCCGCAAAGATCGCCTCTTCATTGGTCTTCGCATAAGCATACGACGGGACAAGGACCTGACAGATGATCACCCGTTTGCCCGAGAGATTATACTCCTTTGTGTCCCGCTCGAGAAGCTCGTCCTGCGAGACCCCGGAAAGGGACATCCCTTCCGCGATAAGTTCGTTCGCATAGGCGATCGGATCGACGCCGGCGATCTCGGACAGGAACAGGACGGCGTCCTCGTCCTGTTTTGTCGTCGTCGACATCTTCAGACCGAGCGTGTCGGAAAGGATCCCTGAGAGGAGGATCCCTGCCACTTCCTTTTTGGGTTTGATCCCCGCTTCCATGAACCGCCGCGTTACGATCGTCGAGGTCGAGCCGACCGGTTCCATATCGAAACGGATCGGGCGAAGGGTCGCCATCGCTCCAAGCCTGTGGTGATCGATGATCTCGATGATGTCTGCGGTTTCGATCCCCTCGACCGCCTGACTGTACTCGTTGTGATCGACGAGGATCACCGACTTCGCCACATCCTCCATCAGCGAGTTCCGGGAGATCGTGCCGAGCAGTTTGCCGTTCTCGTCCACGACACAGGCCGTCCGGTACTTCGAGTTCGAAACGATCTGTTTGACATACTCCATCGTATCGGCGATCCGGACGGTCGGAACGTCCTTCGTCATGATCGTCTCGGCGGGCAGTGTCAAGTGGATCATCTTCGCGACCCCGAACGCGTCGACCTCGGTCGAGATGACCGTCACGCCCTTCTCCGAGGCTGACGCGAGCAGCCGCTGGCCGACCGGGGCGGAATCCGCGATGATCAGCGCTGCGATCCCGGCGGAGACCAAAGCGAGCTGGGTCGGTTCGTCGTCTCCTACGATCGCGATATCCTTTTTCGTGATGCGGGAGAGGATCACGTGCAGGGCGTCGATCGAGATATACACGGCCCCTTCGAGCACCGTATGATTTTTGACCCGAACCGTTCCGTGGAGGATCCTCGCGAGCGTATCGACGCTCACCGGCGAGACGGCGAGGGTCTCCATTTTGGTATTGGATACATATGCCCGCGCAAGACCGTGTTCACTCACGAGCCCGATCAGGTTCCCGTTTGGATCCGTGATCGGGAGATTCCGCAGATCCTTCGTATCCATCAGTTCGATGACATCGATCGTCGGCGTTTCGGCATATGCGCTTTCCGGGTGAGTAAAAGGAATGTCGGCAACAGACGGTTCAACGCTCAGGACAAGGGCAGGCCCTTCGACATCGAACTTGGCGAGAGCGTACTTCGACTCGGCGTTCAGGTCTCCGCAGCGTGCAGCGATATAGGTGTCCTTCCCGTCTCTGTTCAGAAATGCGGCATACCCGATAGCACTGCATATACTGTCTGTATCCGGATGACGATGACCCAGGACATATATTGACTTCAACTCAGACTCTCCTGACGATACATATGCGTATAGTTTGGCGGTGTATTAGATAGACTTTTTTCCGTCTGGATTTTTCTCGTCACGCAAATTATTAAGACGCTTCACCCCTTATCTAATTGGCATTATGCACAAGGAAGAACTACTTGAGCTTCACCAGATATTTTTTGACATAAAGGTCTACTATGAGTCATTGAATCCCGATCTGAAGTTTCCTCAATACAATGCCCTGAAAATCACTCCGGATATGGTCAATCGGAGTAAACTCGAGCACAAATATGCAATATTTATTCTCGGTTCTGAGATCGCCTCCGCTATGAAGGAAATCGAGACGATCTCTTCACGCGGGATCCCGACCCGGATGAAAGAGCTTGCCGACCGCACGCTCAAAGAGATGGAAGCCGAAAAGGAACAGTAAAATAAGGCGGGGATCTCTATGATCCGCCTTCGATTTTTCTATTTTAGCTCTTGGTGAACTCGACCCCGATCACCGAGCAGGTTTTTTTGCCGCTGCTGAGTGTAAGGGTATTTTTCTGGGAAAATCCGGATGCGGCGATCGGAAAGTCCATTCTGTAGGTATGGTCATCGATCGGTGTCCAGGTGAAATCCGAGGACTGGGTGAATCCCATGGTCGCGGCCGTCAATCTGCCGGTGCCGCCTGTGTTGAAGATCAGGGTATATTTTTCCTCATACCCGTTGGGGTTTGTTGTTCTTCCGACCCAGGTGCCGACGAGAGGGTCGCTTTGGCTCACCGTCGGTCCAAGTCCCGGTTCGTATTCGATCTCGGGATCACTGACCGTCATATAGGATAGGCAGCCTGCAGAGCAGATCCCTCCCGTCAGTACGGCAAGCACAAGCAGGAATAGAATTACGGTGTGTTTCTCCATGAGGAAGAATCGGCCGCAGAGATAATAATAGCTCCTTCCTATTTTCTCCCTTCTTTATCCTGACGGATCAGATAATCGGCAAGAAGTTTGGGGATGGGGGCTGTCATACAGTGCCAGTTCGGGGTGCCGTTTACTTCAAGGACGGTGTATCCTCCGTCTTCAAGCGGGAGAAGGTCAACGCCGCAGTAGTCGATGCCGACTGCGCGTGCGGCTCCTTCTGCGGCGTCAGCCATTTCTGTGGGGATCTCAACGGCCTGTCCGCACCCTCCCTGATGGATGTTGTGGGTAAGATGTGCGGACTCACGTTTGATTGCTCCTACGGCAGTGTTGTCTATGACGAAGATGCGGTAGTCACGATCATTTTTCACGTATTCCTGAACATAGTAAGGCGGTTCTTCTTTGATCTCGTCTACGGAGGTGAACAGATAGATCCCGTTTCCGTCATAGCCGTAGACCGGTTTGTAGACCGCTTTTCCGCCGTGTGCGTCGAGAAATTTTTGGACCTTTTCTTTGCTGTTGGTAAAACAGGTTGCCGGACTGGGAGCTCCTGATCTGATTATTTTTGCGGTCGTCGTAACTTTGCTTGCGCAGATTGCGATGGCTTCCGGGGAGTTGATGACATGGTTTTCCAGTTCAAGGGCTTTGAGGAGTTCAAACTGGACACCGTCCTGTTTGATACCGCAGGCCCAGATGGTCTCTCCGGAGACGGGGAGATCGAACGGATCGACGGAGGCAAGGTCGAGGTTGATAAACGGAACTCCCCGTCGTTTAAGCTCGGCCTGGACCATGCCGGTGGAGTTGTCGGTCGGTGTATCGGTCGGTTTGGGGATGATATGAATCATTAATTTGTGTTTGCTTTGGTGATGTAATAAGTCTGCCGTGATCGTCCCGGATCGGCGTCTCCGCACCCCGGATCAAAACACGATCCGCAAAATATCTGCACAAAAAAAGGAAAAAGTTAGTATCTTCTTGCGATGAAGAAGTCCGCCATCTCCATGATCAGCGTCTTGGCTTCCGAGTCCGGAAGAACAGACAGACCTGCTTTGGAGTCATTGATGAGTTTTTCCGCCATCCCGCGGGCTTTATCCAGAACACCGGACGTCTCGAGAAGTGAAATCGCGTCCGCGATCTCCTCTTTCGAAAGGTCAGGCTTGTGGTAAGCGGAGAGATCGATCCCTCCATCGCGTGCGAGGATCGCGAGCACGCTCTGCTTGTTTTCCCGGAGATCAGAGGCCTGATCTTTCCCGGAAACCTCTGACGGTGCGAGAAGGTCGATGATATCATCCTGGATCTGGAAGGCAATGCCCGTGTTCAGACCGAGGGTATACAGAGCAGAGATCTGCTTGACATCTCCGCCGGCAAGGGCGGCCCCGATTCCGGCGGCGGCCGCATAGAGGACGCCGGTCTTTTTCCGGACCATCGAAAGATACTCTTCCAAGGTCACATCCGACCGCGTTTCGAAGGAGACATCCTCCTGCTGACCTTCGCAGAGTTCATGACAGGAGTGGGCAAGCATCTGGACGGCGATCACTTTGGACTCGGACGTGGCGTTTTTCACGCGGCAGAGGTATTCGAATGCATTCGCATACAAAACATCGCCCGCAAGGATCGCGGTGGCTTCGTTCCATACGACATGGACAGTCGGCCTTCCGCGGCGCAGTGAATCCCCGTCCATGATATCGTCATGGACGAGGGTAAAAGTATGTGTCCATTCCAGAGCAAGGGCTGCCTGAAAAATATCCTCCGACGCGCCGCTCCGAATCGACTCTGCCGAAAGCAGCACAAGAGCCGGGCGAAGACGTTTTCCTCCGCTCACAAGGAGATGGGACGCTGCTTTCTGCAGAGTCGAGTCAACCGCTTTACTATACTCGTCCGCCTCCATATCGACTTTGGCGGCAACAGTTTTCAGATATTCATCAAGTTTCATTGGATCATCTCATTTGGGAAGGACCAGACGGTCACCATTCTGCATAATATGGATCTCTTTGTTCAGTGCATAGCCGAACTCGGAACCAAGCGTCACATGGCCGGCTTTCATTGAGAACGGACCGTGGGACGGGATGATGTGTTCGGGGTTCAGCATCGCGAGAAGATCGTAATGCTCCTGATAGTAGGCGTGACCCGTTACATGGAGTCCGTCAAAGATCCGGGCGCCCTGCCGGATCAAAAGGCGGTCGACCTCGGCACGCTGGGCATAGTTCGTAGGTGTCGGGATGATGTTTGCCGAGAACAGGATCTTGTCGCCCTTCTCGATCTTAAGAGGAGTCTCGTTTAATGCGATCCTCGAAAGCATGGATCCGGGTTCACCCTGGTGACCGGTCGCGACGAGAAGGAACTTGTCCTTGCCTTCTTTGAGAACACGGCGGAGCATGCGGTCCGTCGTCTTTCTGTTTCCGTAGATGCTTGTCCCCTGCGGGAAAGCTACCTGCTTTAAAACCTCGGCAGTGGTATTGTACCTCTCCATACTGCGTCCGAGAAGGACCGGGATACGGTCGATCTCACGGGCGCACTCGGTTATGGTCTTGATCCTCGCGATCTGCGAAGCGAAGGTCGAGACGATGACGGCGTTTTTGTCGTCCTCACACCGCATGATCGCGTCACGGACCCGAAGACGGGCAACCTGTTCGCTTGGGGAGTAGCCGCGGTCATCAAGGTTTAAGGATTCAACGATCAGAACCTTCACGCCCTGCTTGCCGATCTCACGCATGCGGGCGAGGTCGGGAGCTTCACCGATGACCGGCGTCATATCAAACTTGAAATCGTTTGCATACACGACGCAGCCGACCGGGGTATGGAGAACAGCCATCACCGAATCGATGATACTGTGTTGAACACGGATGAACTCTAAGGTCAGACTCTGGGAGATGGTATATTTTCCCCCGGCTTTGAGAGCAAAGGTCTTGTTCATCACCGAGAACTTACGTTCGCCTTCGATCTGCTGTTTGATCAGCTCGTTCGTGTACGGGGTCGAGATGATCGGGCAGTTGTATCGGTGAGCGAGTTTCTGGATCGCACCGATGTGGTCCAGGTGACCGTGTGTACATACGATCGCTTTGACGGTCCCTTCGACCGAGTTCATCACGGTGTCATCGGGAATTGCCCCCATCTGGATAAGATCCAGAGAGTGCATATTCTCCATATCCACGTTGTTGCTGCCCGTGATCGGGTCCAGATATAATCCAATGTCAAAAATGACGATCTCTTTGCCGACGCGGACCGCGGTCATGTTTCTTCCGACCTCGTTGTATCCGCCTACGGCTATTACTTCTATGTCTACCATATTTGTGTTTCCTGATTTTTTTATGTCCGAATCATCTGCCTGATGTCCCCTAAGAGGTAATACCTTGCCTTGGAAAGGGAAGGAATATCTTTTGCCCCGCAGAGGAACATCGAAGCCCTGAGTTCCGTGTGAATTGTGTCTATTGCAGATCCAAGGGATTCCTCGCCGGAAAGTGCCGGGCTAAGAAGAGATAATGCCATCCCTCCAAGCGTTGCACCGAGCACGATCCCTTTTGCAATATCAAGACCGGTCTTCAACCCGCCGGTAGCAATGACCGGTCCTTTACTCACCTTCGCTACCTCAAAAACACTGACCGCGGTAGGTATCCCCCATGATATGAGAGAATTCCCTAACCCGGCCAGGGCCTTATCACCGGCAGCATTCCGTTTCTGTGCACGGGCACCCTCGATCTTCGCCCACGACGTACCGCCGTATCCGCCGGTGTCTACAGCTGAAACACCGGCATCGAAAAGCCGGGCGGCAACTTCTGACGAAATACCGCATCCGGTCTCTTTTACGATTATAGGAACATTTGATTCTTTACAGGCCTGTTCGATTGCGCGAAGGCATCCTGCCGCATTGTGGTCGCCTTCCGGCTGGATGGCTTCCTGCAGGAAGTTTAAGTGAATACAGAGTGCATCGGCGTCGATCATTTCGACCGCGGCATCGACCCATTCCATACCATGATTGACCAGCTGGACCGCCCCGATGTTCCCGCAGAGGAATGCATGCGGAGCAGCGTCTCTCACGACACTGAAACTGTCAGCAAGATCGGGATCTTCGAGAGCCGCACGCTGGGAACCGACCCCCATTCCAAGACCGTATTTTTCCGCGGCACTTCCAAGCACGCAGTTCACTTCTTTGGTGTCCGGGTGACCGCCGGTCATCGCAGAAATGAAGAGGGGTGAGGAGAGTTTTCTTCCAAGGAAGTCGACGGAGAGGTCGATCCTGTCAAGATCGCATTCGGGCAAGGCGTTGTGTACAAGAATGACGTCTTCAAATCCAGCACTTCCTGCAGTAACGTCTGTTTCACTGCAGAGACGCAGATGATCCAGTTTTCTTGATGATGTACGTTTGTCTGTGGTCATTTTCTTACCAGTGTCCCGCCGTAATTTTTTCCCAAGAGGAAATCCGCCACACGGTTCGCGGCGAAAATGTGCGAGTCGATCCCTTCATCGGCGAGAAGGAGAAGTTCATCGATCTTTCCACGCATGCCGCCGGTTATGTCGGTGCTCGAAGAGCCGCCGAGATCGATCTCACCGACGTTTTTCCGGTTGATCTCCGGGATGACTTCACCGTTTTCAAGAACGCCCCCGACATCGGTCGCGATCCCAACGCGTTTTGCGCCGAGTTTGACGGCAAGGTAGGGGACGATCTGATCGCCGGAGATAATACAGGCGCCGCGTTTTGTGTCCATGACCACATCCCCGTGCAGGACCGGGATGAGACTTAGGGAAAGCATCTCTTTGATCTGCGAAACACCTGCCGAGACAAGGCGGCCGTTCTCCGCAAGACAGCAGCCGAACGGATGAAGCGAGACGGCTTCCATGCCGGCTTCACGAAGCGAGGCTACGACCGAGCGGTTGAGCCGGGACACTGCCGTGTGCGTTACAAAAATACCTGCGGCGTTTGCTTTCGTCACGCCGCCCGGGATATCATAGGCTTTTGCCTCGGGATGCCCGCAGGAACCTGCCCCGTGCACGATGATGAGGGGGAATTTTCCGGCAAACGGTGCGATCTGCTCGGCAAGGAGTTTGATCTTTGCCGAATCGACGACCCCGTCTTCGGATTTTTTCGTAACGATGCTTCCGCCGAGTTTGATAATGACTGGTTCATTCATCTTTTTCTCTCCGTGCTCCTTCCGTGTCGATGGTCGTGGTTATCGGGCGGGCATCGCAGTCTTCGATCGCCCCGGCGACCCGGTTGCGGGAACCCTTTGAGCATAACGCCCAGATACATCCTCCGCCGCCGGCGCCTGACAGTTTTGCTCCGTATGCGCCGGCATTCCGGGCCGCGAGAACAAGCTGGGACAAGACCGGATGACCAACGCCGAGAGCATCGAGAAGAGCATGGTTCCGGTTCATCAGAACACCGAGCTCTTTCGGATTTTCAAGATTGTGCATGGCTTCCATCGTCACGCCGCCGATCGCGTCCATGATCCCGTTTGCGACCACAGGCGAGGTCCGTCTGAGCTCAGCAACTTTTTCCACCATCTCCGCGGTATTGTGGGAGATGAGCGAGTTTCCGATCACGATCGAGAGGTTCTGCGGAGGAAGAAGGCGGCGTTTTTCACTGCCGCGGATGAAGACCAGACCCCCGAATGTCGAAACATACGTGTCGGTCGGGCTTGCCCGCCCGCCCTGGGTGACTTTTTCCACCTCATAGGCCAGATCGCCGACTTCTTCACGGGTGTAGCCGAGCTCGAACTCATCGTTGATCGCAAAAAGCGTTGCCACCGTAACGGCCGCCGAAGAGCCGAGACCGGACGCACTCGGCAGCTGGGATCTGACATACACGCTGCCTTTGACATCCGTGATCCGGAAACATTCCGAGATGTAGGGGGAGTTTGGTTTCTGATAATATCTTGAATGCCGGACGGTGACCTGAACGCGGGGTTTTATCGCCATCGCGATGGCAGGTTTTCCATAGACGACAGCGTGTTCTCCAAAGAGAATGACTTTGCCCGGAGCGCTCCATGTTGCCATGTCAGACCACTTCCATCGCCGCATATCCTACGACTTCGGTTTGATCGCCGGTGACATCGCCTGATGTCTGATATACAAGAACACGGGCTTCTTTTGCACCGAACGCGGCGCATATCTCTGCCATGGCGGCAATACAGCCGTATCCGCACATGGAGGGGCGGATCCTAACCAGGGCATCATAGAAAGCGTTGACGTCAAGATTCCGCACAGCCGCAAGGACCGTCAGATCATTCTGCTCAGCAATTTTTGCCGGAACATAATGCGAACCGTCGCCTGACGCGATGATGACCGGGCGTGTTCCAGTTTCCTTCGCAGCGGTGATTACCGCCCGGGCGACCCGTTCTGCTCCGCGTGGAGACTGATCGCCCATGAGGATCGGGACGATTTTTGCGTTCGGGAACCGATACCGGATGAAAGGCATCTGAACTTCGAGAGAGTTTTCCTTTACCGAGACCAGATCATTATCCACCGGTATTGATCCGCTCAGGGCTTCGATGAAGGCAAGATCCGGGAGGACATTTCCAATCGGTGTCTCCCAGATCATATCCGAAGTGGAGGTTTCCACTCCCGCGTGACTTGGACCGATCAGAACAAAGGTCCCGGCAAATGCCGGAGGTATCTTTGCATATCCGCATGCTGCCGTAGTGCCGGAGTATACATAACCTGCATGCGGAACGAGGATCCCGTATGGATTCGAAACAGACGTCACCGTAGATGCAAAAAAAGCGGAGATTTGCTCATCCAGCTCATCGCCGTTTTTTGGATAAAATATACCCGAGAGTGTTGAGAGCCGCACAGACTTTTCCGTAGCCTTAGGCTCTGCCGGTATTTTTGATATCATTGTTATATAATGGGAAGATTTCCAGATTCCCCATCTAACCGTTTTTGTCCGCCAAACCTGTGAAGCGTGGGGCGGGTGTATGTAAGGTATATTATTATTGGTAGGGAAAGGCTTTAATTGTTGGGGTGGAGAGCAAACGAGCGGAGCAAAAAAGGGAAAAATACCAGACCTGCAGGATGTTAGAGAGCAGAAGCGGAAGATCAGCAAATAAAAAAAGGTGAGGGGATGCCCCGGCGAAAACGGATCACTCGCCGCTGCATCCGGTTCCTGATCCGTCGCCTTTTCCGCAGCAGCCGAACTCATTCTGGACATCCTTGCCAAGCAATCCGACCGCGTCAGCTCTGCATCTCTGACAGTGACGCATCTGGCGGACATACGGAGCGCAAAGCTCGTGCATCCGCGCCTTGTCTGCATTGGTCGGCGGAACGACGTCCTTGAATTTGTACTGAGGGATCAGCGGGATGATATTGAAGTTGAACACGCCCATTGCTCCGACTTTTTTTGCGATCTCAGGGATATGCCCGTCGTTTACGCCGGGAATGTACACGGTATTGATCTTCACGAGCATCTTGCGTTTTACCGCCTCTTCGATACCTTTGAGCTGCTGCTTCAGTAAAATTTCGGCAGCTTCACGGCCGTGATACTTTTTCCCGCCATACTCGACGAATGAGTAAATTTTCTCGCCGATCGCGGCATCGATCGCGTTCAGCGTGACCGTGATATTTCTGACCCCGTACTTTTCGAGGATATCGATCTTTTCCGGAAGAAGCAGACCGTTTGTGCTGATGCACAAAATCACGTCAGGATACTTTTCGTGGACGAGACGGAGCGTCTCAAACGTCTCCTCGTTTGCAAGCGGATCCCCGGGTCCTGCGATACCGACGACTTTGATGTGCTTCATCCGTGAAACGACTTCATCGATCCGCTCCAGAGCATCACCGGGGAGAAGGATCTCGCTTGTCACCCCGGGCCTGGACTCATTGACACAGTCATAATCCCTTACACAGTAATTACACTGGATATTGCATTTCGGCGCAACGGCCACATGGCATCTGCCAAATGTATGTCGTGCCTCCGGACTGTAACATGGGTGCTCATTGATTCTCCGGAGTGTCTCCGGGTCATACGGCAAATTCTGTGCATCACGCAGATCTTTGTCAGTTTCACGGGTTTCCATAGTAATTCTATTGTGTCTCGTCCTATAAAGTCCAAACGTTTCTGGCACTGACGCTCCACGAATATTCTTTATATCCATGGGACGAAAATAGTGGTATCAAAGTATCAGGAGGATTGGATGGTGGATATTGGCGGTCTTTTTGGCAAAAATGATAAACAGAATCCCTGGATAGCACGCGGAGAACAGGCATATGACAAAGGGCAGTATGAGGATGCGGCCCAGCATTTTACAAAAGCCCTGGAACTTGAGCCGGCTTCGGCAAAACTCTGGACACGCCTTGCCGCAAGCCAGCGGTTCTGCCAGAAATGCGATGCGGCTTCCCGGTCATATGCCAAAGCTGTCGAACTGAATCCGGATGACGGTCAGGCCTGGAAATCACTTGCCCTACTCCTCGGAGATGCAGGAAAATACGAAGAAGCGCTCTCTGCTCTCGGTCATGTCGTTTTGCCCGACAGCGAAGTATATCTCAAGGAGAGAAAATACGAGTGGCTCCGTCAAAGCGGCAGATACCGGGATGCCGCAGCGGTATGCTCGCAGCTCATCGCCGTTTTTCCGGGAAATATTCAGTATCGCGCCGGATATGCCGATCTGCTGATGAGAAGCGGGATGTTTGCCGAAGCACGATCCGTGTACGACGATCTCGCCTCCTCGCTTGGGAAACCTGAGATGTTCTCCAATGCCGCATTCTGCTGCGAGATGACGGGTGATGTCGAAGGTGCGCTGAAACGGTATGCCAATCTTGCAGAAAATGATACGGTCGGCTGGTACCGCAGAGCACGACTCGAAGAGAGTCTTGGAAACTTTAAGAACGCTTCCGCCGCATACGGGATGATCCAGCATTATACGACCGGAGATGATGTGACCATCACGGTTCGCCGGGCATTGTCCTTTTACTGGGATGGAAACGGAAAAGAAGCCGCGATCCAGCTTGAAAAGGTCCTGGCAAAAGGCTATGCGAACGCTGAACTCTGGCATCTGCTTGGGACCATCTCGTTTTTGAACGGAGAGTTCCGACGTGCCGTTGAAGCGTTCGTCGAATACATCCACCTGAATCAGACGAATAACGCGGTCTGGTATATGAAAGGCTGCGCCGAGTACCTCTCCGGAAAATACAAAGAAGCACTCGAGAGTTTCGGGAAGATGGGTAAACTCGGCTCCGCCGGCCCCTCGCCTGCGAAAATGAAATGGTTCGAGGACAGCGAACTTGATCTGTTCGACAGCGGCCCGTCCCAGAAAGAGCAGATCAAAGTCGAGGTCGGCGTCGTGAACGAGGGGCTTCTTTCTATGCAAGGGTATGCCCTTGCGGCGCTCGGCCGATACGGAGAAGCGGACAAAGCCGCCGGCGTTGTGCTGAGTCATGCCCCCGCAAGGCTCGACATGGAACTTCTGCACAGCAGATGTCTTGCGGGACTTGGAAGATATCAGTACGCCGGAGATGCGGCGGCACGCGTTCTTGCAAAATCCCCTGAAAATATCGCCGCTTTAGAGCAGCATGCCGCATCCATGATGCTTGCCGGCAAATACAGGGAAGCTGCCGGATCATGGAAAAAACTCCTCGAGGCATCGCCGGAAAACACGCTTGCCTACATCGGTCTCCTCAAAGCATGCAGCGGGACCGGGAGATACGAAGAGGCACAGGAGATCGCAAAACTTCTGTTAAGTGAAGAGTATCTTCCCCGCGACATCACAGTCACCCTGCTCGCGGGAGAAGCTGCGGCCTCTGCCGGAAATTATGAGGAGGCAGTTACCCATTACCAGAATGCCGCCGCCTTATCATCCAATACGCCGGCAGCATTCATCGGTCTTGGCTCCGGATATGAAATGCTCGGCGAATACGAGAAAGCCGTGGAAGCATTCAGCTCCGCCGATGAGATCCTGCCGGATCAGCCGGGGATCCTGCTCGCTCTTGGACGGGCCCGGGCGGCGGCGGGACAGAGTCAGGCAGCTGCCGAGACCTATATCAGGATCATGACCGACCACCCCGACATCGCCGGAGCGGCATCCCACGTCACAACACTCTGCGCCGATCTCGGTCTAAACGAACAGGCGGCGGATGCGGCTTTAGCTGCATTATCCAAAGGAGAAGGAAGGCTCGGTCTTCTGACCCTCGGCGGAGACCTCTGCAGATCGATCGACCGGCTTGATCAGGCACAGGAGTGCTATACAGCCGCACTCAAAGAAGAGCCGGATAATATCCATAACCTGTACTCGATCGGACATGTTCATCTGCTCAAAGGCGAGTTCAAACTCTGTACCGAATATATGGACCAGTGCCTCGAGCATGAACCCGAGCATTCCCAGGCTTTGTTCGACAAAGGAGCGGCTTACGTAAACCTCGGCAGACTTGAGGATGCGGCAAAAGTCCTGCGGCATCTCACCGAGATCGACGAAACCAACACAAAAGCCCTGCTTCAACTCGCAGAGATCCTTGAACAGCTGCATAACTATGACGAGGTCCTCGAGGTCTATGCAAGATATCTCAATGCAGGCGTTCCCAACGCAGACGTTGTCAGGAAACTTGCCTCGATCTATCTTATGAGAGGAGAGTATGAAGAGGCACTCTCCGGCTATGAGCTTCTGATCGAATCAAACCCAGACGACATTATCACACACCGTCTGAGAGCAGAAGCGTTCAGGTTCCTTGGAAGAGATGAAGAGGCGGCAGAAGCCTGTGCAAAGATGCTGGCTCTTCGCCCAAACGACCAGAATATCAGATCCATGTATGCGGCATCTCTTGCCAACATCGGAAAAACGGAAGAAGCGCTCAAACAGTACGCCGAGCTGACCCTCAAAGACCCGGAAAACACCGCCGCTCTTTTCGGCTATGCCGAGATGCTTTCACGCATGGGAAAATATCCCGAAGCGATCAGATACTTTGACAAACTCATCGGGAAATACCCGAGAAACAGTCTGCTCCATCTCGAAAAAGCCCTTGCCTCGATCAAGATCGGCGAACCAAAAGATATCACGAGCGACATGACGACCGCGGCCCAGACAGATCCAAAAAATCCGTATGTACTTTCCGGTCTTGGATTCATGCAGATGGTCACCGGCCATCCAACCGAGGCTCTCGCTGCATTCGACAAAGCAGAGGCTGCAGGATGTAAAGATCCTGACCTGAACTTCTGCCGCGGGATCATCTATCTTCAGCAGAGCAGATTCGATATGGCGGAAAAAGCAGCGGATCACATCCTGAAAACCGATCAGGATCACCTCCCCGCCATGCATCTGAAAGCACGGTCGCTCGAGTCCGTCGGCAGACTCAAAGAAGCCGTCGGCTACTACGACCGGATCGTCGAGCTTTCGGAGACCCGCGAGGATCCGGAAACATCCGGAGAGGAGTAGATGCAGGTCCAGATCCTCTGCGTAGGAAAGATCAAGGACTCCTATATTTCCGCAGGCATTGCCGAGTTTGAAAAACGTCTGCGCCCGTATGCGAAGATATTCATCACGGAACTTGCCGAGGTGAAGATCCCGGAAAATGCCTCGGCATCGGAAGAGATCCGTGTAAAAGAGAAGGAGGGAGAGCTGATCCTCGCAAATGTGAAAGAGGGATTCTCCACCATAGCTCTTGATCCGAATGGGCTCTCTCTTTCGAGTGAAGCGTTTTCCGGGATCTTTCGCGAGGCGAAATTATCCGGGAGGAATATCTGTTTCATCATCGGCGGACCCCTGGGTTTGTCGCCGGAATTGCTCAAATCGGTCGAAAAAAAGCTTTCCTTATCCCAAATGACCTTTACTCACACCATGAGCAGATTGATCCTCTTTGAACAGATCTATCGCGCGTTTCGTATCCTGCAGGGAGAACCGTACCACAAATAACGGTTTACGCCGTGTTACTTGTTGTCATGTAGCATCAATATTATACGTGGTTAGTTCCAACATATAAGTACCATGAAATTGGTATACACCGGCAAAACAAAAGATGTATTCTCACTTGACGATGGGAACTATCTGCTGAAATTTAAGGATGACTGTACTGGCGCCGATGGCGTATTCGATCCTGGGATGAACACAGTCGGCCTAACTATTGAAGGTGCCGGACGTGCAGGTCTTAGATTGACACAGTATTTTATGGAGATCCTGAACGCAAAAGGAGTCCCCACCCATTTCATCAGTGCAGACATCGAGAATGTAACGATGACCGTAAAACCCGCCAAGACATTCGGCAAGGGTCTGGAAGTCATCTGCAGATTCCGCGCAGTAGGCAGCTTCTACCGCCGCTACGGAGACTATGTGGAAGAGGCAGCTCCTCTGCCGGCATTTGTCGAAACGACGTTCAAAGATGATGCACGCGAAGACCCGCCTGTAACCAAAGATGCGCTGGAGATCCTGGGGATCATGTCCGCACAGGATTATGAGAATCTCAAGATCCTGACTCAGAAGATTGCCACCATCATGAAGGAAGAGCTTGCAACCAAGAACATCGATCTCTATGACATTAAGTTCGAGTTCGGTAAGATCGGTGATCAGGTCGTTTTGATCGATGAGATCTCCGGCGGAAACATGCGTGCTTACAGAAACGGCGAGTACATCTTACCGCTGGATCTGACGAAAATGGTTCTCGACGAGTAACCACCCTCTTTTTTTCTCATAGAACTTACGCGGGGTTGTGATTTCGACCGAGATAAACTGAAGTCATTATGAGATGTACGTCGATTTCGTGTAAGGTATTAGTGCAGACATAAGAGAGAAACCAACCGCGAATCCTCGCGAATCGCATTTTTCTTGCGTTCGGGCGCTCTGCTCCGGCTGATGCGTGCAAGCCAAAGGCTTGCGTGCCGCCTCAAGCGGGCTTTGCCCGCTAGGGCTTATTCGCGGTTAAATATATTCATGCTTCCGCACCAAACCGTACCCTTCCCGAATTGGACCCACACCAACCCCGAATAATCCTCCTATCTTCGATTCTTCTTACACGAACTGCAGTTTTTACATGACGTTCCCCCGCAGCCGCATGCTTCGCCCCGCAGATTCCTCTTCACCGCCCGCAGAAACAGAAAAACGATCCCTGCCGCGATAAAAAGAAAAAGGATCATCCAGAACCCTTCAGGCAAAACCAAGAAGAACACCTCCCTGATACACGACGAAGGACACGACCCAGGCGACCGCACACATCCCAAACGCCGCAAGCCCCGTCATCTTCCAGGAACGGGTTTCCTGCTTGATCGTGAACATCGCGGCAAGACAGGGCATGTAGAGCAGGATGAACACCATGAACGAGTAGGCCGAAAGCGGCGTGAACACATTCATCAGCACATCCGAAAGGCCCTCCTCACCCACGCCGTAGAGGGTGCCGAATGCCCCCACCACGACCTCCTTTGCGACAAGACCCATCAGGATCGCGATCGCAGCCTCGGCAAAACCGAATCCGAGCGGTGCAAAGACCGGCGCGACCGTTGACCCGGCAATACCTATCAGAGACTCCGGCGAAGCATACTCCACGCCAAAAGGCAGAGAAGCGAGCAGCCACATCAGCAGAACCGCAGGGAAGATGATCACCCCTGCTTTACGCAGAAACTCAGAGGAACGCTCCCCCGCATGGATCAAAACACCTTTCACCGTCGGGAGACGGTAAGGCGGCATCTCCAGAACGAATGCAGACGACTCTCCCTTAAAGAGCGTCTTTCGAAGCAGAAGGCCGCAGATCAGCGCAACCAGAATTCCCAGCAGATACAGGGAAAACATCACCAGTCCCTGAGACCACCCGGCAAAGAAAATGCCAACGAGCAGGAGGTATACGGGCAGCCTTGCCCCGCAGGACATAAACGGCGTGATCATGATCGTCAGAAACCGTTCGCGCTTCGTCCCCAGCGTCCGGGCCGCCATGATCGCCGGCACACTGCACCCGAATCCGAGGATCATCGGGATAAAGGATTTTCCGTGCAGACCGAGTTTGTGCATGACCCTGTCCATGATCACGGCAACCCGTGCGAGGTATCCCGAATCCTCGAGGATCGCGAGAAGCATAAACAGCAGGAATATATTCGGCAGGAAGACGACTACCGACCCGACCCCGCCGATGATTCCGTCACAGATCAGAGATGCGACCCAGTCGGGAGCCGCGATCTCGGCAAGACCTGCCGAGGCAAAACCCGCAAGTAGCCCGAACCCTTCATCGATCAGATCCATGATCGGAGCACCGACGGTGAACACGATCTGGAAGATCAGATACATCACGGCAAGAAAGATCGGAAACCCGAACCATCTGCTGGTCACGATCCTGTCGATCCGCTCGGACTGGTTTTTGCCGCCAGCTTCCATATGATCTACGGATTCGTGCAGAATGCCGGCGATAAAACCATACCGCTGATCCGCAAATATTTCTCCCGACTGAACGCCGTAAATCCCTGCAAGATGGGTCCTGACCGATTCGATCTCCGGCTCTTCTGATCCGTGGATGAGCGCCTGTATCGCAGACCAGCGTGATCCGGTGATTGCAGCCGCCTGCCGGACATGCTCCTCAAGTTCATGATCATACCGGATACTTTTCCTGGAAGGATCGGGCCGTGCAAGGATCTCCCTGATCAGCCCGTCCTTTCCGGTCTCATCGATCGCTTCGATCTGTACGACCGGGATGCCGAGCATCTCGCTGAGAAGATTTGTGTTGATCACGATCCCTTCGGCATCGGCATATCGGTTCATATTCAGGACCAGGATCATAGGGACACCGAGTTCGATCAGCTGGAGCGTGACGTACAGATTCCTCTCCAGATGTGCGGCGTCGGCGATGTTGACGACGACGTCCGGTTTTTCGTTCAGAAGATACTCAACGGCGATCTCTTCTTCGAGTGATCTTCCGCTCAGACTGTAGGTTCCCGGCAGATCCACGATCTCAAGGATCGTATCATCATAAACGATCTTTCCTTCCTTTCTTTCGACCGTCACGGTCTTGCCCGGCCAGTTGCCCACATGGTGGCGCATCCCGGTCAGGTTGTTGAAAAGCGTCGTCTTCCCGCAGTTCGGGTTTCCGGCCAATGCTACGGTGATCTTTTTCATACGGCGGCCACGCAGATATCTGCGGCATCATCTTTTCGTATGGCAAGCTGGCAGCCCCTGACAGAGATCATCATCGGATCGCCAAGGGGGGCGCACCCCGTCACCCGCACGCGGCATCCGCGGGTAAGACCGAGTTCGAGCAGTCTGCTCCGAAAACCGAAGTTTGTTCCATCGATGAATCCAAGGACCGAGGCAGATCTCCCGGCCGGGATATCACATAACCGTACTGATGCGTTTTGCATACTATCATCTCTCTTCTTCGGCACGTATATCCGGGAGCCGAAGGAGTTTGGGATACATTTTGCCGCCCTGAAAAATTACGGCAAATCAGGCAGAAAACCGAAAATATGCGCGGTATCCATGGCCTTTGGAGGGCTTTATATCTCCGCAGATCAACCTAGTACTGCTCTATGACCGCGATCATTCTAGACCCGTTCCGTCAGAAACTGCTCCTCATAGCCGTCGGCATCGCGGTCTTCATGGACGCACTTGACGGTTCGGTCGTCAACATCGCCCTCCCGGTGATCGCCGCGGAGTTCGGGGCCGATACCGGCACGATCTCCTGGGTCAGCGTCGCCTATCTCCTGACGCTCGCCGGTCTCATTCTCATCTTTGGAAAACTTGCGGACCGCGGGTACGTAAAGATCCTCTTCATCGCGGGCTTCATTCTGTTCACGCTTGGCTCAGTCGTTTGCGGGTTGTCCCCCGACCTCACGCTCCTCATCATCGCCCGGGTCCTGCAGGGGGCCGGCGCCGCGCTGATCGCCGCCGCCGCTCCGATGCTTTGTGTCAAATTCCTGCCGGCTTCAATGCTCGGCGTATCGATGGGGGTCCTGACCGCGGCAAGCTCCGTAGGATTTGCGATCGGCCCGGCGATCGGCGGGGTGATCACCCATTTCCTCTCCTGGCACTGGATATTTTTCATCAATATACCAATAGGGATCTTTGCGGCCCTGTTTGCCGTGAAAATCATTCCGCGTTCGGCGGCGCCCGGGCGCGAACGTATCGATCTGACCGGAGCGGTCTCTCTCTTCTGTCTCATGGTCACCGGCATCTTCGCGCTGGAAAGGCTTGCGCATTTTGGACCATTCCATCCGCTCTTCCTTGTTCCGGCAAGTATATGCATCCTCTCGCTGATCATCTTCTGCGCGACCGAACTCCGCTGCGCTCTGCCGATGCTGAACATCCGGGTTTTTAAAAACCGGACGCTGACCTGCATCGTGCTTGCATTTCTGATCAGTCAGGTCACTGCCGCGGGCCTGATCTATCTCCTGCCGTTTTATCTCTCGGCAGGGATGAACTTTGATCCGGCATTGAGCGGTCTTCTTCTCTTTATCCCCCCGGCGATAACGGCGCTCCTCAGTATCCCGTTCGGACACTGGTCTGATACATCCGGCAGACGCGTGTTTGCGGCAGCCGCATTTTTTATCCTGACTCTGACCAATCTGATCTATGCGTTCATCGTGCCGGAATGGGGGCTCATCCCGCTGCTCGTGAGCCTGGTGATGATCGGGCTCGTCTGGGGGATCGGCGGCGGACCTGCATCCAGCCGGATAATCGATCATATGCCGGAAGGCGAGAAGGGGACCGGCTCTTCGCTGATGATCACAACGATGTACTTCGGCGCTGTTATCGGCATAGCGTTCTATGCGTCGGTGTTCACCGTTCTGACCTCAACTGCGGGCAGTGTCATCTCGTTTGCGGATCTGCCGTATGAGCTTTTCATGTACGGGTTCCATATCACGAATGCGGCCGGCGTTCTCCTCGGGGCCGCGGCGCTCATTCTTTCTTTCATCGTAAAAGACCGGATGAAAGAGCAGAGGGATGAGAAATAACGGCCGATAAAACCGCAACTTAATAAAGAGATGACAGCCAATATTAGTGGAGCAAGGGGCCGTAGGGTAGCCTGGAATCCTAGGAGACTGGGGGTCTTCTGACTCGCGTTCAAATCGCGGCGGCCCCATACCTGTTTTGGAGTATTTTTATGAAGTTAGCACCTGAATGCAGGACTTGTCTGCTGACAAAAGTCCGTTCACAATCACAGATCATCACACATGACGAGGAGATTTTGGCCAGGGTCATGGCCAGATGCACGGAAGTGTATGACCGGTTTATCGAGCATGACACCGGGATAACGATCGCAGCTGGCGAGGTCCACCGGACCTGTTATGCCGAGATCGGCTCGGACGATCTGTATGCAGATATGAAAAAAGCGGACAACACGGCTGCGATCCGGGTGGCCTCGGCCGTCCGTCCGAAACTTTCCACCCTGCATGACTACATGACCGCCGCGATCATCGGGAACACCATCGATTACGGTGTGACCGGGCACGAGATCTCGGCAGATCTTGTCGCATTCTTCGAAAAAATGCTTGCAAAGGATCTGGCGCTCGACGACTCGGCAGAGTTTTTCCAGCTGGCTGACCGTGTGGTCTACTTCACCGACAACTGCGGCGAGGTCATCTTCGACAAAATGTTCTGCGAAGAACTGCGAAAGAACGGCTCACACGTGACTATTGTCGTGAAGGATAAACCGATGCTCAACGACGTGACGGTGAAAGAAGCGGCAGATATCCGTCTCGAAGATGCCGCGGACGCCGTATTCCATTCGGGCGGCGGGGCGCAGCTTGGCGCACATCCCCCGCACTTCCCGCCTGAAGTCCGTGACGCGGTCGATCAGGCAACCCTGATCATAGCAAAGGGTCTTGCCAATTATGAGAGTCTGACCGAGTATACCCTCCGGCCGCCGGTCGCCTATCTGCTGATGGTGAAATGCGATGCGGTCGGCAGGGACGTCGGCGCAAAAAAAGGCGGGATGATCGCCATTCTCCGGCGTCAGTAGATCTCTTTGACGCGGCCGACCGACCCGTCGGTGAGTCTGACCTTGATCCCGTGAGGATGATTCGGGGAGTTTGTCAGGATGTCTGCAACGCGCCCGAATGTAAGGGCGCCCGTTGCCTGATCTTTTTTCAGAATGATCGCCACCGCATCCCCCGGATGAATATTACTGCGCAGATTTCCGTTTTTCATACTTCTGCATACCCGTTGGACGCGGAGCTACAAAGCATCGTATGCTTTTGGATCTGTCACTGCCATACTCCATCCAAACACTATTAATAGAGAAACTCCTAATTGATGTTTATCGGAGGAGTCACAAGTATGGCATCAAACAAAGATAAAGACAAGAAAAAAGCAAGCAGGGAAGCCTCCAGAGAGCTTTCCAAAAAGACGAAATCAGCGAAAAAAGCCTTAAAACAGCTCAAGAAAGAGAAAAAGGCCGCTGAGAGTCTGATCGACTACTGCCGATCCCTGAGCACCTATCTGACCGAACAGGCCGCAATCGAGGTCTCGAACGATGAACTGCTCGCCGAGCTGGCAGAAGAAAAGCTTCTGAAAGACTTTTACTCTTCCTCTGAGTGTGCGGATGCTTTTGCAGCTTACCGCAGCCGGTTTGCCGAGGAACAGAACGCACGGTGCGACGCGGCTGAACAACCCGTTTTGGATCCGGTCGAAGCAGAGTATGAAAAGACAGAACCCGAAAACACGGGTTATTAAACCTCAAAATCCCTTCATCTTTTTTTACCGAATCAGCACTGCAAAATCGTTGAAAAGCCAAACCGCGTCATTTGCAACTTTGGATCCGCAGGATATCCCGGTATTTTTCAAAAAGTGTGTCGTCAGAATGTGCGCGCACCTTCGACAAACGTTGAAATACGGCACAGGCGATCACAGAATAATTATCTCAAACCACAGAGTATATATCAAATCTACATGATAAATAATGTATAATTCGGATTCGCGGGAGATGACTCCTGCGAACGAGATACCTACTGGAGTACCGACATGTCAGTCAAAGCTACCAAAATGCTCTCTGAAGCGGATGGATATGACCTTCTGCGTCAGTTTAATGTACCTGCTCCGGCCTTTGAGATCGTCCAGACACAAGACGATGCTGCAAAAGCCGCAACAAAAATCGGTTATCCCGTAGTAATGAAGATCGTCTCCCCCCAGATCATCCACAAAAGCGATGCGGGCGGAGTGATCGTCGGGATCAAGACGGATGCTGAAGCAAAAGAGGCATTCAATAAAATCGTAACTTCGGCAAAAGCCTATGATGCCTCGGCAGAGATCAAAGGAGTCATCGTCGAAGAGATGGCAAAACCCGGTCTCGAGCTGATCATCGGCGGAAAGATCGATCCGGCATTCGGCCGTGTCCTTACCTTCGGTCTTGGCGGCACGTTGGTCGAGTTCTATAAAGATGTCGGGATCCGGCTCTTACCCTGCGACGACGAGGATATCAGGACCCTCATCCACCAGATCAAAGCATATACCCTTATCAGAGGATACCGCGGCCAGGCTCCGCTCGACGAGGAGTTCCTGTTCCAGACGCTGAAGAACGCCTGCGCATTCTTCGAGAAAAACGATAATGTTGTCGAGTTCGATATCAATCCTCTCCGGCTCTACGAAAAGGGCGGCTGCGCAGTCGATGCACGCGTCATCGTTCAGGATGGTCCGGTCGAACTGCCGGCACATTATGATCCAAACAAGATCGTGCCGCTCGACTACTACAAGCCAAGAAGCGTGGCAGTTATCGGAGCATCCGATGATCCGACCAAGATGGGCTATGCAGTATTCCGCAATATCCTTCAGTTCCCCGGCAAAGTCTACCCGGTGAACAACAAACGCGACGAGATCCAGGGTGTCAAATGCTACCCGACCCTCTCAGCTATCCCCGGCCACGTGGATATGGTCGTTATCACCGTTCCCGCTCAGCTGGTTCCGGCGATCATGAGTGAGTGCGGCCAGAAAGGCGTGAAGATGGCGGTCGTTATCACCGCAGGATTCAAGGAGATGGACGAGGACGGACGCGCCCTTGAAAACCGGATGGTCGAGATCGCCAAGAACTACGGTATCAGGATCGTCGGTCCGAACTGTCTTGGTCTGATCCTGCCGCCCTACAAACTTGATACGACGTATGTTTCCACCTCGCCCCTGCCGGGCGACATCGCGTTCATCTCCCAGTCGGGAGCTATCGTCAACGCAGTCGTAGGAATCTCCCTTTCGGAAGGCTCCGAGATGGGGTACTCAGAGGTCGTTTCGGTCGGCAATCAGTGTGATCTGGACTTCCTTGACTATATGAGTTATGCTGCCCGCGACCCGCACACCAAATCGATCATCCTCTACGTTGAAGAGATCAAAAACGGCGTGGCATTCATGGAAATGGCAAAGGAGATCACCCAGACAAAGCCGATCGTTGCCATCAAAGCAGGTTCCTCCAAGAGAGGTCAGGCTGCCGCAGCTTCGCATACCGGTTCCCTTTCAGGCTCGTTTGAGGTCTACATGGAGGCGTTCCGAAAGTGCGGCGTTGTTCCGGTCAAGACGCTTCCGGGCGCATTCCAGGTCGCCAAGGCCCTTGGAAATCTGAAAAAGCCGCTCACCGGCCGCCGTGCGGTCGTTATCACCAATGCAGGAGGATTTGCCGTTCTCTCCAACGATTACGCTGAGACCTGGGGTATCGAGATCATCGATCTGCCAAAGCACGTGCTCGATGAACTGAACAGTTTCCTGCCGCCGTTCTGGAACAAGAACAACCCGATCGATCTCTTAGGCGATGCCACGGAGGCACGCTTCAGAGGGGTCTTCGATGTTCTGTGCAAGAATGAGGATCTCTGGGATATGGCGATCCTGGTCAACTTCCCGAACAAAGTCCTGGCCCCAGACCGGGTCGCCCAGATCCTGATCGACAACTCGAAACGCACGGATAATCTCCTTGTCGGAACCTTTGTCGGCGGAGACTGCTTAAAGCCGGGTGTCGATCTCTTGAAGAAGAACAATATCCTGGTCTTCGAGGAGCTGGAGTTCACCTACCGTGCCCTCGGACACCTGAGCTGGACTGCGGATCGCTGATCTGCACGGTCTGGTCTGCCTCTCATTTTTTCTTTTTTCGTATCTGTTTTTTATGCAGTTTGATAACCGGTTTCAGATGCGGTCCTTTGGGGTATCTGTGATAATAAATTAGGATATCTCCACCGCGTCGGGCTCCGCGCCAGAGTCGCCCTCCCGCACCCCGGGAAAAAGTAACAGGCTTACGAGTGTGTTTTTAAGCTCCACGAACTCTAAGCTTGCGAAACGTCTCAAGAGACTTTGACTCTTGGAATAATCCTTTGTGTAATCCAAGAAATATACTTTTCAACATACATTTCATATCTCCCAATCCTTTTTTTTGATTCGGGGTGCGGGATGGGACTGGCGAGGGGAGCGAAGCGACTTAAGCCTTGAGCAAATCTTTGATTTGCGACCCGGCGCGGAGCGGCCCGCGGTGGAGATATCTTATTTTCGAGGCTTCAGGAATCCAAGCGACTCATCTTGATGGAATATTCAAAATACCCGTTTTGAAAGGAGTTGGTTATCAACCAATCAAATTCAGGCTGCTGAAAAATATTTCAGAAAAGTCAAACGTTCGCGTGAAAAAAAGAAGTTACTCTTTTGACTCTTCGGTCAATGAGTTTGGTTTATCCTTCGGGTGAAGGTACATGCCTGTGTAGGTCAGATCAAGCGCCTTCTCGGAGTTCTTCTTCGTAATCAGACTGACGATGACCATCGCGGCGATCGAACAGGCCAGCGAATAGATCGAGAAGTGCATCGGCAGTTTCTCCACGAAGTTGTAGTAAGCGCCGAACGCGAGACAGGTGATCAGACCGATCAGCATACTGGAAATAGCGCCCGCTGCGGTTGCCCGTCTCCAGTAGAGACCGGCGATCATCGGGACGGCAAATGCAGAAAGCATCAGACCGATACCGAGCCAGATCAGGAAGGCGAGCATCTCCGGCGGGTTGATCGCAAGGATCAGCGAGATGACTGCGGCAAGAAGAACGCAGATCTGACTCACAAGAACGACCTGACGTTCGCTTGCTTTCGGCCGAAGCATGGTCTTGAAGATATCCCAGGAGAAGGTCGTTCCGACCGTCAGCATAAGGCGGTCAGTCGTCGACATGACTGCCGAGAGTACAATCACGGCAAAAAGCCCGGTGATCAGGATACTCGGGCTTGCCGCCTGGATACCGTACATGAGCGCAAAGTCCGCGACCTTGCCCCCTTCCGGCACAACACCCGCGAGGAGTCCGTCTGCCTGCATCGACCTGACCGCCATGCCGCAGAGCTTCACGAGCAGCATGATCACGAGATAGATCAGGAATGCCACGATCGGCGCCCACTTGAAGTAGGACGTTTTTCGTGCGGCAAACACATTCGAAAGAACATGCGGGGCGCAGGCGAGACCTACTATCAGCAGCACGCCAAACGAGAACAGATATTCAGGCGTACAATAGGCGTATGCCGCAGTACTTCCCGAAGGGAACCAGGGCATGACCAGATTCGGATCGATCGTTGCGAGAACCGTGTTAATATGCTCGAGACCGCCTGCATAGGTTAGGATAAACGGAGCTACGAGAATCACGCCGAAGATAAGGATCAGACCCTGAACGAGTCCCGTCCATGAAACGGCATACAGGCCGCCGATGACTGTATATGCGGTGATGATGACTCCGGCAATCAAAAGAGCCTGCCAGTGTTCCAGACCGAACACCCAGATCAAAACGATACTGATGGCGGTGTACTGCCCGACGAGATAAACCAGAGAAACGGCGATGCTGGCAAGAGCCGAAAGAGCGCGCAGTTCCCGGGTGTTTTCATATCTGAGTGAAAAATAATCCACAACGGTCATACACCCGTTTTTTCTTCCGATCTTATTGAGTTTGGACCCAAAGAAGATGATACAGAATGCTGCTGACAGGGGGACGAATATCTGCTCCCAGATGCCCGGCCAGCCTGACGCAAAACCGAACCCGCTGGTTCCGACAAGTGTCATGCCGCTGCAGATCGAACAGACGATCAGCAGGGTAAACAGCCAGAACCCGAGACTTCTGCCCGCAAGCATATAATCTTCAGAGCTTTTGATCTTCTTCGAGGCCCACACGCCGATACCAAGTAAAACTACAAAGTACACAGCGATGAGTACAAGCGTGATAAGTGTGCTTTCTCCGGCAAGTGCCATATCACTCCTCCTTCTCCTCAGGGAACGTGAATCCCCAGATCAGTAGGAGGATTATGCACAATAAAATGGCTCCGCCAACAGCAAAAACCGTAATATCGGGTAATCCTAATATCATATCATTAGTATGACACGTGTTGACATATAACACGTTCGGTTCGGGTCAGCAGGTCACTGAGTGAAAACAGGGAAAATGCGAAAAAACAGGGAGATCGGCACCCCGCCGGGGTCAGTGCCGGAAAACCGCGCAGATCAGAACAGGTCCCGGTCTGCCGGGATCTCATACTGCTGAAGAACACTTTTTTTCAGATCGGTCACGGCCTTTTCCAAAGGAAGGACGAAGAGAAACTTTGGGACATCGGCAAATCCGTGGAGACCGAAGACAACGTAGAAGGGATTTCCCTCGGCTTTTGCATAGGCAAGATATTTGTCGAAGATCTCCTGCGTCGTCCACGGCAGATAGGCTTCGCCGTCCTCACCGACAAACATCCTGCTCCGGTAACAGGTGACCAGATCAAAACGGACCTCGTCCGCATCTCTCAGAGCAAGAAGATCCGGCTCCCCTGATTGCCGTTCTTCGCGGCCGGTCGCCGTCCAGCCGCTGCCAAGCCGTTTGATCACATACTCGCGAAACGCCAGAGCTACCAAGGGGTTGCCGTCGTCAGGTTCCGTGTCCTTATCCGGATACCAGACGCCCAGAGCACGTTCGATGTTGCCTAATAATCCCATATGATATTATTGTTCAGGCGACGTGGATGAACTTTTCCACAAGTTCCGAGAAGGCTTTTGCGTCGCCGAGGATCCGGTCGGAGAGACCCTGATCATTGAATGCCTTCAGCTTTGCAGCCTGCGCTTCGAGAACGCCTGCCGGGAAGATCTCATCGCGTTCAAATATCTTGCGTTTGGCGATAAGGATGTCGGCAGACTCGGAACAGCAGGTCGGCAGCTGACGCAGGGTCTTGAGGAACGATTTGTACTCCTCGTTGAAGATGTTGCCAGAAGCGTAGAGTTCATCTGCTTTCGTAAGAGCGCCGTTCATGCCGAGTCCGTGGATAGCGCCGCAGATGAGGCAGGCGACGGTTTCGTAGATATCAGCCGAACCGTCGGCTACACGGTATTCGAAGGTCTGTTTGGAGAGTTTGTCGGCTTTGCGTTTGAGACCGAAGTTTGCTTCGGCAGCCATGTCGGTGGAACCCGTCCAGCCGAGAGGAACGCGAACGACAACGGACCGGTTCCGGTCACCCCAGCAGATGTAGGTCGGCGCTTCCTGGTGCGGGACAAGTCTGAGGTAGGAGGTGGGGATGGTGTTTCCAAACGCGGTGACCGCATCGCCGACGTCGAGGATACCGACGATCATGCGTTTGGCGGTGTCGGAAAGCACGCCGTCTTTGATCATGACGTTTTTGCCGTTCTTTTCGGCAAGCATGTGGAAGTGGAGGCCGGAACCTGCTTTACCGACGGTGATCTTCGGAGCAAAAGACACTTCTACGCCGTACTGGGCGCCGAGCATGCGGAGGATCCATTTGGCGATGATGATCTGTTCGACGGCAAACACCGGGCTTGTCGGCAGGAACTCGATCTCATGCTGCTCATAATAGTAGCCGTCTTTGGTGAAACTGCCGACTTCGGAGTGTCCGTATTTGATCTGGCCGCCTGCACGGGAAAGCATAAGCATTGCTTCGGTGCGCATTGCTTCGAATTTGCAGAAGGGACCTGATTCATGGTAGCCTTTCTGATCGCGTCCCGGATAGAGCGCCTCTTCTTCACAGATGACATAGTATTCGAGTTCTCCAAGACACTTGAACTCCATGCCGGTGTGTTTTTTGAATGCGGTTTCGGCCTGACGAAGGATATACTCCGGGGATGAATTGAGGGGACGCCCGGTGCTGTCATAGTAGGAACAGAGGATGTTTAAGGTCGGGACCTCGGAGAAGGGGTCCATGAACGCGGTGCTGTACCGCGGAACGACATAGAGGTCAGAGCTTGCTGCGTCGATGAAGGAGAAAAGATTGCTTCCGTCGACGCGTTCACCGTCAGAGAGGATGGTGTCGAGATACTCTTTGGAAGAGATCGCAAAGTTCAGGGTCTTGAGTTTTCCGTCGCAGGCAACGTAACGGAAGTTGACCATTTTGACATCGTTTTCTTCACAGAAACGGAGTATATCGTCTTTTGTAAAGTATTCCGGACTTTTTTTCAGATACTGTACTAAGTCGTTGGGGTTCATCAGGACCTCTGCATCGTTCATAGTATTACTATGTTGGTGTTTTTTGTATTAAGTCGAATAGGTTTTTTGCGGCGCCTTCACCGGACACGGGGGGTCGGCGGGACGGATATGGATACGTCATGATAAATATCGCGGCCGCACCGGTCTGACCGCCCTCTCACGGTAAGTGCTCAGATGCGATAGATTTTAAATCACGAACTCTAAACGTATCTACACTATATGGAAGACGAGATAACAACTCCCAATACTGCCCGCACGCGCGAGTCCCCTTTCTCCCCGGATGCCCTTGACTTCGGGGATCTCAATGACCAATACGCCAAGGTACGCGAAGAAGCACACTTCCTGAAAAAAGAGAACGATTCTCTCCATAAAATAATCAAAACAACAAAAACCGAGAACGATTCACTCAGACAGGAAAACAACAAGATCCGGATGGACAATGCCCAGCTGAAAAAGGAGAATGCCCAGCTGAAACGTCTGCCCCTGTTTGTTGCGGTCGTTTTGGAGAAACTCGACGAGAATGAGCTGTATCTTCGTCAGCTCGGCAACAATCAGGAGTATGTGACCCAGGCAAACCCCGTGCTTTATGCCGAAGTCAAGGCAGGGACCAAAGTTGCGGTCAACAACACGCTTTCGGTCGTCAAGATCCTTGGAAACACCATCGACGAGAGGGTCCGCGTGATGGAACTGGAAGAAAAGCCGACGATCACCTTCGCCGACATCGGCGGCCTGAAAAATGAGATCACCGAAGTCCGTGAAGCGGTCGAATATCCTCTGACAAGGCCCGAATCCTTCGAGAAGTTCGGCGTCGTCCCGCCCAAAGGCGTGCTTCTCTACGGGCCGCCGGGAACCGGCAAGACGCTGATCGCCAAAGCGGTGGCAAATAATGCAGGCGTTCCGTTCCTGAGAATGGCCGGGTCCGAACTTGTCCACAAGTACATCGGCGAAGGCGCCCAGCTCGTCCGCGACCTCTTTGAGATGGCACGTGATCTTGCAGAAAAGAACAACGGCGTCGTGGTCTTCATCGACGAGATCGACGCGGTCGGAAGTATGCGGACCAACGACGGAACATCCGGCTCAGCCGAGGTCCAGCGGACCCTCATGCAGCTTCTTGCCGAGATGGACGGGTTCAACAACCGCGGAAACATCCGGATCATGGCGGCCACCAACCGCCCTGATATGCTGGACGCCGCTCTCCTCCGCCCGGGAAGATTCGACCGCCTGATCAAGATCCCCGCGCCCGACAGCGAAGCAAGAATGCAGATCTTCAAGGTCCACATGAAGAAGATGGAGGCGGCAGGCTCTGTCTCCTGCGTCGATTACGATGAACTGGTTCGTATGAGCGACGGACTGACCGGAGCCGAGATCGAAGCGATCTGCCGCGAGGCAGGTATGCTTGCCATCAGAAACAATGATGATCTGATCACCAGCACGAACTTTATGCAGGCTATCCGGAAGGTCAAGCATCAGGACAAGGATGATGAGCGCCGGGATATAATGTATATCTGATGCGTCTGGTCTGTATTGGCAAAGCAGGAATCGATCTGTACCGGACCCTCTCGGACTCCGAGACGAGCCGGCACATCCTCCGGTTCTACCATCCAAAAGAGATGCCCTGGGGCGTAACGCTCGAGGTGGCGACCGTGTCGAGCGGTCTGTCCCTCACAAGCGAGCTGCGCTGGTATATCATGCGTTATATGAGGGAGGTGCTCTTTGAAGATACGGAGCATGCCGTCTATCTGACCCGCGATCTGGCACGCGAGGTGTATGAAACCAGATCGGCGGCTTTGATCGACGGCTGGAATATCTCGTTTCGGGTCGTGATTTTGAATGACGGGACCTCAGCGAGGCTGCCCGACGGCGTGCCGGTTCCCGACGGAGTCGTTCAGACATTTCGCGTCTGGGGTCTGGCGCGGGAACATCCATAAGATATAATCCGTCGAAATACTAATGGAGTAGTAACAGTATGGCACTTCATCTTTCTTTTACTCTGGATCCTGAGCTTGCAGAGCGGGTGGATATTTTTGCAAAGAAACAGGAGCTGGAGAGAAACGAGGCCCTGCTCCGTCTGATCGAAGGCGGCCTTGTGCAGGCCGAACAGGCAGGGATCGTCGCGCCGCCGCGGGAGAGGAGCTTTAAAGAGACGGCACGGATGCAGAAGAATATCGATATGCTGGTCCGAAACATCGATGAGCTGAAAAAAGAGGTGCGGGTGATGCATCATCTGCTGAATCTGCAGAAAGATGCGGCGGCGGCCAGACCCGCGCACCGCGGTTTTTTTAAGAAATAAGTTTTTTTTTATTCGGTGACAACCACCTGATCCTCTACAAGGAACGGACTTTTCCTCAAAGAGAGGGAGAGAAGATAGGGGTAGTTTCTGCTCAGATACTCCATGTGGTCGAGCCATGCGGCAGTGAGCTGGCAGTATACCCGGTTGACGTCGCCTGTGAGGTGGGCCAGATCGGAGGCGGGCACGCAGAGGATATCGGTGCGGCAGGCGAGTTCTTCACCCAGGTGGAAGAGATCCTGCAGGAGTTTGGAGACGCTGTTTTGTTCAAGCAGTACGGGATTTTCGATCAGACGAAGCAGAAAATCATGCTTCTGCATGAACAGGTCTCTGATCGCGACAAGGTCTTTATGGGTCGGATGGGTCTGGGTGCAGAAGAGCGACGCATGGCGTTTCGCCAGAGCGTAGTCGGTTTTGCTCCAGGTTTTTGTCACCTGCATGCTTTCGCGCAGTTTTTCCGGAGCTTTGTCCCATTGGACCATCTTTCGCAGGAGGGCGTCACCCATCTCGGAGAAGAAGAGGCCGATCACCATACGGGTCTTTTCCTGCTGTTCACGTTTCGTCCGCATCGTTAACAGACGGTTGATGATCAGCGTAACGATCAGGATGTTGATCGGCAGAAAGCCCAGACTGTTAAAAATGTATGATAAGGTGTTGCTTTCTCCATTATCTCCGAAGAAGAGGAATTTTACCGCGTACACGCAGATCGAGATCGCGATAAGAAGAATCGCGAGACGCGCCTCCCAGGTGAGTCTGATGGGTTTCATTTATACCCCTTTTCCCTGAGGAGTGCAAGACTCAGGAGTGCCCCCTCAAGAGTGCCTGTCTCGATCACAGGATTTCGGATGCCGTTTTCCCGGACTTTTTTCATAACAGCGTCAAAGTCGATGCAGCCTTCGCCGACGGCTGAGTGGCTGTCGTGTTTTCCGTCATTGTCGTGGAGATGGACATGCGAGAAGGGGACCTCGAGAAATGCCGGCAGGTTGCCGCACTCGTTGGCGTGTCCGACGTCCAGACAGAACAGAGCGCCGTCCAAAAGCCCGATGTCGTCAGGGGTCTTGAGGTAAAAATACCCCCAGTTCCCCATGTTTTCAATGAAGTAGGTGACCCCGAACTCGGCGGCGTCCGAGCGGATCTGGGCGAGGGAGGCGCGGAGGTTTCTGCCGGCGAGTTCGCGTTCATACTCCCATGCGATGTATCCCGGGTGGATGACGACGGGAGCGCCTACTTCGGCGGCGATCGAAAAGGTGTCATGGATGACCTCCACGGCGGCCCGCCGGATCGGTTCCAGGACAGACGCGAGGTTCACGCCGCGGGAGGGGGCATGGATACTGTAGGTATATGAATATGAGTGAAGGAGTTCGGCGCCGGTGAGGAAGTGGGGGCCGTCGTCCATGATCTCGACGTGATCCGTATGGGGTGCGAGAGTATCCAGCACGGTGTCCAGGGGGTCTGAGTGAAGGCAGTGCGTCGAGATCGAGTAGTCCATATGAATACATATTGCCTGCCCGCACAAAAAATGATTCGCACACATAGCCGGAGTCAGAATGGTTTTACGCCGGACCTTGCGCCCGCATCCTATCGGAGATCCAAAAAGGCACCCGCCAACTCTTTATCATCCACGCACAAACACATAGGCATGAATACAGACGGGCGGACCGGAAAGGAGCTGATATACCGCATCCTTTTGCGTTTTTTCTATCTGGTCGTCCCGATCCTGGTCTATCTCGTTCTCCTCGGTGTGTTCTGGTTCGTGTTTCCTCCAGAGACAGGCGTGTTCAGTATGCCGCCAAGTCCCGAGTATCTCGGGCTTATAGGTCTGATGGGCGCCTATCTTGTGCCGCCGTTTGGCAAGGAGACGATCATCCCCCTCGCCCTCGCTCTCGGCTATCCGGTATGGGTCATCTTTCTCGGGGTTGTCGGGATGGATATCGTCACGGCGACGTTCGTTTCACTGAACTTCGATCTTCTGCTCAGGGTCCCGCTTATCGGGCGGTGGATCAGGTGGGTCGTACGAACTGCTGACAAGGTCCTGCAAACCAAGCCTTGGGTGGAGCAGCTGGCAAGTGCAGGTCTCCTGCTGTTTATGTACATCCCGCTCCAGGGTTCAGGGTCGATCACCTGTTCGGTGATTGGGCGGCTTCTCGGCTATAAACCGGCAGCCAGCCTGGGACTCGTGATCATCGGAAGCGTGCTCTCCACGCTTACGGTCGCTCTGGGAGCGTCGTCGGTGATCCAGCTGTGGCACATCAATCCGCTTCTGGGTATTGCCGCGGCAGTGATCATCCTTGCTCTTATCCTGGCGATAGCGTATGTCTGGAGCAGATTCACGAAAAGATTCTACCGTAAGGATGGAGTATGACCGAGGAGATCTTTCCTTATTATAAACCGCCGCTGAAGATCAGGGCCGCAATGACCTTTGGGATGTTTGGGCTTCTGGCCGTTTTCGTCGTCTGGCTGTTTGCCTATCTGCCGACTGAAATGTTCATTCTCGGCGTCTCTCTTTTTGCTCTCTACATGGCGCCCGGCGCCGGAAAAGAGAGTATCATCCCGGTCATGATGGGATTTGGTTTTCCCTGGTGGCTGGTTTTGATCGGGATCGTGATGATCGACATGACCCTGGCGGTACTTGTTTCGTTCAACTTCGATCTGCTGCTCAAGATCCCGCTTCTCGGCCAGATACTGCTGTTTTTCACCGGAAAAACAAATAATCTTCTTCAGAGAAAACCCTGGATCAAAGGCCTTTCCGTAGGGGGTCTGCTGATCTTTATGTTCACCCCGTTTATGGGTTCCAGCGCGATCGACACTTCGATCATCGGAAGGCTGCTTTCGATCCATCCGAAGATCATTCTGCCGATCGTGTTCTTCGGCAGTATCCTTGCCACACTGACGATGGCGTTTGGCGCAAGGGCGATCATCGATCTCTGGTTTGTGGAGCCGGTATACGCAGTAGGGGCGGTCGCGGGCGTAATAGCAGGTATTATTCTGATCTATATCTTCTGGCAGAAGTTTACCGCCCGCAGGTTTCCGAAAAAAGAGTGAAGTATCCTATTTTTTCAGATAGAGGATCCAGCCGATCCCGATCCCCATGACCGAGGTGATGACATAGAAGGCGAGATAGACGAGCGCCGAGTCATTGTAGAAGAGATACATGGCGGGGATGAATCCGGCGCCGGCAAAGATCGGCAGAAGGATAGCGGATTTTTTGATGCCGCAGAGAAGTCCAAAAACGATGCCGCAGAAAAGGCAGGTGAGGGGGTTCACTGCCAAGAGAAGGAACCATGCAGGCCCTCCTGCCTGAAGGAACATCGGCGGGAGGAGGTAATAGACAAGGCCGGTCAAGATAAGTGCGGCGCCAAGCGCCGGGATGAGGGGTTTCATGATCCTATTTGTTGAAGAGGAGGAGAGCTGCGCCGTAGAGGGAAACGCCGAGGGAGAGCATAAGAATCGCGGACTCGGGCTGGATCTTATGCATGAGGGATAAAACAAATACGGCAATTCCCATGGCGAGACCGATGGCTGTGCAGATTAGTCGCGGGTGATTGACCGGGGCTGGTTCCTGTGTCATGGATACACATATGTCCCTTCTTTTATATGAAAAGAACGGGGCGTTTTGCGGGAGAAAAAGCCTGCACCCGATACGGGAGTTATGCGCTCCGGGGCGGTTTTCCGGTCAGCACCCTGCCGTAAGCGGTCCTGCGGGGAAAAAAGTCTGCAGTTCTTTCCCGCGGCAGAGCAAATCCTGCCGATGAAAACGGTGGCTTTATATCATTCAAGAGGCTATCTAGTAGAGCACTTAGTGTGTAAACACAAGTCCCGGTAGGGTAGAGGATATCCTAGAAGCCTGCGGAGCTTTTGACCGGGGTTCAAGTCCCCGCCGGGACGTATCAGCCGGTTTTGTTGAACCGGCAGCGTCCATTTTTTCTGAGTTTTATGTTACTGTTATCTGCCGCTATTTACGGCAGCCGACTCCAAAAAAGAATTTAAAAAAAAGATTTTGTCTGTCCGTCGTCACTTCGCAGAATGCAGTGCAAAGGAGACGGTCAGCGCGGATCCGTCGAGAACGGCGCTGATGCTTTCCACATCGCGGCCCGAACCCTCGGCAAGGATCGAGGCCATCAGCGAACAGACCGGGCAGCCAACCATTGTACAGCACTTTGGCGACTGGGCCTGCAGAGCGGCGCAGGTCTTCTTCATCGCAAACTCCTCCAGAATTATGACGACGGATGTATCGGTAGTTTTGACCGTCACCTTTTCTGCCAGCGAAAGGGTATCGTTCATCACCTCGCTGATACAGGTTCCGATCCTGTCGATGCTGCCTGTGGGTATGATCAGATTATCCTCGCGTTTCAGCTGAGAAAGGAGAGGACTGCCAAGCGCACGATACTGTACCCCGTTCCAGTTCTCGGTGGAAACAAACGTCAGATCGGTCAGGATCACGGGGATACTGCCTCCCGTCACCGGATTGATCTGGATGCACTCATCCGAAGGGAGATAGCGGTGGATCGTGCTGCTCGTCACGCCGAGATCGGCAAAGACCGTGGCAAGATCAAGGGATCCGGCGACCGGCAGCATTTCGGTCAGTTTGACCGGAAGCGGCCGGCGGTCGGCGAGGGTCAGCAGAAGGATGCCGGTAATAAACAGCATAAATCCTGCAAGGAGCAGCAGAGCGCTGGTCATATCAGCGCGGTTGGTAAAGATATAGACAGTAAAGGTCAGGACCGCTGCGAGAAACAGTACGGCCGGCGCGAAGTAGACTGATGAGATCAGTGATGCTTTAAGTTTCATGTATTTGTTCCCTCAACTTCTTTTTTCAGACGATAGGCTCGAACGAAGATCACATAGAGGACAGCGAGCGTAAAGATCCCGGCGGCCAGGACAGGAAGAACGACCGAAAGCTGCATGGAAAAGATGCCGCCCGCGACTCCTGTTCCTGCAGCCGCAAGAAGGATCTTTGTGTCCGTTTTCACTCCGGCTGCAGTGAGGACCGTTATCATGACGCTGATGAGTAACAGGCCGGTAAAAACCGGCATGCCTGCGGTGAAAACGAGCGGGAACCCCGCTGCCGACAACAGCAGGACGCGCTGGTTTTGCGGAAGGGTGATGAAGGTGCAGAAAACAAAGGCCGCACCGATAATGCCGGCGATGATCCTCTGGTCGTTTGAGGCGCCGGCGACGGCGATGACTGCCGTGATGAATGCAGGGATCCGCAGATCCATTCAGACCATCTCCACGACATCTGCTCCGGCGAGGGTGAACGCAGTTCTGACCTTCGTTTCCCGCGGCGTTCCTGCGGCGCCGGCGACGAACACCGTCGCATGCCGCTGATGTCTTTTCGTTTCATTGATCAGATAAGTCATATGGCTCAGATCTCCAAGTGCGGCGGTCACATAGGTGATATGCGTCTGCTTTGCCATTTCTGCAGAGATACTGCCCATCTTCGATTCGAAAGCAGTAGGCTTGCGGCCGGCACACTCCCGCATGATCTCGCGGACCCTCAGTTCGGTTTTGGTCGGATCCCTTGAAGTGATCATCGTCTCCCTGACAAGGGAAGACGGGTGACGCAGTCGGAAGAGATGTTCGCCGGTGGTGGTGTTTTCCGTCTCTTTGAGTTTTTCCAGGATCACACTGGTCTTCCCGGAGCTGATGATCTCAGGATCAGCTGCTCCTTTGAAGAAGACCACCGGGAAATTTTCCCCGATGTTGAGGCTTTCAAGAGCGCCGACGGCGGTTTCCGCAAAATGCAGGCGCAGTTCATCCGCTGTTCCCTCAGGCGGCAGATCGATGAACAGAGCCGGCAGACCACCGGATGCATCCATCTTCAGACGGACGTAGAGCTCCTGATGTTTTCCGGAGAGTTTCCAGTCGATGTTACGGACACTGTCTCCTTCGGCGTAGGGACGAAGGATCCGGGTGTCATAGCCTGAAATGAGAGCAGGCCGGTCAAACTCCACGGCTCTCCACCCCGACCCCTGACCGACGGCAAAGTGCGTGGCTGTGATGCCGGTTGGATACATCGTAAGTTTCGGCAGCTCTGCGCCGCGTGCGATCAGCAGGGTCTGCGTGAAAAACTGATCACGGCAGGTTGCCCTGACTCCCTGAAAATAGGAGGAGCCGATCACCGGGAGTCTGAACCTGTAGGATGCCCGGCCGGCGGTGAATGCCGGCGAGCCTGAGACAAGGAGCGCTCCCGGCGGCAGAACGTCATCGAACGAGGCGGTCAGGCGGCCGGTCACGGCAGTGATCGCGGATGTGATGCTGATGAGCCCGTTCTGATCCACAACGGTCCTGTCGGCTTCACGGACAACGGTCAGCGAGAGGGCAAGACTGCGCAGGTTTGTCTGAAAGATGCCGGCGGAAAGCGAAACAAACACCAAAAGTCCAAGGCCCGCCGCCGCCGCCTCTGCTGAGTTCATCATCCATGCATACATGAAAGAGAGCAGGCTGAAAAGCAGAAGGAGTCCGGTCAGCAGTGTTGGACGCATGGATCATTTCACCGGCACGGTTTGAAGGATATCATCAATGACTGAATCCACAGTAATTTTGCTCAGGGCCGATTCGCGTTTCATGATGATACGGTGAGCGAATGCAAACGGCACGAGATATTTGACATCGTCAGGGATGACATACGCGCGTCCCTGGATCGCAGCATTGGCCATGGCGCTGCGCAGCAGAGCTAGGGACCCCCGCGTGCTGATGCCGAGTTTTATATCGGGATGATTTCTGGTGGCTTCGACGAGATCGCCGATGTAGGAAAGGATGTCGTCGCTTGCATAGACGGATCTGACCATCGCCTGCATGGCGAGGATCTCAGAAGGATCTTCGACAAGCTTGTCTTTGGAATCGAGGATCCCGGGATTGAGGGATCCTGCCATCCCTTTCTTCAGAACAGAGACCTCTTCCGCGACATCCAGATGCTTGATCCGGTAACTGAGCGTGAACCGGTCTTTTTGCGACTCGATAAGGTTGAACGTTCCTTCCATCTCATACGGGTTCTGGGTCGCGATGACGATGAACGGCGCGGGGAGGCAGATGGTTTCGTTGTCGATCGTGACCTGACGCTCGGCGAGCGCTTCGAGGAGAGCGCCCTGTGCTTTGGGCGTCATCCGGTTGATCTCATCAACGAGGAAGAGGTTTGAAAAGATCGGACCTTTTGAGAAGATGAATTTGTTCGTATCCTGCTGATACTTCTGGACACCGATGACGTCCATTGGGAGAATGTCGACCGCACCCTGCAGGCGGCCGAAGTCTCCGCCGATGTTTTGCGCAAAGAATTTGCACAGTGTGGTCTTTGCAGTCCCGGGGACCCCTTCCATAAGAAGAGCGCCGTCACTGAGTAATGCAATGGTCAGAAGATCCATCAGGTCGTCATACCCGATAATGCACTGATGCAGTCGTTTTTTGAGATCGTCGTGGAAGGTGCGTATGGTATCAATGTTTTGCTTTTCTGTCATAAGCGGAATCTCCGGATGCCGATAACGGCTGTTAGAATGAAAAGAATGGTTATGAGGATGGTCCCAAGGGCAGGATATCTGTGCATCGCCCCAAGAAGAGGGCAGAGCCCCCCGCCTGATGTCGATGCCGAGTTGGTCTGATCGATTATGAGCTCCTCTTCGAGGAGAGCATTGATGAACTGGATATTTTCGGTGTGGGTACGGACAAGCATACTGTTGATAAAGACCGATGGATCAGCAATGACGATGACACGACCAGTACTAATAGTTTCTGATGCGATAAGAGAATAAACTTTCAGTGGTTCAGAGGCGTCGGGGATGTTGTTTTTGTTGGCGTCGACCCAGGAGAGATGGGAAGTTGCGGCGACGGTCTCGCCGCCGGTGACATACCCCGGGTAGTTGAAGGTGAGGGTGGTGACATTGGATCCAAAAAGATCGCCCTCTACCGTGCCGCGGAAAATGCCCATGTCTTTGTACTCCATGCTGGTTGATCTGACCGGCTGATCATGGACCCGGATGGAGCTGCCGATCTGTTCAAGAAAAATGTTGGCATTTCCACTCTGGTCGGCGATGATGACGGTGTTTCCCTCGTAAAGATACCGGGAAAGCCCGCCGAATTCAGTGCCCGGCGCGATGATAAGCAGGGTGCTCCCGCTGCCGGCAGGCAGATCGTCGTAGCTGAAAACTGATGGTTTGTCCGCTGCAAGGCCGAAGAAGTCCGAGGTCCCGTTCCAGTTGATGTTGTACCGGCTGTATTCATCGCTTGTCGTGGCAAGCTGACCGGCCAGGATCAGTCCGGCAAGGAGTATCAGGATCAGGGCTGCAGCGACGCGTTTGTTCATGTGTTCTCTTTAAGGATCTTGGCTGCAAGTTCAGCGAGGCTGGCGATGTCTTCAGGTGTGGAACCGGGAGAGTAGCGGACCTTTTCGTAGAGGGCGACATACTTTTTGATCAGCTCGCTCGGATTATCCGGATCAATAAGCTCTCTGGGTGAGAGGGCTTCGCTTGAACCAAGGAGGCCGCGGTTTTTGGCAATCGCGGCAGCCACAATTCTGAACTGCTCTGCGGCCCCTGCATTTGGATCCAGGCTGACCGTTTCAGAAGCCTGGACACGCGTCTGCGTCTGTTCCGGCTCTGCCGGCTGTTTTTCTGCTTTGGGAGCGTCGGATTTTTCACTGAACGAAGCTACGGGCACAAACTGCTCTTCTTTAGGCTTGGGAGCAGGCGTCTTTGGCACTGCCGTCTCCTGATTTGCCGGAGATTTTTTGCCGTTTCGTTTTTTCGAGCGGATGGAGAAGGCAACTGCAACGAGACCGACAGCGAAAACACTGATGATGATGATGATCGGAACGATAAATCCTGCGCCGTCATCTTCTGTTTCGTCCGGGATGATCACCTCAGGGGTGGGCGTTTCTGCAAGGTTCGTCTGTGTCGGTGCGGCTGTCAGCGTCGTCTGAGGCATGGTGACGGTCTGCACCGGGGTCTCCGCAGGAGTTTCTGCTGGGGTTTCTGCTGGAGTTTCTGTCGGTGCCGTTGTCGGGAGGAGTGCAGCATCCGCCGAGAGCCGAGCGAGCACTTCGGCCGCACTGCCGAGCATATCCGCAGCCGTCAGCGGATCACCGCCGTTCTGCAGGGAATCGGCCGCGGTCCTAAGACTGGAGACGGTCAGGTTCAGTTCATCGGTGAGAGCGGCGGGCGCCAAATCAGCGGCAAGCCGGTCCCTTATGAGCGAAAGATCATCGATATGCTGCGAAAGCTGCCCGCCGGCGGCTGAGATGTCCGGTGAACCTGCGGAAAGGGAGGCCGCCGTGTTCTCAAGTGATTGGGAGACGGCTGCAAGACGAAGGAGAGATGTTTCCAGAAGCGGGAGATCATACTCGAATTCATCCGGATTTTTGCCGGCCCATGTATAGGTAGAGGTCAGGGTATTTCTGATGCCCAAAACATCGGTCTCTGCCTGCGTCAGAGCAGAAACCGCCGCTGAAGTATCCGCACCCTCGATAAGAAGATCGGCTGCAGAGGTGTCGAGACTGTTTTTGAGCCGGATAAGGTCCTGGACCTCGGAAGAAGCGAGCGGAGTTCCGGCCAAAACGGTGCGGACGGAGTCGATATCCGCCGAGATCAGGCTGATCTCAGCGGCAGCGGCATGTGGATCCCCGGTTTTCAGAGAAGCTGCGGTGCTGTTCAATGCGGCGGCGAGAGCAGAAAGTTCCGCTGAGGGGCCAGTCGTCTGGACAGGGTCTGTCTCTTCGGCTGCGGCAGAGCCGGAGAAACCGCCGGCTAAGAAAAGCGTGAGGATCAGCAGAAGAACTGCCGATCTTTGAACGATCCCGGGTATGCCGGATCGTTTCGTGGTCAGAAACTTATGTTGAGCATGTGTCATGTATAGCCCTCAATGATCTGTTTAGAAAGACGCTCCAGATGTTTTATCTGGTCGTGACCTGCCGAAACGTTCGCATAATGGAGATACTCATACGTTGATATAAACTCTTTGATGTTCTCGTTTGGTGCGGAAAGCGCGGCCAATAACTCCCGCGGTGTCAGAACGGCAACGTTTGCTATCCCTGATTTTCCTGCAAGGAAGACCGAGGTCTTCCTGTAGAGGCGGCGAAGAGGATCCGCATCAGGATCCTCTTTTTTAGTGACGGCGTCACGGATCTTTTTCAACGGCCCGGAAGATTTAGGCGCTGGTTCGAGGGTCAGCGGCGGAGCTTTTCCGGAGGCGTATTTTGGTCTCCGTTTTACGACGAAACGAATCCCCAAAACGAGAAGAACGCCGCAGGCGGCGATAAGTATGATATAATATATGGTCGGATCAAGTATCGTGACCGGATAGAGTTCACTCATGCTTTCCTCGAGAGGGAAGGAGACGTCGTCAAATATTGCGTAGAACGCGTAGCCTCCGTCGATGAGCTCAGCCGAGACATTCCAGATCCCGTTTGCATTGGTGATGCCTGTCCCGATGAGGATATGATCTTCAGAGTAGACAGTTACCGGCGCTCCGACGACCGGGAGGTCGTCTTCAGTCAAGAGCGAGCCGTAAAGCGTGAGTTTTCGGTGGAGTTCGCCGTTTTCCTGCTGATCTTTGAGGATAGCAACGACCGAGGGCTGTGAGAGGATCGTGATATAGACCGGTTTGGAGGTGATGCCGCCCGACTGAGCGGTGACCGCGTGGATGCCTTCGGCTATCCTGCCGATCTTCAGTTTTTTCGTGTAGTATCCGGCACTGTCGACCGATGCTGTTCCCCAGAGGGTGGTGTCCCAGTAGATGTCAAGGCTCCCCTGAGTTCCCCGTGCGATGCCCGAGATCGTGAGGGTATCGCCGTAGCGTGCGATCGAAGGATCGACCGAGATGGTGATGGATCCGGAGGTGTCTGTCGTGGTCCCGGAGGTGTCGATAATGACGATATTTCCTTGTGCATCTGTCGTGACGGTGAGTTTTCCCGAAGTGGCGGCAATTATGACCTGGCTTAGGAGCGGGACCGAAGACTGGAGTTTGGCCGGATCGAGCCCGTAGGCGGCCGAGATCTGCTGCATGATCTCTGCAGATCCTGCGTAGTTTTCTGCGGTCAGGGCAAGTTCGCTGTAAATGAGTTTGGATTCTGCTGCAAGTTCATACAGGCCCGGGGAGTTTCCTTCGGATGCATACTGACGTCTGAGGTGGTCTATCTCTGCAAGACGCACCACATCCCCCTGGATAATCCTGATGGATGTTCCAAGAGCAGCCGATTCTTTTCGGAACTGGTTTATCTCGGTCTGGGTGAGTTTGATCTTTCCCAGATTGGTCCCAAGCCGGCTGACCGTATTTTCATATGCGGCGAGATACCGGGCTGCATACTCGGGATCATTGAGATAGAGCTGATAGACCGCATCATAGGAAAGGCCGATGATATCTCCCATGAGAGGAAGAATGGTCTCGGCCTCTTCGGTCGTCATGACGGCGATCGTGGAGGGGTCAGCGTGGCTGGAGGTGTTGGTATGTCCCTCGGCAGCGTAGAGAAGCGTTCCCCCGCCCGCAACGAGCGTGATCAGCATGACGGCCGCAATAACGGCGAGGAGTGCGGCGGCGGCGGCGGGGTTTGCCTTCATTTTGCGATGATCTCCACGATTTTTATGATGATGATGAAGGCAAAGATGCCGACGCCTGCAATGCCGATAAGGCGCTGCCAGCGGGCGCTTTTCGGCCGGAGAGTGGTGACGACGAAGAACTCGGTGATGATCAGAAAGCCGATCAGCCAGAGTACAAAAAAGATCTCGATATTGATGGTCCGAGCAAGTATCATGATCGAAGCAACGGTCCCCATCCATGCAAGGAGAAGGGATGCGGCGATCAGAGTTTTTGACGGAGCCATGGGTAGTTAACTGTTATTGATTTAAGGAGGGTAATAGGTTTTGGTTTGGATCGTCCGGGAAGCGGCGGAAAGAAAAAAAGAGGGGCGGTTGTGTTCTCCTGACCAGCACCCTGACGTAGGGTTATGATCAGCACTGATCCAGCTCCCGATTCAAGAACCTGTCCTTCGTCGCGTTCGCAAACTTAACAAGCATGAGCATCACCGGCACTTCGACGAGCACCCCGACGATCGTCGCGAGAGCGACCGGACTGTTCGTTCCGTACAACGCTATCGAAACGGCGACGGCTAATTCGAAGAAGTTCGAAGCGCCGATCATACCTGCCGGGGCTGCAATACCGTGAGGGAGATTCAGGAACCATCCCGCGCCGTATGCGATACAGAAGATCAGGATCGTCTGGATGATCAGCGGTACGGCGATCAGAAGAATGTGCAGTGGATTTTCCGTAATAACGGTTCCCTGATACGAGATGATGATCACGAGGGTAAGCAGCAGCCCGGCGATGGTGATGTTGTCGAACTTCGGGAGGAACGTTTTGGTAAAATACTCCTCTCCTTTTCTCCTGATGAGATACATCCGGGTGATCACTCCGCACAGGAGAGGGATCACCACAAACAGAACCACCGAAAGAAACAGGGTTGCCCATGGGATGCTGATCCCGCCGATCCCAAGAAGGAAGCCGACGATCGGAACGAAAGCGACGAGAATGATCAGATCATTGGTCGCGACCTGGACGACCGTATAGGCGGCGTTTCCTTTCGTCAGATGACTCCATACAAAAACCATCGCCGTACACGGAGCTGCGCCTAAAAGCACGGCGCCGATAAGATAATCCCGGGCGAGTTCAGGAGGAATGAGGGCGCTGAACACGATATAGAAGAAGAATGCCGCGATCGCAAACATCGTGAACGGTTTGATCAGCCAGTTCACGACCCAGGTAAGGACGAGCCCTTTGGGATTTTTTCCGACGTATTTCACGCTCTTGAAATCCACCTTCAGCATCATCGGGTAGATCATGACCCAGATGAGTATCGCGATCGGGATGGAAACGTTTGCATACTCGAACGTGCCCAGGAATTCCGGAACGAACGGCACGAACCTGCCGATCAGAACGCCGGCGATCATGCAGATGATTACCCAGAGGGTAAGATATTTAGCAAAGATCCCAAGGCCTGCGGTTGTGTTTTTTGTCATAGCATCACCCTTTCAATGATTGTATGTTCGCTTCGATCTCGGCGATCGCGAGGCGATACGCCTCCTCGCCTTTTCCGACCGGGTCGTCGATGTGCCATTCGATCCGCTGTGTTCCGGGAATGACGGGACAGGCGATCCCGCATCCCATCGTGACGATGATGTCGATCTTTGGAAGGTCGGAGATCTTTTTCGGCCGATTCGTCGAGAGATCGATCCCGTAGATCTCCTGCATGAGGCGGACGGCGGTCGGATCAACTTTGTCGCCCGGCTCGCTCCCGGCAGAATAACAGGTGAACCTGTCGCCGCCGAGATGCCGGCAGAGCGCTTCAGCGATCTGTGATCTGCAGGAGTTTTTGATGCAGAGAAAGGCGATCCGTTTCATACGATCACCTGCACGACTAATCCGGTCACCACAGCCGCAATAAATATCGTTGCGACAAACACCAGAACGAACTGTTTTTTGAATATCGCAGAAAGCATCGTGATCTCGGGAATACTCATGCCTGCCCCGCCGATCAGAAGAGCGGCCACGGTCCCCATCCCCATCCCTTTGCTCAAGAGAGCGGCGCTGATCGGGAGGATCGTCTCCGCTCTGATATAGAGCGGGATCCCGATGATCGCGGCGATGGGGATCGCGAACAGATTCTGTGGTCCCGCGACTGCCAAGATCCAGTCGGCAGGCAGAAATCCGTAGATGAATGCGCCGATCGCCGCACCGAGCAGGAGGTAGGGGATCATCTGCCGGAACGTGGTCCATGCAAACCGTACGATCCTCTGGAGTTTCGTCCCGGTCTCTTCGGTCATTCCTTCGACTGCGACCGGTTTAACATATTTTTTGAACCCGAGCCGCTCAAGAGTGAGGCCGATGACGACTGCCGCCGTGAACATGAGAACAGCATACACGATGGTGATCTGCGGGCCGAAGATGACAAGCATCATCGCGATTATCACCGGGTTAAGAAGGGGGGACGCGAACAGAAAGGACATGGCGCTCGAAAAGGCCACGCCGGATTTCAGAAATCCGAGCGTTACCGGGATCGTCGAGCAGGAGCAGAACGGGGTGATCGCCCCAAACGCGGCGCCGATCACGCTTCCCCTGACCGATCCGGAATGCCCGAGGACTTTCTGCATCTTCTCTTTAGGGACATAGACATTGAGCGCCCCGACGATCAGACAGACGACGATGAAAAGCGCCGTAAGTTCCAGAGCTATGATCAGGAAATACTGACCGGCCGCGAGGAGCGTTTCTGCAAAATTCATTCAGATTTTCCGGAACAACAGCAGTTTTCTCCGCATTGGTCTTTCGATCCGGCTTCATCATCGCAGCAGGATTTTTCCGGCACGATTTTCACATTGCAGCAGCACGAGCAGTTTTCTGCGGTGATGGCTTTCTTCAGCTTTCCAAATATTGAGGTCTTTTTTTCTTCGGTCATGATACTCACATCTTTTCACAGGGTCGGGTTTCTCTAAGTCTTTTCAAGGTGTCTTTGTCGGTTTTTGTCGTCGGCAGGTCGGCGCAGATCTTTTCCAGGGCAGTGCACAACGCGGGATACTGGGCGAAAAATTCATCGCTGATTTTGTAGTATGCCCATTGTGCCTGTTTTCTGCTCTGGATGATGCCGGCGTTTTTCAGGATCGCGAGGCTGCGCGAAGCGTTCGGCTGGGAGAGGGAGAGCGCTGCTTCGATCTCACAGACGCATAATTCATTACCCTGCAGGAGTGCAAGGATCCGCAGTCTGGTCGCATCGCCGCATGCTTTGAAGATCGTTTCCGGATCACTCATCGCATTCATATCCGGGAATACAGCAGGAGCAGCAGTGGGTTTTTCGTTCGATGAGGTGGTCGGAGACATGCAGGATCTGTTTGATCTCTTCATCGGTCGGATACCTGCCGGTGATCATGACAAAGTCATTGACAACGACCGCCGGAAGGATTTTCTCGCCGTGCCGTGACATAAGACGGACGATGTTTGGGTTGGCATCGCATGTTGCCCGCTCTATCAGAATGCCTTTGGGTTTGAGCCGGTCGATGATCTCAGTGATCCGGATGTACTCGGGATCGGTCGTGTCCGGGTCTTGTGCTTCGTAAAGACACATTGATGACATATATTATTATATTCACATATTTGCATATAATGATTTTCAAAAGGTGCGGGTGAGGGTACCCCCAAATCGCGTTTACCGCTCCTTCTTTCCGCAGTCACAGATCAGGGCTTTTTGTTTCGGTGCGGAACTTCCGCAGCAGGAACCATCCTCGCCGCAGCAGGCTTCGGTGTCCATGTCCTTTCCCCGGAGTGCGGCGCCGATCATCCCCCACGCACAACCGACCCCGCTTTGAACGATGATAGCCTGGACAGGGCAGTTGAGAGCGCAGGCTCCGCATTCCATGCAGGCAGAAGGCCGGTCGAGGATCACACGGGTCTGACCTGCAGTAAAAACTGCATGGGGACAGACCTGCGTGCAGCGTCTGCAGTTTATACAAAGTGCCGGATCAAAGGAAAGGCTCGTTTCGGTGTAGGAATCAAACATCAGATCACTCCAAGCATCCTGGATACGCCAAGGATAATACCGCTTATCACGCCGAGCGCCGCCATTCCCGCCATGACCTTGACATACGAAAAGATCTCCTTCTTGACTCCTGTTCGTGAGGTAAACGGTGTGCAGCCGGTGAAGTTCAGGGCAAGATACGAGATAACCGGGGTGATGAGAAGGAAGACCGCAGCGGCCGAAAGGACGCCGGCCCACACCGGCAGGTTCGGATATGTGCAAAAAACATACGCGAAGGGAAGCGATACGATCATGCCAAGGATCATCCCTTTGGTCGAAAAGTCCCGTGTCGGGAGAACGGGCAGAAGCAGAGGAAAAAGCACGGTGCCTGCAAGGACTGCGGATATTGCGGCAAGCGATGCGACGGGTCCGGCAAGAAACCAAAGGGCCGCGGCGGCTGCAAGAGCCGGAAGCGCCGCGTGCATGAACTCGACAGGCGTTAAGACGAGTCGGTCCCGCAAAGAGAATTCGACACGCCGCATGGCAGGCGTCGCCGTGTGCGTTTTCAGATACTCCGGCAGATCGTCTGCCCGGACCGGGCCGTATTCGACAGTGAACTTCGTCCTCCGCGCCACTTGCTGGCAGGAGACGCCGGGCGCTCCAAGCTGGGGTACGATGATTGTCCTGTGCGAGACGATTCCAGCAAGATCTGAGGATTCTATCCGGTGGACGAGTTCATCCGTTCCAAACGTCCCCTTCCCGGCGGCGCACCAGACATTGATCCCCTTCGTTTCCAGAACAAGTATCCATGCATCGATCCCTGCAAGCGGGGAACGGAGGGCATCAAAACTGAGAGAATAGTTTGCCGATGCAAAAACCGGTGAGTCTGCATCCGGATCTCCGAGCCGATACAGGCCGGGTTCGACACGGTGCTCTGACCGGCGCCAGCCCAGCCGGGCAAGGAGATGGTCGAGCCTGTCAGAAAAGGTGATGATGTCCGTGGTCGTTTTGATCGCCGTGGGCCGGGAGCTGTTTTCAGCGCATCCGCAGGTCTGGTCTCCGGACGTCGATGAGCAGGAGCAGCAGGAGCCGGATGTTTCGGTTATTTTCATGAATTGGTCCCTCACGACCGGTCCTGTTCGTTTAGGAGCGGGCCGAGAATATCCTTTACCATGCAGCTCAAATTGTCAGCTTTCATCAGAGCAAGACAGCAGATGCTGCCGTTTTTCTCCCAGCTGATGAGTGCGAGTTTGTCTCCTGTCCGGATGCCGGCTTTTTCCCGCACGTCTTTTGGCAGGACCATCTGCCCGCGTTCATCCACGCTGAGTACTGCTTCGATCCGGCAGCCCGTTTCACCGCCGCACCCGCAGTCTGAATCATTTTTTTGTGATGATGGATCTTCGGTATTTTTTTGGGTCATAGAGAACTCTTCACTCACGACGTAGGCATTCTGATAATTTATATGTTTCTGAAAAATCAGAATTTTCTGAATTGCCGGGGTCTCTCTGTTAAGCAATGTCGGGGTCGGGATCTCCGCCGGCGGTGTCAGGCTGATCGCTTTTGTGCGGGAGGGACGGGTGTGAAAGAAAGAGGAGGAGCTGTATTCTCCCGATCCAACTCATTGCCTTAATAAACACCGCTCACCCATATTTTGCTAATGATAACTGGTGATCTGAAGAATAAAATCGACGCTCTCTGGAATATATTCTGGACGGGGGGATTGACCAATCCCCTGGATGTGATCGAACAGATAACCTATCTGATGTTTATCCGTGATCTGGATGAGATGGACAACATCAAATCGAAGGAGTCGGTGATGCTGAGTGTCCCGTATTCCAGTATTTTTGCGGGCGAGATTAAGATTAAGCGGGAGATTAAGAATGATGAGGAGCCGATTCCTGCAACTCAGCTGAAGTGGTCGGTGTTCCGCGATTTTCCGGCTGCAAAGATGTATGATATCATGCAGCTTGGTGTATTCCCGTTTATCAAAACGCTGCATGCGGATAAGAACAGCGCCTATTCGAAGTATATGGATGACGCGATTTTCAAGGTGCCGACTCCGCAGAAGTTGTCCCAGGTCATTGATGCGCTGGATGATATTTTTGCGATGGTGAAATCTGATGCGAAGGATGATACCCGCGGGGATCTGTATGAGTATCTTCTTTCGAAGATTTCAACGGCAGGAACGAATGGTCAGTTCAGAACGCCGCGTCATATTATCCGGATGATCGTCGAGATGATGGCTCCAAAGCCGGGAGAGGTGATCTGCGATCCGGCATGCGGGACGGGCGGGTTTCTGGTGTCTTCGGTGGATTATCTCAAAGAGAAGTATCTGAAGGAGATCTTTTACGATAAGTTGCAGCTTGCGCATTTCAATAAGGAAATGTTTACGGGTTTTGATATGGACCGGACGATGCTTCGTATCGGGGCGATGAATATGATGACGCACGGGGTGGAGAATCCAAGAATCGGGTATCGGGATTCTTTGTCGGATCAGAATCCCGATTTGAATAAGTATTCGCTGATTATGACGAATCCGCCGTTTAAGGGGAGTCTGGATTATGATATCGTTTCTGCGGATCTTTTGCGTGTTGCGAAGACGAAGAAGACGGAGCTTTTGTTTCTGGCGTTGTTTTTGCGGATGCTGAAGATCGGGGGGCGCTGTGCGTCGATCGTGCCTGACGGGGTGTTGTTTGGTTCGTCTACGGCGCATAAGGCGGTGCGGCAGGAGATCATTGAGAATAACCGGCTGGAGGCGGTCATCTCAATGCCGTCCGGGGTGTTTAAGCCGTATGCCGGAGTTTCAACGGCGATCCTGATTTTTACGAAGACGAATCACGGGGGTACGGATAAGGTCTGGTTCTATGATATGGAGGCGGACGGGTTCAGTCTTGATGATAAGAGGAGTCAGACGAAGGAAAACGATATTCCGGATATCGTTGCCCGGTTCCATGATCTGGCGAAGGAGGAGACACGCGAACGAACGGAGAAGAGTTTCTTTGTCCCAAAGGCGGAGATCGCGGCGAATGCGTATGATCTTTCGATCAATAAATACAAGAAGGTCATCTATGAGAAGGTTGAGTATCAGTCGACCTCGGAGATCTTGTCGGAGCTGAAGGTGCTCGAAGAGGAGATCTCCTACGGGATCTCGGAGCTGAAGAGGATTCTGTAACGTGACGGGAATTATGACAGGTAAATGGGAGAGAGTAAGGCTGGGAGATATTGTAAAAATTACTAAAGGTACTAAAGTGGAACAAATTGATCCGTCTATAGGGACAATCCGATTCCATCAAATAGGGGATTTACGAGATGATAATTGTATAAAATGGTGTGCTTCATCAGATAAATATACCCAGATCACTCCAGACGATGTTGTCATAGCTTGGGATGGGGCAAATGCGGGAACTATTGGTTATGGGTTGTCTGGAGTAATTGGAAGCACTCTTGCAAAAATTTCATTTAACAGACCGTTAGTTAGTGAATACATTGGATTGTATCTCCAAGGGAAATTTGCATATCTTCAGGAAACATGTAACGGAGCGACAATCCCACATATAAATCGAAAAGCATTAGATAACCTCCAACTGCCTCTCCCGCCCCTTGACGAGCAGAAGCGGATCGCCGACGTGCTCGACAAAGCGTCGGAGCTGATCAAAAAACGCAAAGAGCAGATCCGGCTGATGGATGAGCTTGCGAAGAGCCTCTTCATCGAGATGTTCGGCGACCCGGTGGAGAATCCGATGGGGTGGGATAAAATTCCGTTGGGAAAGAAATGTAATATTGTTACTGGCAACACTCCCTCTAGAGCTGAACCCGAAAATTATGGATCATACATCGAGTGGATTAAGTCTGATAATATCAACACGCCTTTTTCAACCCTAACTCCAGCAAAGGAATATTTATCTGAGCTTGGTCTCTCTAAAGGTAGATTTGTAGAAGGTAACTCTGTATTGATGACATGTATCGCGGGGAGTATAAGTTGTATTGGAAATTGTTCTATAGCCAATAGAAGAGTTGCATTTAATCAACAAATTAATGCTATTATTCCAAAAGGAGAGAACACGTGGTATCTCTATTATCTCTTCACTCTTTCAAAATTATATATTCAGAGTACAATTAATATGTCATTAAAGGGTATTTTAAGTAAAGGGCAACTAGCAAAACTAGAGTTTATGTTCCCCCCTATCTCCCTCCAAAATGAATTTGCCGACCGTATCACGGTAATCGAACAGCAGAAAGCCCTTTTGCAGAACGGACTCGCCAAGATGGAGACCGCGTATAAGGCATTGATGCAGGAATACTTCGGGTGAAAATCTTTTTTTTAATTCGATTACATGCATGAGAAACCTCTGCCTTAAAAAATAAAACCAACCGCGAATCGGCGCGAATCCCGCCCTTCGGGCTCCCAGAATCGGATTTGCTGCTCCTCACTCTCGCTCGTTGGGTCTAATCGCAAGGCAAAGCCTTGCTCAGCTGAGGGCGAGCCTATCGGCTCACCCCGCTCGACCCAACAGCTCGTCCCTTCATCGGGACCGTTCGGGCAAATCCTGTCGGCGCCCCAGCGCCTCCTGTGAG